>CAZGJS010000001.1:0-391494 GCA_964525875.1 uncultured Eubacteriales bacterium
CTAAATCCCCGCTTTATGCTTCCTCCGACAACCCCCTCGGCCCCGGTTTCTGCGGGGGTGGACCTTCGGGGGAGGGAGAGCGGCGGGGAAGAGGGACTGTCCCCTCTTCGGTCGTGCGGCAAGGAACCGCATCGACGCCACCCGGGCAGTGATGGGGGCCATGCATAGACCCCGTAGCGGAGGGGGACCCATCAGCTTGCTGATGGGGGAACCGCCGGGACTGGTTCCCGGGGGCCGGGGGATATGCGTGGCCCCCGTCGCTGCCGAAACGGGCGGCGTCCCGCCCCTTTGAACCTGGGGGATAGAGGGGAAGCCGGGAGGTCCGGTCAGAACCGGGAAAACCCTCTTCTGTCGCCGCCGCCGGGGCCGCCCGGACGCCGATCGCGATCGGTCCGGGGTCTTTCGGACTGCGGGCGGGCATCGTTGACGATGAGCTTGCGGCCGTCGAACTCGGCGCTGTTCAGCTTGCCCTTGGCATCCTGCGCCGCTTCCGGAGTGGCCATCTCGACGAAGCCGAAGCCGCGGCCCTGCAGGATGTTGACCGAGGTAACCTCGCCGAACTGCGCGAACAGTTCCTTCAGCGTCTCTTCCGTAGTCTTGTAGTTGAGGTTACCGACATAAAGCTTTGAAAAAGACATTCCAAATACCTCCTGTCTCTCCCGCTATCGCCGGCCCCGCTTCGGGAAGCACGCGGCGGGATGAGGGATTATTGTCCATATTTCGAAGATTGAAATCAAGCTCATTTCTGCTATAGTTGGGTGACCCGGACGCGGGCCGCGTGACCGGGCAAAGACGAGGAGCCGCCATGAGAAAATCCGCCTATGTCGGGATGATCTTCCTGTTCTTTTTCCTGCTGGCCGCCGCCGGCACGTTCTTCCTGGTCGTCATGAACATCGGCGGGACGGCCGTGGACATGCCCGCCCGCGGCTACCTCGATGTCCCGCTTTCCGGTTCCGTCGCGGAAGTCGCCGCGCCGGACTCCCTCAGCTCGTTCCTTCTCGGGGCGAAGCCGCTGGCCATGCACGACCTCTGGATGAACCTGCGCAAGGCCAAGGTCGACGGCCGTATCCAGGCCGTCCTCCTGCGGCTCGGCCTCCTCCAGTGCGACTGGGCCAAGGCCAACGAGATGCGCGAGGCCATCCTCGATTTCCGCCGCTCGGGCAAGAAGGTCTACGCCGTGATCGAGGAGGCCCCTGATTTCGACATGGAATATTTCGTGGCCACGGCCTGCGACCGGATCATCCTCCGCCCCCTGGGCTGGCTGGGCATCAACGGCATCGGCGGCGATGTTCCGTTCTTGAAGGGCGCGCTCGACAAGCTCGGCGTCCGGGCCGAATTCGAGCACGTCGAGGAATACAAGACCGCGGCCAACATGTTCACGGAAAAGGGCTTCACCCCGGCCCACCGTGAACAGATGGAATCCCTCTACGCCGACCTGTTCGCCCAGTACGTGACCGCGGCGGCCAAGGCCCGCGGCAAGACCGAGGCCGAATTCCGGGCGCTCGTCGACCGCGGCTTCTTCCAGGGCGAGAAGGCCAAGACGGCCGGTCTCGTCGACGACTGCCTCTACGAGGACGAGGTCCAGGCGCTTCTGCGACAGGACGGCCGGACGCCGGCCCGGGTCAGGTTCGACGACTACACGAAGGTCAAACCTTCCTCGGTCGGACTCGAAACGGGCCGCACGGTCGCCCTCATCTACGCCGCTGGGATGATCATGACAGGCGAAAGCCTGCCCCAGGTCCTGGGCGGGTCGACCGTGGCCCGTTGGATCCGGACGGCCCGCACCGACGGGTCGGTCAAAGCCATCGTCCTGCGTATCGACAGCCCGGGCGGGTCGTCGGTCGGGTCGGACGTCATCTGGCGCGAGGTCGCCCTGGCCAGGAAGGTGAAGCCCGTCATCGTGTCCATGTCGGACGTGGCCGGCTCGGGCGGGTACTGGATCGCCATGGCCGCAACGCGGATCGTGGCCCAGCCCCAAACCCTGACCGGGTCGATCGGCGTTCTGGCCGGGAAGTTCAGCGTCGACGGCCTGCTCGGCAAGCTCGGCGTGACCTCGGAGAAGCTGGTTTTCGGCGAGAAGGCCGACATCTTCTCGCCTTTCCGGCCGTTCACGCCCGACGAACGAAAAGTCCTCAAGGAAGAGATCCTGTGGACCTATGAACAGTTCCTGTCCAAGGCCGCGGAGGGGCGGGGCCTCACCCGGGACGAGGTCGATGCCGTCGGCAAGGGCCGCATCTGGACGGGGAGGCAGGCCAAGGACCGAAAGCTCGTCGACGAGCTCGGCGGCCTGACCATGGCCCTGGGGTTGGCCAAGAAGGAGGCCGGTATCGACGCCGACGAGGAAGTCCGCCTGGATGTCTGGCCCAGGAAGCGCTCGTTCTGGCAGGCCCTTTTCTCGCGGTCCGGTATCGGACTCGACATCAAGAGCGCGGCCGGCCGGGAAAAAATCTTGGACACGGTCCGGATGATGAACCGGACGAAGATCTGGGCGGTCATGCCTTTCTGGGCCATACCCCGATAGGGGCAGTCCCGTTCAGGGCAGTCCCCGAAGGGGGCAAGCCGCAATAAAAAGAGGGACAGTCCCCTTGAGGGGGGACAGTCCCTCTTGAACTCCGGGGAGGGACTGTCCCCGCAAGGGACTGTCCCTCTTGCTCTAATAGGCGAATGATGAAGGGCAGATCGTCTTGAATTCGCAGATCGAACAGTTGTGCCAGTCCGGGCGGGCCGTGAAATCCCCGCCCCGGACTCCTTCGGCCGCTTGACGGATCTTCTCCCCCGCTCGGCGCAGCTCCTTCTCCCCCTTCGCGGCCCGTCCGACGATGTCGGACTCCAGGAAATGGAGGCGCGTCTCGACCGGAAGCATCTCCTCCGTCTTTAAAAAGGACAGGGCGTAGACGTCCATCTGCAGGCTGTCGGCCGTCCGGCGGTCGGCTTCCTTTTGTGAGGAAGCCTCCGTCGACTTGAAATCGATGATGACCGGGCCCGCGTCCTCGAAGTCGACGCGGTCGTAGCGTCCCGAAAAGCGGATGCCGCCCTCCTGCCAGCGGAAGGGCTTTTCGAGGAAAGCCGGCAGGCGCCCCGACCCCTCCTCCCGCCGGTAAAAGAGGCGAAGGGCCTGCTCGCCCGCCGCCTTGCGCAGCTCTTCATGCTCCCGGCTGAGGAAGCCCTCGTTGACCCAGTTCTTCACGTACTCGTCGATGACGCCCTGCTCGGCCAGGTTCCGGCCCTTCATCCTCTGCTTGAGATAAGCGTGGATCGTGGCGTGCAGGACGCGGCCGAAGACGAGCGAGTGGTGGGGCAGGACAGGCACGCGCATGACGTGACGGAACCTGTACTTGAGGGGGCAGAGAAGGTAATCCTCGACCTGGACGTGGCTCAGCCGCAGCATCCCCGTCGGCCGGACCGGGGCCGGTATCTTCGGCCGGCTGTCGGACTGGCCGTAGCGCCGGAGCTCCTCGAGGACCGAGGCCCGCAGGACGTCCTCCGGCATCTTAGGGATGTCCAGGGCCTCGAGGACGAAGGGGCTGACCTTCTTCGGGCGCTTGAGCCCATAGTCCCTGGCATAGGTCAGGTAGAGGGCCCGGCGGGCGCGGGTCATGGCCACGTAGAAGAGCCGCCTCTCTTCCTGAAGATAATTCTCCCGCCCCGGCAGGATCTCCTTGAGGATCCCGTCCGGGACCGGGATCCTCTCCCGCCGCTCCCGGCCGGGAAAGCGGTCCTCGATGAGGCCGACGAGAAAGACCTTCCCGAACTCGAGCCCCTTGGCCTTGTGGACCGTGAGGACGTTGACGGCGTCCTCGTCGAGCTCCGCCTCCGACGTGGCCGGGTTGTCGCCGACCTCGCGGAGCAAGTCGAGGTAACGGGCGAAGGAGCGGATGGAATCGTTGTCGACGAGGTCGGAGAACCCCTTGATCTTGTCGAAAAAGAGGCGGATGTTCTTGATCCGGACCTCGGACTCGAGGGTCATGGGGCTGACCAGGGATTTGAGGTAGCCGCTTTTTTCGAGGAAGGCGTAGACGACCGCCCCGGCGTTCTTCGCCCCGGCCAGATCGACGAACGCGAGGATATCAGCGAAGATCCTCTTGACCGTCTCCTCCGTCTCCTTGGCGATCTCCACGGGGCTCGTGCCCTCGGCGATCGTCTTGAAGACGCTGTGGAGGGACAGGTTCTTCTTCTCGGCGTGCCCGGCGATCCGGGTCATGTCGTAAGGGCCGGCCTTGTAGACGTCCGAGAGGGCGAGGTAGAAGAGGTCGCGGCTGTTGTCGAAATCCGTCAGGGCTCGGATGAAGGCGACGAGGACTTTGACCTCCTCCTGCTGGTAGAGTCCCCGGCTGCCCGAAAAACGGAAGGGGACCTGCTTCATGTTGAAGGACCGCAGGTAGGGGTCGGCGTCGGCGTTGCGCCGGACAAGGACGGCGATGTCCCTCCAGGCGGAGCCCTGCTCGTGGATTTCGAGGACGCGGGCGGCCACGGCGTCGGCCTCGTGCGAGAGCGTGTCGAACTGGAGCATGTGGATGCTCTTCCCGGAACCGCGGACGTCCGCCTTCAAGCGCTTGTCGACCCGGTACTTGAACTCGAGCCGGTTCGGGTTGTTGTGCTGGATGAGCCGGTAGGAAGCGTCGAGGATGGGCTGGGTCGACCGGTAGTTCCGCGTCAGGACGATCCTCTTGGCCTCGGGGTAGACCTCCTCGAAGCCGAGGATGTTGCTGAGCGAGGCGCCTCGGAAGCGGAAGATGCTCTGGTCGTCGTCCCCGACCACGGTCAGGTTCCTGTGCCCGGCGGCGAGCATCTTGAGGAGCTCGAACTGGATGTAGTTCGTGTCCTGGAACTCGTCGACGAGGATGTGCCGGTAGCGCCTCTGGAATTCCTCCAGGACGGCGGGCCGACGCCGGAAGAGGTCGACGACGAGGGTCACCTGGTCCTCGAAGTCGATCAGGCCCTGTGTCCGGAGAAGCGTCTGGTATTCCGCGAAGACCCGGGCGACCTCGAGGTGCTTCCTGGCCGTCTCCTTTTCGCTCTCGTTCGAAGCCCGTTTTCCGAGCCCTTCCGCGTAGCGGACGTAGTCCTCAGGTCGGACGTCCTCCTGTTTCAGCTTGCGGATGGCCGCGAGGAGCTCCTGGATGTGGCGGGTCGGCTGGCCGAGCGGCCGGTAATAGTCGAGCGGCAGGCGGAAGAGGTGTTCGTGGAAGAAGATGGCCTGTTCGACGTCGTCGAGCAGGCGGAAGTCCGGGGGATAACCGACGTCGAGAGCATAGTCGCGCAGGACCCTTTCGCCGAAGGAATTGAACGTGCTGATCTCGGCGAAGGATGACGCGTAGGGGACGAGGACGTCGACCCGGGCCTCCATCTCGTTGGCCGCCTTTTCGGTGAAGGTCACGGCCAGAATCTCGTTCGGCCGGGCCGCTTTCGAGGCGATCAGCCGGGCGATCCGATGGGTGATGACCTTGGTTTTCCCCGTCCCCGCCCCGGCGATGATGAGGAGCGGCCCTCCGCCGTGGAGGACCGCCCGGCGCTGCGCCGGGTTGAGGTTCTCGACGAGGGCCGCCACCTCCGGGTGCCCTCCGAGCTTGGGGGACCGGGGCATTTATTTCTTGACCGGCGGGGGGATGACGACCACCTTCTCGCCGGGTTCGACGAGCCCCAGCTTCTCCCGGGCCGGTTTTTCGACGGCCCGGGGGTCCTTTTCAAGCCGGTCGATCTCCACCTCGAGTCGGAATTTCTCCGCTTCGAGGGCGCGGACCCGGGTCTCGAGCGCCGCCAGGTTCCGGCGGGCCCGGCGGAGGTCCATGACGCCCTTCTTCCCGAAGAGCGAAGTGACGATCAGGATCAAAAAGAAGCAGGCGATGCCGAGGATGAAGATCTTCTTCTTCACCTGACCGCCTCCAGCCCCTTTTTCAAGAGGGCCTCGACCTCCTCGCGCGTCTCGGCTTCGGCGTAGCAGCGGATGAGCGGCTGCGTCCCCGACAGGCGGAGGACGACCCAGCGGTCCCCGTCGAAATCGAGCTTGAGGCCATCGATCGTCTCGATAGAGATGACCTTCCGGCGACCCAGCTTCGACGGGGGATCTTGGATGAGCGCCTTCAGCCTCTTCGCCCGCTCCGGGGTCAGGGGCAGGTTGCGCTCGCCGCTGACCATTTCTCCGTATTCCTTGAAAAGGGCCTCGCGGAGCCCGCCCAGGCTGCGGCCGGTGGCGGCGATCATCTCCGCGACCAGGAGCCCGGCGAAGATCCCGTCTTTTTCGGGGAGGTGGTCCTTGACGGCGATGCAGGCGCTCTCCTCTCCGCCGAACATGATCCGGCCCTTAAGGAACAGGTCAGCCATGTACTTGAAACCGACCTTCGTCTTGGTCAGCGGCAGGTCGTGCTTGCGGGCGATGCGGTCAAGGAGATGGGTCGTGGTGACCGACCGGGCGACGCCGCCCCGCCAGCCCTTGACCCTGGCGAGGTAGTCGAGGAGCAGGGCCAGGATGATGTTCGGGTGGACGAAGGCCCCCTTCTCATCGACGATGCCGAACCGGTCGCCATCCGCGTCCGTGGCCATCCCGAGGTGGCACTTCGTCTCTACGACGCGGGCCTTGAGCTCGGCCAGGTTCTCCTCCGTGCAGGAAGGGCTGACACCGCCGAAGTAGGGATCGACGTAGCCGTGGAGGCTCTCGACCTCGACGCCGTTCTCTTCGAGGATCTCGTCGAGGTATTCGCGGCTCGTGCCATAAAGCAGGTCCGCGGCGACACGCAGTTTCGCGGCCCGCATGACGCCGAAATCGATCTTGCCTTGGAGGAAAGCCAGATAGTCAGCCTGGAAGTCGATGCGGGAGATGGATTCGCCCGGGGCTTGGATAGCCAGGGTGGAGAAGACGGGCATCAGCTGCCGGATCTCCTCCTCGACGGCGTCCGTCACCTCCGGGAGGGCCGGGGCGCCGGTTTCGACGTTAAACTTGAGGCCGTTGTAGCGCGGCGGGTTGAAGGAGGCGGTGAAGTTGATCCCGCCCTGGCATTTCCTCTTGATGACCTGGTAAGCCAAGGCCTGGGACGGGACGTCCCGTTCGGCCAGGAAGACCTCGATCCGGTTCCGGGCCAGGAGTTTGGCCGCTTCGAAGGCGTAGCGCTCCGACAGGAATCGCGTGTCGAAGCCGACGACCACGGAGATAGGCCCGTCCGCGTACGTTTTCCGGAGGTGGTTGGCGATGGCTTGGACGACGACCCGGACGTTGTGGAAGGTGAATTCCTCGCCCATGACCCCCCGCCAGCCGGAGGTGCCGAATCGGATCATCATCGCCCAAAAAGTAGCACACTCCACCCCGAAAAGCAACGGATGTGCTCAGGGGTGTGCCCCTCCGTCGGCCGCGGCGGGGCCTCGGGGATCGTCTCCGTCCGCTGCGGTGATTCTTCACGCCTTCCCGGGCCGGCTCCGATGGGAGGAGTCCGCGTATCCGGCCCGGGAAGTCTAAATCACCGCTTTATGCTCCCTTTGACGATACCCCTCAGCCCCTGTTTCCGCCGGCCTCCTCCGAGCATCGTCCCTGCGTCACTGTCATCGTTCGTTCGATAATCCCCGAGGCCTCTATCTAAAAGCCGCAGACGCCACCCGGGCTGTGAAGGGGACCGTCCAGAGACCCCGTAGCGGAAGGGGACCCATCGGCTTGCCGATGGGGGAACCGTCGGGACTGGTTCCCGGGGGGCCGGGGGATATGGATGGTCCCCTTCATAGCCAAAACGGGTGGTGTCAGCGGCGTTTTTTCTTCAACGCCTCGCCGGTCATGGGAACGAAGCGGACATCGAGGACTTGCTGGACGCTGGGTTTTCCGGCCTTCTTGGTGATGACGGTCAGGCGCTGATAAGTGAGGGTGTCGCCGAGGGGGATGACCAGGCGGCCGCCTTCCGCGAGCTGGGCGAATAGGGCCGGCGGGACCTCGGGGACGGCGCAGGTGACGATGATGCCGTCGAAGGGGGCTTCTTCGGGCCAGCCGAAGAAACCGTCGCCGGTGCGGACCCGGACGCTTCGGAAACCCAGGCGCTCGAGGGTCTCGGCAGCCCGGCGGGCCAGGCCCTCGTGAATCTCGACCGTGAAAACACGGTCAACGATCAGGCCGAGCACGGCCGCCTGGTAACCGGAACCGGTCCCTATTTCGAGGACCTTGTCGTTTGTTTTCAGAGCAAGGCATTCGGTCATGAGGGCCACGATATAGGGCTGGGAGATCGTCTGCCCCTCCGCGATCGGCAGGGGACGGTCCTCGTAGGCCCGGTCAATATCGGCGGGAAGGACAAATAAATGTCGGGGGATTCCGGCTAGGGCCCTCAGGACCCGCGGGTCGCGGATACCCCGGGCCGCGACCTGGGATGAGACCATCTCCTGCCGCCTTTGAGCCAAGGCCGCGTCGTCCTGAGGGCTGACGGATCCCGCAGCGAAGGCAAATCCCAAGGCAAGAAGGGTCACCCTTAGCGGTGACAACAGGTTAGGCGACCACGGCGCCCAAGGGCACCTTCTCCGACTCCCCTTCCCCATCGTTTTTCCCACCGGTCCTCCTTCCTCCCTATATTATGACACAAGGCGGGTCCGGCGTGAAGTCCTTCCAGCTCCCCTTTACCCGAGAATTTTCGTTGACAAGCTCGTTTTTTTTTGATATTTGGATAGTAAACCAAAAAGAGGAACTAACTGAGAGTCCAGATGCCGGGAACAAGCGCCATGTACCCTGGGTCTTTCGACCCTATCACGAACGGGCATGTGGACATTATCGAGCGCGGCCTCAAGGTTTTCGACCGGATCGTCGTCGCCGTCCTCGAAAACCCCAAAAAAGCCCCTCTCTTCACGACTAAAGAGAGGGTAAGAATGATTCAAGATATTTTCGCCTCGAAAAAGGAGGTCGAAGTCCGGGCCTTCGACGGACTCCTCGTCGATTTCGCCCGGGCCCGGGGGACTCGGGTCGTCATGCGCGGCCTGAGGGCCATTTCGGACTTCGAGTACGAATTCCAGATGGCCCTGATGAACAGGAATCTGGCCCCGGACATCGAGACGTTTTTCATGATGCCCAACGTCAATTATTCGTTCCTCAGCTCGAACCTGGTCCGCGAAGTCGCCGCGCTGGGCGGCTCCGTCGAGGGCCTCGTGCCCGGGCCGGTGGCCCGCAAGCTCAGGGACAAGCTCAAAAAGTCTAATAAAGTCCAATCTTCATAAAGGCAGGGAAACATGTTCGGTATCTCTCGAGAAAAAAGCGTGGTCGGGTTGGATATCGGTTCTTATTCCATCAAGGCCGTCGAACTCCGGGCCCGAAAAAAGGGCGCGGCGGAGGCCTACGAGGTGGCGAAGATCGGTTATGAGCCGCTGCCTCACGACGCCATCGTGGAAGGGACCATCATCGACTCGGCCGCCGTCATCGAGACCATCCGCCTGGTCTTCGAGGAGAACAAGATCGCGACCAAGGATGTCGCCATCTCGATCTCCGGAAACTCCGTCATCATCAAAAAGATCTCCCTCCCGGTCATGGAAAAACAGGAGCTCGCAGAGTCCATCATCTGGGAAGCCAAGCACAACATCCCCTACCCCTATGAGGAGACGAACGTCGACTACGCCATCCTCAAGCCGGCGCGCTCGACCGACGAAAAGAACCTCGACATCCTGCTCGTGGCCGCCAAAAAGGACAAGATCGCCAACTACAGCAACGTCATCAACCAGGCCCGGAAGAACCTCCGGAGCATCGAGGTCGACGTCTTCGCCCTCCAGAACGCCCTCGAGGTCAGCTACCCCGAAGTCTTCGCCGAAAAGACGATCGCCCTCATCAACATCGGGGCCAACATCACCAACGTCGTCATCGTCGAGCGGGGCACGCCTCAGCTCTTCCGGGACCTGTCCCTGGGCGGCTTTTTCTTCACCGAGAACATCCGCAAGGAGCTCAGCATCTCGTTCGAAGAGGCGGAAAAGCTCCTCAAGGGCATCCCCGGGAAATCGACGACCCCGGACCAGTTCGCGACGCTCCTGTCGATGAACGTCCGCGACCTCCTCGACGAGATCGAGAAAACCTTCTCCTTCTACGAGGCCTCGGAGAAGCGGGAGAGGAAGATCGATCAGATCGTCCTCAGCGGCGGACTGGCCAACGTCATGAACATGGTCCGCGCCTTCGAGACCAAGTTCAGGATCAAGGCGGAGATCCTCAATCCCTTCCGCAATATCCGGGTCGATGACAAGAAGTTCGACGCCATCTACTTCAGCGACATGGCGCCGATCTTCGGTGTCGCCGTCGGTTTGGCAACCCGAAAGGTGGAGAAGTAACCATGATACGGATCAACCTCCTCAAGCCGGAAAACAAGGACATCAGGGAAACCGTCGTCGCCTCCGGGATATCCGAGGAAGGAGGCAAGAAGGGCCCGAACCTCGGGAACCTGGTCTTCCTCCTCCTCGTCATCGGGCTCGGCCTGTTCTATTTCTTCCAGCAGAAGGCGTTCGACAGGGAAAACACGCTCCTCGCCAAGGCCCGCCAGGAGAAAAGCCAGCTCCAGTACGTCGAGGCCAAGCTCGAGGAGCAGAAGAGAGCCCGGGAATCCCTCGACCGCAAGATCACCCTCATCGAGAGCCTCAACGCCCAGCGCGACCTGGCTCCCCGCCTCATGGACGAGTTGAACCGCCGCCTCCCGGAATGGGTCTGGCTGAGCGAACTGACCTACGACGACAAGGGCCTCCAGATCAAGGGACGGGCCTTGTCGAACAACCTCATCGCGGACTACATCGGGAATCTCGAAGCGAGTCCCCAGCTCATGAACGTCAATCTCGTCTCCTCGACGCAAAGAACGGCCCAGGGAGACCAGTACCTGGAGTTCTCTCTCCGGGCCGTGCTCGAGAAGAAGCCGGAGCCGGTTCCCGCTCCCGCGAAGGCGGAACCTGCCGCCAAACCTGCCGATAAGAAAGGGGAGAAGTGATGAAAAACTGGCCCTGGTACGGATATATCCTCTTCGCCGCCCTCATCTTCGCCCTGGCCTTCTTCTTCTACTTCAAGCCCCAGAACGCCAAGCTCAAGGCCCTGAAGACCGAGCGGATCAAGGTCGAAGGGGAGGTCCAAAACCTGAAGCAGAAGAAGCGGGAACTGGACAAGATCGAGGCCGACATCGCCGCCATGACCGCCAAGCTCAAGACCCTGGAGGTCAACATCCCCCAGAGGAAGGAAACGGCGGACATCCTGCGGCAGATCCAGACGCTCGCCTATGACTCCCGGCTCGACGTCCTCCGCTTCGCGCCGGGGGCCGAGATCAACAAGGAGTTCTACGCCGAGTGGCCCATCCCCATCCAGGTCTCGGGCAACTACCACAACCTGGGGATGTTCTTCGACCGCTTGAGCAAATTCCCCCGGGTATTCACGATCGAAAACTTCAGCATCAAGTCCCTGGCCCGCCAGACGGACCTGAACACGGTCTCAGCGAACTGGACGGCCAAGACCTACTTCTTCGCCGAGACGCCGGTCGCCGCCCCGGCCAAAAAGCAAGTGAGGCCAAAACGATGAGAAAAATAGCCTTCATCATCCTGATCGCCGGTCTGACGGGCTTGGTGCCTCTTCTCGCCCAGGAGACGGCGGCCGCGCCGCCGCCCGAGGCCGCGCAGACGGTCGCGCCGCCGTCCGGGTTCACTTACAATCCCGAGGGCCGGCGCGACCCCTTCAAGGACCTCCTGACCGGGCGCGACATGCGGGAGAGGACGGCCACCGGCGAGCCCCAGGTGTTCATCGACGACCTCGTCCTTTTCGGGATCGTCAAGAACAAGAAAACCTACACCGCCATGATCGGCATGCCCCATGGCTTCCCCCTGTTCGTCAAGGTCGGCGACAAGTTCACGGACGGGTACGTCCTGTCCATCACCGAATCGCAGGTGGTCTTGCGGAAAACCCACGAGCGGGGTATCCCCCTTATAAGGCCGAGAGATATCATCAAAGAAATCACGGAGGAGCTGTAACATGAAAAAGAGAATCCTGCCAGCCGTCATCACCGGCTTGTGCGTGCTCCTTTTCTCCGTCGTGCACGCCCAGGGCCCGGGCCCCGCCGTCAATATCAGCAAGTTCCAGGTCCAGCCGGGCGCGCTGGCGACGAAACTGGTCATGGAAACCGACGGCCTGCTTTACGTTCAAAGGGCTTACTACCTGGCCGAATCCCCAGAGACCCTCGTCCTTGAGCTCGCCGGCGCCCAGACGGCCTCGGCGCCGATCGTCCCCTCCTCCGAAGCCGCGTTCATCCGGGATATCCAAGTCCAGAAATCCGGGGCTCGGGACCTGCGCCTCCTTGTCCGGCTGAGCGAGCGCGTTCCGGCCCGGGTCATCACCGAGACAGGCCGGACGGTCGTCGAGCTCAACCGGATCCAGAGGGCCCAGGGGACTTACCTTATCGAGGCCGCCACCCAGTCCGAGCTCGACCGCAAGGCCAAGAGTGAGATCCTCCTGAGCAAGCTGGATACGACCGCCGGCGCCGAGAGCGTCTCCGTCAAGGCCAACTTGACCGGGGCGGCCGTCACCCAGGTGTTCGCTCTGGAGAACCCGCCCCGGCTGGTGGTCGACCTCTTCGATACCATCCTCACCACCAAGTCCAATGTCCGGTTGATCAACGACCCGAGGTCCACGGTCCAGAGGGTTCGGGTCGCCCAGTTCCAAGGCGCCGCTCCGCGGCCGATCACCCGCATGGTCTTCGACCTCAAGGAAGCGGGGCTCTACGCCATGGATTCCCGGACGGATGGACTCATCGTTTCATTCTACCCGGCCGCCGCGGCCGGCGTGAGCATCGTCCAGCCGGCCCCGCCGCCGGCCCCCGCCCCTGTGCCGACCCCGGCCAAGTCCGAGCCGCCGGCCGCCCCGAAGATCGAGCCTAAGCCTGCGGCCGTCGAACCTAAGGCCGAAGCCAAGCTCGAACCCAAGTCGACGCCCAAGCCGGTCGTAACCGAGGCCCTCAACCCGCCGCGCGAAGTCGCCGTTCCGGTGGAGGCAGCCAGGGCCGCCGCGGCCCAGGGCCAGCAGGAAAAATTCAAACCTAAAACGATCTCCGACGAAGAACTGAAATACTCCGGCGACATCATCAGCCTCAAGATCAAGGACTCCGACCTCAAGGACGTCGTCCTCTACCTGGCCGAGTTCGCCGGCTTGAACGTCGTCTTCGATCCGGACGTCCGGGGCACCGTCACCGTCAACCTCCAGGACGTCCCCTGGGACCAGGCCTTGGAGATCATCCTCAAGCAGAACAAGATGGGCCAGACGATCGAGGGCAACATCCTGCGCATCGCGTCCATCAGCGTCCTGACCCGCGAGGAAGAGGATCTGCGGCGTCTCAAGGAGAGCAAGGAGCTGGGCGGCCCGGTCATCGTCAAGACGATCACCCTGTCCTACTCGAAGGCCAAGGACGTCGCCGCCCTCCTCCGTTCCAAGGTCTCGACGCGCGGCGAGATGATCGTCGACGACCGGACCAACACGCTGATCGTCTCGGAGGTCCGGGACAAGCTCGACCTCCTCGAAAAGCTCATCACCGTCGTCGACACGCCGACCCCCCAGGTCTCCATCGAGGCCCGCGTCGTCGAGGCCTCGACCACCTTCGTCCGCAACCTGGGCATCCAGTGGGGCTTCAAAGGCATCGCCGACCCGTTCTACGGGAACGCGACCTCTCTTCAGTTTCCCAACAGCGTCCTCGTCGACGGCGCCCTGATCCCCCAGGGCATCGTGACCAAGGGCATCGGCGGGCCCCTCGGCGGGTACGCCGTCAACCTCCCCGCCCCGGCCTTCAACACGGCCCTGGGCTTCTCCTTCGCCAACGTCCTCGACACCTTCCGGGTCGATATCGCCCTGTCCGCCCTGGAGACCGGCGGCGACGGGAAGATCATCTCCCGGCCATCCGTGGTCACGCAGAACAACCAACAGGCCGAGATCATCCAGGGCCGCCAGATCCCGGTCCAGACGGTGGCCAACTTCACCGTGACGACCCGGTACGTCAACGCCGCCCTCGAGCTGAGGGCGACGCCGCAGATCACGGCCGAGGGGACGATCATCATGACCATCGAGATCCAGAACAACGCGGCCGACTTCGCCAACCTCGTCAACGGCATCCCGCCGATCACCATGCAGAGCGCCAAGACGACGGTCATGGTCCCCGACGGCGGCACGACGGTCATCGGCGGCATCTACCGGACGGAGGACTCGGTCACCCGCGAGCGGGTGCCCTTCCTCCATCAGATCCCGATACTGGGCTCCCTCTTCAAGAACTTCGCCCGGACGAAGCAGAGCCGGGAGCTGCTGATCTTCATCACGCCCAGGATCATCAAGTAATAGGAGAGCACGAACCATGAAAACGACCAAACCGACTCTTAGGGTCCTGGCGGTAGCGGCCGCCTTCCTGGCCCTAGCCGGCTGCAACAACCTGTCACGAGAGGCCCAATCGAGCAGCATGATCGTCATCGAGAGCCTCACGGGCACGACGACGGAGGGCGATGTCGTGGCCTTCCTCCAGTCCGATGTCCTGAGGAACGGAGCCCAGGGAACCTACGTCACGGTGGACGTGGCCACGGCCAACATCATGATCCGGCTGATCAACCCCGACCCCATCAGCCCCCCGTCGCAGTTCAACGACGTCATCCTGACGAACTACCGGGTGACCTATGAGCTGCCGACCAGCTCCGGCACGCCCGGCGCCGACGTCCCGCTGCCCTTCGACGGCAACTTCTCGACGGTCCTCTGCCCGGTCGACGAATCGACGTCCGTCCCGTTCGCGGTCGTTCTCGAAGCGGCCAAGCTTGCAGCGCCGCTCGTCGGGCTGGTCGGGACGACCACGGTCATCCAGTCCAAGGCCAAGATCGAGATCTTCGGCCACGACCTGACCAACAAGCCGGTCCTGGCGACAGGCTACCTGACGATCTACTTCGGGGATTACCAGGAACCGCCGCCACCGCCGCCACCGCCGCTGCCGAAGAAGTAGACGCCGCCCGCACGCCGATCACGGGGCTCTTCCTCCGGGAAGGGCCCCGTTTTTTTTCCCGAGGCTTAAAGGGGGCGGAAGGGCGAGTAGGAGAAAACGACCGACTTCTTCAGGCGGATTCGGGGCAGGGCCTCGCGGAGGGCCCGGTCGATCGTCTCCCGCTCCGGGGCCTTGAGGATGAACTGGACGCGGGAGACATCCCGGACGCGGGCGACGGAGGCGAAGGCCGGGCCGAGCACCTCGAGGCCGGGCGCATATTTTAGGAGGAGCGCGCGCAGCTCCCGCGACTTGGCTCCGAGAATTCTGACGTCGCGGCCTTGGAGGAGGAGTTCGGCCAGGGAGCTGAACGGCGGGTAGTTCAGGACGCGCCGGAACTCGATCTCTTTGTCGTAGAAGGCCCGGTAGTCGCCCGCCGCGGCCGCTTCGATGCTGAAGTGGGCCGGTGCTGTCGTCTGCACGATCGCCTCCGCGTCCGGCGCATCGCGGCAGAAGTCCAGCATCGCCGAGACCGCCTCGAAGGTCTTTTGGGCGGCCCGATAATCGGAAAAGCCCAGGAGCGCCTCGGGCCGGAGGATGCCTACGAGCCGGACCCTCGGAACGCCCGGCTGATGGACGAGGAGCTGGGTGCCGACGAGGAGGGGGACCTTTCCCTTGACGAAGCCGGCGATGATATCGGCCCTCTCCTCCGGTCCCCCGGCCGTGTCCGCGTCGAAACGCCCCACCCGGACCTGGGGGAAGAGCCGACCGAGTTCCTCCTCGACGGCCTGCGTCCCGGCGCCGCGTCTGAGGACGACTTCGCCGCCGCAGCCGGAGCAGGCCTTCCGGATGTCCTCGGCATGGTTGCAGTAATGGCAGACGAGGCGGCTCTCGGTCTTATGGAAGACGAGGGGGATGTCGCAGCGAGGACAGCGGGGAACGCGGCCGCACCCGGAGCAGGCGAGCTGGGAGGCATAACCGCGCCGGTTGAGAAAGAGAATGGCGGCCTCCCCTTTCGCCAAGTTCGCCCGGAGCTTTTGTTCGAGTTCCCGGGAGATGAGAGGGATGTCCCGGGAGTGGTCGACCAAGGTGACCCGGGTCCGCCGCGGCTCAGTGCCGAGCTCGATGAGCATCCCCTGCCGCCGGGCCGCGGCGTAGCCTTCCACGGTCGGCCGGGACGACCCGTAGGCGACGACCGCTCCTTCAGACCGGGCCCGAAGCCACGCGCCGCGCCGGGCGTCGTAGGACGGGCTCTCGGCCTGGACATACGACTCTTCCTGCTCTTCTTCGACGACGATGAGGCGCAGCGGCCCCGTCTCGAGGAAGAGGGCCGAACGCGTCCCGGCGACGAGGGACGCGCGGCCGCTCTTCAGGATCCGCCAGGCATCCTCTTTCTGTCTCTCGGTCATCCGGCTGTGGAAGACGACAGCCGTCCGACCGTGATCGTTCTTGAAACGGGCCGCGAATTCCCCGCTCGGGGCGACCTCCGGAAAAAGATAGAGGATCCGTCCCCCCGCGCCGATCGCCCGCCGGACGAGGTTCTGGAAAGCCGCTCTCCGGGACGCTGCGGACCCGAAGAGGTACCAGGCGCCGAAACGCTTTTCGGTGATGTCCCTCTCGACCGGCGCCAGGATGCCGGCGTCGAGGAGGGCGTCGGGGAAGGCCAGACCGAGTTGTACGGACGCTTCGGGCCCGCCGGCCTTGGGCGGCCGGGGCGCTTTGGCGGCTATCTTCCGGACTTCAACGAGCCCTTTCTTCTCCATCCTGGCGATAAGCCCGGAGACGTCCCTCCCGCCCGTCTTCCTCCGGAGGAAAAGAGGGCTCCGTCCCTTGGGAGCCTCGGCCAGCATGGCCGCCAGAATGCGCTCCTTGGGACCGAGTCCCTTTTTCCCGAGCCCGGCACGGCCGGGTTCGGTCAGGCAGACGGTCGTTTTCGTCTTGAGAGCGAGCGAAGGCGGCAGGGACGCCTGAAGCACCTCGCCCCAGGACGAAAGGAATTCCGCGCTCAGGCGGCCCGTGAATTCGAGGAAGCGCTCGTCCCGGAACGGCCTATCGTCGAGGACCTGGACGAGTTCCTTGACCTTGATCCCGGCGGCCGGAGGTTCGGTCGTCAGTCCGACGATGAAACCGTTCTGCCGTCTCGTTCCGAGCGGCGCGACCACCCGCGAACCCGGCTGGGCGGCGGTCAGAAACTCCTCCGGGACGGCGTAAAGAAAGGACTGGTCGAAAGGGAGCGCGAAAACGACCCGGACGAAGACGGTCATTTTCCGCCGAGAAGGGCCATGACCTTCTGCATGTCCTCCCAGACCATGCGCTTGAGCTCCCGGTTGCCTTCGTTGCGGACGAGATAGGAGGGGTGGAAAGTGGGCATGACCGGGATGCCCCGGTAGTCCCCGAAATTCCCGCGCCGGGCGGTCATGCCTTCGCGGCCGGGGACGAAATAATCCGTCGGCGTCTTCCCCAGGGTGACGATGACGCGCGGCCGGATGAGCTCGATCTGGCGGATGAGGTAAGGCGAGCAGGCCTCCTCCTCCTCGCGGTGGGGGATGCGGTTGTCGGGCGGGCGGCACTTGACGATATTGGTGATGTAGACCTCGTCCTCGCGGAATTTCATGGCTGCTATGATCTTCCGGAGCAGCTGGCCGGCCCGGCCGACGAACGGCCGGCCCTGGGCATCCTCGTCACGGCCCGGCCCCTCGCCGATGAACATCAGCTCGGCCGACCGGTTGCCCTCGCCGGGGACGGCATGGTTCCTGAGTTTGTGGAGCGGACAGAGCTTGCAGACGAGGACTTGCTTGTCGATCTCTTCGAGGGATCGCCTCTCGGCGGCCGTCTGAGCCGGAAAGCCGACGAGAGACGGCAGAGAGGGAGCGGCGGGCGGCTGGGGCCTGATGTCGCGGGCCTGGGCCCGCCCAGAAGCCGCGGCGGTGAGGCGGGAAGCCGTCTGTCGGGGGGCCGTCGGGACGCTCCGTGACGGATCGCCGGCGCTTCTACCCTTGGCCGGTTTGAGGACAAACCCGGCTCCGGCCTCGGTCAGAAAATCGACCTGGCCTTTGAGGTCTTCCCATATGTCAGCGGCGCTTTTTTTCAAGGGCGGCCTCGATGCGGTCGAAGATGACCCGGCTCGTCTCCAGCTTGCTCAGGAGACCCGTCTCCTGGACGGGCCCGGAGGCGGCGATGATCCGGACGGCGTTGTCGTCGGTCCCGAACCCCTTGCCCTCGCCGACGGTGTTGGCGACCATGAGGTCGGCGTTCTTCGCCGCCAGCTTCTTCCGGGCGTGGGCCAGGATGTCGTGCGTCTCCGCGGCGAAACCGACGAGGAACTGGCCCGGTCTCTTCTTTTCGCCGAGGAGGGCCAGGATGTCCGTGGTCTTCTCGATGGCCAGGACGGGACCGACCTCGGCCTTCCCAGCCTTGCGCGGCCGGACGTCTTTGAAGCGGAAGTCGGAAACGGCGGCGGCCATGACCACGATGTCCGCTTTGGGGAAGGCCCGCAGGCAGGCCGCCTGCATCTCGGCCGCGGTCCGGACGAATTCCGTCCGCGCCCCGGCCGGAGGGACGAGCGAAGTCGGGCCGGAGACAAGGACGACCGCCGCCCCCCGGGCGACCGCCTCCCGGGCCAGCTCGTAGCCCATCTTTCCCGACGACGGGTTGGAGAGGAACCGGACGGGGTCGAGGTGCTCCCGAGTCGGCCCGGCCGTGACCAGGACCGTTTTCCCCTTGAGGCTTGCCGTCCGGCCAATGAGCCGCAGCCCTTCCTTGACTATAGCTTCTGGCTCGGCCAGACGTCCCCAACCCTCGTCGCCGCAGGCAAGGTAGCCCTTTTCCGGCTCGACGAATTCGACCCCCAGGGCCCTTAGGCGGGCGATATTGGCCTGGGTCCGGGGGTGGAGGTACATGGCCTCGTTCATGGCCGGGGCGATGAGGACTGGCGAGCGGACGGCTAGGTAGAGGGTCGACAGGAAATCGTCGGCGACGCCGCCCGCAAACTTGCCGATGACATTGGCCGTGGCCGGGGCGACGCAGAGGAGGGCGATCTCCTTGGCCAGCGAAATATGGCCGACGATCCGGGCCATGGGCTCCTCGAAGAGGCCGACGATGGTCGTCGTCCCCGACAGGCTGCTGAAGAGGAGCGGCGAGATGAGCCGGACGGCGTTCCGCGTCATGACGACCTGGACCTCGACGCCGTTTTTCTGGAATCCCCGGACGACCTCGCAAGCTTTGTAGATCCCGACGGACGACGAGACACCTAAGGCAATTTTTTTCATGGACGGACCTTTGCGCGAGAGGAGCGGCGAGGCGATGGCGAAGAGAAACTCCGCAGGACGGGTTTGAGGTCCTCGACCATGGCACAGGTCCTGTGGCGCGAGGCGACGATGACGGCCTTGAGGTCGGCAACGGCCTTGGCCAGGTCGTCGTTGACGACGACATAGTCGAACTCGTCGTAAGCCCGGATCTCGGCCCTTGCGTTCTTAAGGCGTCGTTCCACGGCCTCCGGGCTGTCTTCGCGCCGCCGCACGAGCCGCCGCCGGAGCTCGCCGGCGACCGGGGGCATGATGAAGATGTGGACGGCCCCCTGGAGGCGCGAGCGAACCTGGCGGGCGCCCTGGACGTCGATATCGAGGACGACGTCCCGTCGGCGGCCTTTCCGCACGACCTCGGCCCGGGACGTGCCGTAGAGATGGCCGTGGACTCGGGCCCACTCGATGAAACGCTTCTCCCGGACCATGCGCTCGAAGGCCTTCTCGGTAACAAAGTAATAGTCGACGCCGTCCTTTTCCGAGGGGCGGGGGGCACGCGTCGTATGGGAGACCGAGAATTCGAGGTCGCCCAGGCTCCGCCGCACTTTCTTGATGAGGGTCGACTTGCCGCAACCCGATGGCCCGCTGATGACGAAGAGCATGTCGTTCGCTCCCCTATTCGATATTTTGGACGTGCTGACGGATACTCTCCAACTCGTTCTTGATGGCCAGGCTCTCCCGGGTGATGAGGATGTCCTGGGATTTCGAGGCCAGGGTGTTGGCCTCGCGGTTGAGCTCCTGGGCCAGGAAATCGAGCTGGCGGCCGACGGGCTCGCCGACCTTGGGGGACAAAAACTCTTCGAACGAGTCGAGATGGGTTTTGAGCCGGCCGATCTCTTCGGCCAGGTCGTAGCGTTGGGCCAAAAACGAGGCCTCTTCGGCCAGCTTGCCCTCGGAAACCTGGGCGCCGCCATTGAGGTCGGTCAGGCGTTTCTTGAGCTTCGCCTTGAGGAGGGCCGGCTGGCGCTTGAACCGGTCCTCGGCCCGGGAGACAAAGCGACGCACGGCGGCGAGATGGACCCGGAGCTGGCGGGCGGTCTCCCGTCCTTCCCTGCGCCGCAGTTCGAGGACGTCGTCAAGGGTCCTGGAAAAACTCCGCTCGAGGAAGGCGGCTTCCTTGGGACCGAGGTTCTTCCGGTTGACCTCGACGAGCTGGGGCACGCGGAAGAGGCTGTCGAGGGAGATATCGAGGCGGCGGCCCGTCCGCCGGGAGACGCGGTCGAGAGAGGCCAGGATCTTCTCGAGGAGCCCTTCGTTCAGCGTGAAGTTCCAGCTTTCGGGGCTGAGCGAGACGAGGTCGAGAAAGACCTCCACCCGTCCCCGGCGGACCCGTTTCCGGCAAACGGCCCGGAGGCGGCTTTCGGCCTCGCCCAGAGGGACGCCCTTGTACGACCAGTCGAAGAAGCGGTGGTTGAGGGTCTTGATGCTGATCTTCAGCCGAAGGGTGGGAAAGGCGAAGTTCCTTTCGGCGAAGCCGGTCATGCCTAGGATCATGAGATGAGCTCCTCGTTATTCGCGACGCGTTTTGCGTTCTCGGTCAAGGCCATCGAGGTCCTTAGCGCGTCCTAAGGTGATCCGACATAAGCCGGTACATCCGGTCTTTGAGGGCGAGCTTTTTTTTCTTGAGCTCCCGCTCCTCGTCAACCTCGGCGGCCGAGAGGTGGGTTTTGGCGCGGATCGTCTCGAGGGCCCGTTCGCAGTCTCCGTGGTCGTTGTGGGCCCTTCGGAATTCGGCGTTTTCCCTGAGGAGAAGCTCCTTGAGATCCTTTTCGTCCATCCGGCGGGTTCCTCCAGCGGCCAGAATAACATATCGACCGCCCCTTTTCAATTTCGCCTCGGGCATCGTCTTCGTTCGCTGCGCTGATTTTTCACGCCGGTCAGCGCACCGGACTCGGCGCCAAAACAACTCGCTCGGCGTACGCTACGCCGAGCTCAAACACGTTTTGGCGGTTTCCCCTGAAACTGCCCTCGTCCGTCACGCTGCCCGACTAAATCACCGCTTATGCTCACTCAGACGACTCCCTCGGCTCTGGCCCTTGGGGGGACATGTACCTCTGGTACATGTCCCCGTTCTTAAGGGGGGATGTTGACTTCAAAGGGGCGGATTATTATACTGGTTGGGCTGTCCGGCCCGGGCCGGACGTCCATGGCTAGGTAGCTCAGTCGGTAGAGCGAAGGACTGAAAATCCTTGCGTCGGCGGTTCGATTCCGTCCCTAGCCATTTTTCTTTTTCCCCCTCATCCCCCTCAGAACTTGTAGCTGACCGAGACCGTGGGGACAACGATCTTCATGCCGTAGGTCCCGGGCATGGCGTCGTCCGAGGTGAAGCCCGCCGTCCGCTTGTTCCCCGCGAGGTATTCGAGGCCGAAGTCGAGTTGGAGGTCGGAAATCGTCTTGCCGACGCCGAGCGCGAACGAGTTGAACGTGTGGCTGGGGAGGAGGACGTTGAGGGTCGCAAGCGGCCCCGGGGCTGGGTCGTGATAGTATCCGGCCCGCAGGACCGTTGACGCGTTCAACGTGAATTCGGCCCCGAAACGGAGCTGGGTCGCGTCTTTCCAATCGAGGACGCGGACGTCCATCCCGCTCATTTCTATGAACGTTCCCCAGGCAGATTCCAGGTATTCGGTCGTGATCCTGTCGAGCCTCGACCACTGCGTCCAGTGGACGTCGGCGCTCAGGAGCAGGCGCGGGACCGGCCGGAACGAAACGCCCCCCGCGATCCACAGCGGCCAGGTGATCTTGCGTTTGAGATCGGAGCTCCCGGGAAGCTCGTAGACAGGCAAGGTCGGCATGTTGGCCGTTCCGTTGAACGAAACGGTCGAAGGCGTCCGGACGGTCAGGCCGAAGCCGAGCTTGTCGGTGGGTGTGATGAGCACGCCGAACGTCGCCCCGATCCCCCAGCCGTTCATGGTCTCCTCGTACTGCCCCAGGTCCAGAGGGTCGGGGGGAATGCCGACGACCACGATCCCGGCCGGCATCTTGAGGCTGAACATCCCATAATTCAAGTTGAACGTGGCCCCGACGGAGACGACATCGCTGAGCTTGACGGCGACGAGGGGCGAGATGGAAACGACGCCGATCTTGCTCGACCAATCGTAGACAACCCCGCTCGAAAGATCGGCAAAGTCCTCGCCGTCCCACAGCGTCCCCAGCCCGGACGGGGTGCCGATGCCCAAGCCGACGACGACCCTGGAGCTGATGGGCCTATAGTAAGCGGCGAGACCGCCCAGGTAATGCGAGGTCTTCGTCTTGGCGTCGACGTAGGGGACTTCGGGGATAGCCGAGGTCAGGCGGTAGGTCGCCGACGGTATGAGGTCAAAGGCATTGAAGCCGAACGTCGTCCGGCCAAAAGCCGCGGCGCCGGCCGGGTTCCAGAAGACGGCGCTGAAGTCGTTGGCGATGCCGACGAAGGCGCCGCCCATGGCTTGGGCCCGGGAGCCGAGCCCGTTGAGGTTCAGCCCGTTCGCTGGGGTGAGGGTTGGAAGGACGAAGATGACGGCCAGGGCCGCGAGCAGGAATCTCTTGGACATGTTCTCTCTCTCCGCTTTCAGATCTTCCTAAATATTATACACGAGTATATGCGGGCCGGCCGCTCCGCCGGTTACTTTTTCTTGAAGCCGAGCTCCCCTTTCTTGTCGACGCCGATCTCGACCGTGTCGCCTTCGCCGAACTCCCCGGCCAGGATCTTCATAGCCAAGGGGTTCTGGACCTCTCTCTGGATCGTCCGCTTGAGCGGCCGCGCCCCGTAGACGGGGTCGAAGCCCCTCTCCGCCAGGAGCTCCTGGGCCTCCTTTGAGACATGGAGGCCGATCTTGCGGTCGGCCAGCCTTTTGCCCAACAGTTCCAACTGGAGCCCGACGATCTCGAGGATAGCGCCCTTCGGGAGCGGCCTGAAGATGATGACTTCGTCGATGCGGTTGAGGAACTCGGGCTTGAAATGGGCCTCGAGCACCTGCCGGACTTCCTTCTCCATGGCCTCGTAATCGCCGCTGAGCTCCTTGATGATCTGGCTGCCCAGGTTCGAGGTCATGATGACCAGCGTGTTCTTGAAGTCGACCGTCCGGCCCTTGCCGTCCGTCAGCCGGCCGTCTTCGAGGATCTGGAGCAGGACGTTGAAGACGTCGGAGTGGGCCTTCTCGATCTCGTCGAGGAGGACGAGCGAGTAGGGCCGGCGCTTGACGGCCTCTGTCAGCTGTCCCCCTTCCTCGTAGCCGACATAGCCCGGCGGCGCGCCGACGAGGCGGCTGACCGTGTGTTTTTCCATGTATTCGGACATGTCCAGGCGGACCATGGCCTTCTCGTCGTCGAAGAGGAACTCGGCCAGCGCCCGGGCCAGCTCGGTCTTGCCGACGCCCGTCGGGCCGAGGAAGATGAACGAGCCGATGGGCCGGCCGGCTTCCTGGATGCCTACCCGCGAGCGCCGGACCGTGGCCGCGACGGCCTGGATGGCCGTGTCCTGGCCGATGACCCGCTTCGCCAGGATCTCCTCCATCCGGATGAGCCGGTCGACCTCACCCTCGAGCATCTTGGAAACGGGGATGCCGGTCCACTTGGAGACGACCTGGGCCACGTCCTCCTCGTCGACCTCCTCCTTGAGCATCCTGCCCTTGGCCTGGATGGACGCCAGGTCGGCCGCGGCCTTGTCCATCTCTTTTTGGAGCTCGATGAGCTTGCCGTAGCGGATCTCGGCCGCCTTCTCGAGATCGCCTCGCCGTTCGGCATTCTGCTCCTCGACCTTGAGGGCGTCCCGTCTCTCCTTGAGCTTTCCGGCGGCCTCGATCGTCTCCTTTTCCTTCTGCCAGCGGCCGCGAAGCGCCGACGACTTCTCCTTGAGGTCGGCCAGCTCCTCCTCGATCTTCTCCAGCCTGTCGCGCGAAGCCGGGTCCCTCTCTTTCTTCAGGGCCTGGCGCTCGATCTCGAGCTGGAGGGTGCGGCGATCGAGCTCGTCGAGCTCTTCGGGCAGGCTGTCGATCTGGATGCGGATGCGCGACGCGGCCTCGTCGACGAGGTCGATGGCCTTGTCCGGGAGAAAGCGGCTGGTGATGTAGCGCGAAGACAGAGTCGCCGCGGCGACGAGGGCCGAGTCCTTGATCCTGACGCCGTGGTGGACCTCGTACTTCTCCTTGAGGCCGCGGAGGATGGAGATCGTCTCCTCGACCGTCGGCTCGTCGACATAGACCTGTTGGAAGCGGCGCTCCAAGGCGGCGTCCTTTTCGATGTGCTTCTTGTATTCGTTGAGGGTCGTCGCCCCGACACAGCGGAGCTCGCCCCGGGCCAGCGCGGGCTTAAGCATGTTCGAGGCGTCGACCGAGCCCTCCGCCGCCCCCGCCCCGATGATCGTGTGGAGCTCGTCGATGAAGAGGACGACCTCGCCGCCGGCTTCGCCGATCTCTTTGATGACGGCCTTGAGACGGTCCTCGAACTCGCCCCGGAACTTCGTCCCGGCGACGAGCGCGCCGATGTCGAGGGCCAGGAGGCGCTTGTTTTTCAGCGACTGGGGCACGTCGCCGTTGGCGATACGCTGGGCCAGCCCCTCGACGACAGCCGTCTTGCCGACGCCCGCCTCGCCGATGAGGACGGGATTGTTCTTCGTCCGTCGCGACAGCACTTGGATGACCCGCCGGATCTCGTCCTCCCGGCCGATGACCGGATCGAGCTTGCCCTGGCGGGCGAGGGCCGTCAGGTCGCGGGCGTATTTCTCGAGGACCTGGTATTTGCCTTCCGGCTGGGGGTCGGTGACCCTTTGAGAGCCGCGGACGGAGGCCAGGGCTTTGAGCACGGCGTCCTCGGTGACCCCGTTCGCCCGGAGGATCCGGGCCGCGTCGCTCTTATCCGCTTTGAGCACGGCCAGGAAGAGGTGCTCGGTCGAAACGTACTCGTCCTTGAGCTCGTCGGCCTCCTTCCGGGCCGCGTCGAGGACCTGCCGTAAAGCCGGCGAAAGGGAGGTCTCCCCTCCCCCGCTGACCTTGGGCAGGCGGTCGAGGGCCGCGTCGACATCGGACCGGATTCTCGCCGCCGACGCGCCGACCTTGGCCAGGACGGCATTGACGATGTTTTCGTCCTGGGCCAGAAAACTCCAGAGCAGATGCTCGGAGCGAATCTCCTGATGTCCCATCTCCTCGGCTCGGCCCTGAGCCTTCTGGATGGCTTCCTGGGACATGACGGTGTACTGATCCCAACGCATCGGATGCACCTCCCGATGGGAATATCCTTAATATTAAAGACCCGCAGCGCGGGGCTGTCAAGGCGCCGCGCGGTGAGGCCGCGCCTCGGCGATACCCCCCTTGACAATTCATGAAAAATCCATATTTATTATCAGTGAGAGCGCCTCATGGAAGAGATGGAATTAACGAGCTGGCTGACGCTCGACGCGATCAAGAAGTCGAAGAACACGAACGTCGTCGAGACCGTCGGCAACCTCCAAACGGGCCACAACATGTCCGTCTTCTGTATCATCGAAGAGGACTTTCTCGAGCTCTGCTACAGCGACTCGGTGGTGAACACCATTCGGCGTTATGAGGACCGAGACGAATTCGACCAGGCGCTGGAAGAACGGAAAGAGGATGACGGGGAAGCTCCTCTCGAAGACGACGGGGACAAGGACTTCGACGAGGACGAAGACGAGAAAGAGGATGAGGATATCGAGGAGGGGTTCTCGGTCGAGGACGAGGCCGAGACTTATTGACCGGACCGGCCGGGCTCGAGCCGGCCCTTGAGTTTGGCGAGAAGGTTCAGGGCGTCGAGGGGGGTCAGTGAAGAGAGATCGAGGCCTTCGATCTCGTCCTTGAGGTCGCGGAGAAGGGCGAACTCCCGGTCTTCGGCGAAAAGGAGCATCTGGCTGCGGTCCTTCGCCGCCCGGCCGCGATAGGCCAGCCGGGGCAATCCGGCCTCGTCGAGCTCCTGCTTCTCCAGGTTGAAGAGGATCTCCCGGGCCCTCTCGATGACGTCCTTCGGGATGCCGGCCAGCTTGGCCACGTGGATGCCGTAGCTCCGGTCCGAAGGCCCGGGGACGATCTTGCGCAGGAAGACGACCTCGTCTTTCCATTCCTTGACCGAGACGTGGTAGTTCTTGATCCTCGGCAGGGTTAGAGCAAGCTCGGTCAGCTCGTGGTAGTGGGTGGCGAAGAGCGTCTTCGGCCGGAGGCCCTCCCGCTCGTGGAGGCGCTCGGCCACGGCCCAGGCGATGCTCAGGCCGTCGAACGTGCTCGTGCCGCGCCCGACCTCGTCGAGGAGGATGAGGCTCCGCGATGTGGCGTTGTGGAGGATGCTCGCCGTCTCGAGCATTTCGACCATGAACGTGGACTGCCCGACGCTGAGGAAGTCCATGGCCCCGATCCGGGTGAAGATGCGGTCGACGAGGCCGAGCGTCGCCGATCTGGCCGGAACGAACGACCCCATCTGGCCGAGAATGGCAATAAGCGCGGCCTGCCTCAGGAAGGTCGACTTCCCGCCCATGTTCGGCCCGGTGATGATCAGGATCTGGTTCGAGGCCGCGTCGAGCTCGAGGTCGTTGGGGATGAACGGCTCGGCCTGGCTCGTCTCGATGACGGGGTGGCGTCCGGCCTCGATGCGGAGCGCGTCCCCCTCATCGATCTCGGGACGGACGTAGTTCCGCCGGGCCGCGCACTCGGCCAGGGCCAGGAGGACGTCGAGCGCGGCGACGTCGGCCGCGATCCTCTGCAGGCGATGGGTTTCCCGAGCCGCGGCCTCGCGAACCTCGAGAAAGAGGCGGTGCTCGAGGACCCCGATCCGCTCTTCGGCATGGAGGACCTTCTCTTCATACTCCTTGAGCTCGGGCGTCAGAAAGCGCTCGGCGTTGACGAGGGTCTGCTTCCGCATGTAGTCGCCCGGGACCTGGGGCAGGTTGGGTTTCGTCACCTCGATGTAGTAGCCGAAGACCTTGTTGTAGCGGACCTTGAGGGAGCCGATGCCCGTCCGCTCCCGCTCCCGCTTCTCGAGCTGGGCGATGAAGGACTTCCCGGACCGGCTGACCGAGCGCAGGTCGTCGAGCTCGGCGTTCCAGCCGTCCTTGACGATGCCGCCCTCGGTCAGGAGGAAGGCCGGCTCGTCGAGGATGGCTTTGTCGATGAGGCCGGCGACGTCCTCGGCGTTGTCCCAGCGTCCGGACATCGTCCCGAAGATCTCGGCTGTAAAAGCGCCGATCTCGCGCTGGACCTGGGGCAAGGGGACCAGGGATCTTTTAAGGGCGACGAGGTCCCGCGGATGGGCCGCGGCGAGGGCGATCTTCCCGGCCAGGCGCTCCAGGTCGAGAACCCCTTTCAGGACTTCGCGCAGCTCGCGGCGGCCGATGGTCGCCCCGAGGGCCTCGGCGACGCCGTCCTGTCTCGCCGCGATCTCCTTCGTGTCGAAGAGGGGCCGCAAAAGCCAGGAGCGGAGAAGGCGGCCGCCCGGGGCCGTCACGGTGAAGTCGATGACATCCAGGAGCGTGTCCTTGACCTTGCCCTCGCGCAGATTGCGGACGAGCTCCAAGTTGCGGACCGTCGTCGCGTCGAGGACGAGGTGGCTTCCGGCGTGGAGGTAGGAGATCCGGTGGACGAGGGACAGGGAGTCCTGGCGGACCTTTTTGACGTAGGCGATGAGGGCCCCGGCCGCGGCGACAGCGAGACGCTTGTCATCGAGGCCGAACCCGGAGAGCGACCGCGCCCCGAAATGCTCGAGGACGACGCGGCCGGCTTCGGGCGGGTCGAAGAGCCAACCCTCGGCCGGGCTCAGGGCGGCGCCGGCCAGGCCGCCCGGCGACAGGACCCGCCGCAGGGCCTCCTCGGTCCCCTCGGGGTAGAGGATCTCCTTGGGCGCCGATTTGAAGATCTCGTCGGCCAGGACCTTGGCCTCGGGCCACCCGCCCTCGAGTGTGCGGACTTCTCCGGCGGCGAGGTCGAGGAGGGCCATCCCCCACCCCGCCTCTTCAAGGGCCAGGGAGACGATGAACGTGCTCTCCTTGGCGTCCTCCGTCTCGAACTCGACGGCGGTTCCAGGCGTCAGGACCTTGATGACCTCGCGCTTGACGACGCCCTTGGCCGCCTTGGGGTCCTCGACCTGCTCGCAGATGGCGACCTTGTGCCCCTGCCGCAGGAGTTTCGGGAGATAGGAGCCGACGGCGTGGTACGGGACGCCGCACATGGGGACCTTCTGCCGCGAAGTCAGCGCGATGTCGAGGATGGGCGCGGCGACTTTGGCGTCGTCGTAGAACATCTCGTAGAAATCGCCGAGGCGGAAGAAGAGGAGGGCGTCGCGGTGGAGCCCCTTGATCCGGAAATACTGCTCCATCATCGGAGTCAAGGAGTTGTCGTTGGACATCGGCGAACCCTCACTATACCGATGGCCCCCCGCATTTGCAAGGAGGAGACGTCCTCTTTCTCGCCTTCCTCCCCAGCATCAAACTGGTATCGCCGACTGGGAGCGGTCCGGACGCTGCCAAAACGGGCGGCGGCCCCGCGATTGACACATCCGGGGGAGCTGGTGTAATCTCGGGGCGTGAACATCCCCAACTACCTCAGCCTGGCCAGGATCCTCGCTATTCCCGCCCTCGTAGCCGTGATGCTGACGAATTTCGAAGGCCACGACATCGTCGCCCTGGCCATCTTCATATTCGCCTCGTTGACGGACTGGCTCGACGGCTGGCTGGCCCGCCGGAAGGAGATCGTCACCGTCCTCGGCCAGCTCCTCGACCCGACCGCCGACAAGCTCCTCATCGCCTCGACCCTCATCTGCCTGGTCGGGCTCGGCCGGGTCCCGGCCTGGGCGGCCGTTGTCATCATCGGGCGGGAGATCGCCGTCAGCGGCTTCCGGGCCATGGCCTCGTCCAAGGGAGTCAATATCCCTGCCTCGGCCTTCGGAAAAGCCAAGATGGGCAGTGAATCCTGGGTCATCGGCGCCCTCGTCCTGGGCCCGATCTATTTGGGGAAATTCTACATCTTGGCCAAGGTTGGGCTCTGGCTCGTGTTCATCCTGGCCGTCGTCTCGGCCGTCGAATATTTCGTCCGCTACGGCCCCCGGGTTATTTCACAGCAGGCCGAATAGGGCCGCCCTCGCCCTCTCCAGCCCTTCCCAGTTCTCCACGTTGTGGAAAGCCGGCGCCTTGGGCCAGCCCCGGCCGATGCGCTTGAGCAGGCCGGCCAGGACTTTGCCCGGGCCGCATTCGACGCACGCTTCGATGTCCATCTCTTTTAAAAGACCCATAGACTTTGTCCAGAGGACGGAGCGGCTGACCTGCCGCTTGAGGGCGTCCCGGGCCTCCTCTGCCGTCCGGATGAGCCGGGCGTCGACGTTGGTGATGATCGGGAAGCGCGGCTCCGCGAACGGGACGGCGTCGAGGTCGGCGGCGAGCTTTTCCTCGGCCGGCTTCATCAAGCGGGAGTGGAAGGGCGCGCTGACGGGCAGCATGACCGACCGCGGCGCCTTGATCGCCGCCAGGGCCTCCTCGACCGCGGCCTTTTCGCCGGAGATGACGATCTGGTCGTCGCTGTTCCAGTTGGCGATCTCGACGACGCCCGAGCGCACGGCGGCGAGATGTCCCTCGACCACGTCGCCGGGAACGCCGAGGACCGCGGCCATCCCCCCGATCCCGACGGGGACGGCTTCCTGCATGTAGCGGCCTCTCTTGTGGACGAGGAGGACGGCGTCTTCGAAGCGCAGGGCGCCGGCGGCGACCAGGGCCGAGTATTCGCCAACGCTGTGGCCGGCGGCCACGGCGGGGTCGTTGCCGAGCAGGCGGCAGGCGGCCGTGCTGACGACGAGCAGGGCCGGCTGGGTGTTCCGGGTGAGCCGGAGTTCCTCCTCGGGCCCCTCGAAACATATCTTGGAAATGGGAAAGCCGAGGACCTCGTCGGCCGTTTCAAAAAGCCCGCGGACCTCGGACGACTTGTCGTAGAGGTCCTTGCCCATGCCCACGGCCTGGGACCCCTGTCCCGGAAAAAGATAGGCGATGTTCATTTCAGGCAATCTTTCTTAATCTGGATATCGGCCCGTTTTCTCAGGTCCCTGACCCAATTTGCGGTCTGCTTCATTCGCCTCTCCTCCCGGAGCAGCGATTCGATCCGGTCGGCGACCCGTTCGATGGGTTCGGCCGCCTGGCCGAGGCGGATCTGCTCCGGAACGTAGCTATCCCGGTAATGCCTCTCGACCTCCGTGAGCGACACGGGGATCGTCTGACTGAATCTCAGGGCCAGGGCTCGGTCGAAGAGAATGCGGTCTTCAAGGTAGGGCTCGAGGTCCGTCTCGGCCAGGCCGAATTTTCCGAGCTTGGCGGTGAAAACGTCCTCTCCGAGCCGCCGGCGCAGCTCGGCCAACGCCGCGGCGATTTCCTCTCGGTCGGCCACTCGGGACTCACGGGCCAGGTCGAGGACGACCTTGCGCTCGATGAGCGCGTCGAGGGCTTCGAGTCTGGGGTCCCTTCCCGGCGCGGCGGCGGTCTCACGACCCAGGCCGAACTCGGCTGCGATCTCGACGTCGATGAGGGTGATGACTTTGCCGTTGACGACCGCGACCAGGCAGTCGACGGTCTGGGCCAGGCCGGCCAACGCCGCCAGGAGCATGACGAGCAGGGTCCTTTTTATCATCGTCGTTTCCGCCTTAGAAGATGGTGCCGATCGTCAGGAAGATGAGGGGTCTGCCCTTCTTGTCTTGAGCGTCGATACCCCAGAGCTTCCAGGCGATCTCCAGACGAACCGGTCCGAGCGGCGTCCTGTAGCGGATGCCGGCCCCGGCCGCCCCCTGAAGCTCGAGGGGCCGGAAGGCCTTGACGCTCGCGTAGACGTTGCCGAGGTCGAAAAAGGCGCTCAGCCGAAGTTCCTTCCACGACGGGCTGACGGCAAAAGCGAGCTCCGCATTGACCAGGAAGACGGCCTCGCCGCCGAGGGGCTTGAGCGTCGTCGAGTCGAGGGGGCCGAGCATGTCGAATTCCTCCCCCCGGAAAGTGTTGCTCCCGCCGGCGAAGAACCTCTCCGGTAGGTGCCTCAGCCCGTTGCCGAGCCCCAGCCGGGCTGTCAGCCCGAGGTTCAGTCTGCCGGGAAGGGGCCGGAAGAGCTGGGACCTGAAGAAAACCTTCTGGTAGTCCGACTCCATCCCGAAGACCGGGAAGCCCCACTCGCCGACGGCGCTGAAGAAAAACCCCTTGGCCGGATTCAACGTGTCGTCGCGTCGCTCCCAGCTCATGCTGACCGAGGCGAGCGCCGCCGAGTATGGAAGGTAGCGCCGGTCGATGTCGCCCGGCGGATTTTCGAGGTCGACCTGGCGTAGGGCCGTCCGGATCAGGCTCAGGGAGGCGAGGAGGAGGCGGGCCTTGCTCAAGGCCTTGATCGTGCTCACGCTGAGGCCGCGGCGGTCGAAGGTGAAGCTCTCCCGCTCTTCCCTCTCGGCCCAGGCCAAAAGCGTCGTCGGCATGGCCAGGTCGAAGAGATAGGGCTGGTTCCACGAGGCGATCGCCCGCCTCTCGATCGTGCTGAGCTGACCGAGGAGACCGACCTGGGCTCCCAGTCCAAGGACGTTGCTGCGGATGTACTCCGCTGTGCCCCTGGGGCGGAAATCGTTGGGCCAGGAGGCGAGAGAGCCGCTGAGGGGGGTCAGGGACTGGAAGCCGAGCCCGACCCCGGCATAATTCAGCTCCCCTTCCCGGACGGTGACAATGACGACTTCCTCGCCGGGCCCGATCTGGACTTCGTCCACCCGGACCTCGGAGAAAATACCCAGGCGCTCCAGCCGGCGCTTTGTCTCCTGGACCTTCGAATAATCGGCAACATCGCCCTTCGCGACGCGCAGCTCTTTCCGGATGACCCGGTTTTTCGTCACCCGGTTGCCGGTGACGAAGACGTTCCGGATGGTGATTCTGGCGCCTTCTCGAATCTCATAGACGAGGGCCAGCCGGTCTGTCGCCCTTGGCTCGACGCGGGGGAAGACCGTCGTGCCGCGGATGCCGTGGTTGAGATAGAAGGTTTCGATCTGGCCGACGTCTCTCTGGACGTTGGGCGGATAGTACGGGCCGCCCTCCCGGCTGACCAGCTCGCGGACGATGGTTTCGGCGGGGTAGAGGGAAGCCCCTTCAATACGGATAACCTCGATCACGGTCCGCGGCCCCTCCCGGACATCGAAGACGGCCCGGACACCCGCCTTCTGTCTGACCAGGTCGAGCCGGACCTGGACGTCGGCGAAGCCGTTCTCTTTATAAAAGGCCTCGACCTCGCGGGGGATGGAAAAGAGGCGGTCGTAGCTGAGGAGCACGAACAGGGGGACGCCCTCGCGGACGGCCAGCCTGGTCTTTATGTCCAACTCGGAGAATGCGGCCAGGCCCTTAAAGTCGACCGCTTCGATCTTGTACTTATCTCCCGGGGTGACATCGTGGATGACAAGGATTTCGTTCCGTGTTTTTTCGATCCGGCTGGAGACGGTCGCAAAGAGGTAGCCTTTCCGGCGGACGTAGTTGAGGACGCGGACCTCCCCCTCGTCAAGGCCCCACTGTTCGAACACGCGCTCTTCCCAGATCGGCTCGAGGAGGCGCGCCGGGACCTTGGCTCCGTTGACGACGATACGGATTCTCTCCTGCGGCAGGACCTCGACCCGGAGGTCGATCCGGAGGCTTTTCTCGTCGAAGACCTCCCCGGCCAGACGGACCTCGGCCCTCCGATAGCCGGCCTTGCTCAGGGCGGCGGTCAGGGCCTCGAGGTCGGCCGCAAGAAGACTGGGTACGTAGACCTCGCCGACACGGCTCTTCATCTTCTTGAACAGGGCCGTCACGGGGATTTCCGCCTTCCACTCGATATCGAGGGACGCGATCGTGTACCTTTTCCACGAGGACGCCTGAAAAATCAAATTCACGGTGGTATCGCCGGGCGACTTTTGGACCTCGCAGGCCACCTCGGCCCCGAAATACCCCTCTTTTCTCAGTCCCTCGCCGACCTCCGCAGACGCCTGCCCGACTCGGTCCTCATGGAGAACCCCGCCCAACCGGAGCGACACGAGACTCTCCCTCAACCGAACCGGCGAGACCTTCGGACCGCGAAAAACGACGTCATTGATGAATAAGTTCCTGACCAGGGCGAAGAGCAGCTCGACACGGTCCTCGCCGCTCTTCACGACCCGGATGTCGGCGAAGAGCCCCGTCCGGAAAATCTGCTTGACCGCCTGGTCGACGAGCCTCGGGGAATACGGCTCGCCCGGCTTGATCGGGATGAAATCCAGGAGCCCGGCTTCGGCCGGCATGCCGTCGACCTCCACGGCGACCCGGACGACGACCGGAAGGCCCGTATCCTGAGCCCCTGCCGGAGCAAGGCCTGCGGCGAGGACGAGCGCGGCCAGAACGAGGAGGCTCCCCGTCACGGGACGGCGTCCCCGGCCCCGCTCCTTAGAAACGCCTGCGGTACTTGACATCGAAGCCCAGCCTTCCCCGGTCGTCCCGCCCGCCGACGAGCGAAAATTTTCTGCTGATGTCCCACTCCATGCGGAAGATCGGGACCTCATCGATCCCGGCCATGACCGTCGAGTTGGCCAGGATCGTCGAGTAGATGAACAGGAGGTTCCTGGAGATTCTCTTGCCGACGGTGATCCGGGCGGCGATGCCGGCGGGGGCGCTTTCCGGGATATACGGGTCGATCCGGAATCGGTCCAGGGAGAACAGGCCGCTCGTCCGTTTCTTGGCCTGGTCGGCGATCTGATAGGTCAGGAGGGAGGCCGTGCTCATGGCCGTGCTGCGGTCCCCCGAATAGGAATAATAAGTCCGCCGGAAGGACTCGCCCAGGGCCAGCAGGGACAGGATCTCCTCCGGCGGCAGGGGCGGCGAAGAGGAGAACTCCGGTTTGAGGCGGCTGACGGGGCCGCTCATGTTCAGGGTCACCCGGTAGTCCTTGACGTAGGTCTCGCCGCGGAAATCGAGGTAGGGCTCCGTGTTGACCGGGTCGACGAAGCTCAGCCTCCCGTTGATGACACGGAAGCTCCGGTCCTGGAAATAGAAATCCCCGCTCGTGAGGTCGATGTCGCCGAGGAGGACGGGCGAGTTGAACGCGCCGGTCGCAGTCAGGTTGAAGCGGCCGTTGAATTTGCCCAGGGAGTTCTCGATGGTCATGTTCTCGTCGGCCCGGAGGCGGAGGTTGAGCGACATGCCGTCGAAGAACGACGGCCCCGTTTCGGCGGACGGCTGGGCCTCCGACGAAAAGGAGAACTCCTCGTAGATTTCGCGGCGCCAGCTGAAGCGCTTAAACAGCATCTCCCCTTCGGTGACGAAGCGCGTCTCGTCCTTGAGCAGGCGGATCGTCGCATCGACCTGGACCCGCATGCGCTCCATGGGCGAAAGAATCATGTCCTTGGCCTCGAACCGCATGTCCATCGTGGCGATGCCGCTGTCGCCGATACCGACCTCGCCCGAGCCGCGCACGTCGCCCCCACCGAGCTTGCCGCCGAGCGAGGTAATGGTCAGGACGTCGTCGAGGTAGCTCGCGGAAGCGGCGAAATCGGTCATGGCGTAGGCGAAACCCGGCAAGGGCATGACCGGGACCTCGGCATTGAGGACGACGACGACCCGGGGCTTCGTCGCAGTCTCCTTGACGTCGGCCGTGTAATCCAGATGTCCTTGGGCGCCGTCCCAGGGCCAGACGAGGTCGAGGTTGCCGACCCGTCCCTTGACGACTCCCGAGAAAAGCCCGCCGGAAAGAGGGAAATCGAATGCGGCTTCGAACGGGTTTTCCCCCGGGACGAGCCCGCCCTTAAGACCGAGGCGAACATGCCCGCCGGCGACATCCAATTGGAGATCGCCCCGGGCCTCGGTTTTCTCGAGGGGAGAGAGGGTCATGTCCTTGATATTGAACAGCCCGCCCAACTTGTCCCTGCCGAAGACGCCCCGGCCGGCCAGGGCCAGGGACAGCCGGCCGGAAGCCGCCGAGACGAGCTGGTGAAAATCGAGCTCCTCGCCGCGGAGATCGAAATCGAACTCGCCGTTGACGATCCCGACGAGCAGCCGGCCCTCGAAACGTCCGCCGTAGAAATCCATGGCCAGCTCGGGGAACGACAGGATGCCGTCCTTCCAATCGAGCCGGCCGGAGACCCGGCCGGCCTTCTCGCCGTAGCCGGTGATCTCGGGGCTTGTGAAGCTCCCCGAGAACTCCTGGGCGCCGGCCCTGTCGACCATCCGGAAATCGCCCGAGGCCCGGCCGTGGAGAGAGACGGGGACCTCGAGGGCGGGAAGGATCCTGGCCAGCTCCCCCTCCCCGTCCTTGACGTCCACTTCGAGCGTGTCACCGTCGGTCTTGACCCGGACCCGGCCCTTGAGCTCGGGGTCATCGACGTCGAAAAAGCCCTCGAAACCGCCTCCCGAGATGACGGTCTCCGTCTCGACGAAGGCGGCATTGAACAAGTCGAAGCCGCCGGGAGACAAGGTGGCCTTCAGGGAAACGACGGGGGAGGCGGACTTGCCGCTGAGACGGACGTCGGCGTAGCCCGCGCCCCGGATCTCGCCGAAGCCGAACGTCTCGTTGAGGACGAGGGAGACGAATTCCCGCGTCTGCTTGACGTCGAAGACTTGTCCCCGGATCCTCGTGTCGATGTCGCCGGCGAGGTCGATCGCCGCGGTCGCATCGAGGCGGCCGAAGTTCGATTCCAGGCCGGAAGTCCGGATGGAGACGTTGTGGGTGGCGAAGTCGACGCCGACCTTGGCGCCTCCTCGGAAGGAAAACAGATCCCCTTCCCTGGCGAGCGAGGAATCGCGGAATTCGGCGTCGACAGCGAGCTTGCGGTTCTCGAGGGTAAAGGTCCCCCAGGCGGGGGACCTGACCGGCCAGGGGATCTTGAGCTCACTGAAGACCGGGTCGACGAAAATCGGGGCGGCCCGGCCCTCGACCCGGCCATGAAGAAAGGTCAGACCCAGGTTCTCGGCGGGAAGTCCGGGCTTCTGGATGTCAAGGTCGATCCTTCCGCCCGTCGCCGGCGCGAGGTCGAAGCGGCCCCGGATCCGGCCCATGGGCACGCCGCAAAGCACCAGGGCGTCCGAGGCGAGGCTCGTTTCGAAGGCGAGCTCGCCGGTCTTGCGCCGGAGCTTCCCCTCCCCGCCGACCTTTCCTTTCCATTCAAAGGGCATGCGGAGGATCGCGTCAAGAAAAGCGGTTTCGATATCGAAGCGGGCGTCCAGTTCGACTTCCGGGTCGAGGAAATTCCGGATGCTGCCGGCCGCCTGGAGAAGGACGTCGGGACCTTCGATGGTCAACCGGTCGATTTTCAACGCTTCACCCCGGCCGGAAAGCAGGACGGTGAGGGCCCCGCCGAAGTCGAGGTTTTGGGAGGGGGACGAATAGCCACTCCGCTCGGCCGTCGCCCGGGCCGAGAACTCCTCGCCGCTCTGGGTGACGTGCGCCTGGAGCCCCCGGACCTCGACCGTCGCCGCGCCGGTCTCAAAGGACACCGAACCGTCCTCGACGACCCCCTCCTCGATGATGAAAGGAAGGGAGAAAACGGACAACGGGCGCCTGGCTTTTGGCCGGGGCGCCCCCGGGGCCCCCCGGGCGAGGCGGACCTCCGGAGATACCAGCCGGACGGAAATGGACTTCTGGTTCCTCAGGAGGGAGAGAAAAGAGACCTCGACCATGACCCGGCGGGCCCGGAAGGTCGGCGGGCCGGTGAGGGAGCGGACGTTCTCGAGGACGAGGGCGGGCGGAAAATAGGACGCCTTCAGGCTGTCGTAGGCGAACGACTTACGGATCTCCTTGCGGACTTCGCCCAGGAAGACGTTCTTGCCGGCGACCAGGCTCAAGAAGAGAACGCCCAGGACGAATACGAACACGGTGACCCGCCGGACTTTCTGGACGAGGACCCGGACGTGTTCGCGGATCCGGAAGATGGGGTGGAATCTCACTTCTTGACTTTTCTCCAGTCGGCGAGGAACCGTTCGATGCCGATGTCCGTCAGGGGATGCTTGACCAGCTTTTCCAGGACTCCGTAGGGGACCGTGGCGATGTCCGCCCCGACGAGGGCCGCCTCGACGACGTGCCGCGGGTGGCGGACGCTGGCCACGATGACCTCGGTTTCGAAGCGGTAGTTCTCGAAGACCTGGACGATCTCCTCGATGAGGGCCATGCCGTCCTCTGAGGCGTCATCGAGGCGCCCGATGAAGGGACTGACGAAGCGGGCCCCCGCCTTGGCGGCAAGGAGGGCCTGGCTCGCGGAGAAGATGAGGGTCATGTTCACCGGGACGCCCTCGGCGTGGAGTATTTTAGTCGCCTTGAGGCCTTCCAAACAGATCGGGATCTTGACCGCGACGTTGGGCGCGATCCGGGCCAGGCCGCGGCCCTCGACGACGATCTCGTCGGCACGGAGCGAAACGCACTCGACGCTGACGGGTCCGGCGCAGACGGCGCAGATGGCGCGGATGTTGTCCTCGAAGGTCACGTTCTCCTTGGAGCAGAGCGACGGGTTGGTGGTCACCCCGTCCAGGACCCCCCAGCTCGCGACCTCGCGGATCTCCTCCAGGTTGGCCGAGTCCAGGAACAGCTTCATGTATCCTCCTTGTCGATTGAACGGGCGTAAGCGTTCGAGAGCACGCCGATCCCCTCGACCTGGACGTCCACCCGGTCGCCGGGCGTCATGGGGCCGATCCCGGCGGGCGTGCCCGTGGCGATGACGTCGCCGGGGTTGAGGGTCATGATCCGGGAGAGGAACCGGACGAGGGCCGGGACGGAAAAGATGAGGTTGGCCGTGTTCCCCGTTTGGACCAGCTTGCCGTTGAGGAACGTCTTCAGGTGGAGGGACGCCGGGTCGAGGCCTGTGGCGACACAGGGCCCGAGGGCGGCGAACGTGTCGAAGGACTTGGCCCGGGTGAATTGGACGTCCTTCTTCTGCAGGTCCCGGGCCGTGACGTCGTTGAAACACGCGTAGCCCAGGATGAAGTCGGAAACGGGGGCATCGTCGCCGAGCCCGCGGGCTTTTTTCTTGATGACGACGGCGACCTCCCCTTCGTAATCGACGCGGCCGGCCATGGCCGGATGGATGATCCTGTCCAGATGGCCGATGACGGCCGTCGGCGGCTTGAGGAAGATCAGGGGCTCTTCGGGCAGGGGGTTTCCCAATTCCTCGGCATGGGCCCGGTAGTTGCGGCCGATGCCGATGATCTTGGTGGGCAGAACCGGCGGCAGGACACGGACTTCGCCGATGGGGATGGGGCTCGACCCGATCTTGAAGTCGCCGAAGACCGACCCGATGATGGGGAAAAGGAACTCCTCCTTCAGGATGCCCGTGAGGATCCTCTTGCGGTACCTGAACCTGTAGATTCTCAAGGCCTCGCTCCTTTCGCGACGACGGCCGCTCCTTCGGACCTCGAGCCCTCGTTCCCGGCCAGGTCGACGGCGCTGACGGCATAGACGTAGGACACGCCTTTCGCGGCCGACCGGTCGGTGAACGTGTTCTCCCGGACGAGACACTCGCCAAGGGCGCCGAAGGCCGGGCCGCCGGCCTCTTTTCTCCAGACCCTGTAGCCGTCGAGGTCGCGCTCCTTCGCCGGCCGCCAGCTCAGGGAGACGAGCCCGTCGCCGGCGACGACGGCCAGGCCGGCCGGCGCGGCAGGCGGAAAAATGTCGCGCGGGACGATCGCCACGGCCGAAGAATCGCCGCTCTCGACCGCGCCGTCCGTCCCGGCAGCAACCGCCCGGACGAAATAACCAAGGGCTTTCCCGAACTCGAATTCGCGGTCCTCGAACTTCAGGCCATCGACGGGGGATGGCGTGAGCTTGCGCGGCGGGCCGTCCCCTTTGTAGCGGTAGACGACGTAGCCGCCCACGTTCTCGAGAGGCGTGCCGTCGATGTTCGAGTCGGGGGCGAGCCAACCGACCTCGATGAAGTCCGAAAAGACACGGACGTCCACGGATCGCGGGGGTTTCGGACAGGCCCGGATGTCCACGGCGGCCGGCACGGTGAAATCCGAGGCGCGCTTTTTGGAGTCGATGACCCGCATGGCGAAGGCCAGGCGCTTCGGGCCCGCGGGGCCAGGGTCGAAGACGAAGGGAAAGGCCATCCCGGAGTCCCGCGCGCCGGCCCGGCCTTGGAAACTCCCGAACTCATCTTTGGGGATCCGCCGAACCAGACGGGCCGTTTTTTCGACCTCAGTCGACGCGAAAGGCCGGCCGCCGGCCGGCAGGCCGCTGTCGAAGACCCAGATCTCGATGGTTTCGATGTCCGTCAAAGGGCGGCCGGAAACGGCCTTGACCGGGTTCGTCCATTCCAGGAACACGACCTGCCCGCGCTGGGCGGCCGCCAAGCCCTCGACGGTCATGGGCTCGCGTCCGGGCGGGATTTCGAGCGGACCTTTCCGCCCGCAGGCCGGAAAGACCAGCAACGGCAACCCAAGGATGAGCGTCGCGAGCGATCTGGCCATCACAGGATGAAACGCCGCAGGTCCTGGTTTTCGAGGATGTCCTTGAGGTGCTCCCGGACGTACTCCCGGTCGATCCGGATGGTCTTCTCGGCGATGTCCGGGGCGGCGAAGGAGATGTCCTCCATGACTTTTTCGACGACAGTGTAGAGGCGGCGGGCCCCGATATTCTCGGCGTCGGCGTTGACCTTTTCGGCGACATCGGCGATCTCGTCGACGGCGTCCGGGGTGTAGGAGACGCTCACGCCCTCCGTGGCCATGAGGGCTTCGTACTGGCGGATCAGGGCATTCTCCGGCTCGGTCAGGATGCGCACGAAGTCGTCCTTGCCGAGCGGCGTGAGCTCGACGCGGATCGGGAACCGGCCCTGGAGCTCGGGGATGAGGTCGGAGGGCTTGGAGACGTGGAAGGCGCCGGCGCCGATGAACAGGATGTGGTCGGTCCGGACGAGCCCGAAGCGCGTGTTGACCGTCGTGCCCTCGATGATCGGCAGGAGGTCGCGCTGGACGCCCTCGCGGCTGACGTCGGGTCCGTGTCCCGACTCCCGGCCGGCGATCTTGTCGACCTCGTCGAGGAAGATGATGCCCGACTGCTCGACGCGCTCGATGGCCAGGCGGGAGACGTGGTCCATGTCGACGAGGCGTTTTTCCTCTTCCTCGAGGATAACCTCCCGCGCCTCCTTGATCTTCATCCGCCGCCTTTTCGTCCGGCTGCCCAGGAAGCCCGGGAGGAGCTCCTGGATCTGGAACCCGATCTCTTCGACACCGGAGTTCGAAATGACCTCGAGAGGCGGCGTGGTCTTTTCCTTGACCTCGACGTCGACCGGCCGGTCCTCGAGGAGTCCGCCGCGGAGCTGGGCCCGCAATTTCTCCCGAGTGTCGTGGAATTTCGAGTCGTCCCCCTCGCCGTTCGCGTCGTCGCGCTTCTTGGGCGGAGGCAGGAGGATGTCCAGGAGCTTATCCTCGGCGTTGGCCTTGGCTTTCTCCATGATCTCGGCGACCTTCTCCTGCTTGACCATGTCGACGGACATGCGGACAAGGTCCCGGATCATGGACTCGACGTCCCGGCCGACGTAGCCGACCTCGGTGAACTTGCTGGCCTCGATCTTGAGGAAGGGCGAGGAGGTCAGCTTGGCCAGCCGCCTGCTGATCTCCGTTTTCCCGACTCCGGTGGGGCCGATCATGAGGATGTTCTTGGGCGCGATCTCGTCGGCCAGGACGGGAGGCAGCTTGCGCCGGCGGAAGCGGTTCCGCAGGGCGATGGCCACGGCCTTCTTGGCCGCCTTCTGGCCGATGATGTGCTTGTCGAGCTCGGCCACGATCTCCCGCGGGGTGAGCTCCGCGTCGGGGATGTCGGCCGCCGGCCTCTCGAACGTCTCGGGGAGGACGATGGGCATTCAGAGCTCCTCGACCCTGATCTCGTTGTTCGTGTAGACGCAGATCCCGGCGCTGATCTCCAGGGCTTCGGCGGCGATCTGCCGCGCGTCGAGGTCGGTGTGCCGGATGAGGGCCCGGGCCGCGGCCAGGGCGAATGGCCCGCCGGAGCCGATGGCTATGATGCCGTCGTCGGGCTCGACGACGTCCCCGGTTCCGGAGATGAGCAGCAAGCTCTCGGCGTTGGTCACGACGAGGAGCGCGTCGAGCTGGCGGAGCGACTTTTCCATACGCCAGTCCTTGGCCAGCTCGATGGCCGCCCGGGAGAGGTTGCCGCGGTATTCCTCGAGCTTCACCTCGAACCGGGCGAACAGGGCGAACGCGTCCGACGTCGCGCCGGCGAACCCGGCCAGGACGTCCCCCTTGGCCAGGCGGCGGATCTTCTGGGCGGTCTGCTTGAGGATGGTCTGGCCCATGGTCACCTGGCCGTCGGCGGCCATGGCCGTTTTTCCCTTGTGCCGTACGCAAATGACGGTCGTCGAACGGATCATGCACGCACCTTCTTTCCTCTAATAATATAGGATAGAATGGGACAAGTAAAGCCAGACACCCCCTCCCGAAATCGCCGATCGAGCGTCGTTGCCCAGGTGTTTCAGTCCTCCGGATGTGTCCGGGAATTCCTGGGACACAATCCCTTTTCAAGAGAAAAGGGTTATGTCCCGAATTCCCCGGAATGTCCCGGAATTACGGTCCACGTTCTATGGGTGATTTCGGGCCGGGCTCCGCCCCTGTTCGCGGGGGCGTTTGACCTGGGGCGGGCGATTCATTAAGATACGGAAAAACGAGCCATGAGAGGAGGCCCCATGTCGTCTTTGACCCTGGTGGTCATGGCGGCGGGCATCGGCAGCCGCTACGGCGGACTGAAGCAGATCGACCCCGTCGGCCCGAGCGGCGAGGTCGTGCTTGATTATTCGGTGTTCGACGCCCTCCGGGCAGGGTTCGGCCGGGTCGTCTTCATCATCCGCAAGGACATCGAAGAAGCCTTCCGGGAAAAGATCGGCCGCCGCATCGAGCGGGCCGCGGACACGGCCTACGTCTTCCAGTCCCTGGATCAGGTCCCGCCGGGGTTCGTTGTTCCTGAGGGGCGAAAAAAGCCCTGGGGCACGGCCCAGGCCATCTTGTCGTGCAAGGATTCCGTCCGGACCCCTTTCCTGGCCATCAACGCCGACGACTACTACGGCCCGACGGCCTTCGAGGCCATGGCCGGGTATCTCGGCCGGGACGCCGGCGTGAAGGGCGTCCACGAGTTCGCCATGGTCGGCTACCGGCTGGCCAATACGCTCTCCGAGCACGGCACGGTCGCCCGGGGCGTCTGCACGGCCACGACCGAGGGGTATCTCGTCGGCATCCGCGAGCTCCTGAAGATCCGCAAGTTCGGGGACGCCGTCGAGCATACGGAGAACGACGCCGATTGGGCCCCCCTCGACCCGGAGAGCTGGACGTCGATGAACTTCTGGGGCTTCACTCCCGGCCTCTTCGCCGAACTCGAGGCCCGCTTCCCCGAGTTCCTCCGGACGAGAACCGCGTCCATCCTAAAGGCGGAGTTCCTCATCCCCGAGGTGGTCGGCGCCCTGCTGCGCGAGGGCCGGGCCAGGGTCCGGATCCTGCCGACGCGGGAACGCTGGTTTGGGGTGACCTATCCCGAGGACCGGCCCGCCTTCCGGGCGGCCATCCTCGGGCTCGTCGACGCCGGCGTCTATCCCCGGGACCTCTGGCCCGAAGCGTGAAGGCATAATCCCATGAAGTGCCCCCGCAGCGCCCAGGCCGGACGGGATTGACCGCTGCGCCATGAAAAAGAAAAAAATCCGTCTGCTCTTCGTCTGCTACGGGAACATCTGCCGCAGCCCCATGGCCGAGGGCATCGCCCGCAAGCGCCTCGGCCCGTCCGCCGAGGTCGCCAGCGCGGGGATCGCCGCGACAGGCGGCCCGGCCTCGGAGGAGGCGGTCCTGGTCATGAAGCTCGTTTACAACGTGGACATCTCCTCCCACGTCGCCCGCCCTGTGGGCGTCTACGACATCCGGGCGTTCGACCATGTCGTCGCCATGGACGTCTCCATTTTCAACCACCTCAGAGACATCTGGGGTGTCCCGGAATCCGTTCTCTACGGCTGGGACATCGAGGATCCCTTGGGCCTGCCGTACAACGTTTACAAGGAGACGGCCCGCAAGATCGAACGCCGGCTCGAACAGTTCCTGGCCGCGCACGGCCTCGACGCCTGAGCCGCCGCCCTACTTGTCCATCATCGTCTCGAGAAAACGGAGCGACGGCACGTTGGCGAAGACGATCTTCATGGCCGCCAGGATGGGGACGGCCAGGATCATGCCGGGGATGCCCCACAGCCAGGCCCAGAAAAAGAGAGAGAACAGGACGAGGAGCGGGGAAAGGTCGAGCTCTTTCCCCATGAGCCGGCGTTCGAGGAAGCGGTGCAGGGCCACGTGGACGATGGCCAGGACGGCCAGGACGATCCCGACCTTCAAGCTGAACGACCCTTCGAGGAAAACGGCCAGGAGAACGGGCAGGGCGACCGAGACGACGGCGCCGAGGGTAGGGACATAGTTGAAGAGGAAGGCCAGCACACCGAAGACAACGGCGAAGCGGACCCCGAAGACGGCCAGGACGGCCGTGACCAGGACCCCGATGAGGAGGTTGACCAGGGTCTTGACGGCCAGGTACTTCTGGATCTCGCAATTGATCCGGACCGCCGCCTTGCCCAGGGTCGATGCTTGGTCAGGAGGGAACGCCTCGCCGATTTTTAGGGCCATCCGGCCGCGCCCGGCCAGGATGAAGATCATGAAGACGAAGACGAGGAGCAGCTGGGACATGAAGCTGAAGAAAGGCCCGAGGGCGGAGAGGAAAAAGGTCCCCAGCTTGCCCACGTTCAGGCCGTTAACCCAATCCGTGAGGCCGACCTTGAGGCGCGGGTCGGGGACGACGTGGTCGATCCTCTCCAGGAAGGACTTGACCATCTCGTTGTACGACGGGAGTTCGGCCGCGAAGGATTTGCCGCTCGCGTAAAACACGGTCCCGATGAGGTAGAGGACCGCGAAGGTCAGGAGCAGGATGACGACCAGGGCGACGGACTTCGGGACCTTCCGCCGGACCAGGAAATCGAGGGCCGGCGCGACGGCGAAAGCGAATAGGAGAGCCAGGCAGAAGGGGATGAGGACGGGCTTGGCCAGCTTCAGGAAGACCCCCAGCAGGAAAAGGACGACGATCCCGACGCCGAACTTGACGAACCTGTTCTTGTCCACGTGGCCTCCTCGCCCCCTCATCATAACGAAAACGGCGCCGAAAAGAAACGGGTGGCGTCCGGACGGGCCAGGCCGGGCCGTCGCCTCTATGGGACGAGGTCAGGCCAGGATCTTCTCGAAGAAATCGTTCCCCTTGTCGTCGACGATGATAAAGGCCGGGAAATCCTTGACCGTGATCTTGAAGATGGCCTCCATCCCGAGCTCGGGGTAGGCCACGACCTCCTGGCTGGTGATGCAATCCCGACCCAGCCGGGCGGCCGGACCGCCGATCGAACCCAGGTAGAAACCGCCGTTCGTCTTACACGACTCGGTCACGCCCTTGGAGCGGTTGCCCTTGGCCAGCATGACCAAAGAACCGCCCATCTTCTGGAAGAGGGGCACATAATCATCCATGCGGCCGGCCGTCGTCGGGCCGAAGGATCCCGAGGCATATCCGGGCGGAGTCTTAGCCGGCCCGGCATAGTAGATGATATGGTCCTTGAAATAAGCCGGCAGGTCCTCTCCCCTGTCGATCTTTTCCTTGAGCTTGGCGTGGGCGATGTCCCGGGCAACGATGATCGGACCGTTGAGCGTGAGCAGGGTTGCCACGGGATACTTACTAAGTGTCGCCCGGATCTCGGACATCGGCCGGTTGAGGTCGACCGGGACGGCGGGGACGTCCGCGGTGGCGGGCCGGGGAAGGAATCTGGCCGGGTCCTTCTCGAGCTTTTCGAGGAAGATCCCGTCGCGGGTGATCTTGGCCTTGATATTCCGGTCGGCGTTGCAGCTGACGCCCATCCCGATCGGACAGGAAGCCCCGTGGCGGGGCAGGCGGATGACCCGGACGTCGAGGCAGAAGTATTTCCCCCCGAATCCGGCCCCCAGTCCGATTTTACGGGAGGCCTCGAGGAGCTTGGCCTCGAGTTCGATGTCGCGGAAAGCGTGGCCTCCAGGCCCTCCCGCCGTCGGCAGGTGGTCGAGATGACGGGCCGAGGCGAGTTTGACCGTCTTGAGGACGAGCTCGGCCGACGTGCCGCCGACGACGACGGCCAAGTGGTAGGGCGGGCAGGCCGCCGTGCCGATTCCTTTCATCTTGCCGACGAGGAATTTCTGCAGGGCTTCCGGATTGAGCACGGCCTTGGTCTCCTGGAAAAGATAGGTCTTGTTGGCCGAACCGCCCCCCTTGGCGATGAACAGGAAGCCGTACTCGTCGCCGTCGACGGCGATGATGTCGATCTGCGCGGGCAGGTTCGTCCCGGTATTCTTCTCGTCGTACATCGTCAGCGCGGCGTTCTGGGAATAGCGGAAATAGTTCTTGGCGTAGGCGTTGAAAACGCCGCGCGAAAGGGCCTCTTCGTCGCCGCCGCCCGTGAAGACCCGTTGGCCCCTCTTGGCGTTGATGATGGCCGTCCCCGTGTCCTGGCACATCGGGAAGACGCCTTCGGCCGAGATGACGGCGTTCTTCAGCATCTCCAGGGCGACGTAGCGGTCGTTGGCCGAACTCTCCGGGTCTTTGAGGATCGCGGCCATCTGCTCGAGATGGGACGGCCTCAGCCGGAAGGCCACGTCATGGAAGGCGCGCTCGGCCAGAAGGGTCAGGCCCTCGGGCGCGATCTTGAGGACCGGACGTCCGTCGCATTCGCCGGCGGCAACCTGGTCCCGCGAAACAGTCTCGTACTCGGTCGTATCCTGTCCCAGGGAAAAGAGGGGCGTGTAGATGAATTCTGGCATGGCGCTCCTTCCTTCGGCTCGGCGATCCGCCGCCGAATTATTGGGCCTGGACCTTGCCCAGGCCGTACTCGTAGCCCTTCTCGAAGGCCAGCAGGTTGAGCCCCTCCGTCCCCTTCGGCACGGAGGTCTCGACCGCCTTGCGCATGGCGTCCTTGGACACGAGCCCGCTCACGGCCGCGAAGAACCCGGCCATGATCATGTTGAGGACGACCTTCCGGCCGAGCTCTTCGGCGATCCGGATCGCCGGGATGCCATAGACTTTGACCGTCGGGGGGAGCCCCTTGGGATCCACGAGCTCCTCTTCGATGAGGATCATCCCGTTCGGGTCGAGCTCGGGAGAAAACTTCGTGAACGCCTCCTGGCTCATGATGACCATGACCTGCGGCCGCTTGACGTAGGGATAGCGGATGGCGCCGTCGGAGACGATGACCTGGGCGCTGCAGGCGCTGCCGCGGGCCTCCGGCCCGAAGGCCTGCGTCATCGTGGCGTCCTTGCCGTCAAAGAGCGAAGCGGCCTTACCGATGATATAGCCGGTCAGGATGACGCCCTGACCGCCGAACCCTCCGATCTTGATCTCAGTCTTGGCCATGTTATCCCTCGTAGACCTTGTACTTCGGACCGAGGCGTTCCTGGAAGTGCGCGTTCATCGCCTCGAGGTAGGTCGGCCGCTCGATGTCGACGAATTTTCCGACGATCATCTTGTCGTGGAGGCGGATGTCGGCCTCTTTGGTCTTGGGGTCGGGCCGGATCTCGCTGTTTTCGCAGTACCAGCGCAACCGGTCGAGGCCGTCCCCCATCTTCTGCTGACGTTCGAAGATCGTCGGGCACGGGGCCACGATCTCGATGAACGAAAAGCCGGGCTTCTGCATGGCCTCGACCATGGCGTTCGTCTGGTTGTAGACGTGGAGCGACGTCCAGCGGGCGACGTAGACCGCGCCGACGGACTCGGCCAGGAAAGGCAGGTTGAAGGGATGTTCGAAGTTGCCGTAGGGCGAAGTCGACAGGATGGACCCTTCGGGGGTCGTGGCGGCTACCTGCCCCCCGGTCATGGCGTAGTTGAAATTATTGATGCAGATGACCGTGATGTCGATGTTCCGCCGCGCGGCGTTGATGAAGTGGTTGCCGCCGATGGCGATGATGTCGCCGTCGCCGCTGAAGACGATGACCTTGAGTTTGGGGTTGGCCAGCTTCAGCCCGGTGGCGAAGGGGATGGCCCGGCCATGGGTCGTGTGGAAGGAGTCGACCTTGACATAGCCGGCGACGCGGCCGGTGCAGCCGATGCCCGAGACGACCACCACATCGTCGAGCGAGTAGGCGCATTTCTCCAGGGCCTTGGCGAAACAGTTGACGCTGACGCCGATGCCGCAGGTCGAGCACCAGATGTGGGGCATCCGGTCCATGCGCAGGAAATCGTCCATCGGGTGCTTGTCCGGACCCGTCAAGCCGGCGGCCGGACTCAGGGATGCTTTCTGAAGTTCGTTTAGGATCGACACTGGTGCGCCTCCTCGATCTTTTTGACGATGTCCTCGATGTTGTGGACCGTTCCTCCGCCGTGCCCGGCCAGGACGACCGGCGCCTTGCCCCGGGCCGATCGGTCGACTTCGTAGAAGACCTGACCGTAGTTCATCTCGGCCACGACCATGGCCTTGCCCCGGCCGGCGAGCTCGAAAATCCGCTGCTCGGGGAAGGGCCAGACGACGATGAGCCTCAACATGCCGACCTTGATCCCCTTTTTCCGGGCGATGTCGATGGCCTCGACGGCGACGCGGGAGGTGATGCCGTAGGTCACGATGACGACGTCGGCATCCTCGACGCCAGTCTCTTCGTAGCGCCAGATCTTCGGGGCGTTGAGGCGGATCTTGTTGACCAGCCGGTGGACGAGCTGCTCCTGGACCTCGGGATTCATCGCCGGATAGCCGCGGAAATCATGGGTCAGCCCGGTGATGTGGAGCCGGTAGCCGTCCCCGGCCTTGAATATGTCCGGAACCAGGTCCTCGGCCGGCTTGAAGGGCAGGTACTCGCCGGGGGGGAGCTTGGTGTAGCGCCGGGGCGTGATCTCGATTTTGTCGGCCGCGGGAATGACGACCCGCTCCATCATGTGGCCGACGCATTCGTCCATCATGAACATGACCGGCACGCGGTACTGCTCCGAGAGGTTGAAGGCGTCGATGGTCAGGTCGAAGCTTTCCTGCGGGGAGTTCGGTGAGAGGGCGATGATCTCGTAGTCGCCGTGCGACCCCCAGCGGGCCTGCATCATGTCGGCCTGGGCGGGCAGGGTGGGCAGGCCCGTCGACGGCCCGCCCCGTTGGACGTCGACGAAGACGCACGGCGTCTCGGTCATGGCCGCCAGGCCGATGTGCTCCATCATCAGGGAGAAGCCGGGCCCGCTGGTCACGGTCATGGACTTCTTGCCGGCCCAGACGGCGCCCTGGATGGCGATCGAAGCGGCCAGTTCGTCCTCCATCTGGATGAAGAGCGCCCCCTCGACCATCGGCGCGCGCCGGGCGAACCGCTCCACGATCTCGGTCGAGGGCGTGATCGGATAGCCGGCGATGAACCGGCATCCGGCCGCCAGGGCTCCTTCGCAGCAGGCGAAGTCGCCGTCAATGTAATGGGACCCTGTGAGAACTCCTCTGGGATCGGCTTTCATGGTTTTTCCCCGGTCTTGGACTCGTAGGTATAGATGGCGAACTCCGGGCAGATCATGCGGCAGAAGCCGCAGTTGACGCAGAGTTCGACCTTGACGATCTCCGGCGGATGATAGCCCTTGGCGTTGTACTTTTTGGCGTTGACCAGCACGCCGTGGGGACAGTACTCGATACAGAAGCCGCAGCCCTTGCAGCGCTCCTCGAGGATGACGATCTCGCCGTGAGGCGTCTCCGGCCTGGGGAGCCCGAACGGTTTTTCGCGTTGCCTTACCGGCATGGCTGAACCTCGCTCATGGATTACCGCAGCGTTCCGTGATATTTCGTGGTCAACTGTTTTTCCCGGACGTCGGGGTTGGAATAGTCCGGCAGGATCATCGGTGAGACCTGGCCGTCCACGGGGACGCGGCCCTGTTCGAGGGCTTTGTGATAAGCCCGGACGTGGCCCAAGGACAGGACGCCGTCCTTGTGCGCCGCCTTGGCGTACTCGGCCGCGCTGCAGCCGGCGATCCGGCCGAAGACAACGACGTCGAGCAGGGAGTTGCCCATCAGGCGGTTCTCGCCGTGGATGCCTCCGCTGACCTCCCCGGCGCCGAAAAGGCCGGGGACGACGGTCTCGGTGCGGTTGTTGATCTCCAAGCCGCCGTTTTGGTAGTGGAGGGTCGGGTAGACCAGCATCGGTTCCTTGGTGATGTCGATCCCGTAGCGGTGGAACAGGATCCACTTGCCGGGGAATTCCTTGCGGACCGTGCCCTCGCCCTTGAGGATGTCGATCATGGGCGAATCCAGCCAGACGCCGAATTTCCCGGTCGGCGTCGGCACCCCCTTGCCCCGCTCCAAGCACTCCCGGATGAAGGCCGCGGCCTCGACGTCGCGGGGCTCGCGTTCGTAGACGAACTGTTCGCCGTCGATGTTGAGAACGTTGGCCCCGGCCCCCCGGAATTTCTCCGTGATCAGGAGGCCTTCGGCCTGTTCGGGGAAGACGGCCCCCGTCGGATGGTACTGGACGGTATGGAGGAAGCGGAGCGGAACGCCGGCCCGGTAGCCCAGGACGAGGCCGTCGCCGGTCGCGCCGTAGTGGTTCGTGGTCATGAAATCCTGGATGTGGAGGCGGCCCGACCCGCCCGTGGCCAGGATCACGGCCTTGGCCTTGACGACGAAGTATTCCTCCGTCTCGAGATTGTAGAGAACCGCCCCGGCGCAGGCGCCGTGCTCGTTCAGGATGAGCTCGACGGCCGGGGAGAATTCCAGGATCTTGATGTCGGCGGGGTGATTCTTGACCTCGTCGCGGAGGGTCCGCATCATTTCGGCGCCGGTGATGTCGCCGGCGTAATGCATGCGCTTGCGCGACGTGCCGCCGCCGTGCATGGCCTTGAGGCGCCCATCCTCGTACTTGGAGAACATCGCCCCCAGCTTTTCCAGCCAGGCCATGACCTTGGGCGCCTCGACGACGAGCGTTTCGACGAGCTCGGGGTCGTTCTTGAAGTGCCCGCCGCCCATGGCGTCGAGGTAATGGTAGTAAGGGGAGTCCTTTTCGGTCTTGGTCGCGGCCTGGATGCCCCCCTCGGCCATCATCGTGTTGGCATCGCCGATACGGAGCTTGGTGGCCATGAGGACGCGGGCCCCGTTCTCCCGGGCGACGAGGGCCGCCGACGAGCCGGCGCCGCCGGCGCCGATGATGAGGACGTCGGTCTCGAAGTCGGCGCGGCTGAGGTCGATCGTGTCGGGGTCGAGGCGGCTCTTGGCATGGAAAAGATTGACCATCTCCTTGGCGATCCGGTAGCCCTTGTTGGGGCCGACGAGGATCTCCGTCCGCCCCTCTTCCTTGAAGTCGGGATGGTACTTCAGGATGGCCTCGCGCTCCTGAAGGGACATGGGCGTGAACTCGACGCCCGCCCGCTTCTTCTCGACGCGGGCCGGCCTCGTTTTTTCAACCCTCTTGATCAACGCTTGAAGTTCAGGGGTGTATGGCATGGGTCATTCTCCCAGATAGGATTTATTTTGAGGCGTCCAGGATTCATCAGCCATGTCCGGCTCGGCCTCGAGGTTCTTGTAGAGTTTTTTGAGCTCGTCCAGGTTCTTGTTCTTGAGCTCCTGGAGGGCCTTGTCGTACGCCTTGCCTGCCACGGCCTTGACCGCCTTTTCGAGGTGCCCGGCCTTGGGGACGAGATGCCGGGCATAGAGGCGGCGGGCCAGAATGGCGATGTTGAACTGGACCTCTTCGGCCGGGCAGCGGGCGGCGCACAGGCCGCACATGACGCAATCGAAAGAGCCTTCGGCCACGGCCGCAATGTCGCCCTGGATGGCCTTCGAGATATAGCCCAGGACATCGATGTCCATGGGGCAGCTGCGGGTGCACGTGCCGCAGCCGACGCACTTGAAGACCTCGGGGTAGAGGGCGGCGATCGTGCCCCCCACGGCAGGAAGGCTCTCGATGTCATAGACGGCCTTGTTGCCCGGGAAGAAGGGGATCTGGGCGATGTACATATCCGGTTGGACGACCGTCTGGCAGGCCAGCCCGACCTCGATCCGGTAGGAATTGGGGAAGCGGTAGACCGTGCCGCAGGCGCCGCAGATCCCTCCCCGGCAGCCGCAGCCCCGGACGAGCAGGTAGCCGGCGTACTCGAGGGCTTTCTGGATCGTCAACGTGTCGGGCACTTCGTAGCGTTTCCCCATGACGAAGATAGGGACAAGACGCCGCTCGGCGGCTTTGTCCTTGGTTGCGGCCTTTTTGGGTTTGGATGCTGTCTTACTCATCTTTGACCACCTCTTGGACTAGAGCTTTTTCGTTCAGATGGAGCGGTCCCAGGGCACGGATCTGTTCCGTGAACTCGTCCATCGTTACGGCGTATTTTTTCCCTTCCGCCGCCGAGATCCACTCCAGGCGAAGCCGCTTCGGGTCGATCCCCAGGTCCTGGAGCATCGTCTTGAAGAGGGTGATCCGGCGGAGCGTCTTGTAGTTCCCCTCGACGTAGTGGCAGTCGCCGGGATGGCAGCCGCCGAGGAACACGCCGTCGGCGCCCTCTTTGAAGGCGTAGAGGATGTGCTGGGGGTCGACGCGGCTCGAGCACATGACCCTCATGTTGATATTGTTGGGGGCATGGCGGAGACGCGACGTGCCGGCCGCGTCGGCCGCCGAACTCGTGCACCACTTACAGAGAAAGCACATGATTTGCGGTTCGAACATGGTCACTCCCTCAGCATGGCCCTAAGCATGGAGAAGATCTGGTTGTCGGTCTGGTTGCGCTGCTGGGCGGCGCCGCTTGGGCAAGCGGCGGCGCACGCCCCGCAGCCTTCGCAGAGGATCTCGTTGACGGCGACGACACCCCGGTCCGGGTCCAGGGTCCGGGCGGTATACGGACACATGGTGACGCAGATGCCGCAGCCCGAGCAGAGCTCCTCGTTGACCGGCACGACCGTCGGCTCGTGGAGAAGTTCCTTCTGGGCGAAAAGGTCCCCGACCTTGGCCGCCGCGGCTGAAGCCTGGGCGACCGCTTCGGGGATGTCCTTGGGGCCGAGGGCGCAGCCGGCCAGGTAGAAGCCGGCGTTGAGGCTCTCGACCGGCCTCAGCTTAGGATGCGCTTCGGCCAGAAAGCCGTGGATGTCGGTCGAGATCTTAAGCTTCTTCAGGAGGTCCTGAACCCCGTCGGCCTTGACCATGGCCATGGCCAGGACAACCATGTCGGCCTCGACCTCGACCTTCTTCCCGGTCAGGGTGTCCACGCCCCAGACGATGAGCTTGTCGCCCTCCTTGAAGATCTTGGAGACCTTGCCCCGGATGTAGAGGACCTTGTCCTCCTCGACCGTCCGCATGTAGAACTCGTCGAAGGACTTCCCCCCCGTCCGGACGTCGATGTAGAAGACGACGGCCTGGCCGTCGGGGACGCGATGACGGTACATCATGGCGTGCTTGGCCGTGTACATGCAGCAGATCTTCGAGCAGTAAGGCAGGTGTTTTTCCGTGTCGCGGGAGCCGCTGCACTGGACGAAGACGATCGATCGGGGGACCTTGCCGTCCGACGGCCTCCGGATCTCCCCCCCCGTCGGCCCCGAGGCGGACAGGATGCGCTCGAACTCGAGGCCGTTGACGACGTCCTCGTACTTCTCTCCCCCGTACTCGCCGAGGGCCTGCATCGTGTACAGGTCGAAGCCGGTGGCCACGACAATCGCCCCGACCTCCTCCTCGACGATCGTCTCCTGCATGTCGAAATCGATGGCCTTCTTCTCGCAGACGTCCTTGCACTTGCCGCAGCGCACGGGATTCAGGCCGAGGCAGTGTTCGGCGTCAAGCGTGAAGGTCCCCGGGATGGCCTGGGGAAAGGGCATGTAGATGGCCTTGCGGAAGGACAGGCCCATGTTGAACTCGTCGGGGACGACCTGGGGGCAGACCTTTTCGCACTCGTTGCAGAGGTTGCAGAGGGTCTCGTCGACGTAGCGCGGCTTTTTCCGGATCCGGACCTTGAAATTACCTACGAAGCCCGAGATGGAGTCGACCTCGTGGTAGGTCAGAAGCTTGATCCGCGGGTGGCGCGAGACCTCGACCATCTTCGGCGTCAGGATGCACTGGGAGCAATCCAGCGTCGGGAACGTCTCCGAAAGCTGGATCATCTTGCCCCCGATCGAGGGGTTCTTCTCGACGAGGATGACCTCGTAGCCGTGGTCGGCGATGTCCATGGCGGCCTGCAGGCCGCTGACCCCGCCGCCGATGACAAGGGCTCGTCTGTTGACGTCGACCTTGATCGGGTCCAAGTTCTCGTTCTGCCGGGCCTTGGCGACATGCGATTTGACGATCCTAATGGCCTTCTTGGTGGCCTTCTCCTTGTCCGTATGGACCCAGCTGTCCTGTTCCCGGATGTTGGCGATCTCGATCTGGTAGGGGTTGAGGCCGGCCAACCGAGCCGCCTCCTGGAAGGTCTTCTCGTGGAGCGTCGGCGAACAGGCGGCGACGACGATGCCGTCGAGATGCTTCTCCTTGATCGTGTCGATGACCATCTGCTGGCCCGGGTCGGAACACATGTAGACGTAGTCCGTGGAGAACGTCACCCCGGGATAGTCTTTCAGCGCTTGAGTGACTTTTTCAACGTCCACCACGCCGGCGATATTGACGCCGCAGTGGCAGACGAAGAGGCCGATCCGCTTCTCTTTGTTCTTCGCCTTGGCCGTCATGTCCTCACCTCAGTCGCCGGCGTCTCGCTGAACACGCCGTCCGCGGGGACGCGATGTTCGCCAAGTCCGAGGACGGATTTATCCACCCCCAGCGCCCAGGCCATGAGCTGGGTGAAGAATACGACCGGTAGACCGGGGAAATCCAAGAACGTTTCCTTGATGGCGTCCTGGCGGTGGTCCATGTTATAGAAACACAACGGGCAGGTCACGGCCACGGCCTTGGCCCCGTTCATCCCCGCCGAGCGGAGGACGCGGTAGGAGGCCTCGGTGGCCGCGGCCGGCAGGGAGACGGAAAGATAGGACCCGCAGCATTCCTGCTTGAACGGGTAATCGACGGCCGCGCACCCTACGGCTTCGAGGAATTCCTCGAAAAGCCGGGGAGAGTCGGGTTCGTCGACCGCCATTTCCTTCTGCGGCCGGAGCACCCGGCACCCGTAATAAGGGGCGACGGCCAGACCCTTCAGGTCCCTCTTCAACCGTTCCCGGATCTTGGGATAGCCGACCCTGTCGCGCAGGAACTCCAGGAGGTGGAGGACCTTGACCTCACCGTTGTAGTCCTCGAAGCCCGTCGTCCGCTCCTTGGTCAGGGGATCGATCCGGATGTCGTCCCGGAGAAAGGCGTTGATCCGCTTGTGTTTGAGCGGGTCGTCCTTGATGGCCTTGTCGGCCCGCTTCAGGACGGCGAAACAAAAGGAACAGGTCGTCACAAGGACGTCCCCGCCCTCCTCGCGGACCTGGCGCAGGATCCGGATGGGCGCCGCCAGCCCGACGATCTTTTCCTCGGTCAGGGGGTATTCCGCGCCGCAACAGGCCCAGCCCTCGGGTTCGACGAGCTCGATGTCCAGACGCTTCATCGCCTCTCGGGTGGAGATGTCGAGCGCGGTGGTCTTCTGCTTGAGCGTGCATCCCGGATAGTAGTGGACTCTCATGAACAATCCTTATTTCGAAAACTTGCGGAAAATGGACACCAGGACTTGTTGAGGGAGTTCCTGGGCCAGTTCCGGCGAGATCTCGCCCGGACCGAAGGCGTCTTTTCCCTTGGGATCCAAGATGTGACGGACGGCCTCCATCACCCGGGCCATGTCGATGCCCTTGGGGCAGCGGGACTCGCAGGTAAAACAGGAGGCGCACAGGAACAGGGTTTTGGAACGGAGGACATCTTCCTCCAGGCCCAACTGGACCAGACGGATGATCTGGTTGGGCAGGAGGTCCATCTCCGAGGCCATCGGGCATCCGGCGGAGCACCGCCCGCATTGATAGCAGGCAAAGACGTTCTCGCCGGAGAGCTCTTCGATCCTCGCGATGAACTTGCGCTGGTCGCGGCCGGCTTTGAGCTTGACTCTCATACTCTCTCCTCGCTGGAGTTTTAATAGAATATTATATATTGCCTATGGCACGAATGCTCCGCGAGCGGCGCCGGCCTTTGCCGCGCTATTTCCTCAGCCTCCGTAGTGACAATTCGATGACGTCCCGGACGTCTTTCCTTTCCCTCCGCCGGGAGAGTGCATTTTCAAGCGGCGCGACGGCCACGGGATCCCCGATTTCCCCCAACAGCCGGGCGGCCCGGAAACGCGTCGTCCACGACGCGCTCTTCAGGGCCGCGATAAGAAGTTCCGCGGCATCACGCCCGAAGTTGAGGAGCGCCATTTCGGCGCTTTCACGGACGCTCCAATGAGGGTCGGCCATGGCCTTGAGAAGAGGCATGATGGACTTTTTATCCTGGAACCCTCCCAGGAGCCGGGCACACTGGACCCGGACGTCGCGCGATGGGTCCTTGAGGCGCTGACGGGCCATGTCCAGGACGCCGGCATGCCCCTGCCCGGCCGTTCTCAGGAGACGCACGGCCTCGCGGCGGATGAAGTCGCGGGGATCCTTGCGGGCTATGCGGACGAGATGCTGAACGGCCTCGACGCCGCCGAGCTTTCCCAGGGCGCGGACCGCCTCGTAACGGACGTTGTCGGAGTCGTCCCGCAACGAGGGCAGGATTTTGGGAACGATAGATGTGTCTCCGACCTCCCCGAGGACATTCAGGGCGCAGCAGCGGCCCCAAGCGGAACACCCGATCTGCGATAAGGCCTGAGAGGCCGCCTCCTGGATGTCAGGTAGTCCCTCCTCGACGAGTTCCTTGAGGAGGGCCACGGCCCGATGGTCCTCCAGCCCGCCGATCGCCTTGATGGCCCGCAGTTGGAGCTCGGGATGTTCACGGTCGCAGGCATCCTTCTTCAGGGAGTCGATGTCCGAGGCGTTGAAGGACAGGGTGGCCAGAAGATGCCGGGTCACGATCGGCCCGAAACGGACGAGGGCGGAGACCGCCGCCTGCCGGACGATAAAATAACTGCTGCGGAGGTAGCCGATCAGGGCGGAAACGGATTTCGGGTCGCCGATCCGGCCCAGGCATTTCAGAAAGGCCCGCTGGGCGTACTTGTCCCGCTCGCGGGACAGCGCGTTGAGCAAGGGAACGGTGGCCGCCTTGCCGAATCCGACGAGGGCCGTCACGGCCTGGCACTGCACCCCTTCGACGTTGTCCTGGACCATCACGACCAGGGGTTCGATGCTGACCTTGTTCCCGACGAGACCCAGGGCTTCCGAAGCGCTCGCCCTGACGCCGGATTCCTCGTCCTGAAGGAGCTCGATCAGGTAAGGCGTCGAACCCTGGGACTTCATCTTGCCCAGGGTCCGGGCTGCGTTGGAGCGGATGTTCGGCGACGGATTCCGGAGCGCTTCGTGGAGCCATTCGAGGCAGGGCGAACCCAACTCCTGGAAGCCCTCGATGGCCAGATTGACGATCTCCTCGTTGTCCAGCGAAAACATATAGATCAGGATGCGGGCCAGCCGGACGTCCTTACGGGCGATAATGTCCTTGACCTTGCCCATGAGCTCGGCGATGGCCTCGGTCCGGACGATCCACTCCGGGTCCTCGGCGGCCTTGAGGAGAAGGTCGATGACCCGGTAATCCCCCAACCGACCGACGGCGGTCACGGCCGCCCAGCGGATCTGGTGAAACGAGGAATGGAAGATCTTCGGTTTCGACAGCTCGTCGATGGCCTCGGCCCGGGCATGACGGCCCAAGGCGACGACCGCCGCGTGCTGAACGCTCGGGTTCGGGTCGTCGAGCTTTTCGACCAGAACGGGATAAACCTCTTCATGCTTCTCGTAGCCGAGCTGCATGACGGCCGCGCGCACGGCCGCCGCGTCCTCGCTCTCCCGGACGACCTGGAGCAGGCTCTTCATGGAAGGGGATGCGGCTTTAGCCAATTCAGGTCCTTTCGATGTAACCCTTGCAGTCTCCGTCGACGTTGAACGATGTGACCTGGTATTCGCAGTCGATATTCGCCAGGGCCTTGACCGCCGCACGGAAACAGCCGATCCGGGCACAGGTCAGGTCGCGGACCGAGAAGCCCTCCTCGATGAGCGCCTGGCAGCTCTTGAGGTAGACGCAGTCGTGGACGGTGATCCCCAGGTGGAAGGGGTTGACCTCGGCCAGCTCGAAGAAGTTGGCGTCCCGGAAGAGGCCCCCGGCGACGCCGATCTGGATGTAGTTTTCCACGGCTTCACGGATCGAGCCGGCTTTTTTGATCTGCATGCCGTACTCGTCCCCGAGGAGATGGAGATAATACTGGACGGAATGTTCATAGGCCCGGGCGCTGAAGACATAAGGCCGCGTCCCATGGAAATCCCGTGCCGTTTCCTCGAGCGCGCTCAGCCAAGCCAGGGCGACCAGCCAGCCTGCGTCTTCACGGTTGATTTTGTCCATGACCTTATCCTTTAGCCTGTTTTTTCCGATTGTCCGTCCGGCCGACGGCCGCCGTCAGGCTAAGCCGCTTGAGCTCGCGCCCGACCGTGTCGGCCTCGACGGCGCGGCCGATCTCCCGCCCCAGCTTCTCGGCCAGCACCGCGACGCTCGCCCGGCGGTTCCGGGCCCAGAGGAGGACGAGCTTGGCCACTTCGTCTGTCTGGAAGGCCGCCGGACGCGCCATCTCCGGCGGAGGCACGAGAGCGGGCACGGCCGCAGCTTCGCGGCTCTCAAGGGACGAAAGAATCTGTTGGGTGTCCCGGGCAATGGCCAACTCCTCGTTGGTCGGCACGACCATGATCTTCACCCGGCCGGAACTGATCACGCTTTCGTTGGCCTCGTTCTTCGCGGCGTCGAGGACGATGCCGAACTCTCCGAGCCCCGAGGAGACGAGACGGCGGACGAGGCGGGAGTTCTCGCCCACCCCTCCGGTGAAGACGATGGCGTCTGCGCGTCCCATCTCGGCCATATAGGCCCCGATATACTTCTTGATCGTGTGACAGTATATCTCGAGGGCCAGTTGATGCCGCTCGCTGCCGTGGGCGGCTTCCTGCTCGATCTCCCGCATGTCGTGCGACGTCTCGGTCAATCCCAGCATACCGCTGTTCTTGTTCATGATGGAGTCGATTTCCTTCGTCCCCAGCTTCTCCCTCTCCATGATGTAGGGGACGAGAGCCGGGTCGATGCTGCCGCAGCGCGTGCCCATGACCAGTCCTTCGAGAGGCGTGAAGCCCATCGTCGTATCGATGGATTTCCCGCCGGCCACGGCCGTGATGCTGGCCCCGTTGCCCAGGTGGCAGGTGATGAGACGGAGCTTCCCGATGGGCCGGCCGAGGATCTCGGCGGCCTTGCGGGCCACGTAGTTGTGGGAGGTGCCGTGGAACCCGTAGCGCCGGATGCTCAGCTTCCGGTAGAGGGCGTAGGGCAGTCCGTAGATGAAGGCTTTGGGCGGGAGGGTCTGGTGGAACGCCGTATCGAACACGCCCACCTGAAGGGCTCCCGGCAGGAGGGACTCGCAGGCCTCGATGCCCTTGAGGTTGTGGGGATTATGCAGGGGGGCGAACTGGATGCACTTGCGGATCGTGGCCTTGACCTTGTCCGTGATCAGCACGGATTCGGAAAAATCCTCGCCGCCATGGACGACCCTGTGCCCGATGCCGTCGATCTCGCTTTTCCTACGGATGACGCCGTGTTGGGGGCTGAGGAGGAGATCCAGAACCAGCTCGATGGCCACGCTGTGGTTGAGGACCTCGCGGATCTCCCGGATCCTCGTCCGTCCCTCCGGCTGGTAAGTGACGATGGCGTCGCTCGAGCCGATCTTCTCCACGATCCCTTTGGCCAGGAGGCCTTCGTCCTCCATGCGCATGAACTGGAACTTGACGGATGAGCTGCCGCTGTTGAGAACGAGGACTTTCATGGCCTTCTCTATCTCCTCAGGTCATGGACGATGTTTCCCTCACGGTCGAGGATCCGAATATGGATCGCCGCCTGTCCGGGCCAGGCGTGCGTGGCGCAGCCGAAGCACGGGTCATAGGCGCGGAAGGCCATCTCGACGATGTTCAGGAGCCCGTCGGTGACGTGACCCTTCTTGATGAAGTTCATGGCCGCCTTCTTCACCGAGAGGTTGATGGCGGCATTATTGTTGGTCGTCCCGACGATCAAGTTGGCCTCCTGGACGATACCCCGTTCGTCGGTCTTGTAATGATGATACAGGGTGCCCCGGGGAGCCTCGACGACGCCGACGCCCTCGTCGGGCGTGCGGCTGGGGACGACACGGTAGTCCGGGCCGGTGACCTCCGGGTCGGAGGCCAGCTCCACCCAGCGCTCGGCGGCGTAGAGAAGCTCGACCAGCCGGGCCCAGTGGGTCGCCAGAGTTTGATGGACAGGCTTCCCGCCCAGGGTCTGGTACATCCGGTCGTGCTCTTCGTTGGCCAGGGGTGTCGCCATCCCGTCGGAGACGTTGAGGCGGGAGAGGGGTGTCGTCTTGTAAATACCGCTTTCCGGGCCGTCGACAAGGCCCTTCCAGCCGACTTTCCGGAGGACGGGGAACTTGAGGTAGGACCAGGGCTCGACATGTTCGACGATATGCTCGAGGTAATCGGCCGGCTTGAACTTCGCCAGCTCCCCCCCGTCGGGGGCCGTGACGCGGATCGCTCCATCATAGAAATTGACATGGTTCTTTTCGTCGACCAGGCCCATGTTGTAGGTGTGGTGGGTGAAGCCGTCGCTCAGGATCAGGTCGACGTAGGCCTTATTCCCGAGGACGATCTGGTTGAAGATGCCGATGCTAAACTTGGCGAATTCGACGGCGGCTTTTCCGGTCTCGAGGACCTTGTCGCGCTCCTCGGACGTCATGCCCTTGCTCATCCCGCCGGGGAGGGCGCCGATGGGATGGACCGATTTGCCGGCCATCATCTTGATGAGATCGTGGCAGGCGCCGCGCGTATCGATGACCTTGCGGCCGATCTCGACGCCCACCTTGTGGATGACGCCCAGGATGTTGCGCTGGGCCGCCGGGGCGTCCGGGCCCATGACGAAGTCCGGGCCGCCCAGGGCGTAGAAATGGGTCGCATGGTCGGTCACGAAAAAAATGACGTAGAGAAGTTCCCGCAGGAGCTTGGCCGTACGGGGCAGGTCGACGTGATAGAGCGCATCGCAGGCTTTGGCCGAGGCCATCATGTGCGCCTCCGGGCAGACGCCGCAGATGCGCGTCGTGATCCGGGGCATCTCCTCGACCGGACGGCCGACGCAGAACTTCTCGAAACCGCGGAGTTCGGGTATCTGGAGGTAGGCGTCGGCGACGTCGCCTGAGTCGTCGAGGAAAATGGAGATCTTGCCGTGGCCCTCGAGCCGGGTGATGGGATCGATGGTGATCGTTTTCATCTCACGCGCCTCCCGATGAGCGAGCCGGCCAGGCCGAAGCGGTAGAACGTGCCGACCGGGTCGAGAATCTGGTCGGCGATGACCTGGATTTCGGCAGGGTCGTCGCTGTCGATGATCGAGGCGATCGCCCCGGCGAGTTTGGCCCCGACGTCCTGGATGCCTTCGGCCGGCCCATAACACCCCCGGCATCCCAAGTTGACCTGGGGGCAGAGCGCTCCGCAGCCGGCGTGGATAGCGGGTCCGTTACAGATGATCCCCTGCTCCAGAAGGCACTTTTTGGGGTCGATATCCCGCGGGTCGACGAGGTGAGGACGGCGGAAGGCCTTGATCTTCTTCTCTTCTTTCGTCCGCTTGCATTCGTCACAGACGGACTTGGGATTGACCCCCACCAGGGACCCTTTGGGCGGCAGCTTCCCGGTCAGGGCGGCCTCGGCGACCACCCAGATCTGCTCGGCCACCGGCGGACAGCCGGGCATCCGGTAATCGACGTCCACGAGCTGGTCGAGGGGCCGCAGGACCTCGTACAGGGCCGGCAGGGTCAGTCGCCCCGACGGGGTTTCCGTGACGGTCTGAGGAAGCGTCGTGTTTCCGGCCTCCACGGACGGGGATCGCCGGTAGACGTAATCCAGGATCTCGTCAGTGGTTGTGAGGTTGGCCAGGCCGGGGATGCAGCCCTCGGTGGCGCAGGAGCCGAAGGCAACCAGCACCTTGGACTTCTGCCGGAGGAGCTTGGCGATGTGGAGGTTTTCCTCGTTGCGGATGCCCCCGTTGAACAGCGTCACGTCGATCTCGCCGTCGGCCATGGCCTCGATGTCCTTGTACTTGGTGTCCATGAGGCACGGACAGAAGACCAGGTCGGCCGCGGCGTCGAAATCCAGGATTTTCTCCCGGATGTCGAGGAAGGCGATTTCGCACCCGCCACAGCTCGCCGCCCAATAAACCGCGAATTTCGGCTTAGGCATGGATGACCCTTTCAGGGAAGGATAAGGACCGGGGTCCTTTCGGGCCGGGCAAGCGCCCCGCCCGCGGATGCAGGAATGAGATGAGTGCAAAGGACTTGGAAAAAACCACGCCGACGAGAACCGTCGGAAAGATACTGTTTGGCCGGCGATGAATGCTCATACAATAATGAAGCGTATTGTCGTTTTCAAAGATAGTCACTATAGTCTTTTTCTTCGGGGACTGTCAAGCTTTTGAGCGACGGTCGGGAGGATTCGGCGCGTCGCCGCGGAATGTTTGACATCCGGAAAGGCCTTTGTTATAAGGAATGGGCCCGGAGCGCCGGGCGTTTTCATCGGCGAGAAAAGGGAGACAGAGATGAAGATCCACGAGTACCAGGCCAAGGGCATCCTGGCCAAGTTCGGCGTCCGCGTCCCGCGCGGCGAAGTCGCCGAGACGCCGGCGGCGGCCCGGGAGATCGCCGGACGGATCGGTCCGCGCGTCGTCGTCAAGGCCCAGATCCACGCCGGCGGCAGGGGCAAGGGCGGCGGCGTCAAGCTCGCGGCATCGGCCGCCGAGGCCGAGGCCCTGGCGGCCAAGATGATCGGCATGCAGCTCGTGACCCACCAGACCGGTCCCGAAGGGAAGCGGGTCAAGCGCGTCCTCGTCGAGGAGGCGCTCGATATCGCCCGCGAGCTCTACCTCGGCATCGTCATCGACCGGGCCCGCGAAGCGGCGGTCGTCATGGCTTCGACCGAGGGCGGCGTCGAGATCGAGAAGGTCGCCGCCGAAACGCCCGACCGCATTTTCAAGGAATACGTGGACCCGGCGACCGGGCTCCTGGGCTTCCAAGCCCGGAAGCTGGCCTTCAAGCTCGGCCTCGACGGCGAGGCGCTCAAACAGGGCCAGAAATTCATCGTCGGCTTGTTCAGGGCGTTCGAAAGCACGGACGCCTCCCTTGCCGAGATCAATCCCCTTCTCGTGACCAAGCAGGGCGACGTCCTGGCCCTCGACGCCAAGATGACCTTCGACGACAACGCCCTCGGCCGCCATCCCGATATCCAGGCCATGCGCGACCTCGACGAGGAATCGCCCCTCGAAGTCGAGGCCACGAAGTACAACCTCAACTACATCAAGCTCGACGGCAACGTCGGCTGCATGGTCAACGGCGCGGGCCTGGCCATGGCGACGATGGACATCATCAAGTACGCCGGGGGGATGCCGGCCAACTTCCTCGACGTCGGCGGCGGCGTCACGGAAGAGGCCGTCACCAACGCCTTCCGGATCCTGGTCAGCGACCCCGACGTCAAGGGGGCCCTGATCAACATCTTCGGGGGCATCGTCCGCTGCGACATGATCGCCGGCGGCGTCGTCAAGGCCGCCAAGGCGCTGGGGACGAAGATCCCGGTCGTCATCCGGCTCGAAGGGACGAACGTGGACCTGGGAAAAAAAATCCTGGCCGAGTCGGGCTTGGCCTTCTCGTCGGCGGCCGGCATGAAGGAAGCCGCCGAGCGCATCGTCGCACTGGTGAAGTGAGCCGAGTCAAAGGAGCAACCCATGAGCATTCTCCTCGATGAAAATACGCGGGTCGTCGTCCTGGGGATCACCGGCAGCGAAGGCACGTTCCACGCCCAAAAGATGATCGAATACGGCACGAAGGTCGTGGCCGGCATGACGCCCGGCAAGGGCGGGACGAAGCACCTCGGCGTCCCCGTCTTCAATACCGTGGCCGATGCCGTGGCTTCCGCGGGGGCCGAGGCCGCAGCGATCTTCGTGCCGCCCTTCGCCGCGGCCGACGCCATCATGGAATGCGCCGACGCGGGCCTCAAGCTCGTCGTCTGCATCACCGAGGGGATCCCGACCTTCGACATGCTGAAGGTCAAGACGTACCTCCGCGGCAAGCCGGTCGCGCTCGTCGGTCCGAACACGCCGGGCATCATCTCGCCGGGCAAAGCCAAGATCGGCATCATGCCCGGGCCCATTCACAAAGCGGGCACGATCGGGATCATTTCACGGTCCGGGACCCTGACCTACGAGGCCGTCCAGCAGGTCTCGCTGCAGGGCTACGGCCAGTCGACGGCCGTCGGCATCGGCGGCGACCCGGTCGTCGGGCTCAAGTACATCGAGCTCCTGGAGCTCTTCAAGAAGGACCCCGGGACCGAGGCCGTGATCCTGATCGGCGAGATCGGCGGCACGGCCGAGGACGAGGCCGCGGCTTACATCAAGGGGTCCTTCCCCAAGCCCGTCGTCGGCTTCATCGCCGGCCAGACCGCCCCGCCGGGGCGGCGGATGGGTCACGCCGGGGCGATCATCGCCGGCGGAAAGGGAACGGCCCAGGAGAAGATGGACGCCCTCCGGGCGGCCGGCGTCTGGGTCGCCGTCAGCCCGGCCGACATCGGGGCCAAGCTGAGCGAGGCTCTAACCCGAGGCGCCTGACCCTTCCGGTTTGTCGTCTCCGGCCTCGAGGGCCGCGGCGACGAGGGTGCGGAGCGTCGTCGGGAGAAAAGGCTTGGGCAGGAAATCCATCGCTCCGAGCTGCATGGCCTGGAGCGTGTTCTTCATCGTCGGATAACCCGTCACCATGATGATGCGGGCCTTCGGGTTCCGGGCCTTGAGCATCTTGAGCAGGTCCAGGCCGCTGAGCCCGGGCATCATGAGGTCGACGATCATGACGTCATAGGGCTCGTCGGCCTCTTTGCGGAGTGCCTCCTCGCCGCTCTGCGCCATATCGACGTCACAATCCTCCCGGATGAGCACTTGCCGGATGCTCTTACAAACCGTCAGCTCGTCGTCCACTACGAGAATCCTGTGCTTGCCCGGCTTTGTCATTGCGGCGCCTCCTCGATGCATTTCTCTTCCCCCGGATCGGCCAGGGGGATACGGACCGTGAACACCGTGCCCTTCCCCACGGCGCTCCGGACGAGGATCGTCCCGCCGCGCCGCCGGATGATCCCGTAGCTCACGGCCAGGCCCAATCCCGTTCCGAAGCTCTTGGTGGTGAAGAAGGGGTCGAACAGCCTGGGGATATTTTCCTTGGAGATGCCCACGCCCGTGTCGGTGAAGGTGACTTCGATGTGGGTGCCATCGCGGCTCATGAGGCTCCCGACGACGAGCGTCCCGCCCGAGGGCATGGCCTCGCAGGCGTTGATGGTCAGGTTGGAGAAGACCTGCTGGATCTTGTTTTTATCGACCTCGATCGGGGGGAGCGTGCGGTCCAGGGCTTTCTCGATCCGGATGTTGCGGACCAAGGCCTGCTTCTCCAGGAGCAGGAGAGTCCTGTCGATGATGTCGTTGATGTCGGTCGGGGCCGCCTGCGAGGGCGTCAGGCGGGCAAAATCCAGAAGACCCCGGACAATCGCGGCGCAGCGGGTCGTCTCGTCGGCGATGAGGTTCAGGGCCTCCCCCTCGTCCGCGTCCCTCCCGGGCCGCTCGAGAAGGAGATGCGCGTTGATCAGGATCACGGTCAGGGGATTATTGATTTCGTGGGCGACGCCGGCGGCCATTTTGCCGAGCGACGCCAGCTTTTCCGACACGACGAGCTGATCCTGGGTCTCGCGCAGCTCCCGCGTGCGCTCCTCGACGCGCTGCTCCAGGGTCCGCCCCCACTGGGTCAGGTCTTCATGGGCCAGGCTGAGCTCGTCGCTCATCAGGTTGAACGCTCGGGCCAGCTGTCCGATCTCGTCCCGGCCTTCGAGCTCGACCCGGTGCCGGAGGTCGCCCTGGGCGATCTTGCCCGTCGCGTCGACCATGACGGCCAGAGGGCGGGTGATCCGGCGGGCGACGAACGACAGCAGGCCGAGGAGGAAGAGAACGCACAGTGAGGCCATGCCGGCGAACGTGGCCATGACCCGGTTGCGGAGGTCGATATACGGCCTCTCCAGCATACCGACGTAAAGTATGCCGATCGTCCGTCCGGCGATGTCCTTGATCGGCCGATAGGCCGTGATGTACCAAGCCGTCACCACGAAAGCCCGCCCGACGTAGGTTTCTCCCCGGTCGAGCACGGCCTCCTTGACCTCTCGGGAAACCCGGGTCCCCACCGCCCGGTTGCCCTGATCGTCGAGGACGTTGGTGGCGATCCGGAGGTCGTCCTGGAACAAGGTCGCCGTTCCGATGTCGTGGCCCTTGTATTTCTCCTCTTTGAAGACGATCTCCTTGACCCGGTCAACAAGGTCGTAGTTCCGGTTGAACAACAGGCCGCCGGTGAGGACGCCCAGGAGGACGCCCGAGTCGTCCACGACGGGGGCGGCTGCCGTGAGCATCATGCCCTTGTCTTCATGGTCTTCGGGTCGGGCGGCCGCCATGGGCGTCGGGATGAATTGAAAGTACGCCCGGTCGGCGAGGTCGGCCCCCTCCTTGAGGAGCTCCTCCCGGGGGACGATCCGGGTCCCGGCGGAAACCTCTTTTCGGAGGGCGCCGGCGACGAACGGATCGCGGGCGACGTCGTCGCCGACGGGCGCATCGGCGCGCCGCGACCGGACGACAACGCGGCCGAGGGCGTCCGTGAGGTTGAGAACGTCGAGGCCGAACTCCCCGCGGATCCCATCGAGCCGTACGGCGACCCGGTTGAGGTCCGCTTGCCGGAGAGCCGCGCGGAGGAACTCCTGCGTGGCGCTGAGCCGGACGGTGTCCCGGAGGCTGTGCAGCCGTTCTTCATAGACCATCCATGCCGAGGCCAGGTCGTGCCTGACTTTGGCCTCGGCCAGAGAGATGATGGTCCGGTGCTCGATGCGCGTGCCGACCATCAGGGTCAGGACCCCGCCGAGGACGATGATGACAAGAAAACTCAGGATGAGCTTGCGCCGCAAGGGCAAATCGAAGAACCGCCGGCTGAGCTTTCGGATGGGCATCGGTCCGCCTCGGTTCACAATAGCACCGGCATCGGAGTCCTGTCAATCGGCCGAATTCGCCCGATGATACGCAGCGGCGAATTCCGGGACAGGCCGGAAAATTCGGGACATAACCCTTTTCTCTTGAAAAGGGATTGTGTCCCAGGAATTCCCTCGTGCACCCGGAGAACGGAATTTCCCGGGAGACGAAGCCCTATCGGCAAATTCTGGAATCGGCCGCAGCTTGACAATTCGAAATCCCCCTCATATATATATGAAGCAGGATCAAAGGACGAAAAATCTCAGAAAGGGAAAACGCGCGCATGGACAAGACAGAGAGAATGAAGGACGGCACGGAGGTGACGATCCGGCGGTTCGCGGCGAACGACATCGACAGGTTGATGGAGTTTTACGGCGCCCTGCCGGAGGAGGACCGGAAATACCTGAAGTTCGACGTCACGGACCGGAAGGCCGTAGCCAAGAGACTTCGGCGAGTCGAAAGCGGCGACGACATCCGCATCGTGGCCGTCCACGGCGGAGTGATCGTGGCCAGCGGAGCCCTGGAGCTCTCAGGGGAAGCCTGGAGCAAACACCAGGGGGAAATCCGCGTGATCATCGCCCGCCCTTTTCAGCACCGGGGCTTGGGAACGATCATGATCCGCGAGCTCTATTTCATCGCCGTCCAGAACCAGCTCACGACCATCGTGGCCCGCATGATGCGGCCCCAGGCCGGGGCCATGAAGATCTTCCGGCGGCTCGGATTCCGCGAGGAATCGCTGCTCCCCGATTTCGTCAAGGACCTCGGGGGCGAATCCCAGGACCTGATCGTCATGCGCTGCGAGGTCAAGGACTTGTGGAAGGAACTGGACCGCCTCTTCAGCGAATCCGACTGGCAGCGCTGCCGTTGACAGCGGAAAAAACGTTGACAACCGTTCGGTATTTTCTGTAAGTTACTCCCGATATGGCGCAGAAAAACCGAAAGACCGGACCCTCCGGTAAAGCCCCCATCGCCGACGACGTCGATGCTGTCGTTCGCGGGGTCGTCGAGAAATACGGCGGCGAGAAGCGGGCGATCATCCAAATCCTTCAGGACCTCCAGGAACGGCTCCGCTGGCTCGCGCCGGAAACGCTCGAGGCAGCGGCCAGGGAGCTGGACGTTCCGCCGGCCCACGTCTACAGCGTGGCGACCTTCTACAAATCCTTCAGCCTGGAGCCCCGGGGCCGTCATCTCTGCACGGTTTGCATGGGAACGGCCTGCCACGTCCGCGGCGGAACCGCGATCCTCGAACATTTCGAACGGAAGCTCGGCATCCGGGCCGGAGAAACGTCGCCCAACCGGGAATATACCTTGGAACGGGTGAATTGCCTGGGCGCTTGCGCCTTGGCTCCCCTCGCCGTCGTGGACGGCCGATATCATGGCCAGATGACCGAGAACAAGGCCGACCAGGTTCTAGGGACACTGCTGGGCCCGTCGGAATAGCCGTGCCGACCTACCGGACTCATTTGCTCGTCTGCGCCGGAACAGGATGCGTCTCCTGCGGTGCTTTCGCGTTCAAGGACGCCCTGGAGAAGGAAGTCGCCCGGCGGGGACTCAGCGACGAGGTCCTTGTCGTCGCCACCGGCTGCAACGGCTTCTGTGAAAGAGGACCGATCCTTATGGTCTATCCCGAAGGTATCTTCTACCAGCGTCTCGCCGTCGAGGACGTCCCTCTCCTCGTTGAAGAGCACCTGATAAAAGGATGTCCCGTCCGGAAGTTCATGTATGTCCCGCCGGGGGGGGACGAGCCGGTGCCTAGAATGGCCGACATCGAGTTCTTTCAGCACCAGCGGCTGATCGTCCTGCGGAACCGGAGCCGCATCGACCCGGAAAATATTGAAGAATATATTGCTTACGACGGCTACGAAGCCCTGGGCAAGGCCCTGACGTCCCTGACCCCGGAGGCCATCATCGCCGAAATCACGACGTCCGGACTCCGCGGCCGGGGTGGCGCGGGATTCCCGACCGGGAAGAAGTGGGAACTCTGCCGGCATGAGACGGCTTCACACAAGTACATCATCTGCAACGGCGACGAAGGGGACCCGGGGGCGTTCATGGACCGGTCCGTCCTCGAAGCCGACCCCCACGCCATCCTGGAGGGGATGATCATCGGCGCCAAGGCGATCGGCGCAGCCCGGGGATTCATCTATATCCGCGACGAATACCCCTTGGCCGTCTCGCGCGTCGGCGTCGCCCTTCAGCAAGCCCATGAAATGGGCCTGTTGGGTAAAGACATCTTGGGGACCGGATTCGACTTCGACCTCGAAATCGTCCGGGGCGCCGGCGCCTTCGTTTCGGGCGAGGAGACGGCTCTGATCGCCTCCATCGAAGGCCAGCGGGCCTATCCCCGGCAGAGGCCTCCCTACCCCGCTCAGCGCGGCCTCTGGGGACAGCCGACCGTGATCAACAACGTCGAGACCTGGGCCAACGTCCCCTCCATCATCCGCCGTGGTTCCGCCTGGTTTTCAAGCTTGGGAACCGAGACGAGCAAAGGCACGAAGATCTTTTCGCTCGTCGGCAAGATCAACAACACCGGACTGGTGGAAGTCCCCATGGGCATCCGCCTGCGCGACATCGTCTTCGCTATCGGCGGCGGCATCCCCAAAGGCCGCGAGTTCAAAGCGGTCCAGATCGGCGGCCCGTCGGGCGGCTGCATCCCCAAGGAGCTTCTCGACTTGCCCATCGATTACGAAAGCCTGACTCAGGCGGGGGCCATGATGGGCTCTGGCGGTATGATCGTCATGGACGAGGACACCTGCATGGTGGACATCGCCCTCTATTTCCTGCGTTTCACCCAGGAGGAATCCTGCGGGAAATGCTCCCCCTGCCGGATCGGCACGCGCCAGATGGCCGAGATCCTGGCCAGGATCACGGCTGGGAAGGGCAGCCTCGAGGACATCAAGAAACTGGAAGCCCTCGCCCTGACGGTGAAGCAGGGGTCCCTCTGCGGACTGGGGCAAACGGCCCCGAACCCTGTCCTGTCCACGTTGCTCTATTTCCGCGACGAGTACCTCGCCCATATCGTCGACCGGACCTGCCCGGCCCGCGTCTGCAAGAACCTGATCACCTACTTCATCGACCCCGAGAAATGCGTCGGTTGTCTCCTCTGCCTGAAGAGCTGCCCGGTGAACGCCATCTCCGGGGAACGAAAAAAAATCCATGTCATCGATCAGGCCGCCTGCATCAAATGCGGGGTCTGTCTCAACGTCTGCCCGGCGAAAATCCAGGCCGTCATGAAAACCACGGGAGAAGCGGGCCGGGCCCTTGTCGGAGAGATCCCGGCCAGGACGGAAGCATGACCCTGACCATCGACGGCCGCGCCCTCGCTTTCGAAGGGCGTCCTACGCTCCTCGAAGTCGCCAACGCCAACGGCATCTTCGTGCCGTCACTCTGCGAGCATCCCGGCCTCGAACCCTACGCCGCCTGCCGCCTCTGCCTCGTCGAAGTCCAAGGACGGAAAGGCTTTGTCCCGGCCTGCAGCACGGCCGCGGAGGAGGGCCTGGTCGTCCGCACGGCGACCCCGGAGCTCATGTCCCTGCGGCGGGGCATCCTCGAGCTCATCCTGGCCGAACATCCCCACGCCTGTCTCATCTGCTCGGAAAAGGCCTCCTGCGACGATTACAAGTCCACGATCCGGAAGACGGGCGAGGTCACGGGCTGTGTCCTCTGTCCGGCCAACGGGCGCTGCCGGCTCCAGCACGTGGTTGGAGCGATGGGCCTTGACGTCGTCCCCTTCCCCAGCCATCGTCGCGAGGGCGAGGTCCGGCGCGACGACCCGTTCATCGACCGGGACAACAGCCTCTGCATCCTCTGCGGCCGCTGTGTCCGGGTTTGTCAGAAGATCCGCGGCGCCTCCGTCCTCACGTTCGTTTCCCGGGGCTCCGGGGCCGTGATCGGCACGGCTCTCGACCGCCGGCTGCTGGACTCGGGTTGTCAGTTCTGCGGCGCCTGCATCGACGTCTGCCCGACGGGATCGCTAACGGAACGGGCCGTCCGCTATGAACGCCCGGCCGAGACAGAATCCAAAATCGTCTGCCCTCTCTGCGGACAAGGGTGCGGGCTGCTCGTCAGGTCGAGGGAAGGCCGGATCCTGGGAGCGGCGCCCGACCCGGAATGCCCCGTCAACCGCGGTCAGGCCTGCGTCAGAGGCCGGTTCCTGGTGAGCGCCGCCGCCCATCATCCCCGCCGGCTGCTTAAGCCCTTGATACGGGACAAGGGCTCCCTCCGGGAAGCCTCCTGGGACGAAGCCCTGGCGTTCGCGGCGGCCCGGCTGGCCGGTTTTTGCTCCGGCGATGTGGCCGTCTCCGCTTCGGCCCAGAGCTCGTGCGAGGACCTCTTCGTCCTGCACAAGTTCGCCGCCGAAGTCCTGAAAGCGCCGGCGTTCCTCGGCTCCTGGACCGGCTCCGCGGCCGGGGCGCTGCGCGAAATCAGCCGGGCCGCAGGCCAAGCCGCTTATCCTTTGAACTTCCGCATGGCCGACGTCGGCCTCGCCGGAGCGATCCTTGTCCTCGGCGAGGACCTGCCGGTTTCGCAACCGATCCTCGGACTCGAAGTCCATAAGGCCATCGAAAACGGTGCCGCCGTAGCCCGCCTCGCTCCCGCCGGCGCCCGGCCCTCGCCGGGGAACACGCTGGAAATCCAAATACCGCCGGACAAAGAGGAACTTTTCTTCAAGGCCCTCGCGGCCCTGGCCCTCGAAGCGTCCGATGGGACGTTGATCAAGGCCGCCCGCGCGCTGGCGATCCCCCAAAAAAAGCTCCTGGAATTCTCCCGCCGGCTCTTTTCGTCCAGGACGCCTCTTTTCCTCTTCGGCCCCGATTTTATCGGCGGGAATGAAGGGTCGAGCCGGCTGGCCGCTCTCTGGGATCTGGCCCGGCTCTCCGGAGCTCGCCTCGTTCCGCTCGACCGGGAAGCCAATACGCGAGGCGGCCTTGAGATCGCCGCGGCCTTTGCCGCCCGGTTTTCCCGGCCGGCGGGAGGACCGGGAGGATCCGGAAAGCCCGGTCCGCGCGCCCTTTTCATCGCCGGACCCCATCGTAAGCTGGAGCCGGGAGAAGCGGAGCTGGTCATCCTCCAGGGGAGCTACGGGGACGAGAATGCAGAGGCGGCGGACATCGTCTTGCCCGAAACGACGGCCTTCGAGGCGGCGGGCACGCTGGTCAATGTCGAAGGGCGGATCCAAGTCTCCGGCCCGGCCATCGAGCCCCTCGGCGAGGCAAGACCGGGATGGTGGATCGTGAAAAAACTGGCTGCCGGGCTCGGCGCTCCGGGCTTCGGCTACGAGTCGGCGGAGGACGTCCGCAAAGAGCTGGCCGCTGCCATCCCCGCCTTCGGGACGATGCCCGCCGGAGAATGTCCTCCCGTCGACCGGTTCCTGGTCGAGGAGACGGCCGGCGCGGGCGCGTTGCTCGACAAGAATTCCCGCCGCAGCGGGGACACGCATCAGCCGCCCGCAACCCCTTGGGATCCGGACAATTATAAAGGTTTGAACTTGGCCCGGGAACACAAGAGCCTGAAACTCGTGCGGGGACGGTGATGCCGAAAATTCTCGACCGACAACGACTCGTACCCAACCTGCATCTCATCGAGGTCCACGCTCCCGAAGTGGCCCGGAAATGCCGGCCGGGACAATTCGTCATCGTCATGCCCGGCGAGCGGGGCGAACGGATCCCGCTGTCCATCGCCGACTGGGACGCCGAGCGGGGCTCGGTCACGGCCGTGTTCTTGGTCGTCGGGACTTCGACCCGCAAGCTGGCCGCCCTTAAAGCCGGCGACGAGGTCCCGGTCTTCGTCGGACCGCTCGGCCGGCCCTCCGAGATCGCCGCGTTCGGGACCGTCGTCCTGGCCGCCGGCTGCTTCGGCATCGGGGCTCTCTGGCCCACGGCCAGGGCCCTCAAGGCCGCCGGGAACAGGGTCGTCGCCCTGATCGACGCCAAGGCGGAGCATCTCGTCTACTGGAAGGACCGCTACCTATCGGTCTGTGACAAGATCCTTTTCTCGTCGCGCGATCACGCCCTGGCCTCCAAGGATTTCATCCCCCGGCCGCTCGAGGACACCCTGAAGGCGGAGGCCCCGGTCGCTCGCGTCATCGCCGTCGGCTGCACCTATCTCATGTACGCCTGCGCCCAGACGACGAGGCCGCTGGGCATCAAGACGATCGTCAGCCTGAACCCGATCATGGTCGACGGTACGGGCATGTGCGGCGCCTGCCGCTGTACGGCCGCGGGTAAAACGAAGTTTGCCTGCGTCGACGGGCCCGACTTCGACGCCCACGAGGTGGATTGGGAGGAACTGTTCATGCGCCGGAAATCCTATTTCGACGACGAGGTCCGGTCGCTCTGCCGCTACGAGGAGATCGAGCTTCCCTAGGACGAGGGACGGAAAGACATGGCCGAGGAAAAGAAAGAACTGGCCCCGGAGCTGAAGGAAAAGCTGAGGGCGGAGTTCGAAAAAGACTGGCGGAAGGACCTGCGCAAGACCGTCCCGCCCAAAGACCGGATGAAGCAGGTCCGCCAGAAGATGCCGGAGCGGCCGGCCGACGAACGGAACAAGGATTTCCAGGAGGTCAACCTCGGCCTGACGCGGGACATGGCCCAAGCCGAGGCCCGCCGCTGTCTCGACTGCGCCAACCCCCAGTGCGTCGCGGGCTGTCCGGTCGCGATCGACATCCCCAGTTTCGTCAAGCTCATCGAGCGGGGCGAATTCCTGGCCGCGGCATGGAAGCTCAAGGAAACCAATTCGCTGCCGGCCATCTGCGGCCGTGTCTGTCCGCAGGAAACCCAGTGCGAGGAACTCTGCGCCATGAAGAAAGCCTCGGGCGTCCCCGTGGCCATCGGGAACCTGGAGCGGTTCGCCTCCGATTTCGAGCGGCTGAGCGGCTCGGTCAACGTCCCGCCTCTCCCCCCGCCGACCGGCAAGAAAGTGGCCGTCATCGGCGCCGGCCCGGCTGGACTGACCGTGGCCGGCGACCTGGCCAAACTCGGGCATAAGGTCACGGTTTTCGAAGCCCTCCATGAATCCGGCGGCGTGCTCATCTACGGCATTCCGGAATTCCGGCTCCCCAAAGCCATCCTCAAGGCCGAGGTCGACTATCTCAGGCGTCTCGGCGTCGACATCCGGACGAGCTTCGTCGTGGGCATGACCGCGACGATCGACGATCTTAAAAACGAGGGCTATGAGGCCTTCTTCATCGGCTCGGGCGCGGGTTTACCCAACTTCATGAAGATCCCCGGCGAGAATCTCGTCGGCCTCTATTCGGCCAACGAATACCTGACCCGGGTCAACCTCATGCGAGCCTATGATTTCCCGGCCTACGATACGCCCGTTTTCAAAGCCAAGACGGCCGCGGTCATCGGCGGGGGGAACGTGGCCATGGATTCGGTCCGGACGGCCAAGCGGCTGGGCGCCGAACGCGCCGTCATCGTCTATCGCCGTTCGCGGACCGAGATGCCTGCCCGGACCGAGGAGATTCACCACGCCGAAGAGGAAGGGATCGAGTTCCAGCTCCTGACGACGCCCATCCGCTATATCGGCGACGCGCACGGCCGTCTCCGGGCGATGGAGTGCCAGAAGATGGGGCTGGGCGAGCCGGACGCCTCGGGCCGCCGCCGGCCCGTGCCGATCGAAGGCTCCGAATATACGATCGAGGTCGACCTCGCCGTCTGCGCCATCGGCCAGAGCCCGAATCCTCTCATCCCCCAGACGACGCCGGGGCTCAAAATGGGCAAATGGGCGAACGTCGAAGTCGACTGGGCGACGATGGCGACCAGCCTCCCGGGCGTCTATGCGGGAGGCGACATCATCCGCGGCGGGGCGACGGTCATTCTGGCCATGGGCGATGCGCGGATCGCGGCGGCCCAGATCGACAAATACCTCCGTCGCTAACCGAAAGGGAAAAGGAGTCCGACATGGTCGACAAGAAAACGCTGGCCGGGCTGGAACTTTTCGTCGATCTGCCCGATCGGGCCCTCGCCGCGATCGCAGCCATCGCCGAGAAGAAATGTTACGCGCCCGGCGAGGTCATTTTTTCGCCGGAGCGGGCATCGGAATGGGCTTTCCTGCTCCTGAAGGGTACGGTCCGCCTGACGGTACACGCCTCCTCCCTGCCCGAGCCGGTCGCGCTCGCGTCGCTCGAGACCCCGGGCCAGGCGTTCGGTTTCTCCACTGTCGTCGGCCAGGGCCATCACAACAGCTCCGCCGAAGCGGTCACCGAGGTCGAAGCCGTGGCCATCAACGGCCCCCGTTTTCTTGACTACCTCGAGAAGGACCCAGAGGTCGGCTTCGTCGTGATGAGGCGGGTGGCCCGGGCCCTGAGCCGCCGTCTGGCCACCCTGCGAAGACACCTGCTCCAGACCATCATCGACTACGAAAGGCCGGCCAGCACAATCCCCGAAAATTGAAATGGAGAGCTGACCCGCCCCACCTGATCAAGGAGTATCGTATGGGCAATACATTCATCCAGGACATCCGGGACAAGGCCGCCAAGAAGTTCCTCCGGGTCGCCTTCCCCGACGCCGAGGACGTAAGAACCCTCAAGGCCGCCCTGATCCTTCGTGAGCAGAAGATCGCCGAGCCCTGGCTCGTCGGCAATAAAGCGGCCATCGAAAAAATCGCCAAGGACAACAGCCTCGAGATCGGCGGCATCCCGCTCGTCGACCCGCTGACGTTCGAAGGCAAAAACGAACTCGTCAATCTCCTCTTCGAAAAGAGGAAGGCCAAGGGCTGGACCCCCGAACAGGCCGCCGAAGCGGCCAAGAGCCCCCTCTATTTCGCCGGACTGCTCCTCGAGACCGGCCAGGTCGGGGCCGTCGTCGGAGGCAACATCTCGTCGACGGGCGACGTCATCCGGGCCGCCATCCACACGGTCGGCACGGCGCCCGGGATCTCGACGGTCTCCAGCTACTTCATCATGGTTTTCCCCGAGAAGCTCCTCTGCTACGCCGACTGCGCCGTCGTTCCCAACCCGACCGACGCCCAACTCGCCGACATCGCCGTGACTTCGGCCAAGAACTTCCAGGCCGTCACAGGCGAAGAACCCCGCGTGGCCATGCTCTCCTTTTCGACCAAGGGCTCGGCCGCCCATGCCGACATCGACAAGGTCGTGAGCGCCACGAAGATCGCCAAGGAGAAGGCGCCCCATCTCCTCCTCGACGGCGAGATGCAGGCCGATGCCGCCCTGGTCGCCTCGATCGGCGAGCGGAAGTGCAAAGGGAGCCCGGTCGCGGGCAAGGCCAACGTCCTTGTCTTCCCCGACCTCGACGCCGGGAACATCGGCTACAAGCTGACCGAACGGCTGGCCGGGGTCGAAGCCGTCGGCCCGATCGTCCAGGGCTTGAACAAGCCCTTCTGCGACCTCAGCCGCGGCTGTTCGCCGGACGACATGGTCAACGTCGCCGCCATCTGCAGCCTCATGGCTTGAAAAACGAGAGGCAGTCCGCCACCCAGGTCGCTGCGGCAGTCCCGAAGCTTCTGAGGGGCAGTCCCGAGTCTCGAGGGCAGTCCTCCCCTTGGGAGGGCAGTCCCGAGCCTCGAGGGGCAGCCTGATGGCCTGAAGCGCCATCGGATCCGGATCATCCAGGGTCCGTCCCCGGCCGGGGCCGGACCCTTTTTCACTTGACGGCTAATGACAAGCAGGTTTGTTGATAGATCAGAGGAAATTCAGGGCAGGTATCTGAGTATAGCCTTGATCGCCAGTCCGGAGGCTAAAGCGAAACCAAAGCTGAGTAGCGTGCCGATCAGGATATACTCCGTCTCCTTGCGATTGTTCGGGTCCTTGATCTCGCCGAACCTGAAGAGCGATTTCAATCCAAGAAGGAGCGCGATCCCCGGCAAATAGCCGAATAGAACGAACGTCAGGAGAAAGGCCCGCTCGAGGCATCCTATCCAAAAACCGGCCAGTTCCAGTCCCCGCGACTTTTCCTCGCCGAGCTGCCCTCTGAAAGGCTCGGTTAAAACGGTCATCAATCGGCCGACCGGCCAGAGGATGAAAACATATCCTAGGACAATGATCAACAAGCGAGGCGAATTCCAGATATTGCCAAAGCAGCGGCCCAGGGAATTCTCGGCCCATCCAATGAGAGCGCAGAATATGAGGATCAGCACAGTCAGGTGAGCCAGTTGATCGCAGACGAAAGTCGATGTTCTATTCCCCTGCGCCGCTTTCCATCCGTCGATGAAAACATGACTCACAAAGAGCAGCGGGACGAGCCAGAACCATTCCGCCCATTTGGCGGACGCAAGGAACACCATGGCCGTATAGATGACCGCATGCAGATAGAGCATCCCCGACTTCCAGGCTCCCCTTCCCTTGGCATCCACCATAGCCCGGGATTGGAGTAGGAAATCAGCCGAGAAATGGCCCAATAACAAGCGTATCAACAACGCGGGTTCGTTTATAAACATGGGCGCTTATAATCCTACATTATCGGTTTGGGACCTTATAATGCGATTTTTCACGGTTCGAGAGAAAAGCTCAAGTGCCTCTTTGACCGCGAAGTGTCCCGCAGTTTGGAGCCGCCCTTGGACGGCGGGCTGCTTGACCTTGAAAATATTGGAGGTCTCTTTCTGGCGTTTGCCTCTCAGGAAGAAAGACATGACGGCTGCCTGTTCGGGAGTCCATCTCTGCATCAAGGCGTCCAGAAAAGAGACGAGGATGGAAAAACAAGGGCTTTCATCGGGCCAAGGGGTCAGGATGCGGAGGCGCCGATATTTTTCCTTCCCCGATTTCAAAGAATCCAGGGCTTTCCCGCTCAGCCGGAAAGCTTCTCCGTCGCTCGACGTGATATTGCGCGAGTTCCAAGCCGATACAGGCCCGAAGCCAAGCCCGAACCGGACGTCAACACAAGTCCCCTCGGCACGCATCTTAATGAGCTCGGTCCTGATGAAAACGGCCGTCCATAGCAGGTACGAGGGGTCGGTCACGGCGCATTGGAAAGCATCGCCCCGGTAGAAATTCGAAAAATAGAGTTGGCACTTGCGCTCTTTCAGATAGCCGCGCGAGCTTTCCACGGCCAGGGAAAGCCCGTTCATGATCGCCGATCGCTTGGCGTTTCGATGAGAGGATTTGACCAGGTCTCCCGACAGAACACCCGCGAAGGAGATTGGCGGCATTATAACCTCCAGGCCTTATAATATATGATTATAAGGCCTAGGCCTTATATGTCAAGTATCTTCTTCGGGAGCATCCGGCCCGAATGAGAACTCACTCTGTTTGCCCGGCGCTCTTCTGGGCGGCCGGGGTGCTACCCGGGTCTCCGGGGGGACCGGGGGGAGCTCCTCAGCCAGGATCAGCGGCCCTTCGAGGATCTCTCCAAGGAGTTTTTTCTGTTTCGGATACCCCTCGATGGTCTTCTCGAGGACCCAGAGCAATTCCAACAACTCTCTCGTGAACTCCCGGGTCCAGACGCGGGGACGGATGTCGTCGAGAGGGCTGGACTTGCGTCCCGACCGTTCCCTCATCCTGTAGCCGAGCCAGGACTTGACCACCTGGAAGCCCGAGACTTTAAAACGAAAAACCCCGGGGTCGACCGGCCCGAAGATTCCGTCGCCGACATGGAGTTTTTTCGGGTCCTCGTCGTATCTGAATTCATTCGGGTACTTGTCTCCTTCGTCCGAGACGGCTTTGAGACACTTAGCCTTGCCCGGAAGGACGGACCCGCGCGGCCGTCCCTCGCCCGCCAGCCGCTCGCCGTAGGTGTGCAGCCAGAGCAGGGACTTGCCGAATTCGGCGGCCCGGAAAAAGAGTCCAGCTTTTTTTGTCAGGGGAACACGGACATCACGGCTCCCAAGCTCCCGGGCGAATCTCGATGTGTATTCCGGCTGGGCAAGAACGGCGTAAATGTAGCCGGCTAGATCCTCTGCCGCGATCGGCTTCCTGAATTCTTTAGAGAGCTTGTCCAGGAGGCCTGGAGCGACGTTCGGTTGTTGCGCCTTCGAATCGCGGTAGAGAGGGATGATATCTTTGCCACCAAATGAGCCTCGGTAATAATGCCGGTCGGGAATGTAACCACAGGCAGTCAGAGCCGGCCCCATTCCGAGCGGGTGGTTTAAGAGGCTCGCTAAATATATTTGTCTTTCGCTATGGGCATGCCAGAGGGGGAAACGCGGTCGCGAAATAACGCGGTTGTCTGCCAATATCCACTGGCGATCGAAAGAGCGAAAACTGAGCTTGATTATTCTATGAGGTGGCGTATCAGGCGGCAATAACGATATCGCCCGCAGCGATGCATATGGCGGCAAGAAGTCAAGTTGGCTTAGCCCAACTGTCCTATCTCCACTTTCTTTCATTAGCTCGGATTTTTTCTCCGAGGCGAGCAGAGCGGCCCAGCGTCTCATAAGAACGTCTTTATCCGAGCCAATGGGCCACGGCCGCTTCGTCTCGAGGCCTGAATATTGCCAAGGCATCATATCCGTCAGGAGCGGCCAGCTCATAAAATTGCCTTTCATCTCCGGGATGAACGAGGCCTGCCACTCCGATGGGACTTTTTTCCATTCGAGATCGACGGACGATTTAATCGCGGCGAGTTTTTCGAGCTTCTCGTCCCGCGTGCCCTCCAGACGCGCATAGCGAACAACCGCTGGCTTCGCGCAATCCTTCTTTTCTTTTCTCCAAGCGACGAATATTGCGACCGGGGTCTGAATGGCAAAGACATTCTCATCCTTGCGGGTCCCCCGCCCTTCGCCGCCGAGGTCGATGATGTCGATCCGGTCGCACAGCCGGCGCATGTGCTCGCGAAGCCCCGCGAACGCGTCCCCCTCGAGATAGCTCGAGGCCGTGATGAACGAAACGACGCCGGGCCCGACGGCGGATTCGTGCTCGAAGACCTTCCAGAGGGCCCAGCGGATGAAGTAGACATACTGGTTATAAAGATTCTTGAGGTGTACTCCGAAGCCGGCCTGCTTTGCGGGTTCCAAGAAATCCTTAAGGATGGGCGGATGCTTCTCATCACCGTAGCGGACCCATCCCCCTGTTACGGCATGATTGATTTCCTGGGCCGCTGCATGTCGTCCATAGGGAGGATTGCCGAGGCAGACGAGGACATGCTCGGCATCTTTGACCTTGAGGGCCCGCTTGTGCTCTTCGGCAATGGGTTTATGAAACAAAGGAGGGGCGGGTGGATGGGTATGCGGCGATTCAAGCGTATTCGTCAGGTAAATGCCCAATCCGGCCGGGGGGAGGGCGGCGCCTTTGGTCAGCAGCGCCCGCGAGAACCTGAGCTGGGCCACGGCGTAAGGCCCGACCATCCATTCAAATCCGTGTAGATTCTTGGCCAATGAACGCGCCCCGCCCTTGACGGCTCCTTTCCCCTCCTCGGCCTCAACCCTCTTCAACGCATGGTCGATAATCCCCAGAAGATAGGTCCCCGTCCCCAGCGCCGGGTCCAAGGTCACAACGCCGGGCTCGACAAAGCCCATGGTTTGGCCCAGTTCTTTAGAAAGAATTTCGTCGATCAGGCTGACTTGGCAACGGACGACTTCGACGGGAGTATAGTAGACTCCCCATTCTTTCCTGAGTTTTGGATCATACTTCGCCAGAAAGAATTCATAGAAGAACAGCCATGGGTCGTTCCCGCCTTCCTCAGACTTCAGGGTCTCGGGCAAAATCTCCTGGATGATCCTCTGAGTAAGGCCGAGGGACGAAGCGATTTCTTTTCGGGCTTGAGGATCGGTCAAGAACTGGAGAGATCGAGATAGAAGGAGATGGTGAGATTCCAGGACGCCATAGGCGTCGCTTAAGTCCAGCACACTCGCGCCCTCCAGTTTGGCCAGAAGGAGGGCAAAGATAACCGTCTGGGCATAAGCATCCGCAAACTGACGGTCGGTCGCTTCGGGGAAAAGAAGGCTCTTGATCTCTTTCTTCAGGCTTTGGAGTGGGGACCGAGAGTCTTCCAGCGCTTCCTCGACGTCCTCGCGGATCAGTCGACAGTATGGCGCAAGGAATTCCGCGAGATCCTTCGGCTTTTTAGGCACGATAGGCGTCCAAGAGCTGAAAACGGCAAACAGCTGGAAGAGGGCGGTTGCATTCTCAGAATTGACCGCTGCGCTTCCTTCGACTCGGACATCTCCAGGGAATCGGACGATATGTCCTTCTCTTTCGCCGCTGCGGTACAGCGCCCACTGGTTTCCGTCCGTATAGAAGAGATTCGGAACGCTTTGAAATCTGCGCCATTGTTCCAGATCATGCCCTTTGAAAAGAGCGGGGTCCGCCCCTTTGCCGGGCGCCTTGACTTCGACATATCCGATAGTCTGTTTTTGATCATGGGCCGCGAAATCCGGCTTTCCCACGCGATCCTTCAGACGGGGCTCCCCCGTGAGGAGGATTTCCCGGCTGATGATCCGGCTGTAAGCTTCGAATAACGCCTCGAGAGGGCCCCGAAGCTGGTCTTCAGGCTCTCCGGAGCGCGGTATGGCAAGTTTTCCCCGGACGGATTCCGAGAAATCCCGGAGCGCGGCAAGAAAGAGCTCGGGAGGGGTCTTTCTCTGGAATTCCCGCGGATCTTCGGCGATTGAAGTAAAACGCTTCTTGCCGGGCGATGACAGTTTCTTCATATCCCGTAGCGACCTCCAATCTGAGCTTGGACCAAGCATAAAATGACAGCCGGGGATTTTCAAGCTAAATTCTCACTATCTCTGGATTTCGTATCGTGTCCCAGGAATCCCCGCCTTCACCCGAACGAGGGGAATTGCCTGAGGAAACAGCCCCTAACGGCAATTTCGGGCGCCGGAGATTTCTTGACACGACGTTCCGGAAAAAGATATAAATAAGTTTCTCAAGAGAAGGGAAATCGGGACAGGCAGCTCTCGGAAAGGCCGCTTCCGCAAATTCATGATTATGGAGAAATCGCTCGTCGCTCAGGAATTGTGGACGGATTTCTTCAAGGGCGACCGGCTCGCCTGCGCCCGGCTGATATCAGCGGTCGAAAACGAGCCGGAGGCCCTCCCCGAAATCCTGGACAAGGTCATCCCGGCTCAGAAGGGCGGGCTACGGGTCGGCATCACGGGCCCCCCGGGAGTCGGCAAGAGCACCGTGACCGCCGGCCTCGCCCGCAGGGCCGTCCAAGGCGGCCATGCCGTAGGCATCCTGGCCGTCGACCCGACCAGCCCGTTCTCCGGCGGAGCGTTCCTGGGCGACCGCGTCCGCATGCAGGATCTCGGCGACGACCATCGCGTCTTCATCCGCTCGATGGCCTCCCGCGGCGGCCACGGGGGCCTCTCCCCGGCGACACCCTACGCGGCCGACGTGCTGGACGCCTTCGGCCTTGACCGCATCTTTATCGAGACGGTCGGCGTCGGCCAGGCCGAGTTCGACGTCCTCGATTGCTCCGACCTGGTCGTCCTCATCCTCCAGCCCGGCACGGGCGACGTCATCCAAGCCCTGAAGGCCGGGATCACCGAGGCCGCCGACCTTTTCCTCATCAACAAGGCGGAACTCCAAGGCACGGAAACGCTGCTCGATTCCCTGCGCTTCCTCATGGATATCAGCCCCGTCCGGAAAGGGAGGCCCTTCCCCCCGGTCCTGGAAGCATCGGCTCTCCTGGATAAAGGGATGGACGCGGTTTCGGCCGAGGTTGAACGCCTCATCCAGGACTGCGTCCGCTCGGGGCGCTACCGGGAAAAGCGCCGTTCCCGGCTGGAACAGGAGATCCGGTCGGCCATCCAGCGGCAGCTCTGGGACGGGTATTCGATGCTGGCCGGCGCGGACGACGCCATCCGCGCGGCAGCCGTGGAGATGATAGAGAAGGGCGGATCCCCCTATTCCTACATTCGCCGGGCCTGCTCCCGGATCCGGATCCAACTCGCCGAAGAAAGGGCCGGCTGTGACAAAAAAGAATAGCGAAGCCTGGAAAGAAAAATACGAGGAGAGCGGACTCCGCGACGCGGATTTCTCGTCGATCTCCGGACGGCCCATCGAGCCCCTCTATACATGGGAGGACCTGGCCGGCAGCGACCCCGAGACCCGGCTCGGCTGGCCGGGAGACTACCCCTACACCCGGGGCGTGCATCCCTCCATGTACCGGGGGAAGCTGTGGACCATGCGCCAGTTCGCCGGCATGGGCACTCCCGACCAGACAAACGAAAGGTACCGTTTTCTGCTCGACAAGGGCCAGACGGGCCTCTCGGTCGCTTTCGACAACCCGACCCTCTACGGACTCGACTCCGACCATCCGCTGGCCGCCGGAGAGGTGGGCAAGACCGGCGTCGCCGTTGACACCCTCGCCGACATGGAGCGCCTCTTCGCCGGGATCCCCCTGGACCGCGTTTCGACCTCGATGACGATCAACGCCCCGGCGGCCTGGATCTTCGCCATGTTCCTGGCCAACGCGGAGAAGTGCGGCATCGGTTTCGACAAACTCCGGGGGACGCTCCAGAACGACATCCTCAAAGAGTATATCGCCCAAAAAGAGTGGATCTTCCCCCCCGAGCCCCACCTGCGCCTCATCACGGACCTCATGGCCTTCTGCGCCGATAATGTCCCGCAGTGGAACACGATCTCGATCAGCGGTTATCACATCCGCGAGGCCGGCTCCACGGCCGCCCAGGAGCTGGCCTTCACTCTGGCCGACGGATTTTGCTACGTGGAGCATGCCCTGGCGGCGGGCCTCAACATCGAGGACTTCGCGCCCCGGCTGTCGTTTTTCTTCAACTCCCACCTCGATTTCTTCGAGGAGATCGCCAAGATGCGGGCGGCCCGGCGGATCTGGGCCCGGGCAATGAGGGACAAGTACAAGGCGAAAAATCCCCGGTCCTGGCTGTGCCGCTTCCACGTCCAGACGGCCGGCTGCAGCCTGACCGCCCAGCAGCCCGAGATCAACATCGTCCGGACGGCCCTCGAAGCTTTGGCCGGGGTCCTCGGCGGCTGCCAGAGCCTGCACACGAACTCCATGGACGAGGCCCTGGCCCTGCCCTCGGAAAAGGCCGTGGAGATCGCCCTCCGGACCCAGCAGATCATCGCCTTCGAAAGCGGAGCGGCCAACGTCATCGACCCCCTCGGCGGGTCCTATTACATCGAAAAACTCACGAACGATCTCGAAGCGGAAGCCGAAAGCTACTTCCGGAAGATCGACGAGCTCGGCGGCGTCGTCAAGGCCATCGAACAGGGGTTCTTCCAGCGGGAGATCACCCGGGCCGCCTACGAATACCAGATGGCCCTGTCCCGCCGGAAAAAGTTCCACGTCGGGGTCAACGAATTCGCCAACCCGGGCCAGAAGCTGGAGATCCCCTTGTTCGAGATCGACGAGTCCGTGGAGAGGGACCATGTCGCCTTGCTGCGGCGGACCAAAGCCGGGCGCGACAACGAGGCGGTCCGGGACGGCTTGACCGCTCTTAAAACGGCGGCGGCCTCCGGCCGGAACTTGATGCCTCCCCTGCTCGAATGCGCCCGGCGGTACGCGACGCTGGGAGAGATCAGTGATGCGTTGACGGCGGTCTTCGGGAAATACCGGGAACAGCCGTTTTATTAACAATCCAAGAAAGAGGACAACGCCATGGCGGAGCGAAAAATCAAGGTCATCATCGCCAAGCCGGGCCTCGACGGCCATGACCGGGGCGCTAAGGTCGTCGCCCGGGCCCTGGTCGAGGCGGGCATGGAGGTCGTCTACCTCGGCCTCCAGCAAACGCCGGATGCCATCGTCCGGGCCGCCGTCGAGGAGGACGCCGACGTCATCGGCCTGTCCATCCTGTCCGGGGCCCACATGGCCAATTTCCGGAAGGTCCGCGAGCTCATGGAGAACTCCGGCCTCGGCGACCGTTTGCTCACCGGCGGCGGGATCATCCCGACCAAGGACCAGGAAAAGCTCAAGGAGCTCGGCGTGGGCAAGGTCTTCGGTCCGGGCGACGACCTTCAGGAAATCGTCGAGTACATCCGGGTGAACGCCCGCCGCGTCTCCGGATAAACCGATACACGGAGGAACAATATGGATTTCACATTCTCTGAAGAACACCGCATGATCATCGACGGGGCGAAGAAATTCGCCGAAAAGGAGCTGGCCCCGGTCGCGGCCGAGCTCGACGAAAAGCAGGAGGTCAACATCAAGGCCCTCAAGGAGCTCGGCGAACTCGGCTATCTCGGCATGACCGTCCCCGAGGAATACGGCGGGACGGGAGCGGGGGCCGTCGCCTACGCCGGGGCCATGGTCGAGTTCAGCAAGGTGGACGCCGGCACCTCCGTGGGCGTCTCGGTCCAGAACTCCCTGGTCAACGACGCCGTCATGATGTTCGGGACCGAGGACCAGAAAAAAGCCTATCTCCCCAAGCTGGCCTCGGGGGAATGGTTCGGCTGCTTCTCGCTGACGGAAGCGGGCGCCGGGAGCGACCCGGGCCACATCCGGGCCACGGCCGTCCGCGACGGGGACGACTACGTCCTCAACGGCACCAAGAACTTCACGACCAACGGCGGCTTCGCCGACGTCATCATCGCCTTTTTCAGCACCGACCGGGAAAAGGGGGCGAAAGGGATATCGGCCTTCCTCATCCTCAAGGAAACTCCGGGTTTCGAAGTGGGTAAGCACGAGAACAAGCTCGGCATCCGTTCCTCCAGCACCACCGAGATGGTCTTCACCGACTGCCGGATCCCGGCCAAGAACCTGCTGGGGCAGGAAAACAAGGGGCTGAACATCGCCTTGGCGACACTCGACTGCGGCCGGATCGGCATCGCCGCGCAGGCCGTCGGCATCGCCGAAGCCGCCCTCGAGGAGGCGGTTAAGTACGCCAAGGAGCGGGTCCAGTTCGGCAAGCCCCTCGCGGAATTCGAGGCCCTGCAGTTCACCCTGGCCGACATGGCCGTCGACGTCGAGGTGGCCAAGACCATGCTCTACCGCGTCGCCTGGATGAAAGACTCTGGCGCCAAGAAGTTCACGAAAGAATCGGCGATGATCAAGCTCTTCGCCTCCGAGATGTCCCACCGCGTCTGTCACAAAGCCCTCCAGATCCATGGCGGCTACGGCTTCATCAAGGACTACAAGGTCGAGCGGCTCTACCGCGACCAGCGGATCACGGAGATCTACGAAGGCACCTCGGAGATCCAGCGTCTTGTCATCGCCAGGTCGCTCCTGAGCGATTGAGAAGGATCCATGAACTACGAAATCCTTAAAATGCAGGTCGCCGAGGCCGTGGCCACGGTGACGATCTCGCGGCCGCAGGCGATGAACGCGCTGAACACCGGGTTTTTCCGGGAGATGGACGGCCTCATCGCCGAGATCGCCGGCCGCGCGGACATCAAGGTGGTCATCATCACCGGCGAAGGAAAAGCGTTCGCCGCCGGGGCCGATATCGCCGAAATGGTCTCTAAAACAGAGGCCGACGCGAAAGCCTTCTCCAAGGTCGGCCAGCGGACTTTCCGCAGCTTGGAGCTTCTCGAAAAACCGGTCATCGCCGCCGTCAACGGTTTCGCCCTGGGGGGCGGCTGTGAGCTGGCCCTGGCCTGCGACGTCCGCATCGCCAGCACCAAGGCGAAATTCGGCCAGCCCGAGGTCAACCTCGGGCTCATCCCCGGCTATGCGGCGACCCAGCGCCTGCCCCGGCTCGTCGGCCTTGGGAACGCCCTCTTCCTCCTCCTCTCGGGCGAGATGGTCGGGGCCGAGGACGCTTTACGGATGGGGCTTGTCCAGAAGGTCGTCGAGCCCGAAGCGCTCCTGCCGACGGCGGTCGAGCTGGCCAAGACGATCGCCGCCAAGGGTCCGCGGGCCGTCCGGCTCGTGAAGCGCGTCGTCCGCGAGGGGATCTTGAAGGATTTCGAAAGCGGCTGCACCCTCGAATCCGAGGAGTTCGGCTCGCTTTTCGAGAACGAAGGAGCCGAGGGGATGAAGGCTTTCCTGGAGAAACGGAAGCCCGAGTGGAAAGCCTGACCACGGGATGAGGAGAGGTCGCCGATGAATTATACCGAACGATTGGAAAAAGTCGCCGTCCTCGGCGCCGCGGGCAAGATGGGCAGCGGCATCGTCCTGCTGACGGCCATGGAGATGGCCGACCTGAGCCTGGAGCCGGGGAACCGGTCACGCGATTTCGCCCTCCACGCCGTCGACATCTCGGAGCCGGCCCTTTCGGGGCTCCTGAAATACCTCCGCGGCCAGGTGCGGCGGGCCGCCGAAAAAAAGACGGTCTGGCTCCGGAGCGCCTATGCCGACCGGGCCGACCTCGTCGAGAACGAGGAGATGATCGGGCAATACATCGAGGACGTCCTGGCCGTCGTCCGGCCGACGACGCGGCTCGAGGCCGCCTACGGCGCCGGCCTCGTCTTCGAAGCGGCCAGCGAAAACCCGGATCTCAAGGTCAGGCTGCTCGGCCAGATCCGTGCCCAGAACCAAAAGGACGCCTGGTTCCTGACGAACACGTCGTCCATCCCCATCCACGAGCTCGACGAGAAGGCCGGTCTCGGGGGGCGGATCATCGGCTTCCACTTCTATAACCCGCCGGCCGTCCAGAAGCTCGTCGAGGTCATCCGGGCGAAATCCACACTGCCCGAGCTGGCCGATTTCGCCGGCCAATACGCCAAGAAGCTACGCAAGACCGTTGTCCCCTCGAACGACGTCGCCGGGTTCATCGGCAACGGCCACTTCATGAGGGACGCTCTCCACGGCATCGCCGAGGTCGAGCGACTCGCCCCGGAGTTCGGCTTCGTCGACGCCGTCTATATGGTCAATAGGGCCAGCCAGGATTTTCTCATCCGGCCCATGGGCATCTTCCAGCTCGTCGACTACGTCGGGCTCGATATCTGCCAGTGCATTCTCAAGGTCATGAGCGACCGGTCCGTCGGCCCTGGTTTGCAGAGTCCCCTCCTCGACCGGCTGGTCTCAGCAGGGGTCATAGGAGGGCAGTTCGCCGACGGCTCCCAGAAGGACGGCTTCTTGAAATATGAGAAAGGACGGTCGAACGGGGTCTACGACCCCGAGGCGAAGGCCTACGTCCCCCTCGCCGGGATCGCGCCGCGCTGCGATCCCCGGCTGGGGCCGCTTCCCGCCTCGGGCAAGCCCTGGAAGAGCGTCATCCAGATCGCCGATCGTCCGGGCTACCTCCAAGGCTACTTCCGGGACCTCCGGGCGATGACCACGCTGGGGGCCGAGCTGGCCAAGGGCTACGGCCGGAAGGCCAAGGAGGCCGGGCTCGAACTGGTCAGGGACGGCGTCGCGGAGAAGAACGAGGATGTCAACACGGTCATGCTGACGGGTTTCTACCATGCCTACGGCCCGGTCAACAGCTATTTCGATGAGTGAGGTCAGACCATGAAAAAAAACCGACGCCAAGTCTACATGGCCGCGGGCTACAACACGATCTCTCTCGGCACGGGGCGGAAGGAGTTCAACCCCAAGAAGGCCCGGCCGGGTCTCGAAGAATACATCCAGGAGGCGGGCCGGGGGGTCCTGGCCCAGGCCGGCGGCGGAAAAAACGTCGACGAGGGCGTCATCAGCAATTTCATGGCCGCCCGGTTCAACAAGCAAGGCCACCTCGCGGCGCTCATCCCCACGGTCGACCCGGACCTTCGCTGGAAGCCCTGCACGCGCGTCGAGGGCGCCTGCGGGTCCGGCGGACTCGGACTCACGACGGCGGTCAAATCGGTCCTGGCCGGGACCGCGGAGGTCGTCCTGACGATCGGCGTCGAGGTCCAAAACACGGTCAAGGCGGTCTACGGCGCCGATATCCTGGCCGGGGCGGGCTGGTTCCGCGGCGAACGCAAAGCCGGCCACGCCTATTTTTTCCCCTCCCTCTTCAGCGACCGGGCCGGGGCCTATTTCGCCAAGTTCGGGCGGGACAAGACGCGGCGGGCCTTCGCCCGCTGGTACCGGAACGCCGTCGAGAACGCCCGGCTCTGCGAGACGGCCCAGGAATTCCAGAACACCTGCGAGGACCTCGAAGCCCTGGGCCTGACCGAACCCAACCCCAGAACCTTCGTCGACCACCTCAATGTCTACGATTGCTCCAAAGTCTCCGACGGCGCGGCCGGAATAGCCGTACTGTCCGAGGAGGGGCTCGACCGCTGCGGAATATCCAAAAAGGACGCCGTGGAGGTTCTCGGCTGGGGCCAGGTCGAAGCCGACCTGACCGTTCCGCCGGCGGATTTGACCGAGCTCGAGACATCCAAGCGGGCCGTCCAACAAGCCCTGGCTGCGGCCGGGGTCGGGCTGGCCGAGATCGGCATCGTGGAATGCCACGACTGCTTCACGATTTCGGGCCTTCTCTCCGTCGAGGCCATCGGCTTCGCCGGCCACGGCCAAGGTGCGGACTACATCCTCGACGGAAAGACCTCGCGGCTGGGCGAAGTGCCGTTCAACACCTCCGGGGGACTCATCGGCTGGGGACATCCCACCGGTGGAACGGGCGTACGACAGGCGGTCACGGCCTGGCAGCAGCTCACCGGGAAGGCCGGGAATTGGCAGGTGGAGATCTCGTTGGAACGACCCTACGCGCTCTCCGTGAACATGGGCGGGAACGACAAAACCGTCGTCGCCGTCGTCTACCGCCGCGCAGCTTGACCGGAAATTCGGGCCTAGCCGCCGATGAGCTCGCGGGCGATGACCAGGCGCTGGATCTCGCTCGTGCCCTCGCCGATGGTGCAGAGCTTGGCGTCGCGCCAGAACTTCTCGACGGGGTAGTCCTTGCAGTAGCCGTATCCGCCGAGGACCTGGACGGCGTCCTCCCCCACCCGGACGGCGACCTCCGAAGCGTAGACCTTCGCCTGGGCCGAGAGGAGAGTCGTTTTTCCACCCCTGTCTTTTTCATCGGCCGCGCGCTCGGTCAGCAGCCGGGCGGCGTGGACCGCGGTGGCCATATCGGCCAGCTTGAAGCGGATGGCCTGGAAGGCGGCGATGGGCTTGCCGAACTGGCGGCGCTCCTTGGCGTAGGCCAGGGCCGCGTCGAGCGCCCCCCGGGCGATGCCCACGGAGAGGGCGGCGATGGAGATCCGCCCGCCGTCGAGGATTTCCATAGCCTGGATGAACCCGTCGCCCTCGTTTCCCAGCAAGGCGTCGGCGCCGACCCGGCAGTCTTCGAAGACGAGAGAGGCCGTGTCCGAGACGCGCATGCCGACTTTGTCCTCGTGTTTCCCGACCGAAACTCCGGGCGTCTTCAGCGGGACGAGGAAGGCGGAGATGCCGTGGTGGTCCGAGCCGGGTTTGGTCCGGGCCATGATGACGGCCACTTCTCCCACGGAGGCGTGGGTGATGAAATTCTTGGTTCCGTTGAGGATCCACCCCTTGTCGTTCCGGACGGCCGTCGTTTTCGTCGCTCCGGAATCCGAGCCGGCCTCGGGTTCGGTCAGGGCCCAGGCCCCGAGGACCTCCCCGGCGGCCAGCCGGGGGAGCCACGTCCGGCGCTGGTCTTCGCTGCCGTAGATGAGAACGTGGTTCGTGCAGAGCGAGTTGTGGGCGGCCACGGAGAGTCCGATACCGCCCTCGACCGCGCCCAGTTCCTCGAGGATCATCGCGTAGTGACGGTAGGACAGCCCGACGCCGCCGTACTCCTCGGGAACGAGGATGCCCATCATGCCGAGCCCGCCCAGACGGCGGAAGACCTCGAACGGGCAACCCGCCTTCTCGTCCCATTCCCGGACGTGAGGGGCGATCTCTGCGCGGGCGAAGTCCCGCACCATCTCCCGGCATTCCTTTAGCGAATCGGCGCATTCGGTGGTCATGGCTCGGCCCTCCTTACGGCGATGGCTATTTTTTCTGGACTTCGACGAGCGGCCTTTCCGAATCGACACGGTCGCCGACCGCCACATGGATTTTTTTGACGACTCCATCGATGGCGGTTTTTATTTCGTTCTCCATCTTCATGGCTTCGACGATGACCAGGGTCTGGTTTTTGCGGACCTCTTCGCCTTCGACGACGGCGATCTTGGTGACCTTGCCCGGCATGGGCGATTTGACCCGAAAGCTCGTCTCCGCGGTTTTCTCGTCGCCTTCGCCATGCCGGCCTGTTTCGGGGCGGGATTCGGACACGGCGAACTCCCGGCCGTCGACGGAAACGAATGTCCGCTCGCCGTCCCGGACGAGATAGACCCTGACGGACCGGCCGCCGAAACGGAACTGGATCTCGTTGGCGGTGATCCTGCGGACCTCCGCTTCAAGGACGCGCTCCCCCTCGCGGGCGACGAGGATTCCGTCGCGTGTTTCCACGGAAATTTTCCGGGGATTTCCGTCTATGAGGAAATCGAACACCGCGACGCTCATGTCTCGCCCCCCGCCCGCCAACGGCCCAAGGTCATCCACGGCGTCGCACCATCCTTCTTCCCGCCGCGCCCAGTAAGACCCGCCGGCCCGGCCGTCCGCGCCAACGCTTCGTAAGCGGCCGCGGCCAGCGCCAACCGCTCCCGTTCTTCCTCCCCTTCTCCCCGGCCCCAGGAGGGGAAGAATTTCCCGATGAACGACGTCGTCGCCCGGCCGGCCCGGAACTCCGGATGATTGACGACGTCCTTGAGGAAGCCGGTCGTCGTGTGGATGCCGAGGATGACGCAATCATCCAGGGCCGCGGTCATCCTCCGGCAAGCCGCCTCCCGGTCCTCGGCCCAGACGATGAGCTTGGCCAGGATCGGGTCGTAGTGAACCGGGACCTCGAAGCCCTCGAAGACGCCGCTGTCGAAGCGGACCCCCGGGCCCTTCGGCTCGCGGAGGAAGGCGATGCGGCCCGGGGAGGGCAGGAAATTGGTCTTCGGGTCCTCGGCATAGATCCGGCATTCGATGGCATGTCCCCTCTGCAGGAGGTTTTCCTGGCGGAGCGACAGGTCGGCGCCGGAGGCGATCAGGATTTGTTGGCGGACGAGATCGACGCCGGTGGTTAGTTCGGTGACCGGGTGTTCGACCTGGAGCCGGGCATTGACTTCGAGGAAGTAGAAGCGGCGGTCCTTATCCAGAAGAAACTCGACGGTCCCCGCGTTGTTGTAGCCCGCCGCCCGCATGGCCCGGACGGCCGTCTCGCCCATTCGGACCCTGAGTTCGGGGTCCAGGGCCGGGGACGGTGTTTCCTCGACGATCTTCTGGTGCCGTCTCTGGATCGAGCATTCCCTTTCGAACAGGTGGACCGTGTGCCCGCGGTTGTCGGCCAGGATCTGGAATTCGACATGCCGCGGCTCCTCGATGTACTTCTCCAAATAGACGGAGTCGTCGCCGAAGGCGGATTTCGCCTCCCTCCTGCCGGCCTCGAGCGCCGGGACGAGGTCGTCTTCGTCACGCACGATCCGCATGCCCTTGCCGCCGCCGCCGGCCGAGGCCTTGACCATGACCGGGTAGCCGAGGGCCCGAGCCGCGGACCGGAATTCTTCGAGAGACGTGGAGACGGATGTCATCCCGGGGACGGTCGGGATCCCGGCCTTCTCCATGGTCTGCCGGGCCCGGACCTTGTCGCCGACGAGTTCGAGCGCCGTGGAGTTCGGCCCGATGAAAACGACCCCGCGCTCCTCGCAGAGCCGGGCGAAGGCGGCGTTTTCGGCGAGAAAACCGTAGCCGGGGTGTATGGCCTCGGCCCCCGTCGCTCTGGCTGCCTCGAGGATCCTCTCCATGTCGAGATAGCTCTCGGCGGCCGGGGGCGGTCCGACCGGGACGGCTTCGTCGGCCAGCCGGACGTGGAGGCTGGCCGCGTCGGCCTCGGAAAAGACGGCCACCGAACCGATGCCCATTTCCCGGCAGGCCTTGATCACCCGGACCGCGATCTCTCCGCGGTTGGCGATCAATATCTTGCCGAACATGCTTTTGGACTTCTTCTATTCAAACCACTTCGGTTTTCTTTTTTCGAGGAAGGCGGCCATGCCTTCCTGCCCCTCCGGACCGACGCGCAGGCCGGCGATCATCTCCGCGGTAAAGCGCTTGGCGGCGGCCATGTCCATCCCGGGGACCTTCCGGAGGAGCTCCTTGCAGGCCGCCAGCGCCGCGGGCCCGGAAGAGACGAGGCGGCCGATGAGTCCGTCCACCGTCTCGTCCAGCTTCTCGGGCTCGGCCACGATGTTGACGAGGCCGATCTCGAGGGCCCGCCGGGCGTCGAACCGCTCTCCGGTCAAAAAATACTGCCTCGCCCGGCCCTCGCCCGTCCGGCGGAGGACGTAGGGGGCGATGCACGCGGGGACGAGACCGATCTTCACCTCGCTCAGCCCGAACACGGCGTCCGTCGAGGCGACGACGATGTCGCAGGCCGAAAGGAAGCCCGCGCCCCCGCCGATGGCCGCCCCGTTCACCCGGGCGACCGTCGGCTTGGGCAGGGCGGAGAGTTCGTAGAGCCACTCGGCGAGCTCGAGGGATTCATCGAGGTTCTGTTCGTAGGAAAAGCGGATGATCTCCCGCATCCAATTCAGGTCCGCCCCCGCGCAGAACGATTTCCCGGTCCCCGACAGGACGACGACCCGGACCGATTCGTCCGCGCCGAGGGCCCCGAGCGCCGCCCGGAGCTCCCCGATCATATTGGAATTGAACGCATTGTGGACGGCGGGCCGGTCGAGCCAGATCCGACCGACCTGGGCCATCCGTTCGACGCGGATCGTTCCGTAGGATCTTTCCGTCATGATCCCTTCATTACATCCTGAAGATCCCGACTTTGTAGTCCGGGATCGGAGCGTTGAGGCTCGCGGCGATCCCCAGCCCCAGGGCCGCCCGCGTGTCGAGGGGGTCGAGGATGCCGTCGTCCCAAAGCCTTGAAGAGCTGTAGTAGGGGCTGGCTTCCGCGTCGTAGGCGTCCACGATCGGTTTCATCATTTCGGCCTTCTCGGCCTCGGTCATCCGGACACCCTGGTCTTGGAGCCTCTTGATCTTGACTTGGACCAGGACCGACGCCGCCTGCTCGCCGCCCATGACGCAGATCCGGGCGTTCGGCCACATCCAGAGGAGGCGCGGTCCGTAGGCCCGGCCGCACATGGCGTAGTTCCCGGCGCCGTAGGAGCCGCCGACGATGACCGTGAACTTGGGCACGTCGGCGTTGGCCACGGCGTGGACGAGTTTCGCCCCGTCCTTGGCGATGCCGCGGTGCTCGTACTGCTTGCCGACGATGAACCCGGTGATGTTCTGGAGGAAGACGAGGGGGATCTTGCGCATCGCGCAAAGGCTCACGAAATGGGCCCCCTTGAGCGAGCTCTCGGAGAAGAGCACCCCGTTGTTGGCCAGGATACCCACGGGAAAGCCCATGATCCGGGCGAAGCCGCAGACGAGCGTCTGGGCGTAGAGCTCCTTGAATTCCTGGAAACGGCTGCCGTCGGCAAGGCGGGCGATGACCTCTCTCATGTCGAACGACTTGCGCAGTTCCGCGGGGACAATGCCGTAGAGTTCCCGCGGGTCGTAAAACGGGTCTTCCGCGGGAGCCGTGTCCAATTCGAAGCGGCGCGGCGGGTCGAGGGTCTCGACGATGTTCCGGGCGATCTCGAGGGCGTGGGCGTCGTCGGCCGCGGAGTAGTCGGAGACGCCCGAGATGCGGCAGTGGACGTCGGCCCCGCCCAGGTCTTCGTCGGTGACTTCCTCGCCCGTGGCCGCCTTGACCAGCGGCGGACCGCCGATGAAGATCGTGCCCTGGCGCCGGACAATGACCGTCTCGTCGCTCATGGCCGGGACGTAAGCCCCCCCGGCCGTGCACGAGCCCATGACGACGGAGATCTGGGGGATGCCGAGCGCGGACAGCCGGGCCTGGTTGTAGAAGATCCGGCCGAAGTGCTCCTTGTCGGGAAAGGTCCCCGACTGGTGGGGCAGGAAGATCCCGCCCGAGTCGACGAGATAGACGCAAGGCAGCCGGTTCTCGAGGGCCACTTCCTGGGCCCGGACATGCTTCTTGATGGTCATCGGGAAATAGGTTCCGCCCTTGACCGTGGCGTCGTTGGCGACAACGAGGACTTCCCGGCCATGGACGACGCCGACACCCGTGACCATCCCGGCGCCGGGCGCTTCGTCGTCATACTGGCCGTAGGCGGCAAGCGGGCTGAGTTCAAGGAACGGCGTGTTCTTGTCGAAGAGCTTTTCCAAGCGCTCGCGGACGAGGAGCTTGCCCCGGGATTTGTGGAGTTCCCGGTTCTTGGCCGGCCCTCCTTGCTGGGCCGCAGACAACCGCTCCCGGTATTCGGCGACGACGCGGCTCATCCCTTCGAAATTCCGCCGGTAATCGGGACTTCGGTTGTCGACCTTGGATTCGATCCTGAACATGGCTTATTCCGGGACGAATTTATAGCCGTAATAGATGACGCCGGCCTCCCCGTCCTCGGAAAGCTTGCGGAACTCCAGCCGGACCCGCAGGCCGACCTTGAGGTCGGCGAAGTCGCAGTCGACGACCTGGGCCGTCAGCTTGACTCCGTCGTCGAGCTCGGCGATCCCGACGGCGTAGGGGGCCTGGTCCTCGAACGGCTGCGGCGGGACCCGGATGATCGTATAGGTCAGGATCTTGCCGCTGTCGGCGAGCTTCGCCGGGACGAATTCCCGGGCGCCGCACGCCGGGCAGACGACGCGCGGGGGGAAGGCGATGAAGCCGCAGGCCTTGCACTTCCCCGCCTCCATACGATACCGCTGAGGAATTTCGCGCCAGTAACGTGATGGTGTCGGCATCGTTCCCTCCTACTCCGCCTCGAAGACGTGGACGACGGAGCTGCCGCCCGTGCCGCCCATGTTCTGGGTCAGGCCGCGCCTGGCGCCTTTGATCTGCCGTTCGCCCGCTTCGCCGCGGAGCTGTTTAACGACCTCAACGGCCTGGGCGACGCCGGTCGCGCCGACCGGGTGCCCCTTGGCCTTGAGGCCGCCGCTCGGGTTGACCGGGAACCGCCCGTCGCGGGCCGTCAACCCCTCCTCGACGGCCTTGCCGCCCCTCCCCTTCTCGACGAGGCCGAGGGCCTCGGTGACCATGATCTCGGCGATGGTAAAACAGTCGTGGACCTCGAAGAGATCGATCTCGTCGAGCTTCCGGCCGGCCATGGCCAGGGCCTTCCCGGCCGCGATATGGGTAGATTCCAGCCAGGCGAGGTCCTTCCGGGAACTCAGAGCGATGGTGTCCGTAGCCTGTCCACAGCCGACGATCCGGACGACGGGCTTCTTCATTTTTCGGGCCATGTCGGCCGGACAAAGAACGACGGCCGCCGCCCCATCGGTGATCGGCGAACAGTCCAGGATCCGCAGCGGGTCGGCGACGAGGACCGAATTGAGGACGCCGTCCACCGTGATCTTGAAGGGGAACTGGGCCAGCGGGTTCCGCGAGCCGTTGTCGTGATTCTTGACGGCCACCATGGCCAACTGCTCACGCGTCGTCCCGTAGCGGTGCATGTGGGCGACCGCCATCATGGCGTACAGTCCGGGAAACGTCAGGCCGTGGTAGCTTTCATACTCCTGGTCGGCCGCCGTGCCGAGCGCGTAGGTCGCCTCGCACCCGGTGACGTCGGTCATCTTCTCGACGCCGCCGACGAGGACGATGTCGCTCATTCCCGAGGCGACTTCGATGAAGCCCTGGCGGAGGGCCAGGCCGCCCGAGGAACAGGCGGATTCGACGCGCGCCGCGGGGACGGGCGTCCGGCCGAGATCATCGGCCAGAAGCGAGGACAGATGCTCCTGGCCGACGAAGAGCCCCGAAGACATGCAGCCGACGACCATGGAATCGATCCTGTCCACGCCGGCGTCCTCGATGGCCAGGAGGGCCGTTTCGGTGAAGATCGTCCGGAGCGATTTCTCCCAGAGCTCGCCCCACTTGGTCATACCGACTCCGATGATGGCTACGTCTCGCATCGCCGCCTCCTATTCTGCCTTCCGGATCTTGCGGCGGTACTTGGCGTAAACGCCGTATTCGAGATAGACCTTGTTCGAGTCCAAAAGCGTCCGGGTCCGCGGGGCCAGGTCCCGGACCTCGTCGATGCGCTCGGTCACGCGGATGACGAAAGAGTCGCTCCCCGCGCCCGATCCATAGGAGACAAGGAGGATCATGTCGCCCGCAGCCGCTATATCCAGTGTCGCCGTGAGCCCCAGCGGGGAGGAGCCGGAGTAGGTGTTCCCGAGTTTGGAGACGAGCCAGCCGGGCTCGATCTGTTTCTTGGTGAATCCCAGCATTTCCCCGACGCGGAACGGGAATTTGCCGTTGGGCTGGTGAAAAATGACGTACTTGAAGTCGGCCGGTTTCATCCCCGCCCGTGACATGATCCCCCGGGCGGAGCCCGTGACGTGGGCGAAATAAGCAGGCTCGCCCGTGAAGCGGCCGCCGTGCTGGGGGTAGTACTGGTATTCACGGCGCCAGAAATCCGGCATGTCCGTTGTGTACGAGTAAGTCTCGAGGACTTCGGCCACGACCTTGTCTTTGCCGAAAAGGAAGGCCGCCGCGCCCGCCGCGGCGGAATATTCCAGCGCGTCACCGGGCGCCCCCTGCGACGTGTCGGCTCCGACGGCCAGGGCGTACTTGACGGCCCCGGCCCGGACCAGGCTGAGGGCGATGAACATTCCTTCCGTCCCGGCCTTGCAGGCGAACTCGAGATCGGCCGTGTGGACATCGGGGGTTGCGCCGATGGCCTCGGCGAGAACGGTCCCGCTCGGCTTGACGGCGTAGGGATGCGACTCCGACCCGACATAGACGGCGCCGATCTCGCGAGGGTCGATCCCAGCCCGCTTCAGGGCGTGTTTCGAGCCCTCGACAGCCATGGTGATCGTGTCCTGGTCGGGGGAAGGGACGGATTTCTCCTCGAGCATCAATCCTTTTTTGAAGCTCGGCGCGTCCGTCCCCCAGACCTTGGCGATCTCCTCGACGCGGATGCGGTTCCGCGGGATGTAAGCTCCGTATCCGATGATCCCAGCCATCCGACCTCCTTCTGGAGCGCGAATACCCTCGCCGCCCTAAAATATGATAAGCGCTTCAGGCCGAAAAAATATTTATAGCCCACCTCGGGGCCTAAGTCAACCGGAAGCCGGTTGATTTTTCGTAAGAGCTGGGATATACAGTGACAACGAGGAGGCAGGGGATGCCCGGAAAGATGATCGAACTCCAAGAGGCGGCGGCGTTGGTGCCCGACGGCGCGACGCTCTCGTTCGGCGGCTTCACCACGCAACGCCATCCCATGGCATTCATCTACGAGCTCATCCGCTTGAAAAGACGGAACCTCTACCTGTTTGGCCATTCGCCGGGCGGGGACTGGGACATCCTCATCGGCGCCGGCTGCGTCAAGAGGGTCGAGTTGGCCTACGAGGCCGACGAGGCCTTCAACACCGTCGGCCCGCGCTGGCGGCGGGCCGTCGAGCGGGGGGAGATCGAGTGGGAGGATTACAGCAACTTCTCCATGGTCGCCCGTTTCACGGCCGGGGCCATGGGCATCCCCTTCATGCCCGTCCGCAGTCTTCTCGGGAGCGACGTCCTCCGAAAGGAGGCGTTGACGCCGGACGAGCGGTCGGCCGACCCGCGCACGGCGGCGAAGAAAGCCCACGTCATGACCTCCCCCTTCAACCCGGCGGACCGGGTCGTCTTGGTGCCGGCCATCCACACGGAGTTCGCCGTCCTCCACGTCCAGAAAGCGACGGCCGGGGGGACGGTCCGCATCGAAGGGCAGAGCTACGCCGACATCCAGCAGACCTTGTGCGCCGACACGGTCATCGTCACGGCCGAAGAAATCGTCGAGGAGGACGAGCTGCGCCGGACGCCGGAGCTCAACCCGATCCCCTTCTTCGTCGTCAAGCACGTCTGCCACGTCCCTTACGGAGCGCACCCTTACGCGGTCTACAACTATTACGACTACGACCCCCTTCAGCTCAAGGAATATCACGAGAGCGCTCGGGACGACGCGGCCTACCGGGCATATCTCGATAAGTACGTGTATGGGATCCGGGACCACCGGGCCTACTTGGAGGCCGTGGGCGGGCCCGGCCGGATGAGTGGGCTCAAGGCCTCCCCCGGCTACGGCTACAGTCCCGACCTGAAGCGGAGATGAGGCGCGCCATGGCCACGACGGAATATTCCCTGATGGAGCTGATGACCGTGATCGCGGCCCGCGAGGTCGCCGACGGAGAAGTCGTTTTTGCGGGCACGGGATTGCCCATGCTCGGGGTCATGCTGGCTCAGAAAACCCACGCTCCCGGCTGTATCATCATCTTCGAGGCGGGGACGGTCGCCAGCCGGCTGGCCCACCTGCCGATGTCGGTCGGCGACCCCCGGTGCATGCACGGCGCGGCCAGCGCCGCCGGCCTCAACGAGGTTTTCACGTATGTCCTCCAGGCCGGGCGTGTCGACGTCGGCTTCCTGAGCGGGGCCCAGGTCGACCGCTACGGCAACATCAACAGCACCTCCATCGGCGCGGACCCACGCCACCCGGCGGTGCGTTTTTCGGGAAGCGGCGGGGCCTGCGACATCGCCTGCCTGGCCAAGCGGACGATCATCATCGCCAAGCACGAAAAGCGCCGTTTCCCCGAAAAGGTGGATTACGTCACCAGCCCCGGCTGGCTCGAGGGCGGGCGCAGCCGTCAGGCCGCCGGTCTGGTCCGGGGAGGCCCGGACGTCATCGTGACCACGATGGGCGTCATCCGTTTCCGCGCCGATACGAAGTCGCCCTACCTGGCCAGCTTCCATCCGGGGCTCACGCCCGAGGGCGTGGCCCAGGAGACGGAATTCGGCCTCGACGTCGGCGAGGCCGTGGAAACGGCGCCGCCGTCCACGGAAGAACTGCGCATTCTGCGGGATGTCGTCGACCCGGAGAGGGTCTTTCTGAAATAGGCTCAGTCGACCTGGATCTTCCCCATGTAAGGGAGGAAACCGCGCGGCTTCTTGCCCAGGGCGAATCCCACGGGTTTGGTGAACATGGGGTCGTCGTGGAGCTCCCTAAGATAGTTGTCCCGGAACTTGGGATGGGCGATGCTGGCGATGGCCAGGGCCTTCTCTCCCGCCGTCAGTCCCCTCAAGTCGGCCACCCCGTATTCCGTGACGATAACGACGGGGTCGTAGGCCGAGGCCGTCAGGCTCACCCCGGGGGGGTGAACCTTGGCGATCTTGGACTCGCCCTTGTCGGTAATGCTCTTGAAGGCGATGATCGGGACGCCGTAGGCGGGGTCGTTCAGGGCCCGGACGAAGTCCGGCTGGCCGCCAACCCCGCTGTAATAGCGGCGGGCGTCGATGTAGTCGGCCCAGACGTTGCCGAAGAGGTCGACGCCCATGGCCGTGTTGATGGAGATGAACGGGCTGTTGATGCGGATGACGTGGGCGGCGTTGGTGATGGCGCACGGGCGCATCTGGACGCCCGCCCGCATGTGGACGAACTCGTAGAGCTCTTGGGAGCCCATGATCAGGGAGGCGGTGCTGTATCCCTTGTGCTGCTTTTTCTTCCGATTGGTGACGATGCCCGACTTCTGGAGGAGCATCAGGCCGTCGCCGAAGAGCTCCGTCTGGACCCCGAGGTCCCGGTAGCCGGCCCGCTTGATCGTCCCGACGACGGCGTCGGGGATCTGCCCGATGCCGGCCTGCAGGGTCACGCCGTCGCGGATGAAGTGTTCGGTGACAATCTCGCCGATCCGCATCTCCTCGGCGGGCAGGTTGTCGAAATCGGGCCCGGGAAAGGCGTAAACAGGCTTGACGTCGTCGTCATCGATGAGGTAGTCGATCGACTGGGAATCGACGATGGTCTGCCCCTCGGTAAAGGGCATGCTGAAATCGAGCTCGGCGATGACGCACCGGGCCTGGTCGATGGCCGTGTGCATGGCTTCGACGGACAAGCCCAGGCTATATTCCCCAGTGATCTCATGGGGGCGGACCTTGAAGATGGCCAGGTCCGGGGCGTACTCCCGGCCTTTGCCGATAAGGCTGTCGATGTTGGCCAGGGTGCACGGAAGATAATAGGCGTTCCCCTCGTTGGCCGCCTTCCTCACCGCCCCCGCGGAAAAGATGGAATAGGTCATGATCCGGTCCTGAAGCCCTTCTTCGACGTAGGGCACCGGTCCCTGGAGCAGGATGTGGACCATACGGATGAAAGGAAGCCGGGGAGTCCTGGCCTTAATGGCCGCGGTCAGGGATTCGATGACCGCCGTGGGCGTTGCCGCGTTGGACCCCAGGTAGCAGGTGATGACGTCCTTGTCCTTGAACTCCCGGGAGATGACGTCCGCGATCCGGTCCAGCTTGATGGTCGTGGGTTGATCAACCATTTGAGTGCTCCTCTAATGATCGGGAATCCTTATATGATGAGATGATAGGATAACCAAATCCCGGATCGCAAACAAGCCCTCCGCAGGGCCCCTGGACGGAAACCCTTCCCCTATGCTAGACTGCCGCCTGGAAAGCCTGTCGAGAACCGTAGCGAAGACTGCGCCGACGATGAAATTCGGGCCCTTTGACGTATCCGTATACAACCATGGCTATTTCCGCCTCGACGGCGGCGCCATGTTCGGCACGGTCCCCAAATCGATCTGGTCGAAGCTGGCGCCCGCGGACGAAGAGAACCGGATCCTTCTCGCCGCCCGCTCCCTCGTCATCCGGGCGGAGGAGCGCGTCTGCATGGTCGACGCGGGCATGGGCGACCGCTGGACGGAAAAGCTGCGCCGCATCTACGACATCCGGCCCGGGGCTGACGTCAACCCCGGTTTCGACCCGGAGAGCGTCACCGACATCATCCTGAGCCATCTCCATTTCGACCATGCCCGGGGGATATTCCGTGAGCGGCCCGGAGCCGAAGGCGAGGTCGACCTGCGCTACCCCCAGGCCCGGGTCTACGTCCAGGCGGCCAACTACGAGAACGCCGGGAAGCCGAACGCGCGGGAACGGGCCAGCTATATCGCGGAAGATGTCCAGTTCCTCGAGCGGACGCGGCTCGTCCTCACCTCCGGCTCCCAGGAGATCTATCCGGGCATCTGGGTCCACCGGGGGGACGGCCACACGCGCGGCCACCAATGGGTTGAGGTCAAGGGCGACGGCCGGTCCCTCGCTTTCCCCGCGGACATCGTGCCGACCTCGCGCCACCTCCCTCTCCCCTTTTTGATGGGCTATGATATCTCAGCGGGAATCTTGCTCGAAGAAAAAGACGGGCTGTTGAGTCGGGCGGTCGCCGAACGCTGGATCCTCGTTTTCGGCCACGACCCGGATATCGCGGCGGGCTGGATCACGCGGGACGAGAAGGGCCATTACGCCCTCAAGGAAGAGATCGCGCTCTAAAAGCCCCGGCTCTCGGGATCAACCGGCCGCTTAGCCCCCCCCCTCAAATTCTGTTGAAGAGATTATATTTCTTGACTAGCCGCGCGGGCTGGTAGGATTGCTTGGCTTTGCGCAGGCCCTCGACCCCCATGTCCTGCTCCCGGTTGATGAACTTGAAGGCCGGCCATTCACGGCGGACGAACTCCCGGTTGACCCACTGGGCCAGCCCGGCGAGGCCGGGGTTGGCGATCTCGATCTGAATGACGGCGGTATCGTCGGTCAGGCGCATGCCCATGGTGAAGGCTTCGACCCGACCGCCGACCTTGACGACGCCGCCTTTCAAGCCGAGGAACTCGAACGAGGCCAGCGCCTGGACGATGGCCATCTTCTCGGCCTTCATGTACAAGTCGCCGTTGGCCTTTTCTTCGAACCAGTCCTCGAGCAGCCGGCCGCACGCGGCGACGTCGCCGCGCGTCAGGGCGGTGTATTCATGGGGGCAGGTCGACTCGAATTTCTTGACCCGGTTGCGCTTGCCGTCGTATTTCTTGCCCTTGAGATCGGCCAGGTCCTCGACCCGGTAGATATAGTCGAAATTGCCGGGGTCTTCCTCGACGCGGAAGCCGGAGCCGTGTCGCTTGACGAATTCCTCCGGGACGCGCGACAGGCGTGGCGCCTGACGCAGGCACGCCTCGATCGTCTCCGGGACGCGCTCCCCGCCAACGAGCGGCAGGAAATACGGCGGCTCGAAGTCGGGCTCGACGAGCACACAGAGGTTGCCGTTGAGGAGCGTCCAGCGCGGGTGCTCCGAATCCTTCCAGATGAAGATGTTGGCGAAATTCATCTCGCAGACGCCGGAGGGCTCGCGGTCGAGGTACTCTTTAAAGACGCCCTGGTCCTCGAGGCCGACGGGCTTGAAGTCGGGGTAGAGCGGCGCGCTCACGATTTTTTTCTCACCATGACCGTGCAGAATATCCGGTCGCAGCCCTCGCACCAAGCAGTCCTCAGCCTCCCGAAAAAACTCTCTGGGACGTTTTCCGTTTTGGCGAAGCCGCACGTCGTAAAATATTCGGGAATGATCGTGGCTAAGTGAATATCGGCCTTGGTCTCGGCGACGAGAGCTTCGACCAGGGCTTTCCCGACGCCCTTGCCCCTGAGGCGCGGGTCGACGCCGAGCGCGCAAAGCTCCAAGCAGTCGGCGTGTTTTTTGAGGGAGACGAGACCAACGATCTGCTCGGCTTCTTCGGCGACCCAGAGCAGGCCGGCCTCCATGCCGAGATAATCCAGGTCCAGACTCCGGGCGAGTTCGACGGCGCGGGGGAGGTCTTCCGGGCGGCATTTTCGAACGCGCATTTCCGGTTATTATACCACGCCCGTGGCCGGCTCCGAAGTTGCCATGACCCGCATTGACAGCGCGACGCCGAATTCATTATAGTGAACTTTCTTTATCCCCCGAGGAGGTGTGTGATGTTGCTTATCCGTAAATCTCCAATGAGAATGTCTTTGGTCCTAGTTGCGGCCATGCTTGTCCTGGCCGCATTCCCCTTCGCCCAGCAGGCGAAGAAGCCGAAGGTCCTTCAATCGACCGACCCCGAGCTCAGGCTCAAGGGCTTCGAAGAGTACAAGGCCATGCAGGCCGCTTCGAAGTTCAAGGACCTTAAGTGGCAGTTCATCGGCCCGACCAATATCAGCGGCCGGGTGACGGACGTCGCCGTCGTCGCCCCCAAGGGCAAGAGCTACACCATCTACGTGGCCACGGCCTCGGGCGGCGTCTGGAAGACCGAGAACGAGGGCACGACCTGGACGCCAATCTTCGAGAGCCAGGTCACGGCGGCCGTCGGCGACATTGCCCTGGCCCCGTCCGACCAAAACACGATCTGGGTCGGGACAGGCGAGCACAATATCTTCCGCAGCTCCCAGGCCGGCATCGGCATCTTTAAGTCCGCGGACGGCGGCAAAACCTGGACGCACATGGGCCTGGCCGACACGAACACGATCGCCCGGATCGTCGTCCATCCGACGAACCCCGACGTCGTCTACGTCGCCGCCGGCGGCCACGAGTGGACGAAAAACGCCGACCGCGGCGTCTACAAGACCGTCGACGGCGGCGAGACCTGGGAAAAAGTCCTCTACGTCAATGACGAGACCGGCGCTTACGACCTGGTCATGGACCCCCGGTCGAGCGACACGCTCTACGCCGCGATGTGGCAGAGGACGCGCAAGAAATGGAACGACCCGCGGACCGAGGCCTCCCACACCGGCAGCGGCATTTGGAAGACGACCGACGGCGGCAAAACCTGGACGGCCATCAACACGGGCCTGCCCGAAGCCAGGCACCGGGGCCGGATCGGGATCGACCTCTGCCTGACGAAGCCCGACGTCCTCTACGCCCTCGTCGACAACTACGAGGTCTCCCGCCAGCCGACCGAGGCCGAGCTGGCCAACCCCTACGGCGTTCCCTCCTCCGGCTTCATCAAGGGGGCCACGGTCTACCGCTCCGACGACGGCGGCGCCTCCTGGACCCAGACGAGCGGCCTGACGCCCCAGCAGAAAAGCCTCATGGAGACGCACTCCGGGACCTACGGCTGGGTCTTCGGCCAGATCCGCGTCGACCCCAACGACCCGAACACGTCCTACATCATGGGCGTCCCCATCAGCGTCTCCATCGACGGGGGCAAGACCTTCACCACCCTCCGCGGCGTCCCCGGCGGCGACCATCACGCCCTGTGGATCGACCCCGAAAACTCGAACTACCTCCTGAACGGCTTCGACCAGGGCGTCGTCGTTTCCTACGACAAGGGCAAGAGCTTGCGCTCCTTCCGCGAGGGCATCCCCGTCTGCCAGTTCTTCAATATCAATTACGACATGGCGACGCCGTTCAAGGTCTACGGTTCGATGCAGGACCACGGCAGCTTCCGCGCTCCCGTCGACCTCAGCCGGGGCCGCGACCAGATCCCGGCCCAGAGGTTCGAGAACGCGCCGGGCGGCGAGGGCTCGAACCACGCCGTCGACCCGACCAGCCCAAGCGTTGTCTATTCGGCCGGTTTCTACGGGGCGATCTCCCGGGCCGAATACGACAAACCCGGTCCGTATCCCGGTTACCCCTTCACCAAGCAGCTCCTTCCCGTCCTTTACGAGAACGAACCGCCCCTCCGAGGACAGTGGCTGGCCCCGTTCATCCTCTCGCCCCACAATCCCAACATCCTCTACCACGGCATGCAGTACGTCTTCCGGTCCCTCGACCGGGGCGATACATGGGAGAGGATCAGCCCCGACCTGACGACGAACGACCCGGCGACCCGCGGGGACATCCGCTACCAGACACTCTTCGCCATCGCCGAGTCGCCGCTCAAATACGGACTCATCTACGCCGGGACCGACGACGGCCGGCTTTGGGTGACCAAGGACGGCGGCAAGGCCTGGCAGGAGATAACAGCCGGCTTGGCCCCGGGCAAGTGGATGTCGCGCGTCGTCGCCTCGGCCTACAAACTGGGCACGGTTTATCTCAGCCAGAACGGCAAGCGCGACGACGACTTCACGCCCTACGTCTGGAAGTCCACGGATTTCGGCAAAACGTGGCAGGACATCTCCAAAGGTATCCCGGTCGGGCCGGTCAACGTCATTCGCGAAGACCCGGTCAACGCCAACATCCTCTACGCCGGCACGGACATGGGCGCCTACGTCACGACGGACGGCGGCAAGACCTGGATGGTCCTCGGCGGGAACCTGGCGACCGTCTACGTTCACGACCTCATCATTCACCCGCGCGACAATGTCGTCGTCATCGCTACGCACGGCCGCGGCATGTGGGCCCTCGACGCCAACGCCGTCAACAACAAGTCCGCCCGGCGGCGGTTCAACTTCGAAGACTGAGCGAAAAGGAGATATCGAAGATGTCTGATCAGTTGAGAGCCAGGAGGGCCGCCGGATTGACCGCGACGGTCCTTTTCATCCTGCTCATCGGCCTGGCTGCCGTTCCCTGCACAGCGGCCGGGACCGAGACGAATAAGGCCAATTACGACCTCGCCTCCAGATGGACGCCGGCCAAGGTCGGGAAACTCGTCTTCGACACGGCCGTCACTCCCCATTGGCTGGAGACGGGCGACCGCTTCTGGTACAGCTACGAGACGGGCCAAGGGCGGAAGTGGTATCTCGTCGACCCATCGGCCAAGACAAAAAGACCTCTCTTCGACAACGTCAAAATGGCCGCGGCGCTGACCCGGGTCCTCCTCTCCCCCTACGACGCCCAGCACCTGCCCATCAAGACGCTGAAGTTCATCAAGAAGGATACGGCCATCCAGTTCGAGGTCGAAGTCCCCAAGGACAACGACATCTCCCTCAACGGGAAGATCGTCAAGGCCTCCGAGATCGCCAAGGAAGAGGTCGAGGACAAGGAGAAGGAAAAGGAGAAGGAGCAGGACACCCAGAAAAACAAGGACAAGGAGGCCGAGAAGCCCAAGGAGGAGCCCAAGACAAAGACTCTGGCCTTCACCTACGAACTCGCCACCGGGAAGCTCACCCTCCTCGAAGACTACAAGGCGCCGCCGAAGCGGCCCCGCTGGGCCTCGGTCTCGCCGGACGAAAAGACGGTCATCTTCGCCCGCGGCGAGAACCTCTTCATGATGGACGCCGAAAACTACGCCCTAGCCCAGAAGAAGGCCGACGACAAGAATATCAAAGAGGTCCAGCTGACGACCGACGGCGAGGAGCACTACGGTTACGCCCGCTCCCTCAACGAAGAGGACAAGAAGGAATTCCAGAAGGACGAGAAGGACCGCAAGGATTATCGGACGCCGGCCGTCGGTATCGTCTGGTCCAAAGACTCCAAGAAAATCGCCCTGGTCCGCGACGACGAACGCAAGGGCACCGACCTCTGGGTCATCAACTCCCTGGCCAACCCCCGGCCGACGCTCGATAGCTACCGCTACCCGATGCCCGGCGAGGAGAACCAGCCCCAGCCGGAGATCCTCGTCTACGACCTGGCCACGAAGGGCAAGGTCAAGGTCAAGGCCGAGAAGTTCAAGGACCAAACGCTCAACATCTTCACGGCCCCGCGCAAGGCCCTCGACCGGGAGCGCGACAACCCGCCGCCGGCCCAGTGGCTCTCCGACACCACGGACAAGCTCTACTTCGGCCGCCAGACCCGCGACCTCCACGGCTACGAGGTCTGCCTCGCCGACACGGCCACGGGAGAAATCAAGGTCCTCATCGAGGAGCGGCTCAACACCTACGTCGAGGTCCAGCCCCTGCGGCTCCTCGGCGGCGGCAAGGAGATCGTCTGGTGGTCCGAGCGCGACGGCTGGGGCCACTACTACCTCTACGACGGCGAGGGCAAACTCAAGACGCAACTCACCTCGGGCGAATTCACCGGCCAGGGCATCGAGCAGGCCGACGAGAAGGCCCGCGTCCTCTACTTCTCGGCCTGCGGCCGGGAGCCGGGTGAGGACCCCTACTACACCCATCTCTACCGGGTCGGCCTGGACGGCACGGGCCTCAAGCAGCTGGACAAGGGCGACGCCTCCCACAACGCCGACATGAACGACACGGCCAGGTATTTCGTGAATAACTTCTCCCGCGTCGACCGGGCCCCGAAGTCCGAGCTCCGCGACGCGGCCGGCAACCTCCTCCTCGAGCTCGAGGCGACCGACGTCACCGCCCTTCTCGCGGCCGGGTTCAAGTACCCCGAGCCGTTCAAGGTCAAGGCCGACGACGGCATCACCGACCTCTACGGCGTGATATACACGCCGTTTGACTTCGACCCGAACGCCAAGTACCCGGTCATCGCCTACGTCTATCCCGGCCCCCAGACCGAGAGCGTCTCCAAGACGTTCGTGCCCCGAAACGCCAACGTCGCCCTGGCCCAGCTCGGCTTCGTCGTCATCGAGGTCGGCAACCGCGGCGGCCATCCGTCGCGGTCCAAGTGGTACCACAACTACGGCTACGGCAACCTCCGCGACTACGGCCTGGCCGACAAGAAGCGGGCCATCGAACAGCTGGCCCTGGTCCACCCCTATGTCGACATCGACCGGGTGGGCATCTACGGCCACTCGGGCGGCGGCTTCATGTCCACGGCGGCCATGCTCGTCTACCCCGACTTCTTCAAAGTCGCCGTCTCCTCCTCCGGCAACCACGAGAACAACGTCTACAACCGCTGGTGGAGCGAGAAGCACCACGGCGTCAAGGAGGTTGTGGACAAGGACGGCAACGTCAAGTTCGAGTACAGCATCGAGAAGAACTCCGAGATCGCCAAGAACCTCAAGGGCCGGCTCCTGATCACGACGGGCGACATGGACAACAACGTCCACCCGGCCAACACCCTGCGCCTTGCCGCGGCCCTGATCAAGGCCGGCAAGCGCTTCGACTTCTTCACCTTCCCCGGCCAGCGCCACGGCTACGGCGACATGGGCGACTACTGGTTCTGGTTCCGGGCGGACTACTTCTGCAAGTGGCTGCTGGGGGATTTCTCGCAGACGGTCGACCTCATCGAGCTCCAGCGCGAGAGGGAGCAGACGGGAGATAAAAAGGCCCGGTAAACTCCTTTTAATTCGCCGCGAATTGTTGTACATATGTCCCCGAAAGGCGGTGCCTGCCCATGAACGACAAGACGTCCGTTCCTGAGTCTCACGCCGCGTCGACCCGTCACTACGGGATGGTCGCCCTCATCTTCCTGACCTTCTTCGTCATCTCGCTCCTGACCAACATCATCGGTCCGCTCGTCCCCGATATCATCAAGAGCTTCGAGCTCAGCCTGACCCTCGTCGCCCTGCTCCCCTTCGCCTTCTTCATCGCCTACGGCGTCATGTCCATCCCGGCCGGAATGCTCCTCGAGCGCTTCAGGGAGAAGCCGGTCATGGTCGGCGCCTTCGCTCTGGCCTTCATCGGAGCGCTCCTCTTCTCGGCGCTCCCCAGTTATCCAACGGCCATCGTCTCGCTCTTCCTCATCGGCGCCGGCATGGCCGCCCTCCAGGTGGCCATCAACCCCTTGCTTCGCGTCGCCGGAGGCGAGGAACACTATGCGTTCAACTCCGTCCTGGCCCAACTCATCTTCGGCGGGGCCTCGTTCCTGAGCCCTTTCATCTACACCTACTTCGTCCGGAACCTGGGCCAACCCGGCAGCGAAGGCATGCCTCTCATCGGCCTGATGTCGAGGCTCGTCCCGCCGTCCCTTCCCTGGGTGGCCGTTTACTGGGTCTTCGCCGTCCTGGTCATTGTCATGATCGTCGTCCTGGCCGTCGTCCGCTTCCCGCTCGTCGTCAGGAAAGAGGAGGAACGGGCCGGCGCCTGGGCCACCCATAAAGCCCTTTTCAAGAATAGGACCGTCATCCTCTATTTCCTCGGCATCTTCGCCTACGTCGGGACGGAGCAGGGCGTCGCCAACTGGATCTCGCAATTCCTCCTGGCCTACCACAAGTACGACCCGCAGACCGTCGGGGCGGGCAAGGTGTCGCTTTTCTGGGGGCTGATGACGGTCGGCGGCATTCTCGGCCTGGTCCTGCTCAAGTTCCTGGACAGCCGCAAGGTCCTCCTGGGCTTCACCGCGGCCGCCCTCGTCTTCCTGACCCTGGCCCTGTTCGGGCCCGGATCGCTGGCCCTGGTCATGTTCCCGCTCATGGGTTTCTCCGCGGCAGTCATGTGGCCGGTCATCTTCTCGCTGGCCCTGAACTCCGTCTCGAGCCACCACGGCTCCTTTTCCGGCATCCTCTGCACGGGCATCATCGGCGGGGCGCTCGTGCCGCTCGCGATCGGCCGCCTGGGCGACCTCTTCGGCCTGAGGCAGGGGATGCTCGTCCTCTACCTCACCCTCGGCTATATCCTGTCGATCGGCATCTGGGCCCGACCGCTCATCGCCAACGAGACGATCGCCATGAAGAAGAAAAAGGAGGCGGCGTGAGCGAACCGGCCGTCATCGGCGTCGACCTCGGCGGGACGAACGTCCGGGCCGGCCTCGTCGAGGGGGGCCGTCTCACCGACGTCCGGTCCGTCGCCGTCAGGAGCCAGGGCTCGGAGCGCGACGTCCTCGAGGACATGTTCAGCGCCATCGACGCGGTCATGCGGAAGGACGTGGCCGGGATCGGGGCCGGGGTGCCCTCGGTCATCGACCTCAAGGCCGGGATCGTCTACGACGTCCAGAACATCCGCTCCTGGAAAAAGGTCCCGCTCAGGGCCCATCTCGAGGAGCGCTATCGCCTTCCGGCCTGCGTCAACAACGACGCCAACTGTTTCGCCGCGGGCGAGAAGTATTTCGGCAAGGCCAAGCCCTACGACCACGCCGTCGGCCTGATCCTCGGGACGGGGCTCGGGGCAGGGGTCATCGCCAACGGCCGGCTCTGCTCGGGCGCCAACTGCGGCGCCGGCGAGTTCGGCATGCTCCCCTACCTCGACCGGAACTTCGAGGCCTACGCCAGCGGCCGGTTCTTCGAGCGCGCTCACGGCGTCTCCGGCCGCGAGCTCTCCGGGCGGGCGGAGCGGGGCGACGAGCGCGCCCTCGCGATCTTCGCCGAGTTCGGCGGCCATCTCGGAGAAGCGGTCAAGGCCATCTGCTACGCCGTCGACCCGGAGGTCATCGTCCTGGGCGGGTCGGTCAGCAAGTCTTACCGGTTCTTCCAGGAAGCCATGTGGGACGCGTTCCAGTCCTTCGCCTATTCCATCACCAAAGCCGGGCTGAAGATCGAGGTCTCGGAGACGGAGAACATCGCCATCCTCGGCGCCGCCGCCCTCTATTACGACGCCCTGGCGAAATAGCGCGCTTTATTATTTCTTTCTGTTGACAGACCTCCGGCCAACGGGTATTTTTGAAACTCATGACGACTCGTCGATCTGGAGTAATGGATATGAACAGATTAGGGAAACACCATTTTATAGCGGCGGCGGCGCTCGGTCTGTTGGCAATCCTCGCCATCCGGCCCGTCCTCGTCCGCGGCGAGGAAAAGAAACTGGGCCTTCTCGGCCCATGGAAGGCCACGGCCGAACTCAGCTTCGTGGTCACGGGCGGCAACACGGCGACTTCGGCTTTCAGCCTCGGCACGTCATTCAACCGGAAGTGGACGAACGACTCCCTCCTGTTCAAGTCCTACATCCTGAAGAGCAATTCCACGACGACAACCCGGACGGCGCGTGGGACAGAAACCGATTTCGACATCATCGAAGATAAGATCCATCGCCTCGTCGCCGAAAACTATCTGCTGGCCGGCCAGTACGACCGCCGGATCTCCAAAAAGCTCTCCGGGCAAGTCGGCCTGAGCTGGGACCGCAACCGCTTCGCCGGCGTCGACGACCGGGTCATGTTCACCACAGGCCTCGGCTGCGCCTGGGTCGAAAAAGCACGGACCCTGGTCAGGACCGCCGCCGCCATGACCTACACGTTGAGGCAATACGTGGGCCAGGACATGGCCTCGTTTGCCGGTCTCCGGTTCAGCATCCTCGCCGACCAAAAAATCCTCGAAAACTCCTCTGTCTCGACGCAGTTCGTCTTGGACGACAACCTGAAGCAGATGGATGATTGGCGGTTCGATTGGACGAATTCGGTGTCGGCGTCCATCTCGAAGTCCCTGGCCCTCAAGATAAGCCTGCGGATGCTCTATACCCATGTCCCCGCTCTCCAAAGCCTAGCCCTCTTCGATCTCGAAGGACTGCCGACCGGCCTCTTCGTCCAGGTCCCCTTGAAGAACCTCGATACGTTAATGACGACCTCGATCGTAATTAATTTCTAGGTTTGACCCCCTCTTGATTTCCTAGTATTATAGTCGAGAATACCGGGCGGAGGGCCCCGATGAAGAAACGCTACTGGCGCTGTTTCGTTTGCAACGACATCCACTACGGCATCGCCCCGCCGGAGCTTTGCCCCACGTGCAAGGTCCTCAACGGCTACGTCGAGATCTCGGCGGAGGAGGCCCGGAAGATCCTCGGCGGCGGGCCCGGCGTCTCCCTGACGGCGGACGAGTTCCGGGCGGCCATCGAACGGTTCACGGCCGGCCACGAGTTCCAGCTCAACCCCGACCGCGAGAGGGTCGACCTGCTCGTCAAGGGCATCTTCGAGAACGAGCGCAACCACGGCCTCAAGTACTGTCCCTGCCGGCTGCGCTGCAAGGATTGGGACGAAGACTTGGGGATCGTCTGCCCCTGCAACTTCACCATCCACGAAACCTACAAGGGTGTTCCGGACGGGGAATGCTGGTGCGGACTCTTTGTCAGGAGGAAATGATGGCCAATCTGTTCATGTTCCATGGGCGGGAATGCCCCCACTGTAAGAGGATGATGCCCCTCGTCGAGAAACTCGAACAGGAGACAGGCGTCCGCTTCGACAAGCGCGAAGTCTGGCACGAAGAGAAGAACGCGGACCTCATGAGGTCCTACCGGCCTATCATCGCGGCCAAGTGCGGCGGTCAGCTCAAGGTCCCGGCGTTCCTCAACCCCGACGCGAGCGACGCCGTCTGCGGCGAGATGGACTACGAGAAGCTCAAGGACTGGGCGCTGAAGCAATCCTAGGAAAAGGCGGCCAGGCCGGCGGCCGGCCCCGCATCGGGGAGGGTGACCGATGATCGAAACCTTCGACCCGCTCAAAGGGGAAAGGCTCCGGATCCTCGACGAGACGGGCAAAACCGCGCCCGGCCTCGATCCGGGTCTTCCCGACGCCGAACTCCGGACGATCTACGAACGCATGCTCCGGACCCGGGCCGCCGATGCCAAGGCCCTCAAGCTCCAGCGGCAGGGCCGCCTCGGCACCTACGCGCCGAGCCGCGGCCACGAGGCCTGCCAGGTCGGGTTGGCTTCGGCCATGGGCCGGAACGACTGGTTCTTCCCCTACTTCCGCGACCTCGGCATGTATATCACACTGGGCTACCCCCTGGCCGATTACTACCATCTCTGGATGGGGAACGAAGCCGGCATGAAAACGCCCGATGGAGTGAACATCTACCCCATCGCCATCCCCGTCGGCTCGCAAATCCCCCAGGCCGTGGGGGCGGCGATGGCCGCGAAATACCGGAAACTCCCTATCGCGATCGTGACGACGTTCGGCGACGGAGCGACATCGGAAGGGGACTTCCACGAGGGCCTGAACTTCGCCGGCATTTTCAAAACTCCCAACGTCTTCGTCTGCCAGAACAACCAGTTCGCCATCTCCGTGCCGCGGACGCGGCAGACGGCCTCGGCGACCATCGCCCAGAAGGCCGTCGCCTACGGCTTCCCCGGCGTCCAGGTGGACGGGAACGACGTTCTGGCCGTCTATGCCGCCACCCGGGAGGCCCTAGCCAACGCCCGCGGCGGCCGGGGTCCGACGCTGATCGAGGCCTACACCTATCGGATGGGCGACCATACGACCTCGGACGACGCCGCTCGGTACCGGTCGAAAGAGGAGGTCCAGGAATGGGGGCGGCTTGACCCGATCCTCCGCTTCCGGCTCTACCTCGGGAAGAAAGGCCTCTGGGACGAAGCCTACGAAAAAACCGTCCAGGACGCCGCGGCGGAGTTCGTCGAGAAGGCCGTCGCCGAAGCCGAGTCCAGGCCGGCGGCGACGCCCGAGGATCTTTTCTCCTACACCTACGCCGCGATGCCGCCGGAGCTCGAGGCCCAGCTCGCCGACCTCAAGGCCTTCCTCGCGGAGGGACGCCGATGATCATGACCATGGTCCAGGCCATCAACCGCGCCCTCGCCCAGGAGATGGAGAGGGACGACAGGATCATCGTCCTCGGCGAGGACGTCGGCCGCAACGGAGGAGTCTTCCGGACGACGGAAGGGCTCTTCGACCGCTTCGGCCCCGAGCGGGTCATGGACACGCCGCTCGCCGAGTCGGCGATCATCGGGGCGTCGATCGGGATGACAGCCCTCGGCCTCCGGCCCGTCCCCGAGATCCAGTTCTTGGGATTCATCTACCCCGCCTTCAACCAGATCGTCTCCCACGTCGCCCGTCTCCGGAACAGAACGCGGGGCCGGTTCACCGTGCCGCTGACGATCCGGACGCCCTACGGCGCCGGCGTCAAGGCCCTCGAACATCATTCCGAGAGCACGGAAGCCCTGTTCTGCCAGATCCCGGGGCTCACGGTCGTCGTCCCTTCGAGTCCTTACGACGCCAAGGGGCTCCTCCTCGCCTCGCTCCGGAGCGACGACCCGGTGATCTTCCTCGAGCCGGCCAAACTCTACCGGGCCGAGAAGCAGGAAGTCCCCGAAGAGCCCTTCGAGGTCCCGTTGAGGAAGGCGGCTGTCGTCCGCGAGGGAAAGGACCTGACCATCATCGCCTGGGGCGCCATGGTCCCAGTCGCGCGGAAAGCGGCTGAAGCGGCCGAAGCCGAGGGCGTCGGCGCGGAAATCATCGACCTTCGGACGCTCTCGCCCATGGACAGAGAAACGTTCCTCGCATCCGTCCGGAAGACGGGCCGGGCCCTCGTCGTCCACGAGGCACCGAAGACCTGCGGGCTCGGGGCGGAGATCGCGGCCACGATCGGCGAACGGGCCCTCCTAAGCCTCGACGCTCCCGTCCTCCGCGTGACCGGGCAGGACATCACCGTTCCCCTGTCGAAAAGCGAGGACCATTACTACCCGGGCCCGGAGCGCGTCCTGCGGGCCATCCGCAAGCTGATGGAGTATTGACATGGCCAAAGAGTTCCGTTTCCCCGACGTCGGAGAGGGCATCACCGAAGGCGAAGTCGTCCGCTGGCTGGTCAAGGAAGGGGACGAGGTCAAGGCCGACGAGACGCTGGCCGAGATCGAAACCGACAAGGCCGTCGTCGAAATGCCGTCGCCCTACGCGGGGACGGTCCTCAAGCTCCATTTCAAGGAAAAGGACCTCATCAAGGTCGGACAGGTCCTGGTGACCATCGGCGAAAAGGGCGAAGCCGTGCCCGAAAGCGAGGCCGCGCCGGCCGGGCCGGCCCCGGCGGGGATGCCGGCGGCCCGCCCGGCGGCTCCGGTCCAGGCGGCGGCCCCCTTCCGGACCGGCGAGGTCCTGGCCACCCCCAAGGTCCGGGCCCTGGCCAAGGAGCTCGGCATCGACATCGGCGCCGTCCCCGGCACCGGCCCGGCCGGCCGGATCACGGAGGACGATGTCCAGGCGGCCAAGATGAAACCGGCCGAAAAGAAGCCCGCGATCAAGATCAAGGCGAAATACGACCTCTACGGGACGCTCGAGCGCATCCCCCTCCGCGGCGTCCGCCGGGCCACGGCCAAGAAGATGCGGGAATCCCTGGACAAGGCCGCCCACGTGACGCACTGCGACGAGGCCGACGCCGGAGCTCTCGTCGCCCTCCGCGAGAAGATGAAGCCCGAGGCCGAAGCCGCCGGGATCAAGCTGTCCTACCTGCCGTTTATCGTCAAGGCCCTCATCGAGGCCCTCAAGCTTCACCCGACCCTCAACGCGACCCTGGACGACGAGGAGCAAGAGATCGTCGTCAAGAAATACTACAACATCGGCATCGCGGTCGACGTCCCGGACGGCCTGATCGTCCCCGTCGTCAAGATGGCCGACCAGAAATCCGTGCTGGACATCGCCGCCGAGATCCTGGCCCTGGCCAAGGCCGCCCGGGAGCGGACCCTGGATCTGGCCGACCTCAAGGGCGGGACGTTTTCCATCACCAACGTCGGCGTCATCGGCGGCGACTTCGCGACGCCGATCATCAACTACCCCGAAGCGGCCATTCTGGCGACCATGAAGATCGCCGACAGGGCCCGCGTCGAGAACGGCGCCGTGGTCGTCAAAAAGACCCTCCCCCTGTGCCTGTCTTTCGACCACCGGATCATCGACGGGGCCGAGGCGGCCCGCTTCACCCGGGACCTCGTCCGCTTCCTGGAGAACCCGGAGAGAGGATGAAGGTCGCCGTCGGCATGAGCGGCGGGGTCGATTCGTCCGTCGCCGCGCTCCTCATGGTCCGGGCAGGACACAATGTTTCCGGCGTCCTGATGAAGATCTGGCCCGGCCCGGACGCGCCGGGCGCCGTCCGGAGCGCCTGCTACGGCCCCGACGAGGTCGAGGATATCCGGGCGGCTAGGGATGTCTGCGCCCGGCTCGGTATTCCGCTCCACGTCTTCGACTGCTCGGCCAACTACGAGGACCTCGTCCTCCGCTATTTCCGGGAAGGATACCTGGCCGGCACGACGCCCAACCCCTGCGTCCGCTGCAATCAGCTGGTCAAGTTCGGCATCCTCCCCGACGCGGCCAGAGAATCGGGGCTAGAATTCGACCGTTTCGCGACGGGGCACTACGCCCGGGTGGAGCATGACGCCGCGCTCGGGCGGTTCCTGCTGAAAAAGGCCGTCGATTCGCGCAAGGACCAATCCTATTTCCTCTACCGCCTGTCCCAGGAACAGCTCGCGGAAACCCTTTTCCCGCTGGGGGAGCTCACGAAAAGCCGGGTCCGGACGATCGCCCGGGAGGAGGATCTCCCCGTCCACGACAAGAAGGAGAGCCAGGATTTCTACGGCGGCGATATCGGGGACATTCTCGGGCGGGACGGCCGGGAGGGCGACATCGTCGACAGCGCAGGGCGGGTGCTCGGAAAGCACCGCGGCGTCTGGAACTACACCATCGGGCAGCGGAAGGGACTGGGCATCGCCCATCCCGTCCCGCTTTACGTCGTCGCCATCGACGCCAAAAACAACAGGCTCGTCGTCGGCCCGGAAGAGGAAACCTACGCGCGTTCGTGCGTGGCCCGGGATTGCGCCTGGGTCATGGTCGAAAGCCTCGCCGCCCCGGCAGGTGTCCAAGTCAAGGTCCGCTCGGGCGGCCGGCTCGTCCGGGCGACGATCTCACCGCTCGACGGAGGACGGACGCGGGTCGTCTTGGCCGAACCCGTCTCGTCCGTCGCACCGGGCCAATCGGCGGTCTTTTATCAAGAGGACATCGTCCTCGGCGGCGGTATCATCGAATCCGCGGCCTGACCCGCCCTTCCCGTTTTCCATCGTTCAATCCCCTTCGCGGGATTCCACGGACGTTAGTCCGTGGAGCTTCAGTGGTCGTGCCGGTGGCCGCTGTCCGGCCAATGGCCGTGGACGTGGTCCGTCCCTTCGTGGACGTGCCCGTGGGCGTGCGGCTCCCGGACGTCCCCTTCGTGCGCGTGGTCGTGATGAAGGTCCGAGTGGACATGGGCGTGGGCGTGGATCATCGGGTCGTGATGGTGGACATGGGCATGCTTTTCGCGGACGACGAGGACCACGGCGGCAGCCATGACCAGACCGGCCGCGGCCATGCCCGGTCTGACCCTGTCGCCCAGGATGAGAATCGATGCCAGGGCCCCGGCGAACGGGGCGATGCTGAACAGGGCCCCCGCCCTGAAAGCCCCCAGGCCGTTCAAGCCCTTGATGAAAAGGACTAGGCTCAGTCCGTAGCCCAGCGCCCCGACCGCGAGCCCGGCGACGACCGGGAGCTTCGGCGAAACGCCTTGCCCCAAGGCGAAGGCCAGGCCCAGCGAGAACGCGCCCGAGACGAGTCCTTTGATCATAGCGATCTGGACCGGGTCCTTGTCGGAGATCCGCCGGGTGAGGTTGTTGTCGAGGCCCCATCCGGCCATGGCCGCCAGGACGAGGAGGGGCCCGAGGAACTCGAGCCGTCCCTGGCCGGAATTCCAGGTGAGGAGAGCCCCGCCCGCGGTCATGAGGGCGAGGGCCGCCCAGACCCGCCGCCCGGCGTTTTCCCGGAAAAGCAGAACCGCGATCAGGGCCGTGGCCGCCGCCTCGAAATTGAGGAGGAGCGAGCCGGCGAATCCCGTGACCCGGCCGAGGCCGAACATCAGGAGGATCGGGGCCGCTATCCCTCCGGTCAGGATGGCCCCGGCGAGCCAGGGGAGGTCATGTTTTTCGAGCGGCGCCTCCCCGGCGCTCCCGCGGGACCGGTTCCAGCGCCGGGCGCATCCTGCCGCACCGAGGTAGACGCCGAGCCCCAGGAAAGCCCCGGCATAGAGAAGTCCGGCCAAGGCGATCGGAGGGATCTCGCCAAGGAGGAGCTTGGCCAGAGGCGTGCTTACGCCGAAGAGGACGGCCGAGGCGAGGACGGCGGAGAGAGGCTTGAACTTCATCATGCGGGCCACCTTGTATCCTCCCGGAAATTATAGGCCGGCGCCCGCTGCGACACAACCGGCCCGTGCCTGTCCAGGACGGGAGGACATTCACGGCCTACGAAACCCTCTTGAGCCCGACCGGGATTTCCGCTATAATAATGTTTCGACTGTTCGATTTCGGTACACCCGTTGGTCCCGCACCGGCAACACCCCGAACATCCCGACAGGCGTGAATCTTTGAAAGCGAGCTTTCCATGAGCACCGACATCGCGAGAATGCGCAACATCGGCATCAGCGCCCACATCGACTCCGGCAAGACGACCTTGACGGAACGGGTCCTCTTCTACTGCAAGAAGATCCACAAGATCCACGAGGTCAAGGGCAAGGACGGGGTCGGCGCGACCATGGACTCCATGGACCTCGAACGCGAGCGCGGCATCACCATCACCTCGGCCACGACCAACGTCGAGTGGGCCGACCATTCCATCAACATCATCGACACGCCCGGCCACGTCGACTTCACCATCGAAGTCGAACGGTCCCTGCGCGTCCTCGACTCGGCCATCCTCGTCCTCTGCTCGGTCGGGGGCGTCCAATCCCAGACGATCACCGTCAACCGCCAGCTCCGCCGCTACAACGTGCCGTTCATCGCCTTCGTCAACAAGCTCGACCGGGTCGGGGCCAACCCCTTCAAAGTCCGCGAGCAGATCGCCGGCAAGCTCGGCCACAACGCCGTCCTCATGCAGCTCCCGATCGGTCTCGAAGGCGCCTTCCGGGGCCTCGTCGACCTCGTCACCATGAAGGCCCTCTACTTCGACGGGCCGGAGGGCGAGGACATCCGGGTCGAGGAGATACCGGCCGATCTCGCCGCCGAAGCCGCAGAGAAGCGCGAGGAGATGCTCGACGCCGTGTCCATGCACTCCGACGAGCTGATGGAAGCCGTGCTCGAAGGCCGACCGACCGAGGAGCTCGTCCGGGCCGCCGTGCGCCGGGGCGTCGTCGCCCGCAAGCTCGTTCCCGTCTTCGTCGGCTCCGCCTACAGGAACAAGGGCATCCAGCCCCTGCTCGACGCCGTCGTCCATTACCTGCCCAACCCCTCGGAAGTCGAGAACCGGGCCATCGACCTCGACCGGGAGGGCGCCGAGCGCGTCCTCACCAACGACCCCGCGGCCAAGACGGTCGCCCTGGCCTTCAAGCTCGAGGACGGATCCTACGGCCAGCTGACCTACATCCGCATCTATCAGGGCGGCCTGCGCAAGGGCGACGAGCTCGTCAATACCCGCTCCGGCCAAAAGATCAAGGTCGGGCGCCTCGTCCGGATGCACGCCGACACCATGGCCGAGATCCAGGAGGCCGGGTCCGGCGACATCGTCGCCCTCTTCGGCGTCGAGTGCGCCTCGGGCGACACCTTCTGCAGCCCGGGCCTCAACCTGGCCATGACGGCGATCTACGTCCCCGAGCCGGTCATCTCCCTGGCCATCGAACCCGTGGACAAGAACGCCGCCGACCGGATGGCCAAAGCCCTCGGCCGGTTCACCAAGGAGGACCCGACCTTCCGGACCCACGTCGACCCAGAATCCAACGAGACGATCATCCAAGGCATGGGCGAGCTCCATCTCGAGGTCTACGTCGAGCGCATGAAGCGCGAGTACCGGGCCGAGGTCAAGACGGGCATGCCCCAAGTCGCCTACCGCGAAGCCATCGGCCAGAAGGTCGATTTCGACTATACACACAAGAAGCAAACGGGCGGCTCGGGCCAGTACGCCCGGGTCATCGGCCGCCTCGAGCCCCTGGGCAAGGGCGCCTACGAGTTCTCGAACGAGGTCAGGGGCGGCCGCATCCCCCGGGAGTTCATCCCGTCCTGCGACAAGGGCTTCCGGGCGGTCATGAAGAAGGGCCAGCTCATCGGCTTCCCGGTGACCGGCGTCCGCGTCGTCCTGACCGACGGCCAGTACCACGCCGTGGACTCGTCCGACATCGCCTTTCAGACCGCCGCCCAGGGCGCCTTCCGGCAGGTCTACGCCTTGGCCAAGCCCCAGATCCTCGAGCCCATCATGAAGGTCTCGGTCGAAGGGCCGACCGAGTTCGCCGGCAACGTCTTCGCCACGATCAGCCAGCGGCGGGGAACGATCGTCAGCTCGGTCGAGGACGGCACGTTTTCGCGGGTGGACGCCGAGGTCCCTTTGAGCGAGATGTTCGGCTACTCGATGGTCCTGCGCTCGCTGACCCAGGGCAAGGCCGAGTTCACCATGGAATTCCTGAAATACGGCCGCGTGCCGGCCTACATCGCCGAGCTCCTGACGGAACAGCACCTCGAAAAAAAGAAGAAAGAGTCCCAGAAATAACGGAGGAGACACTCATGACGCTCACGGTCAAAGAAGAACTCATCAAGCGCAGCCCCCTGAGGATCCTGGAGAAGTCGATCTCCGGCGGGCTGGGAAAGGGCAACATCGGCGTCCTGGCCAGCCGGAAGGGGGTCGGGAAGACGGCCTGCCTCGTCCATATCGCCACCGACAAGCTTCTCCAAAACAAGCCGATCATCCACGTCTCCTACGCCAGCCGCGTCGACTACATCATCACCTGGTACGAGGACATCTTCAAGGAGATCGCCAAGAAGCCGAAGATGAAGTCCGCCCTGGACACCTTCGACGAACTCATCCGCAACCGGGTCATCATGAACTTCAAGCAGGACGGGGCCAAGACGGAACAGGTCCTGCGCAGCCTCGAGGCCATGATCGTCCATGCCAATTTCCGGGCCGAAACGGTCATCGTCGACGGACTGGACTTCGCCCAAGCCGGGCCGGAAGACCTCCGGAAATTCAAGGACTTCGCCGGGCGCCTCGGCCTCGAGGTCTGGTTCAGCGCCTCGCTCAAGAGGGACGATCCCCTCTTCGACGACCGCGGCATCCCCTTCGAGCTCGCGGATTACCTGAGCGTCGTCGACGTCCTCATCTCCCTTCAGCACCACGGCGACCACGTCCATTTCAACCTGGTCAAGGACCACGACCGGCTGGTCCCCAAGGACCTCCGGCTCAAGCTCGACCCGACGACGCTCCTCATCGCCAAGGACGTCCGCGCCCGGGCCCGGTAGACGCATCCGCTGCGCCGAGCCGCCTTGTCTGTTTTTGACTCGCTCCGGCTTGTGTGTTATATCTGCCCTCACGGCTTTCGATCGCGCGGTTACCAGTCATGATGCCAGGTGAAGAAACCAGGATCTCTTTTGCGGAAAAGACGCGTCTGGCCGTCATCGACCTCGACGGCACGCTTCTCAAGGGGATGAACGCGGAGCGGATATTCTACCTGCATCTTCTCGTCCACGGCCGGGTCGGGGTCATGCGGATGGCCGCGTTCCTGCTGACTCTCGCCGGTGATATCTTGCGTCTGGGCTTCCGCCGGGCGATCGCCACGAACGCCCGGATCCTTCGCGGCGAGACCCCCGAGGCGGTCGGGCAGTGGGCCCGCGAATTCGGCCGTGTCTTCCTCAGGAAGGCGGTCCCCGACGACCTCCGGGGCAAGATCCTCAGTCTCAAACAGGAGGGCTGCCGCATCGTCCTCCTGTCCGGCTCGCTCCAACTCCTCGTCGACCAGCTCAAGGAGCGGCTCGAAGCGGAAATCCTGATCGGAACCGACCTCGAGGTGGACGACGGCAAGCTGACAGGCCGGAAAACGGGCATTTTCCCCTACGGCTGCATGAAGGTCGATGCCCTTTTCCAGAAAATCGACCCGGGCGGTATCGACTGGTCCGGCTCCTGGGCTTTGGCCGACCGGAAATCGGACCTGCCCGTCCTCGAACTCGTCGGTCACCCGGTCGCCGTCCATTCGGACCGCAAGCTGCGCAAGCTGGCCCGGCAACGGGGCTGGGAGATCATCGGCTGAAACTTCAGAAAAGGTAGGCCAGGCCGGCGAACAGCCGCGTTTCCCGGCCGCCCGCCTCGATGTCCCTCATCTTGCCCCAACGGTGGATGCCCTCCAGGGCGAAATACACGCGAAGGGGGACCTTGGGCACGCGCCAGCCGGCCTTGAGGAGATAGCGGACCCGGGTGTCGACGACGTTGCCGTCGTCCAGGAGATCGGCTTGGAACCTGTCCAGGCCTTCGACGGAGTTCCAGACGTGGGCGCTGACGAGGCCGCGGAGCGAGAGGTTCCGCCAATCCAGATCGACCCGCCCGGAAACGCTCCCCCCCAGGGCATAGTGATAGCCGTAATAGCTCAATGTCGTCTTCAGCCCTGCTATGGGGTAAACCGCGGAGTAGGCGTTGAACGCGTAGGCGTTCATCATGGCGAAATCGAGGTAGGCGTCGGCCACCGCCCGGATCTTCAGGCCCCGGGAGAACCGCGTCCAGTCGACGACCGGCCCGGCGAGGTGGGCGACCGTCATCTTGTCCCGGAAGTCCGTCGGCGTCGCCGGCGGCGGATCGAGGCGGGCAAGGACGCTCCGCGAATCGTAGAGGGTCGGCCTCTTCCGGACATAGGTCAAGGCGGAGCCCAAACCGATCGATAAGGCGTAGCCCCGGCCGAGTTCGTCGATCTTCTGCCGGAACATGGCCAGGCCCACGACCCGGGTGGAGAAGTTGACCTCTTCGTCCAAACCGGTCCGCAGGTGTTCCTCGCCCGGAGGCCTTTGCCCCAAAGCCACATCGAGCGCGAGCTCGCTCAGGGACGTGTCCCGGAGGGTCTTGCGTACCGTTCCGGGCCGGCCATATTCCGGCGTGAGGATGATCTGCGTTTCGAGTCCGACGAAGCCCGTGTCCAGAGCGCCCCGGCCGGCCCCCAAGGACCGTCTCCACCCGGTCGAGAGGACGAAGTCGTGCCAACCGGGGTCGGAATAAACATTCGAGCCCGGTTTCTTCCGGTCCAGCCACTTGTTGAGCTTGAGGAAGGGGTTCATCCACGCCAGGAATCTCCGGACCGGAGACTTCTGATGTTGAAAATAAGAAGAGAGCTGGAACAAGGGCTCGCCCACGGTGTAGCCGCCCGAGGCGGTCACGATCATGTCGTTGACCGAAATGACCTCCCGCCATTCCGAGACGTACTCGTAAAACAGCGACGCTCCGAAAGTCACCGCGAGGGATTCGGCCCAGGTCAGGTTGTTGGTCCTGGCCAGCTCGTAGTAGAGGACCCCGGCCGGGACATGCGTCCAATTGACGACGTAGGCGTTCGAGTCGAAGCGGATGGCCTCGGTCGTCAGGAAGCGGCGGTACTGGTCCTCGCAGGTCAGCTCGTACTGCCAGTCCTCGATCCAGGTATGGTATTCGAGCCAATAGCGCACGGTGGAATAAGCCAGGAATCCTCCCAATTCGAGCATGGCCCGCCGCCAGTTCTTGGGCATCCCCATCGAGGCGATGGGACTGTCGCTAAGCTCCGGTCCGAGGGAGGCCGGCTTGGGGGCGCCGGGCTTCTCCTCCGCGCTGACCAGCGAAAAGTGCACGAGGACGGGACCGGAGCCCTGCGACAGTCCCGTCGTGAGGGCGGGAATTCCCAGCAGGAGGACCAAGGCGGCGGCCCCCGTGGCTTTAGCGATTGTCCGGCCTTTCATATCTTCGAGCTTTAAATTTCCCTTAAGAGGGAATAAAATATGTCATTCGATAAGCCGAGTCAAGCCATGTTCAGGTTGTCACAGCTAGGTCCGGACATTGGCCCGCCGCCGTCGCGCCGGGCCCGCGTCCGGATCCTCGTCGTGCGGCTCCTCGGCTACGCCGGATTCGCCCTCTTCGTCTTCCTCATCGTCAAGACAGGCCCGAAGGAGATCTTGAAAGCCCTCGGCCGTCTGAGCCTTCCCGAGATCGCCGCCCTCATGGGCCTCCGTTTCCTCTACTGGCTCATCCGGGCACTGAACTGGCGGGCTCTCCTCGTGGCTTCGGGAGAACGTGTCCCCTTCCGGGAGATCCTCGGCGCCCGGATCGCCGGCTACGCCGTGAGCTACCTGACGCCGGCCGGGAACATCGGCGGGGAGACCGTCCGGATCTTCGTTCTCGACTGCGTCGGACGCAACAAGGCCGTGGCCACGGTCGTCGTGGACAAGACGATCGAATTCCTGGCCGGACTGTCCACGATCGCGCTCGCCGTCGTCTTCCTCATCACCGAGTTCGCCCTCCCCCGGCGCCAGAAGATCGGGCTCTTCGCCGCGATCGCCGCCCTCCTCCTCGTCCTCATCTTCCTCGTCCTCAAGCAGAGGCAGGGCCTGTTCACCTGGGCCCTGGACACGCTGCGGAAGATCAAGATCCGCATCCCCTTCTTCGAGAACCGCCGGGACAAGATCCTCGAGACCGACGCCCATATCGCCGACTTCTATGGCGGAAACCGGCGTCTTTTCCTGGCCCTGTTCGCGTCCTATTTCGCCCAGTCCTTCCTCTGGGCCACGGAGATCTACCTGACCTTCCTTTTCCTCGGCGGGAACACCACGACGTTCTTCAAGTGCTTCCTGATCGTCACCCTGGGGTCGTTCTACTCGTTCCTGCCCGTTCCGGGTTCGATGGGCGTCTACGAGCTGACCTACGTCTCCCTTTTCGCCCTCCTCCGGATCGACATGCGCGCCGGCATGGCCGTCATCCTCATCCGGCGTGTGGTGGGGCTCGCCTGGGCGGGCATCGGCCTCATCCCCCTGGTGAAGAAAAGATCGAGGCGGCGGGTCAATGAGACGGAGCCACCGTCTGGCCCCTGCCCTTCCTCAGAAATCTGATCAGCTTGATGACCGTGCCGAAAGAGGCCATCAGGAAGACGCCGAGCAGGAATCCGTCCGGGCGGTGGAGCAGGGAGAAGACGAAGATGACGAAGACCGCGAGGCTCTTCGCTTCGGCGCCTTCCCCGCTCTTATCGGAACGGGTGTAGATGTTGTTGATGTAATACAGCGAAACCTGGAGAAAATAGAGGCCTATGGTCAGGAGTCCGAAGATGAGGATCCGGATGTCCCCCGTGAACTTCGAATAGCCGAAGGATGCTCCCAGGAGGACGACGAAATCCGCGATCCGGTCCAGAAAAATGTCCAGATAGGCGCCGTAGCGGCTGGTCATGTTCTTGGCCCGGGCCAGCATGCCGTCGGCGCAGTCGAAAATCATCGAGATCATGGCCAGGACACCCCCGAGAGTGAAAAAGGCGGGCTTCCCGAGGAAAAAAGCGAGCCCCGCGATCAGGCTGAATAGGAACGAGCATGCCGTCAACTGGTTGGGCGTCACCGAGGTCTTGAAGACGGCCCTGACGATGAGGGACGCGGGCGGACGGATAATGAAGCGGTCGATGGGCAAGTACTTATGGACGAAAGGGTATGACGAAACGTTCTTGAGCGCTTTCTGATATTCGAACGGAGTGTCGGGTTTGCTCATATCGACCTCGGACTTTCGGTCATTTATATCCCACTCCCCGCCCCTCCGTCAAGAGGGCCTCGGGGATCATCCTCGTTCGCTGCGGTGATTCTTAACGCCGGGCAGCACGCCGGTCTCGGCGCTAAAACAACTCGCTTGGCGTGCGCTACGCCAAGCTCAAACACGTTTTGGCGGTTTCCCCTGAAACTGCCCTCGCCCGTCATGTTGCCCGACTAAATCACCGCTTATGCTCTCTCCGATGATTCCCTCGGCCCAGGTAAATAATTGAAAACGTTGTGGTATAATCTTGTTTATTCTTCTGGAGGTGACGGCATGAGGAAAAGAGCCTGGCTGCTCGTCGGGGCCCTGGCCGGGATGGCCGGTTTCCTTGCCGCCCAAGAGAAGGTCGCTTTCCGGTTCGCCCCCGCCGAAGGCACCCGGCTGACTTACACGCTGACCAGCGTCGTCAACGTGGACGGCAAAAGCTTCCTCGGCAAGGACCTGGCTCTCAACGCCGATTCCCGCGGGGAGATCCGGCTGTTCGCCAAGCCGTCGACTCACGAGACCGTCCGGGCCGACCTGACCAGCCCCGGCATCGAGGTCAACATCCGGCTCTCCGACCGCGTCCTCTCCCAGAAACTCGGCACGACGGAGGGCGAAGCCCTCGAGGTCATCTTCAACCGGACGGGCAAGGTCGAGTCCATCCGCAACCCCGAAGCCCTCGGCTCGGGAAATCCGTTCAACATCTCCATCCCCCAGATCCTGCGCGATTATTTTCCGGCCTTCCCCGTCCAGCCGGTCGGGCGCGGCGACACCTGGACGGAAAGCCGGCGCCTGACCATCCCCTTCCAGGGACTCGACCTCCAGGTCGACCTGGTCATCGACTACACCCTCGACGACGTCATCCCCGCGGACGACGGACGGCTGGCCCTGGTCTCCGCCGTCTACCGTGTCGCCGTCTCGGGGACCAAGGACCTCGGTGATACCCAGGGAGTTTTCGAGGGCCAGGGCGCCGGCGCGGGCAGCCTCCATTTCCACATCGACAAGGGCTGGTTCTCCGAATACCGCCTCGATTTCAAGACGGACGCCGCCTTCGTCATGAAGAAGGGAGCGGACCGGCTCGTCGAATTCCCCTTCTCCTTTTCCGCGTTCGCCGAGATCGCCCTGATCAGCGTCCAGCCTCCGGATCGGGTTATTCGCTAAGCGTCGGCGACGGGGCCCGCCGCGAATTTATTTTCGTCCACCACTTGAAATCCGGATAAGTTGGGCGTATTATTTCTATCTGCATCAGGAGAGGCTCGACCCTAACCGGCCGGGCCCGGCAACCTGGGACGGACACCCGAGGTGCTCACTCGCCGGCAGCGAGGATGTGGTCGCGAAAGCGCACGCGGCAACCAAGTGTCCAAGGGCGAAAGATGCCCCTCGCCGTCCTCTTCCCAGACCCTGAGTAAGACGATCGACTTCCCGTGTCCGGGAAAGGAGGCTTCGATGGCCAAAGATTTCGTGTTCACCTCGGAGTCGGTCTCCGAGGGCCATCCCGATAAGATGGCCGACCTCATCTCCGACGCATTCCTCGACGCGATCCTCGCGAAAGACCCCCTCGGGAAGGTCGCCTGCGAAACGCTCGTCACCAAGAACGTGGCCGTCATCGCCGGGGAGTTTCGGACCAAAGCGAAGATCGACCCCGTGTCGATCGTCCGTGAAACCGCCCGAGAGATCGGCTATAACGACCCCCTGATCGGTTTCGATGCGGACACGTGCGAGGTCCACACCTATCTCGGCCGGCAGTCGGCCGACATCGCCCGGGGGGTCGACCAGGCCAACGGCGAGGTCGGGGCCGGCGACCAGGGTCTCATGTTCGGGTACGCGACGAACGAAACACCCGAGCTCATGCCCCTGCCCATCCGTCTCGCCCACCGGCTCGTTCAGAAACAGGCCGAGGTCCGTAAGAGCGGACGTCTCCCCTGGCTCAGGCCCGATGCCAAGTCCCAGGTTTCGATCCGCTACAAGGACAAGCGGCCCGTGGCCGTCGAGAAGGTCGTTCTCTCGACCCAGCACTCGCGCGACGTCGAGAACAAGGAGATCCACGAGGGCGTCATCGCCGAGATCATCGAAAAGGTCATCCCGGCCGAGCTGCGGTCGAAGACGATCGAATACCTCGTCAATCCGACCGGCCGCTTCGAGATCGGCGGCCCCGTCGGCGATACCGGCCTGACCGGCCGCAAGATCATCGTCGACACGTACGGCGGCAGCTGCCCCCACGGCGGCGGGGCTTTCTCGGGGAAGGACCCGACCAAGGTCGACCGCTCGGCGGCCTACACCGCCCGCTACATCGCCAAGAACATCGTCGCCGCCGGGCTGGCCGACCACTGCACCGTCCAACTGGCCTATGTCATCGGCGTCGTCGAGCCGTTCTCGCTCATGGTCAACATCCACAGCGGCGGGAAGGTCAGCGAAGAGGCCATCGAAAAGGCCGTGCGCTCGATCTTCCAGCTCACGCCGGCGGGGATGATCAAGATGCTCGACCTGCGCCGTCCTATCTACAAGCAGACGGCCGCCTACGGGCACTTCGGCCGGGAGCTTCCCGATTTCACCTGGGAAAAAACGGACAAAGTCAACGAGCTCAAGGCCTACTTCGGCTACACCAGCCTCGAGGCCGGACGGCCGCACCTCGTCGTTTGAATGGCGGGCGGGCCGGAGGTCAGGGTTTTTCGACCTTGAACCAGGCTTCGTGAGCCGTGAAGTAGAGCCCCGATTCCTTGACCTTCTCGCCCGTGATCTTTTCCCAAAACCGGCTGTAGAGCTGGACCTGCGGCCGGTAATATTCTACGAGCGCGTCGAGGGCCCTCTTCGCTTCCTCCGCTCCCCTGTCCAGGACGGCGTCGGGTATCCTGTCGGTCTTGTAATCGGCGATGACCCAGCCGTCCTTTTCCTTGAAGAGGAGGTCGATGGCCCCGGACAGAAAAACTGGCGCCCCGGGCACGACGGCCACGGGTTTCTTCCCTGCGAGCGCGATGAGCGGTCCGCGGCTCATGAGGTCGGCATAGTCGGGGTCCTTCGGCCCGACCCGGACGGAAAACGGGACCTCGAAGTATTTTCGTCCGGCGGACATGGCCCGCCCCCAGAATTCCGAGACCACGATCGACCGGACGAGAGCCGCAAGCTCCTTGTCCTCCTCCCTGCCGATCTCCACGGAAGCGAGCGCGTTGCCGGCCAGGCGCAGGAGCTCTCCGTCGCTCACGGGAAGGACGCCGGGTTCGGGCACGTTCCGGACCCAGGCCCGCCCGAGGGCATTCAAGAGACTGTGGATCGCCGTTCCCCATTCCCTGCCAAGCCCGCCCGGCTCCCATTCTCCGGGTCTCGGGCCGGTTTTGGCGAGAGCCGTGACGGTCTCGAGGCGGTAATGGGCCCGGGCGGCGTCGATCTTTCTTTCCTGGATGCGCCGCCGTGCCCCGGTGACTTCCCCGGAGGAAAGGGTGAGCTTGGCCGGCGGCTTGCAGGCCGTCTCCCCTCCGGGAAGCGGTTCGAGCTCGGGGACATCCCCGAGCCGCTCATCGAGGATCCTCCAAGCCTTCTTCGCCCCCAGATCTCCCTGATACGTGCTGACGACCAGCATGTCCCTGGCCCGTGTGGCCGCCACATACATCAGCCGGTGTTCCTCGGCCTCCCGGAATTTGGCCGCCCGGTCGACCACTCCGGCCCAGCCGGCCGGTTGGGAGATGAGAAAGACCTTATATCCGGCTCTTTTCTTGAACAGAAAATAGCCGCGCGGGCGCCCTTCGATAGGGCCCGACCCCGAGTCCGCACTCCCGCCGAGCCGGACGATGTGCTTGTCCGGCTCCCGGTCCCTCATGCCGGCGGGGTTGGCCAGGAAGACGACAGGCGCCTCCAGCCCCTTGGCCTTGTGGAGGTTCATGAGGCGCACGGCATCGTGGCGGCCGGGCGTTAGGCTCATCTCTTCGACCGTCTCCAGCCGGTCCGGGTCGTAAATGAAATCAGCGATCGCGGCGAACGACGTCGTCCCTTCGGATTCGAGGCTCCGGGCGATCTCGACGAGCTTGAGGACGTCGCCCGCCCGGCTGCTCCCCATGGCCGTCGAGACGAGGTAGCCGAGCAGGCCCGAGGCCTCCAGGATCTTCTCCAGGACAACGGATGGGGGATACGATTTCGTCCAGGCCCACCACCCCCTGAGGCTCGCCAGGGCCCTCCGGATCGGGTCGGATGAGGCGCCTCCCGCGGCGGCTTCCCCCGTGAAGGCCAGCGACCCCCCCGCGGCCCGGTGGTCGAGGAGGGCCTGGTCGCTCACGCCGAAAAAGATCCCACGCAGGGCCGCTACGGTATAAACGGCGTTGTCCGGGTCCTTGAGCGCCTGGAACAAGACGGCGATCTCCGCGATCTCCGCGCTTTCGGAGAAAGCGTCGCTGCCGGAGATCTCGTAGGGGACCCCCTTCTCCTCGAGGCTCCGGGCGTAGATATCCATGTTTTTCTTGTAGCGGAAGAGGATGAGAAAATCCCCGGGCCGGGCCGGTCTCCGACTCTCGATCCCACCGGGGCCCTTCTCCAGGATCTGGAGGCAGCCGGAAACGGCACGGGCGATGAAGTCGGATATCGCTGCGGCATCATTGCGGGCGATCGGCTTCTCCGAATGGCGGAACTCTTTGGGGACCGGAATCTTGAAAACCCCCTTGGCCCCGCCCTCGCAGCCATCGCGGTTGGTGATCAGGGGCGCGAATCGGGCCTGGTATTCCGTCGCCGCCGCAGGAAAGATGTCCTCTCCCTCGTTGTCCTTCTTCGGCTCGAAGACGGAGTTCACGTATTGCGCGATGCACGATAGGGAGCGGAAGTTGGCCACGAGCTCGAGGACCTCGCCGCCGCCCCCGACGATGATCCTCTTGACCAGGTTGTAGGTATCGATGTCCGCCCGCCGGAACCTGTAGATGGACTGCTTCGGGTCGCCGACGAGGAAAAGGGATCCTGGCGCCGGGCGGAGCCGGGCCCAGTCGGTCTCGGCCGTGTTCGTGCCGGTGAGGGTGAACAGGATCTCCGCCTGGATGGGGTCGGTGTCCTGGAACTCGTCGACGAGTATCCGTTTGTACCTGCCCTGGAAATATCGGCGGACCTCGGGGTTGTCCCTGAGCAAAGCCGCGGTCAGGAGGAGTTGGTCCCCGAAGTTGAGCTTCGACCTGGTTCGCCGGCGCTTATCATAGAACCGCAAGGCAGGTACCAGGAAGGCCAGCGCTCCGGCGTGCCGGTGTTCCCTCCAGGCCAGAAGGGCGGAGGCGACCGGTCCGCTCTTGAAAACCTCGAAGGCTTCCGAAAAGCGGACGGCCTCCTCCTTGGACCGCCAACGCTTCTGAACGACGGACGGGTTCCCTTCGAGGAGCTCGAGTGTCTCCATGAGGAGCCGGGGATCCGTGAATCCCAGCCGTATGCGGCGGCCGGAAAGCCGGCGTATCAGGGTCTGAAGGCCGTCCCAACCGGCCGCGGGCCGGGCCGCGGGGATAAGGGGCGCCGCCATGTCCAGGAAGCGCTCGAGCGCGGTCCTGGCGGCCTCGAAATCCGGCGGCTCCTCGCGCCCCGGTTCGAGCTCCGCCTCGGGGTACATCGCGAGCTCGTCGTAAGCGTCCCTCAAGTCCTCCGGGAAAAGGCCCACGTCGTCGAGGGCCCCGAGGACGTCATCGGACTTCAATCTGGCCTCGGCCAGAAAATCGTGCCAGCAGGCTTCCCGGAATATGGCGTCGTCGATCTCCTCCATCTCCACGAACTCGGGGTCGACGCCGCACTCGACGGGCCGCTCCCGGAGGAGCTTGGCGCAGAAAGAATGGATGGTGCCGATGAAACCCTGCTCGAGGTCGCGGAGGGCGTCCCGGAGCCGGGCTTTCTCTCCCGCCCCCCACGTCCGTTCCCCCTCCCGCGGCGCATCGCCGAGGCTGCGCTCGAGGGCGACCTGGAAACGTCCGCGGAGCTCGGCGGCGGCCTTGCGCGTGAAGGTCACCGCGGCCAGGGTCTGGATCGTCGCCCGGCCCGTCGCGAGGAGGGAGATCATCCGGTCGACGAGGCTTTTCGTCTTGCCCGAACCGGCCCCGGCCTCGACGAGGAAGGTCGTATCCAGGTCGTCCGTGATCCGGCGGCGCGTCGCCTCGTCCGGCCCCTTGGCGGTCCCCGTCTTCCTAGTCATAGGCCTTGAGCCTTTCCAGCGCTTCGAAGATCGCCGGGTTGGCCTCGAGCTTCTTTTTCGTCTCTGCGGGACGACCGCCGCAAACGGGGGAGAAATCGCAAGGACCGCACTCGTCCTTGAGGGCGCTGACGAAATACCCCTTCGAGATCAAGGCCAGGATGTCGCCGAGGAGGTTCCGGAACACCTCGCGGTCGAATTCCGGGACGATGACCTCCCCTCCTTCGCCCCGACGGGTCGGGAAGGAATATCCGCTCTCGGTCACCCGGGCCTCCCGTGTCAGGCCCTCCGCGACGAGGAACTTCTCGGCGGCCACGGCATACAGGGCATGTTGGATCACCCGGCCCTTGCCGAAGGCGACGAGGTCTTCGAACGGCTTGGGGCTCCCCGTTTTATAATCGAGGATCCGGAAAGTGCCGGGACCCGTCCGGTCGATCCGGTCGATGAAGCCTTTGAGGAGGAATGAACGGCCCCCCTCGACCTCGACCGGGATGCCGGCGAACCGTTTCTCGAAGACGAACGGGCGCACGTTGGCCGGACGGCCGCCTTCGACCTTCAGGAAGATGGCCAGGGCCGCGAGGATATCCTGTCGTTCCTTCTCGAAGATGCCCTCGGACGGCGGAGGCACGTCCCGCTTCCAGGACGCCATCGCCGCGCGGGCGACATCGTCCATGAGAGAACCATGGCGGACAGCGTCCGGCCTTTCACCCTTTTCAACGACCTCGGTCATGAACTCGCAGAGGATCTCGTGGATGAGACTGCCCCGGTCCTTGGGGTCCAGCCACCGGGAACGGTCGAGCTCGAGCTCCTCGGGGGGTTCGATCCGGAGGACATATCGGAGGAAGTAGCCGAAGGGACACTTGACCAGGCTCTCCAGCCGCGAGGCGGACAGCTCCAGACCGTGGTTAACGAGGGGGTCGAACCGCTCGCCGTCGATCCGGACGATGCCCTCGTACTCGGAGAGTCTTTCCCCGGCCCGGGCCTCCTCCGCTCTGATGCCGTCCCCCAGGCCGGGAAAATTCTTGCGGACGGCGGCCAAGCCGCCGGGCCGCCGTCCTTCCCCGGCAAGGCGCGCGAGCCACCAATCCGTTTCGTCGACCGCTCCTTCGGGGGCGTCCGGCAGGAAGCCCGCCGGGTCGGGCCGGCCGGCGCTTTTCGCGGCCGTCGCGAGAGCCTCGTCCAGGCTGGCGTAGTCCCGCCGCGCGTCCCCGCAGAGGAGACGATGGACCTGAAGGACGAGCGAAGAGGGGAACGCGGCCCGCTCTTCGAGGATGTCGTAGGCCGGAAAGCTGAACGTCACCCGCCCGCGAAGCGAGGCGAGAAGGGCGGCCATGGAATAGAGGTTTTCCCTGAGTGAATCGGCCGTGGTCGGCAGGAGCGGGGAAAGCTTTTCCCGCTCGGCGTCGAGGAGGACGGGGTCCTGCAGGCCGTGGCCGGGAAAGTTGGCGTCATCGAGCCCGATGACGAAGGTCATGGGCCTTCCCGAGGATCCGCCGGAGGAAAAGCCCGAGACGTGGACGTGGCCGGGCCGCGGGGCGGATGCGCCGACCGAAAGCGATGAAACCGCGGTCCTAAGGCGGTCGAGGGACGCCTCGAGCTCGACCGGTGCGGGCTTACGCTCGTCCGCAGGGGGCGCTCCCCATGGTTCGCCGGCCAGGGCCCGAAGCTCGCCGGTGATGAGCCGGAGGGCTTGGCCGTCCCGGTCCTCGACGTCCGGACGGAGAACGGAACACGTTTCAAGGGCCGTCGACAGCCCCTGGCACAGTTCGCTGAACATGACCGGCCCAAGGGGAGAGACATCCGGGATGAACGCCAAGAACGCCCGGACGGCCCCGGTCAGTCTGTCAAGCTCAACGGCTGTCCGCTGCAGCTCTTTCCTCTCTTCGTCGGGTTGACCGTCCTCGTCGCCGGCCCTGAGGTCATGGAGCTTCGCCTCGAGGCTCGTGCTCAGGCCCTCCAGACGGTCGATGGTGCGCTCCCTCCCCCAGCCGATCATGGCTTTCTGGAAATACCGACTGACGGTCTGAGGGGGAACGTCCTCATCCGGCCCCTTGAAGGGAAGCCTCAGGTCCTGCGATTCCACGAGCCGGCACAGGCCCGCGGCGGGAAAGCCGTTCTCGATCCAGTCGACGAGCCCGGCGAAGACCCGGCCGGGCGCCGTGAACGCCAGGGGCAGTCCGTCGGAGAACGTCACCGGGACTCCGGCCCGGAGCGCAAGATGATGAAGAGCCGTCGTGTAGGCGGGCCGGGGCGGGCAGATGACCTCGACGTGATCGAGGGGGAAGCCGCCGCCGAGGATCCTGCGAAGGACCTCGCGGCACTCGTTCATCGGACCGACGGCCCGAAAAAGCTCGATGGAACCGTCGCCGCAGGGTTTCGGAGCAGACTCGGGCTTGAACAGCCACGGCAGTCGCCGGGTATCCGACGAGGCGGGCGAAGGCGGGGGACCGGACGCATCGTCCGAAGCCCGGAAAAGGCGGGGACGCTCGAGGCCGATGACAGGGTCGCGGGGGACGACGATGAGCCGACCGCCCGCCGCGGTCCCGAGAAATCCGTTCTCGACTCGACTGAGCGCCATGTCCCCCGGACATAGAAACCAGGATGGGCCGCCTCCACGAGAGACCCCCTCCCGCGAATCGACTCCCGGACCTGCAGGCACGGCCCTGCCGCAGTGCCCGGCAACTCTTAAAGCGATGGCATAGAGGCCCGGAAGGTCGACTCCGCCCGCGGCATCGAGGCGGCGCTCATATTGCCCGAGGAGCGTGATCACGTCCCGCCCCTTCGACGCGACCGAAAAGGCGGCCGGGTCGAGATCCGTGCTTGCGAGGCCTTCCATTCTCAGAGACCCGATGGCCCTGAGCAGCGCCCGGGCGACTCCCGGCGCCGGATCGAGCCGGACGAAGTACTCGAGCCGGCCGTCTTCCTTCAGCTCACGGAACAGCGTGTCCACGAAGACGAGGAGTTCCGACCAGGAAACCAGCCTGAGCTCCCGATGCGAGAGTTCGAGAGCGGCCATTTGCTGGGCTAAAGAAGCCAGGGTGACGAAGCGCAGGTTGACCCATGACCCGGCCTCGCGGGCCAGGGCTTCGCCGATCTGGCGCCCGGCGATGAAGGAGGGAACGATGAAGATCTTCTCGTCGAGCGGATGCTCGCGGCAGAAGCCGGCCAGGAAACGGATCATCGCGTTGGGCGGGCCGGGCCTCCCACCGGCTTTGCAGTGCCGGTGCTGGAAACCGGCAGTCCCGGTCCTGGCACCGGCTTTGCAGTGCCGGCGCTGGAGACCGGCAAGGCCGGGGCCGAGTTTCTTCACTTGGCCCCGGGGATGCGATAGAGATGGATCTTGTGTTCCCGGCCTTTTTCGTCGGTCATGACCTCGCTCCGGACGAGCCGGTCGTCCCACCCGGGGATTTTGTAGTCGTGGGAGACGATGCGGACGCCGGCGGCCAGGTCCTTGTCAAAGAGGGGCTCGAGGGTTTCCAGGGATTCCGGCAGGAGATAGAGGGCCAGGACGGTCGCCTCGGTCACCCGGGCCTTGGTGGCGTCCATGTGGAGGAACCGGACGAGCTTCTCGACGCCCTCCCGCTTGGCGCCGGCCCGGCACTCCTCGATGAGGGCGGCGTCGATGTCGATGCCAACTCCCCGGGCCCGGAATTTCTTCGCCGCCGTGATGACCATCCGGCCGTCGCCGCAGCCGATGTCGTAGACGACGTCGTCCCGACCGACGGCCGCGACCTCGAGCATCCGCTCGACCACCTCCTGCGGCGTCGAGACGAAGGGAGCGAGGTCGGCCGCCTCCGGCCGGCCGTGCGAGCCGGGGTAGACCTTGATGACGTCGTCCTCATCATAACGGAACGAATAAGGTTTCCCGGGATGGACGAGGCAGACGGCCGTCCTCTTGCCGTTTTCGAACGAGATCTCGACGGGCAGGTCGGTCGCGATCCGGTTCACGGCGCCGACGCGGAGCGTCCGGATGCGCGGCGCCCCTCCCCCCGGTCCGGGTTTGATCGTGTAGACGATGTCTTTCTTGGTGACGTTTCGGAGTGTCGCCTCCGCCCAGAAGGCTGTCGCGGAGGAACGCCGGGGGCTGAGGTCGACCCTGTCCCCCTCTTCCCGCCCGGGCCGGCCGACGAAGAACGCCAGGACGGCCAGGACCAGAAAGGCGATGGCCAGCCCGGCCTGGATGGCCCGCTTCATGACGTCCCCCCGGCCGGGACACTATTCCTCATCGGCTCCAAGGTAAAACAGCCCGGGAGCGAAGTCAACCCGCGAAGGAGCGCGCCCGGACACGGGCCCGGCGGCGTTTTCCGTCTAGAAAACGACCAGGACCGCGATCATCAGAGCCGCGAAGGCCAGAAGGGTGACCCGGATGAGCGTTTTCATTTCCTGTCCTCCTGTCCTCGGCGGAGGCGGCCGGCCTTGCGGACCGCCTCTTTGAGGACGTATTCCATCTGGGCGTTGATGCTCCTCAACTCGTCGGCCGCCCACTTTTCCAAGGCGTCGTAGAGCGCGGCGTCGAGCCTCAGAAGGAACTTTTTCTTTTCACTCACGACTCACTTTCCGTCAGGTGTGGAGTGTTCCCGTATTGACGATGGGATGCATTTCCGATTCGGAAACCAGGGCCACAAGGAGGTTGTTCACCATGGCCGCCTTCCTCTCCTCGTCGAGATGGACGACGCCCTGGGCTTCGAGGCTCTTGAGGGCCATCTCGACCATGCCGACGGCGCCGTCGACGATCTGGCGGCGGGCGGCGATGATGGCCTCGGCCTGCTGGCGGCGGAGCATGGCCTGGGCGATCTCGGGGGCATAGGCCAGGTGGGAGAGGCGGGCTTCGACGACATGCAGGCCGGCGATATCGAGCCTGTTCTGGACCTGACCCTTGAGCTTCCCGGCGATCTCGTCGGGGTTGGCCCGCAGGGATTCCGTGTCCTTGTCGTGGGCGTCGTAGGGGTAATGGGTGGCCAGTTGGCGGATGGCCGTCTCGCTCTGGATGGCCACGAAGTTCTGGTAGCTCTCGACGTTGAAGAGAGCCTTGGCCGAATCGACGACGTGCCAGACGACGACGGCCGCGATCTCGATCGGGTTGCCGAGGGCGTCGTTGACCTTGAGCGTCTCGCTGTTGAAATTGAAGATGCGCAGGGTGACCTTCTTCTTGACGGCGAAGGGGTTGGTCCAGTGGAAGCCGGCGGTCAGGGCGCTGCCGACATATTTTCCGAGGAAAGTGAAGACTTTGGACTCGTTGGGGTGGATGAGGAAAAACCCGCCGAAGGTCATGAAAGCGAGGATCGACCCCAAGACGGCAAGGACCATACCGGCCGTCGCGCCCGCCCGCGTGGCGTGGCTGATGATGTACTGGCCGCAGAGGGCGACGACCCCGAGGTCGACGAGGACCATGACCCAGCCGTTCGTGCTGAAGACGTTCTTTTCCTGGATGTCTTTCATGTCAGCCTCCTATAATAGCAATATAATATTAATATGATATCATGCTGTCAAGTTATTTTTTGGCCATAAAAAACCCCCGCCGCCTGAGGCGGACGGGGGTTGGGGGAACTCCGATAAAACGCGGCTTAGGCCAAGAAATCACCGGGGACGGCCCTCAGGCGGGCGATGTCCCTGACGCGGTCGGCGATGTCGAAGCCTTTGACGCAAACGGCCGAACAGGAGGCGCAGGAACCGCATGGATTTTCGGCGACGTCGAGAGTGCCGACGAGCTCGTGGGCGGCCTGGAGGTTCCTATAGCCGTAGGCGTACATGTAGCTTCTCATCAGCGACGGGATGGGCAGGTTCTGCGGGCAGCCGGAAACGCACTGGCCGCACTGCTGGCAGTAGAGGCCGGCCACCTGATCGCCGAGCTTGAGGTCCTTGAGCTCCTGCGGCGTAAGGTTCAAGTCGGTCATCACGGTCAGGTCCTCCTTGAGCTGGTCGAAGGTCGTGAAGCCGGGGATGGCCGTCGTGACGTTCGGGTCGTTGAGGACCCACTTGAGGGCGGCCCGCATGTTGATCGGCTGCAGCCGTTCCTTGTCCCAGTAAGCGCCGGCCTGGGTTTTCATGGCCACGACCCCGAGGCCGGCCGCGGCCGCTTCGGCGACGGCCTTGCGGACTTCCTCGCAGTGGTCCTGGCGGAAATTGTAGGCCGTCAGGACGACGTCGTAGACCTTGGCTTCGATCGTGGCCCGGATGACGGCCGGTTCGTTGGAATGGGTGGTCATGCCGATGAACCGGGCCTTGCCCGACTTCTTGGCTTTCTGGAGGGCTTCGAGGATGGCCGGGTTCTGGACATCCTCCCGGGTCGTATTGTTGTGCAGGTAGAGGATCTCGACATGGTCGAGCCCGAGGCGCTCGAGGCTGAGGTCGAACATTTCCAAAAAGCTCTTCTGAAGGGCCTCCCCGTCCAGCCCCTGCATGGACCGTTCCCGGTTGGGACCGGGGACCTTGGTCGCGATCAGGTACGAGTCGCGGGGCTTGCCCTTGACGACCTGGCCGATCATCTGCTCGTTCCGGCCGCGCTGGTAGCCGTGGGCCGTGTCGAGCATGAATATGCCGGAGTCGAGGGCGGCCTGGACGACGGCGGGGTTGTCGGCGTTCATGACGCCCATGCTGACGACGGGGATCTTAAGGCCCGTTTTGCCCAGGGTCCTGACGATCGGCTTCGTTTGGGCCTGCGTCTCGCCCGCGCCGGCCCGGCCGGAGTCCGCCGAGGCCAGGGTGGCGGCCTTGACCGCACCCGGGATGGCCCCGACCGCGGCCAATCCGGTCAGGCCTTTCCTGAGGAACGCGCGTCTTTTGAGTTCGTTCGTTTTTTCGGTCATCAATTCCTCCTTGCCGAGCGATATGATCCTCGTCCGGCCCCTCTCCGAGAACTCCCGGGTGCGCCGAATGAATAGAATGCCGATAGGTTGGATATCCATTGTATAGATGGGGCACAGAAAGTCAACCGGGCGGCGGCCGGGGAATGGACGAATTGACTTTTCCGGACCGGGGATTATACTTCCTGTCGATGGCGAGAAAAGCGTGGCTCCTGCTGACCTTGGCGATCTTCTTTTTTCTCGCCGCGGACCTCCCCTCCGACGGACAGATACCCGAGCCCGCCGCCTTGTCGTCCCTGAGGACATTCTTCACCGTCCGCTCCGCCCGGCCGGACGACAAGCTGCCTCCGGAGATCCGCAAGGAATTCGAAAATGACGACGGCAGCCCGTTGAGGTCCGTTGCCGTCGACCTCGACGGCAACGGAAAAGAAGAGAAATTCGTCCTCTGCGGCGTTCCCTCGGCCGCCGGCGGTCCCCAGTGGCTCGTCTACGATCCGGCGACCGGCGCCGCCCGGGGGATCGTCGTCGGCACCATCGTCTTCATCGGCCTGGAATCCGACGATGCCTATCCCAAGCTCGAGACCTATTGGAAGCAGGGCGGCGCCATGTCGGTCGTTTTCCGCTACAAATACGCCCGGGGCCGGTACGGCCGCGTCGGCACGCGGGCCATGACGCTCTGGGAGACGAGCGAATATTTCCGGGCCAAACCGCCCCTCGACCTCGACAAAGAGCTTGTCGAGATCAAGTAGCGGAGTGAGAAATCGCCCGGCCCTCCATCGTCTTTATCTTCAAAGCCGACGGACTGGAGGAACGGATGAAAAGCAAAATCACGCAAGAGGAATTCGTCAAGCTGGCCATCGCCAAGCTGCGCCTCGAGAACTACAAGGGGATCCACACGGTCTACAGCGGGTTCAACGACGCCTTCAAGACCTACTTCGACGGCGGGAACCCCATCGACGCGACCGGCGAACTGGCCCGCTTGGGGAAGATCGTCATCAGGCCGGTCAAGGGCGGCGTCATGCTGTATATCCCCGGCGAGGGGCCGGAGATGAACCGCGGCGACATGGCCCTGAAGAAGATGGGCTTGCTCGAAAAGCCTGCCCCGCAGGACAACTGACCGAACCTGTCTCTCAGGCGGAAGGTCCGGCCGTCGGGGCGGGCTGGCCGGGCTGCTCTTCCATGTACTGGATGTAGAGGTCGGTCAGGTCCTCGTGGGCCAGCTCCTTGGCCGTCTTCATCATGACCAGCCGGCCCTTCCGCATGAACCCGATCCGGTCGGCGATGAGTTTGGCCCGGAAGATGTCGTGGGTCGACATGAACACGGATTTCCCCGTGTCGCGCATCTGGACGAGGATCTCCAGGAACTCCCGGCCCGACTGGGGGTCGAGGCCCGAGGTCGGCTCGTCGAGCAGGACGTTGGCGGCGTCTTTGACCACGGCGATGGCGATGCCGAGCTTCTGGCGCATGCCCTTGGAGAAATTCTTGACCCGCCGGTCGAAGGCCTCCTTCTGGAGGCCGACCCGCTCCAGGACTGCGGCGTAATCTTTCTTCGTGAGATTCCGTTTTCCGGCCAGGCGGCTGAAGTAGTCGAGGTTCTGGATGGCCGTGAAATTGCCGTAGAGCATGACGTTCTCGGAGACGAAGGAGACGTGGCGCTTGGCCTTGAGCGGTTCCTTGGCCACGTCGATCCCCTCGATGAGGGCCGTCCCCGCCGTCGCCGGGATGAAATTCAGGAACAGGTTGATAGTCGTCGTCTTGCCCGCCCCGTTGGCCCCGAACATGCAGAAGATCTCGCCCGGCTCGACCTTGAACGTCAGGCCGTCCAGGGCGAGCTCGCCGTCCTCGTAACGTTTGGTCAGGTTGATCGTTTCGAGCATGGGGATTCTCCTTAACGGACGTCATAGCGCAGGAACGAGACGTAAGCGCCGACGAAAAAGACGATGATCATGACGGCGAGCAGGGCGAAGTCGGGGATGGTCCGGACGAGCGACCGGCTCAGCCACTGCGGCTCGTAGATGTGCTGGGGCATGTCGTCGATCTTGATCTGGACCGTCTCGCCCGTCTGGAAGTTGATGCTCTGGCCGAGCTTGGAGTTGATCCACTTGGTGTAGATCGGCTTGTAGGCCCGGACCGAAGCCAGGAACCTGTCGAAGTCGTCGATCCCCGTCCGGGCCAGGGTCATCGAGCCGAAGGTCAGGGCCGAGGCCGGAGAGATCCGGGACAGGTTGACGGCCAGGCTCTGCTGGGCCCGCTTCATCTGCTGGTAGTCGCGCTCGAGCGCGGCGTTGTTCTCGTCGATCTTCGAGGTCAGCTCCTGCTGGTAGTCCTGGATGAACTGCCGGAATTTTTCCTGGTAGGCCTTGACGTCCTTCTGGGCGTCGGCCGCGTTCTTCTTGGTCCAATCGAGGACCCCCTTCTGCGCTCCGCTCTGGATCTGCTGCAGGAAGGCGTCCTTCTTGGCCGTGATCTCATGGACCGAGGGGATGGGCCGGATCTGCCCGGCGGTGATGACCGCGACCTTGGGGATGACCATGACGAAGACGACCCAGACGAAGAGGAGCACGAGGAAGCTCGTCGACGAGCGCGACGTCCGAGCCGAGACGAAGAGGCCCAGGCTGAAGAAGACGGACAGGTAGAGGAAGAACATGAGGAAGATCAGGAGCAGGCGGGCCCAGTCCTGGCCGCTGAGCGAGATGTCGGGCGTGATGAGGAGGATGAGGAGGCCCAGGACGAGCGGTATGAGAAGGGGCAGGAGGAGGCTGATGTAGCCGCCGATGGCCTTGCCCATGATGAGCCGGTCGCGAGGCACATCGTTCGACAGGGCCAGCTTGAGCGTCCCCTTCTCCTTCTCGCCGACGATGGCGTCGTAGGTGAAGAGGATGGCGAAGAGGCTGAGGACGATCTTGACGATGAACATGAGGTCGAGGGAGCCGAAGACGGCGAAGACCGGGTTGCTGCTGTACTTGGAGTCGATGAGGTTGGGGTCGGCGGCGATGTTGACCGGGGCGACGCGGCCGACGGCCTCCTCGATGCCCGTAACCACCGTTCCCAGGACCTGCGGCGGCTTGCTGACCTTGATGCCGATGCCGGCGAGCGATTGATAGTTCGGCTGGCTCTCCATATTCTTCTTATTGAGGGCCAGCGCCGCCGTGTACTCCTTCTTCTCCGCCCTGTAGTTGGTCACCCCGGTGTAGATCGAGAGCAGGATGAGGATGGTGCAGAGAAGAAAGGTGAAAACGAATTTCGGGCTGGTGATGTTGTCTAAAATCTCTTTTTTGATGATGTCTCGAAGCATGCCGGCCTCCCTCCAAGGTGTCGCCGTCCACGGATGAATCCGGGGGCGGGTTTCTTCGGTATTATACGGCAAATCGGCCCGGCGGTTTAATGAATTTTTGAACGCCGGAGAGCATCACGCCCATGAGGGCGTTGTCTCTCTCCGGCTGGTCACCCGATGGAGGGACAGCCCTCAAGGAGGACCGATAGAGATAGCCCTCCTTGAGGACAGTCCCCTAAGGCAGGCCCGCCTCGTCAGCTGGGGGCGAACCGGAAGAGGGACAGTCCCCATCGGTCCCCGATGGGGACTGTCCCTCCGATTCGACGGCGGAGTCCCGGCCCGGCGGCGCTTGGATTACTTGCCGGAGTCGAAGAAGAGCCCGAAAAGCCCGAAGCGCTCGTGGGGAGTAAGCGGGAAAATCGAGGCCCTGGCCTTTAAGATGCGCACACGGACTTTCGTCGCTTCGACGGCCGGGAAGCGGAAGAGCTTTTTCCAGCCGATCGTCGTCCCTCTGGCGGTCTCTTTCCAGTCCCTTCCGTCCCAAACGTCGAAGGCGAAAGCCTCGATCCTCTGCCCCTCACGGAGGTCTTCTTTCATCATGGCGACATTGAAAGTCGTCGGCCCGGCGAGGTCGTACTCTATTTGAAAAGAGGGACTGTCCCCATCGGTCCCCGATGGGGGCTGTCCCTCTTTGACGGCTTGGTCACCGATGTGGACGGTCCCCCTGAGTCGGCTGGAGGCCCCCTCGGCCAGGTTGACGGCAAACGTGACCCGGATCCTGTCCCCCAGCTCCCTGAGCCGTTGGACGTCGTTTTCGTGGATGCGGCCGCGCTTGTCGGGCGGGATATTGAGGAGGAGCTGGGCGTTGCCGCCGACCGAGGTGTAATAGATGTCGAGGAGGTGGTCGAGGGTTTTGACCCTGGCGTCCTCGGCCGCGTGGTAGAACCAGCCCGGCCGGATCGAGACGTCGACCTGGCCGGGATACCAGATCAGGCGCCCACCCTGTTTGGCCACGGCGGCGATCCTCTCGAGCGACCCAAGGTCCTTGGCTTGGGCGTCGAGATGGGCGATGCCGCCGGGATTCTTCTCGTCGGGCAGGTCGTCGAAGCCGACAACGGCGATGACGCTCCATTCGCTCTCCCGCGTGACCCCGGCTTCGTTCCCGATCCAGCGGGCGTCCGGTCCCATGATGGAGATCGCCGCTCCCGGCTGAAGCTCGCGGATGAGGGCGTAATAGCCCGCCCAGTCGTAGACCTGGCGTTTGCCGTTCGGCCCTTCGGCGCAGGCGCCGTCGAACCAGACCTCGGAGATCTCCCCGTAGTTCGTCAGCAGTTCCCGCAGCTGGTTCTTGAAATGTTCATTGTAGCGGGGTGAATCGCCGTAGCTCGGCTCGTGGCGGTCCCAGGGCGAGAGGTAAACGCCGAATTTCAGGCCGGCCTTCCGGCAGGCCGCGGCGACCTCGCCGACGACGTCGCCCTTGCCTTCCCGCCAGCGCGAGCTCTTGATCGAATGATCCGTGAATCGGCTCGGCCAAAGGCAGAAGCCGTCGTGGTGCTTGGCCGTGACGATGAGCCCCCTGATCCCCGCGGCCTTGACGGCTTCGACCCACTGGCCCGCGGCAAAATCCGTGGGATCGAAGAGCTTCGGGTCCTCCGTCCCCTGGCCCCATTCCCGGTCGGTGAACGTGTTCATGCCGAAGTGGACAAAGGCCTGGAACTCGAGCGCCTGCCAGGCGAGTTGCCGTTCGGACGGGACAACCCGGGCCGCCTTCGAGATGAGCTCGGAAACCGTGTCCGTCGGGAGGATGTTCAAGCTGCCCGGGACGGGCGCCTTTTCTTTATAATAAGATGCCGGCCTCGAGCACCCGGAAAAAGAAAAAACGAGGGCGGCCATCGCCGCCGAGAAGAAGATGACTGTCGTTCCCGCGGACTTTCTCATGGCCTCTCCCCTGCCGCGCATTCGCCGCGGCGTCACCGGTTCAATATACATAAATTCCGAATCCGGTACCTAGACTTTTTTTGAGATGATAGCCTCTATAAAGCCCTCCCCTCGGCAGACGCTGACCGGGGCAGCGTTCGCCGTTGACATCTTTTGAGGCGTGAATTATGCTCCCTTCACAAAAGACAGCCGGCAGGCGTCCCGGAGGAAAGGAGAGCGCGATGGACCCCGTCGTCACCCTGAACGCCGTCGATTACGCCATCATCGGCGGCTACATCCTGGTCATGATCTTCGTCGGATACTCGCTCAAGAAATACATGAAGACGGGCGAGGACTTCTTCCTCTCCGGCCGGTCACTTCCCGGCTGGATCACCGGTCTGGCCTTCCTTTCGGCCAACCTGGGCGCCCTCGAGGTCATCGGCATGGTGGCCAACTCGGCCAAATACGGCATCGCCACGGTCCATTTCTACTGGGTCGGGGCCATCCCGGCCATGGTCTTCCTAGGCATCTTCATGATGCCCTTCTACTACGGCAGCCGGGTCCGGACCGTCCCCGAGTACCTCAAGCTGCGCTACAACGAGGCGACGCGCGGCCTCAACGCCATCTCCTTCGCCATCATGACCGTCCTCATGAGCGGCATCAGCCTCTACGCCATGGGCCTCCTCTTCAAGCTCATGCTCGGCTGGTCGCTCACCGGAAGCATCCTCTTCGCCGCGGTCGTCGTGCTTCTCTACGTTTTTTGGGGCGGCCTGTCGTCTTCGATCTACAACGAGGTCATCCAGTTCTTCCTCATCTGGCTCGGCCTCCTGCCCATCGTCTTCCTCGGACTCAAGGAAGTGGGCGGCTTCGCCGGGTTCGTGGCCAAACTCAAGGAACCCCTCCTCCATTCCGCGAAGTACCTCGGCACGAGCGCGAACCCCCTCGGCGTCGACTGGTTCGGCGTGGTCATGGGCCTCGGCTTCGTCCTGTCCTTCGGCTACTGGACGACGGACTTCCTGGTCGTCCAGCGGGCCCTGGCCTCGAAAAACATCCACTCGGCCCGGATGACGCCCATCATCGCCGCGTTCCCGAAAATGCTCGTCCCGATCATCGTCGTCATCCCCGGCCTCGTCGCCCTGCTCGTCCTTCCGGAGTTCAGCCAGGCCGCCCTGCCCACGGCCGATTACAATTCCGCGCTGATCCTCCTCATGAAGCACTACCTGCCGAACGGTCTACTGGGGCTGGCCATCACGGCCTTGCTCGCGAGCTTCATGTCCGGCATGGCCGGCAACGTCACGGCCTTCAACGCAATCTGGACCTACGACATCTACGGCAGCTACATCAAGAAGGGGAAGCCCGACTCCCATTATCTGAGGATGGGCAAGTACGCCACCGTCTTCGGAGTGGCCATCAGCGTCGGCACGGCCTACATCGTCCAGTCCTTCCCGAACCTGATGGATTACATGCAGCTCGTCTTCTCGTTCTTCAACGCGCCGCTTTTCGCCACCTTCCTCCTGGGGATGTTCTGGCGCGGGGCGACGGGCTGGGGCGGGTTCTTCGGCCTGCTCATCGGCATCCTGACGGCGGCCGTCCATTACCTGTTGTACCGGCTCGGTGTTCTCCATTACGCGAGCGACATGGCCGCCAATTTTTACCAGGCCTGGTGGGCCTGGCTCGCCGACTTCGTCGTCACGATCGGGGTCAGCCTCTTCACCGCGAAGCGGGATCCGAAGGAGCTCGTCGGCCTCGTCTTCGGCCTGACGCCTAAAACCAAGGCTGCCGCCCGTTGGCTGGCGCGGCCCGCAGTGTGGGGGATCCTGGCCATCGTCATCGCCATCGTCCTCAACATCATCTTCTGGTAATCGAGCCGGCGCCCGCCAAGGAGTGAACCATGAACGAGAAGATCGAAATAAAAGACCAAGAGACGGGGATGGGCCAGGGGCACGTCCTCGACCTCAAGCTGCCGATCGGCTGGCTCCTCAGCGCCTACGGGCTGCTGCTCGGGATCTACGGCCTGGTGACAAAAAAAGAGATGTACGCCATCTCCCTCGGCTACAACCTCAACCTGGCCTGGGGGATACTGATGCTGGTCATCGGCGGCGGGTTCCTCCTGACCGCCTTTCTGAAAAAGGACAAGGCCGGGAGCTAGTCGCGGGTCTCGCGCGTGCGGATGTAGATCGCGGCGCCGCCGCCCTCTTCGCCCCGCGAGTTGATCTCGAAGACCACCTGCTGGCTCTTGATGAGCTGGGACAGCTGCTTGAAGCCGTAGGTACGGGGGTCGAAGCCCGGGTCGAGCTGGCGCAGGTAGAAGCCGATCTCGCCGAGGTTGGCCCAACCGTCCTCCCGGACGGCCATGTCGAAGGCGCCCTTGAGCAGCGGGACGGGATCGAACTTGCGGCCCTTCTCCTCGCGGTCCTCGTGCTCTCCGCGCACTTCCTTGCCCTCGACCTTCCTCGCCCCGCCCCGGTCGCGCCGCCTTGTCTCCCGTTCCCGGGGGACGAGGTTTTCCGTATAGATGAAGATGTTGCAGCCGTTGACGAAGGCCTTGGGCGTCGAGCGTTTGCCGATGCCCATGACGAAGAAGCCCATCTCCCGGACCCGCGTCGCCAGCCGGGTGTAGTCGCTGTCGCTCGAAACGATGCAGAAGCCGTCGACGAGGTGGCCGTGGAGGATGTCCATGGCGTCGATGATCATGGCGCTGTCGGTGGCGTTCTTGCCGATCGTATAGCGGAACTGCTGGATGGGCTGGATGGCGCTGTCGTGGAGGGCGGTCTTCCAGCCGGACATGTTGACGGTCGTCCAGTCGCCGTAGATCCGGCGTATGGTCACGAGGCCGTACTTGCCCGCCTCGGTCAGGATCTGGCCGATGAGCGAGGGCTGGGCGTTGTCGCCGTCGATGAGGAGGGCGATCTTCCTTGTTTTTTGTTCGATGAATGGCTCGGCCATGGCAGCGTCCTTTCTTTGGATGTCGATTCCCCCCTCATACTACCTCATTGTCCGGACCCGTTCAAGCGGTCTCAGGCCTCTTCGAGGACGCGCCAACCGAGGGCGTCGGCCAAGGCGTAGACGGGCTCTTTGAGGTCGCCGTAGACGGTCACCCGGTGCCAGCCCCACTCGTCCCACTCGGCGAAAAGCTTTTCGATGTCGCCGACGGGCTCGACCGCAAGCTTTGTCCGGCAGGCCCGGTCGTCGGACACATTGGCCACCGCCTTGCCCCGATGGAAGAGGATGGTCTTGCGCTCCGGCGAGAATTCGAGGGTCGAGGTCATGTAGCCCAGGGGAAGGAGCGACCGGACCGAAGCGCCCTGCCGGTCCTCCGAGTGGGTCAGGATCTCGATGGGGTTGGCCGGGCTGCCCGGCCCGAAAGCCCTGTTCGAGGCGACGCAGTGGGCATAGATAATCTGGCGCGAGGCCGTGTCGATGACCGGGTCGGAGATATACCCCGGCCGGCCCTGGGTCAAGGCGGTCATGGCGACCATGGTCGCCGTCGACCGGACGTCGCACTCGCAGGCCCCGACGAGCCCTTCGTTCAGGAGCTCATGGAAACCGAGGCACGGGTAGGCGTGGATGTGCCCGCCGTAGAACCCGCCGAGGCAGTTGATGGTGATGGCGTTGGCGCCGTGCTTGCGGAGCACGGCCTTCTGGCCGAGGTACATGGCCGCCGAGGTCTCGAGCGTCGCCAGGCTGACGCCCTCGACCTTGGCCGCCGTCTTGTGCCAGCGGTCGGCGATGGCCTTGGCGTCCTCCTTGTCGGCCGCGGCCCACGCCTCGTTGACCTCGGCGAAGGGCACGTTGACGACTTCGATGCCCATCCCCTCCTTGACCGCCGGGGCGATGCCTGGCCAGCCGCCGCCGACGGCCAGGATCTTCGACTCCTTCATTTTGCGCAGGCAGTCGCCGGCGGAGAGGACGGACAGGTTGTCGGCCGTCACGGCCAGGGCGGCGGGCCCGGGAGTCCGCGTCCGCCTCGAGGCGGCCACAAGCGCCCCGAAATCGATCCCCGGACCGGCCTTCTTGGCCTGTCCGAAGGCGCGGAAGGCGGCGACGAGGTCATCCATCCGGGAGGAGGCGACGAAGCCGAGGTTGGGCGTTTTCTTGCGCAGGAAAGCGGCCGTGTAGACGAGGAAGCCGCCGCTCCCGCCGTACTGGAAATCGACGTAGAGCGTGGGCTTCCCGGATGCGGCGATCGTCTGGACGACCTGGTTCCAGCAGTTGAGCTGGCAGACGACGTAGCCGTCGACGGGGGACGCCGCGTCCGCGGCCAGAATCTTCTGGGCCTCTTCCGGACCCTTGGCCATCGTGCTGATAAGCTCGCATTCGGGGAAGTTCCCGGCCAGAGTCGTCGTGATCCCGTCCATGACGGGTTGGAAGTTGAAGCCGACGTTCGGCCAGTCCGGCCCGGGCTGGGTGACGGCGTGGAGGGCGTAAATGACCCGGATACGCGTCTTCTCTCCCCGCCCGCCCGCCGGAAAAAGCCCTCGGGGCGCCAGGGCGCCCAAGGCCCCCGCCGAAGCCGCGGCCAGAAAACGGCGGCGGCTCAGAGGGCACGCCGCGCAATCCGTCGATCTCTGTTGTCTTTTCACTGGACTGGTCTCCTTCCTCTCCGAAGATTCGCGCTGATGCTAATTCAGGCCCGGAGCGGATGTCAAGGGACGCGCGGTGAAACGGGGACGGCCGCTTTCGAATACGAGAAGGACGGCCGGGACCCCCTGCCGGGGCTGGCCGAATCCGTCGGCTACGTCCGGGGCATCCTGGCCGCCTCGGGCGAGGGAGAGGACCCGCCTGAACCCCCATCAAATCCAAAATAATGAACGAAATTCAATATTTTGGGTTCCCGTCCCGTTCAAACGTTCGTCCCATCCGGCCCCAAACAAGTTATCATCCTGATAATAATAGCATTAATAATATCTCGACGGAGTCAACGCCGTGGCACGCTAATTGCACTTATTTTACCGCTTGAAGACTGCATACGATCAATATGATAGCGAAAAAATGGAAAGGAGGAGGGAAGACGGGAAAAGAGCACATCACGAAAGGCAATGGGTTGAGTGGAATGCCACTCAAGGGTATTAAGAGGCTTTTCTTACAGGAGGTATAGCTTATGAAGAGGTTTTTCATCGTTCTATCCGTGCTGCTGTTCGCGGTCACGCTGACACCGCAGATCAGAACCGGAAACATCCACGGCAAAGTTGTCGACAGCGAAGGCAACCCCCTGCCCGGCGTTGCGGTCACTCTGACGGGCCAATACACAGCGGCGCAAACCGCGGTGACCACGGCGGAAGGAGCTTTCCGGTTCATGTCTCTGCCTGCGGCACGAGACTACGCCCTCAAGCTCGAGCTGACCGGTTTCCAGACCAAGACTGAAACGGGCATCGTCATCGCCCTCGGCACGAACGCCAACATGAACCTGGTCATGGAAGTCGGCGGCCTCGAGGAACAGATCACGGTCACCGCCAAGACCCCGGTCGTCGACACCAAGAAGACGGCCGTCACCCAGAACATCACCCAGGACATTCTCCAGGGTCTGCCGACCGCCCGCGACCCGTGGGTTATCCTGCAGATGGCCCCCTCGGTCGTCATGGACCGGGAGAACGTCGGCGGGGTCGAGTCCGGGCAGCAGTCTATCTACGTCGGCCGCGGAGCGACCGGCTACGGCAACAACGTCTGGGCCATGGACGGCGTCGTCATCACCGACCCGGCCGCCATCGGCGCCTCCCCGTCCTACTACGACTTCGACGCCTTTGAAGAGATGTCGATCACGGTCGGCGGCTCGGACGTCACCGTTCAGACCGGCGGCATCGCCCTGAACATGGTCACCCGCCGCGGCGGCAATAAGATGACCCTCGGCGGCCGGTTCTATTTCATCGACGAGGACTTCCAGGCCACGATCTCGCCGGAAAAGCTGGCCGAGCTGGGGGTCGTCGGGTATAACAAGTTCCGCAAGAGCAAGGACTACGGCTTCAACCTCGGCCTGCCCATCGTCAAGGACAAGGCCTGGTTCTGGGGCTCCTACGGCGTCAATGACATCGGGACCTTCACGGTCACCGGGTTCAAGGACGACACCCTGCTCGAAAACTACGTCGCCAAGCTCAACCTCCAGATCATCCCGCAGAACCGCTTCGAGGCCTTCATCCACAGCGGCGCCAAGATCAAGCTGGGGCGCTCCACCTCCACCGCCAACCCCGAGGGCCTGGCCCAGGCCGGCCGCTATCACTTCGGAAGCCCGATCTTCAAGCTCCAGGACGAGCACATGTTCGGAAGCGACCTCTTCGTATCGCTCAAGTTCAACTTCAGCGACTCCGGATTCAGCCTGACCCCGATGACGGACCTCGCCTTCGTCAAGACCCCGATCTATGACGTCACCGCCCTGCGCTACTACGGCTCCCAGTCCTCGCGCTACTACGTCGAGCGGCCCGTCATGCAGTACAACTTCATGGCCCAGTACTTCAAGGACAACCTCTTCGGGGCCAGCCACGAGATCAAGATCGGCGCCGAGTATGCCGACAGGAATCAGTACGTCGAATCGGTCTGGAACGGCAATTTCATCCTCAACCGGAACTACAACACGGCGCAGATCGACTTGAACGCCGACGGCGTTCGCGACATCCCGACCACCGCCTGGAAATACTACAGCTCGTGGAGAGGCTACTACCGCGACCAGAAGGTCTCGGCTTATGCCGGGTTCCTGCAGGACACCATCAGTTTCGGTCGTTTCACCGTCATGCTCGGCCTGCGCTACGACTACCAGACCCCGTCCATCAACCCCGTCAAGCTGGCGGCTATCACAGACTCCCTAGCCTATAGCAATTCGGACTTTACCATGGAATCGGGGCTCAAGGCCAAGGTCGACGCCCTTATTCCCGGCATCGAGATTCCCAAGACAACGGCCACCGACATCAACGGCGACTCGTTCGCCTGGAAGGTCTTCTCGCCGAGGCTCGGCCTGACCTGGGATGTCACCGGCGACGGCAAGACCATCGCCAAGCTGTCCTTCAGCCAGGCCGGCGACTTCATGGGCACCGGCGACGCCGACTTCTGGAGTCCCGCCGGCGCCGACGCCGCCCTCCGCTTCTGGTGGAATGATGCCAACAACGACAAGATCATGACCCACCCCGAGCTCTATTGGCTTTACCGGCGGACAGCGGGCCCCGTTTGGTCGCCCTACCCTGTCTTTGACGCGGCCGGAAATTTCAGTGCCACTTCTGCCCAGATCGACGACGCCAACGGCTTTTACTGGACAGCGTACGACATCAGAAATCCCACCACAGTCCTTCCTCCCTACGGGCAGACCCAGCCCAACGCCGGCTCCACCCGGATGACCGAGGTCCTGTTCACCCTCGAGCGCGAGATCTTCACCGATTTCGCGGTCTCCTTCAACGCCACCTACCGGAAATACGACCGGTTCAATTGGAACCTCAAGTATTTCCCCGCAACCGGCGTCCTCCAAAACCAGGGCTGGTACGTCGCGACGACGGTCCCGGCCACGCTCCCCGGCCTCGGCTCGACGGGGCAGGCTTCCGAACACGACTGGTATTACACCAACCTCGAAGGGACAGCCGCCTCGAATTATTACATCCGCCAGAGAATGCCCAGCGACCGCTACAACGACTACTGGGGCGTCGACCTCGTCGTGAACAAGCGGCTCTCCAACAAGTGGATGCTCAACGGCAACGTCACCTACCAGATCCAGCGCGGCTTCTACGGGACCGAGGGCTACATGAACCCCACTAACATCTGGGCCTGGGATAAACAGGATTCCTCGGCCTTCATAGGCGGCGCGAGCGGGCTCCTCGACCAGTACACGAACGCCCGCTGGATGGTCAAGTTGGGCGGGCTCTACCAGCTGCCCTATGACTTCAACGCCGCTTTCACCCTCCATGTCCGCGAAGGCTGGCTCATCCGCGAGACCTTCACGTATATCAATGACAACCTGCCCAACCCCGCGAGCAACAGCGCCGGCCTCGACATGACCATCTTCGGCACCAACAGGCTCGATCCCGCCTTCACCTTCGGGGTCAAGATCGAGAAGATGCTCAGGCTCGGAGACAACGGCCGGATCTACCTGATGGCCGACATCTTCAACGTCATCAACTCCGACGTCATCCTCCGCCGCCAGCAGAAGTTCTACGGCACGTACCAGGACCGAGTCGCCCCCGCGGCCGACATATGGACCCCCAACATCAACTTCTACAAGGTTGACGGCATCATGAACCCCAGGGTGCTGCGGCTCGGAGTCCGCTTCACCTTCTAGTTCCCCCGCAGCAGCAGACGCTCGAAGCCCCTCTCCCCGGCCGGGGAGAGGGGCTTTTTTTTTGATCATCGGAATGGTAGAATGGATGAAGTGATCCCCCGAGGAGGTCAACAATGAAAAAGGTCTTCGTGGTTGCGGGCCTGGCCCTGGCCCTGGCGCTGGCCGGCGCCCTCCTTGCTCAGGAATACAAGGGCAAAGGCCGGCTCTTGGGTGTCGTCTCAGACGAGCAGGGGACACCCCTGGAGGGAGTAACCGTCAAGCTCTTTTCCATCCGGGCCCAACAGGGCTTCGAGGTTAAGTCCGGCAAGGACGGCGGGTGGATAGCCGCCTGGATCCGCAGCGGCGGCTGGAACGTCGATTTCGAGAAGGTCGGCTACGCCCCGAAAAAGATCTCCATCGAGGTCAGCGATTCCCAGAAAAACCCCGAGATCACGATCAGCCTGGTCAAGATCGAGGGCCTGGTCGTGACGGACGATATGAAGGGCCTCCTCGTCGAGGGAAACCGGCTGTTCGACGAAGGGAAATATGCCGAAGCGGCGGCCAGGTTCAGCGAGATCCTCGGCAAGTATCCCGACGCCTACCCGATTTTCATGAACCTCGGGAACTGCTATTTCGCCCAGGAGAACTACGACCTGGCCGAGGAGAATTACCTCAAGGTCCTGGAAAAGAACCCCCGGCACGCCGGGGCCATCATCGCCGTCGGCAACTGCTACTCGAACCGCGGGGATTCGGCCAAGGCCCTGGAGTGGTACGGCAAGGTGGAGTTCGAAAAGATCGAGGACCCGGTCGTCCTCTATAACCTGGGGACGAACTACTACAACAACTCCAAATTCGAGGACGCCCTGAAGTTCTACGCGAAAGCGGTGGAGAAGCAGAAGAATTCCACCGACGCCCTCTACCAGCTGGGACTGACCTACCTGAACCTCCAGAGGAACGCGGAAGCCATCGCCGCCTTCGAGGACTACCTCAAGGTCGACTCCGAATCCCCGAGGGCCGGACAAGTCCGGGCCTTTCTCGATTTCTTGAGGAAATAATAGCGCCCGGCGAAGGGCGCCCCGGAGGCGAGAGCCATGAAAAAAATCGCTGGCCTGATATTCATCCTCCTGGTTTCCGGAGCCCTTGGGGCCCAGACGCAGCTCTCGGTCAAGGACCTCCCCGAACAATACCGGGACTGGCTCGACCTCGTCAGCTACATCATCCAGCCCGTGGAGCGGGACGTGTTCATGAAGCTCACGAACAGCCGCGACCGGGACATCTTCATCGAGACCTTCTGGAAGCAGAGGGACCCGACGCCGGGAACTCCGGCCAACGAATACAGGGACGAGATCGTCAAGCGCTTCCAGTATGTCAACAAATTCTTCAGCCGGGCCAGCGTGAGGCAGGGTTGGCAGACCGACATGGGGAAGTTTTACATGATCCTGGGGCCTCCGGCCAGCATTGAGCGCTTCGAGACGTCGAGCCATATCGTCCCCTGCCAGGCCTGGTCCTATTACGGGGACGCCAAAAAGAGCCTTCCCAGCCACTTCATCCTCCTTTTCTACCAACGCGGCGGGGTCGGCGACTTCAAGCTTTACGACCCGGTCTCGGACGGCCCGGCCCGGCTGCTGGTGAACCCGGCCAACCTGGACCCCCTGAACTACGAGGAGCTTTACGACCGCATCCGGGAGATCGCCCCCACCCTGGCCGACCTGTCCATCACCATGATCCCCGGCGAGTACAACTACGATTTTTCTCCCTCGCCCAGGAACATGATCATCCTGGCCGACATCCTGCAGTCCCCGAAGAAGGACGTCAACCTGTCCTACGCCACCCACTTCCTCGACTACAAGGGGATCGTGTCCACGGAACACATGACCAATTTCGTCGAGAGCCAGATGACGACGGCCCTGATCAAGGACCCGATGACGGGTCTCCGCTTCCTCCATTTCTCCATCGTCCCCAAGACCATCACCCTGGAATACTACGAGCCCAAGAGCCAGCACTACTGCAATTTCCAGGTCAACGCCAGCTTGAGGGTCGGCGAGGACATCATCTTCCAGTACACCCGGGATTTCCCCGTCTACTTCGCCGACAGCGACGTCGACAGGGTGCGTGCCAACGGCATCGCGATCGAGGAGTCCTTCCCCGTGTCCGAGGGGAAATACAGGCTCATCGTCCTCCTGGCCAACTCCGTGGGCAAGGAGTTCACGATCGCGGAGAAGGACCTGACCGTTCCGGCTGAAGGGGACGTCCCCGAGATCGAAGGCCCCTTCATCGGCTACCGGCTCGAACCCTACCAGCGGGAGGTCCATATCCCGTTCAAGGTCATGGACAAGAAGCTGGTCATGGACCCCAAGAACACCTTCGGCGCCTCGGAGGACATCGCGGTCCTGTTCAACGTGACGAACATGACGGAGGATCTCCGGAAGGGCGGAGAGGCGCAGATCCTCATCCGGGGGCTCCGGCCGACCGACCCCGTCCGCAAATCGTTTTCCGTCAATCTCGACGGCGCCGCCGTCGGGCGCACCCTGAGCGTCTCCCGGACCGTCTCGGCCAAAGAGTTGGAGCCGGATTATTACGAACTCGCCGTCCGCCTCATGGCCCCCGATGGACGGACGCTGGACGAGAAAAAGGAAGCGTTCATCGTTTCGGCGAACGCCGTCCTGTCCCATCCGATCGCCCACGCCAAGGGGTTCGCCCTCACGAACCAGTTCATCTACATCTACATGCTGGCCGATCAGGCGGAGAAAATGAACAGGATGGAAAGGGCGGGGGCCCTCTACGAGAGGGCTTTCGGCCTCAACCCCGACTATAAGGACGGCGTTGTCCGCTACGCCAACTTCCTGCTCGCGGCCCGGGCCTTCGGCGAGGCCCTGACCCTGGCCGACAGGCTGCGCGAGGACGAGTACCGGCGGTTTGAATACCTGTCGCTCAGGGGCAAGGCCCTCATGGGACTGGAGAAGTTCGACGAGGCCCTGAAAGATCTCATCGAGGCCAACAAGATCTACAACAGCGAGATCCAGGTCCTCAACGCCCTGGGGATCTGCTACCAGAGGACGGGGCAACGCCAGAAAGCGCTGGACGCCTTCGACGCCTCGCTGAAGCTCAACCCCGACCAGAACGATATCAGGAAGCTCGTCGCGGAGATTAAAAAATAAGGCGACCTATCGCGCGTAATACCCCGCGCGGCACGAAACCTGATAGTCCCGGCCCTTGACCCTGACTTCGAGTTCCCTGAAGCGCCCGTCACGGGCCGGGTTCGAAGGGAAATAGGTCAGGAGATAGTAGTTCTTCGAGGCTGCGGCGGCTGCCGGGAAGGACGCGGCCGCGTTCTGGGAACTGTAGGCGACGCCGCCCGTGGCCCGGGCGATCCCGGCAAAGAGAGTGAAGACGTCCTCGGACTGCTCCTTCATGTTGGCCCCGAACATGTATTGGGATTTCTTGTTCATGAAGATGAAGCTGAAGGTCAGGGAGGCGTCGGCGAAGGCCTGCCGGATGAGCCCGGCGTCGAGCGATGCGTCACGCCGGTAGTACTGGAAGAGGTCCTGGAGGTCGCTCCGGATGTTCGCGGACTCCTGGTGCATGGTCATCAGCGCGTTCAGGGCAGTCGCGCTGATCTCGGGGCGGAACTCGCGCTGGTAGAAAAAGAAGACGAAATTCCGGCCCGGCCGGCTCCTCAGGGCCTCCGCGAAGCCGATGATCTTCCGCTGGTCGAGGAGGCGCAGGTTCTCGAGCTTCATCAGGTTCTGCTTGTAGCGGTCGAGCTGCATTTCCAAACCGAAGTTCATGCCGGTGGAATCCGTTTCCATGTCGGATTCCAGGCTTTGCCTGTCGCCGCCGATGGCTCCGACCACGCGGCGCAGGTCCCTGAGCGTGTCCCGGTAATCTCTCCCGCCCTGCTGGATGTCCTTTCTGAGGATCTGCTGCATCTCTTTGGAAAGGGAGTCTTTGGATTTTCTGGCCAGGGCATCCGGCGTCAGGCTGTAGGGCTTCATGGGGGTCACCAGGGTCATGGTGTCGCCGGGAAGAAGGAGGGACTGGAAAAGATGATCCACGACCTGGCCAAGGTTGGGGTCCCAGTCGGTCGTTTGGTAGAGAAGATAGAAATTGCGCTGGAGGCTCGGGGATGCCGGTCCGCGTTTTTCCTCGCGGACGACGGCCTGCCCCTTGACGAGGTGGAGAGAACCCGGATCCCGCAGGATTCCATCCTCGTAAATCTCGAAGTCGGCAAGGATCAAGTTGTCGACGAACAGGCCTTTGTCATGAACCCAGACGGGAATCTCGACCGGGTCGGCGGATTGCGCCACGGAGAAGCCGAGGGCAGCCAGAAAAAGAAGGGCCGGCAACAACCGTTGGATTGTCATTTGAATTCCTTCCACCTTTCTATTATACAGCAAGAAACATGCCTACGTAAGAAGCCTGGGTTTCCCCAAGAAGGAGATAGCGCGGCGAAGAATGGCGTCTCCCCGATGTAAAATTTTCTAAGCGCGTCCATTTGACACCTGGCGGCAATTTGGTAAAATTCCCTGATGATCATGCGGCCCTTACGATCCTTTCTCGTCGTCTTCGTCAGTCTCTCAAGTACATTGTGCGTTGCCTCCGCCGCCCAGGATTCCGGCTCGGGCCCGCTTCTCCAAGTCCTGCCGGCCGAGGGCATCGTCCCAAAGAGCGTCGTCGTCTTCCGCGATCAGGCGACCCTCAACGCCCATTACTACCTGGCCGACGAGAAAGTCCTGGGACTCAACGAGAAGACGGAAGCCGTATTCGCCCGATACGTGGCCGGCCCGGGGGAAGCGCTTCTGCTCGTCATCTCCTACCCGTCGGACGAAGCCGCCCGGAACGTCTACGAAAGGTTCGGCCGGGACTTCTTTTCGAAGACGTTCGATGGGAAGAGCCCGCGGACGCTCGAGAAGCTCGAAACCGGCGATTACGCCGCGGCCGTCCTGACCCGGTCCGTCCTCATCGTCGTCCTGGAAGCGCCGGACCGGAAAAGCTGCGAGGAACTGATCAGGCGGGTCGAGGAAAAAACGCGGGTTTTATTCTGATGACATCCGTGTAGCGCCACCCCTTCCGTCAGCGGCCGCGGGGTGGAAATACTTCTTGATTCGGGCGGCGGGCCTGGTTTATTTTACCTGCGGGAGGAAACCGACCATGACCGAACAACCGACCGCCAAGCCGAAGTTCCCGGCCACGTTCTGGACGGCCAACACGATCGAGCTCTTCGAGCGGGCCGCTTATTATTCCATGGCCTCCTTCATGGTCATCTACCTGAAGGAGTCTCTCGGAATGACGCCCAGTTTCGCGACGTTCCTCAACGGCTCCCTCCTCTGGGGGATCATCTACTTCATGCCCATCCTCTCCGGGACGCTGGCCGACAAGTTCGGTTTCAAGCGTTCGCTCTCGGTCTCGTTCGTCCTGATCTCCATGGGCTATTTCGTCATGGGCAACCTCCAGCGGCTCTGGCCCGGGATCATCGGCAAGGGCGCGGCCGAAACCGTCGACTTCACCGTGCCCGTCGTCCTGGGCATCGTCCTCATCGGCCTCGGCGGCTCGATCGTCAAGCCCTGCATCGCCGGCACCGTCCAGAAGACGGCCGGGACGCGGGCCACCCTGGCCTTCGGCATCTTCTACATGGTCATCAACATCGGGTCGATCACCGGCCGCAGCGTGTCCTACTTCATCCGGACGAGCCTGGGCATCCCGGCCATCTTCACTTACGCCGCGACGGCCTTCGCCCTGGTCGGCCTGGTCATCACGCTCTTCGCCTACAAGGAGCCGCAATACGTCAGCGACGGCATCAAGGACGGCCAGAAGGTCCAGAAGAGGACGCTGCGCCAGGCCCTGACCGGCATTTTCGTGGTCCTCGGGAACCTCAAGTTCCTCTTCCTTATCCTCGTCCTGAGCATGTTCTGGTTCCTCTACATCCAGCTCTACAACCTCATGCCCCTGTTCATGCGCTACATCGACCCCGACGCGCCCATGGAGCTCTACACGTTGGCCAACCCCATCATGATCGTCTGCTTCCAGCTCCTGATCACGCGCCTCGTCAAGAGGTGGCTGCCCGTCAGGACGATCATGCTCGGGGCCATCGTCGTGACCCTGGGCATGCTCGTCAACGTCCTGCCGCCGCTGCTCTTCGCCGACCCCACCCAGAAGACGGGCCTGCTCGGCTTGAGCCTGCCCATCGCCGGGATCTTCATGATCGTCTCGATCGCCTCGATGGCCGTGGGCGAGATGATGGCCTCGCCGCGCGTCTACGAGTACATCGGGGCCATCGCCCCCAAAGGGCAGGAAGGACTCTACCTCGGCTACCAGAGCCTGCCCATCGCCCTGGCCAGCATCGTCGGCGGGCCCATCGGCGGCCGGCTCTTCGAGCGCTACATCAACACGCCGCTCAAGGAAGGCCGGCCGGTCGATACCGTGACCATGTGGCTGATCATCGTGGCCATCGGCGTCGCCTCGATCATCGGGTTGTGGATCTACGACCGTCTGGTCGTCAAGGAAAAGAAAAGCTGACCGGCGGGCGGGCTATTTTTTCTTGGCCAGCGTCCCGTCGTCGCAAGGCAGGTCTTCATCGTAGTTGCGGGCCATCTCGGGGTTGGGGGCCGTCGTGCAGAACGGAAGCGGCTCCATCTCCTTGTTGCAGCAGAAGGGCGTCGGCTTGCCTTTCTCGGCCTTGACTTCCTTGCCGCACACCGAGCAGGTATATGTCACATCGCTCATGGTATTCTCCTCTTGTCGGTCTCGCAACTCTATCTTATCACCTCGCCGCCGCGACCTCAAGCCGTCAAAGAGGGACAGCCCCCATCGGGAACCGATGGGGACAGTCCCTCTTTCCTAAAAGAATCCGCTCCATGCCGGCGTCGGGGCGATGCCCGGAGGAGGGCGCTTATATTGGGGCCGAGGGGTGTCGTCGGAGGGAGCATAAAGCGGTGATTTAGCCGTCATGGGCCGGATACGCGGACTCCTCCCATCGGATCCGGCCCGGGATCGGCGTTAAGAATCACCGCAGCGAACGAAGACGACTCCCGAGGAACCTCCCAGGCATCGCGCGGCCGACGGCGGTCGTCAGCGGTATTGACAGCTGTCGCATGCTTCTTGTAGTGTCATGGGGAGAAAAAATCCATGAATGCGGTTCAAAGCCCTGCTCGAGAAGATGGGATAGACGGACGCATGCCCGTTCTCGTGACGGCTTCCGGACTCACCAAAAAATACGGCGACCTCGTCGCCGTAGCCGGCATCGACTTCGAGATCCGGGAAGGCGAATGCTTCGGCTTCCTCGGCCCGAACGGCGCGGGAAAAACGACGACCGTCCGGATGATCCACTGCGTCTCCCCCGTGACCTCGGGGACGCTCACGGTCGGCGGCCTGCCGGCAGGGATCGGCAACCGCGCCCTGAAGAAAATGACGGGCGTCATCCCCCAGGAGATCAACCTCGACAACGACCTGACCGTCCAGGAGAACCTCGTCGTCTTCGCCCGCTTTTTCGACATCGGCCGCAAGGAGGCCCGGGCCCGGATCGCCGAGCTCCTCCGCTTCGTCGAGCTCGAGGCCAAGGCCGCAAGCAAGATCTCGGAGCTCTCGACGGGCATGAAGCGGCGGCTGCTCATCGCCCGGGCCCTGATCAACCGGCCGAGGCTCATCGTCGCCGACGAGCCGACGACGGGCCTCGACCCCCAGGCGCGGCACCTCATCTGGCAGAGGCTCCGCCGGCTCAAAACCCAGGGCACGACCCTCATTTTGACGACGCAGTACATGGAAGAGGCCCAGCAGCTCTGCGACCGGATCGTCGTCATGTACCAGGGGAAGATCCTCAAGGAGGGCGTGCCGGGGAAGCTCGTCGAAGAGGAGATCGGGCGGGAGGTCGTCGAGGTCCGCATCCCGCAGGAGGACGACGAAAAACTCCTCGGCCGGCTCTCGTCGTTCGCCTGCGCCCACGAGCGCGTCGGCGACACCCTCTATTTCTATTGCCGGGACGGCCAACCCCTGATGAAGAGGCTCGTCGAGCTCGACCTCCATAACTACCTGAACAGGCCGGCCACTCTCGAAGACGTCTTCCTCAAGCTCACCGGCCGGGGCCTCCACGAATGAGCCTGTCCTACCGGATCGCCTACGTCTTCCTGAGAAACCTCTATTCCTATAAGAGATTCATCGTCCCGACCTTCCTTGTCAGTCTCGTCGAGCCCCTTTTCTACCTCATCACGTTCGGGGTCGGGATGGGGGCCTACATGGGCGCCTTCGGCGGAAAACCCTATCTCCACTTTCTCGTCCCGGGCGTACTCGTCTCCGCCGTCATGATGTCCGCCTCGTTCGAGTGCCTCTACGGAACATTCATCAAGATCGTCCACGAAAAAGTCTACGACTCGCTCATCGCGACACCGGTCTCCGCCGACGAGGCCGTGGCCGGCGACATCGTCTGGGCGTCGTTCCGGGGTCTGGTCAGCGGCTCGCTGATGATGGCCGTAGCCCTGGCCATGGGCGTCGCCCCCGCCTCTCCGTTCCGGCTCCTTCTTCTCCTCGCGTTCATGGTTTTTATCGGCATCCTCTTCGGCTCCCTGGCCATGATCGTGACCTCGGTCGCCCCGAGCTTCGATTTTTTCAGCTATTACACCGAGCTGGTCGTTACGCCCATGCTGTTTTTCTCCGGCGTATTTTTTCCCCTCGAGAGGTTCCCCGGCTGGATGAAGACCCTGGCCGAGTTCCTGCCCCTGACCCACGCGGTCAGGATCTCCCGGGCGGTCTTCACCGGCGAGCCCGCGGCCGGGCTCGGCTGGAGTTTCGCCGGGCTCGCGGTCCTGGCGGCGGTCGTCTTCACGGTCTCCATCAAGATGATGAGAAAGCGCCTGATTAAATAGGAGGGCCTCATGGTCAACCGGATCATCCGCGCCGCCGCGGTCGCCGCGGCATGCGCCTTCTTGTCCTTCCCCTCCGCCTGTAAAAAAGACCTTCCGCCCCCCCCCCCGGACACCGAAGCCGTGGGACAGACGGCGGCCAACCGGACGGTCGTCCCGGTCAACCAGGTCGTCACCCCGGCCGGGGCCCAGGTCCCGCTCCCCGGCTTGCGGCCCCAGGCGATGGCCCTTTCTCCCGATGAAAAAATCCTGGCCGTCGCCGGCAAAACCTCCGAACTCGTCATCATCGACCCGGCATCAGGCCAGGTCAAACAGAGGGTGACGCTTCCCGCGGAAGAGCAGGGCGCGCCGCGGCCCGAGGCGCCGTCGCTCAACATCCTCGAACCCGACGACAAAGGTCAGCTGAGCTACACGGGACTCGTCTTCTCGCCCGACGGCGGCCGCATCTATCTCAGCAACGTCAACGGCAGTGTCAAGGTCTTCACCGTCGGCCCGGACGGGACGGTCGCGCCGGCGCACACGATCCCCTTGCCTCCGGCCGGCGCGCCGCGGCGCGAGGAGGAGATCCCGGCCGGGCTGGCCCTCACGGATGACGGCCGGAAGCTCTACGTCTGCGGCAACCTGTCCAACCGGCTCCTCGAGCTCGACACCGAGACGGGCGCGGTCCTGCGGACTTTCGACGTGGGGGTCGCGCCCTACGATATCGTCCTCGCCGGCGGCAAGGCCTACGTCAGCAACTGGGGCGGCCGCCGGCCGCAAGCAGGCGACCTGACCGGGCCGGCCGGAAGAGGCACCGAAGTCCGGGTCGACCCGGTGCGGCACGTCGCCGGCGAAGGCTCGGTCAGCGTCATCGACCTCACGGCGGGAAAGGCGGCGGCCGAGGTCCTCGTCCAGCTCCATTCTTCGGCGCTGGCGCTCTCGCCGGACAAACGGTATGTCGTCTGCGCCAACGCCGCGTCCGATAACCTCAGCGTCATCGACACGACGACCGACCGTGTCGTCGAGACGATCTGGGCCAAGAAGAGCCCGGCCGACCTGTTCGGCGCGTCGCCCAATGCCCTCGCCTTTTCCCCCGACGGGAAGACACTCTACGTCGCGAACGGCACCCAGAACGCCGTCGGGGTGGTCAAGTTCAATCCCCGCAAGCGCAAGTCCCTCCTGACCGGGCTCATCCCCGTCGGCTGGTTTCCGGGGGCCCTGGCCTACAGCCCCTCCCGAAGGACGCTCTGCGTCGCCAACACCAAGGGGCACGCCGTCGACCCGAAAACCTACAAGCCCACGGGGGCCCCGGGCTTCAACGCCCACCACTATCACGGCTCGGTCTCGCTCGTCCCCGTGCCGGGAAAGAAAGAGCTCAAGAAATTCTCGGCCGTCGTCTACGACAACTACCGCCGCGAGCGGATCGCCCAAGCCCTCCGGAAACCGCGCGACGGCCAGCCGCCCCGACCCGTGCCCGAGAGGATCGGCGAGCCGAGCGTCTTCAAGCACGTCGTCTACGTCATCAAGGAGAACCGGACCTACGACCAGATCCTGGGCGACGTCGGCAAGGGCAATAGCGACCCCGCCCTGTGCATCTTCGGCGAAAAGGTGACGCCCAACCAGCACAAGTTGGTCCGCGAGTTCGTCCTCCTCGACAACACCTATTGCAGCGGCATCCTCAGCGCCGACGGACACCAGTGGTCGACCACGGCCTTCGGGACCGACTACCTCGAGAAGTCCTTCGCCGGCTGGCCGCGCAGCTATCCCGACGGCATGGGCCCGGACGAGATCGACGCCCTGGCTTACGCGCCTACGGGTTTTATCTGGGACAACGCCCTCAAGCACGGCGTTTCCCTCTGGAACTTCGGCGAGTTCACGATGCCTGACTGCGGCTGGAAGGACCCGGCCCGGAAGGGCGACCCCGAATGGAAGGATTACTGGGACGAGTACCTCAACGGCCGCGGCGAGGTGAGGATCGGGAGCGTCCCTGCCATCGAGACGGTCCGCCCCTTCTCGCCGACGGACACGCTCGGCTGGAACATGGCCGTCCCGGACGTCTGGCGGGCGCGCTATATCGTCAACCAGATCGCCGCCTGGGAGAAAGAGGGGCGGATGCCCCAGCTCATCTTCATCTGCCTGCCCAACGACCACACCAGCGGGACCTCGGAAGGCTCACCGACGCCCGAGGCTTGTGTCGCCGACAACGACCTGGCTTTCGGCCGCATCGTCGAGGCCTTCAGCCACAGCTCCTTCTGGAAAGAAACCGTGATCTTCGGCATCGAGGACGACCCCCAGAACGGCTGGGACCACGTCAGCGGCTACCGGACGACGGCCTATTGCGCCAGCCCCTACACCAAGCGGGGCGCCGTTGTCGGCACCCAGTACAACACGACGAGCCTCATCAGGACGATCGAGCAGATCCTCGGACTGCCGCCGATGAACCAGTTCGACGCCACGGCGACGCCGATGTTCGACTGCTTCACCGGGACGCCGGATTTCACGCCCTTCGACGCCGTGCCCAACGTGATCCCGCTCGACACGATGAACCCGCCGAAAGACAAGATCGCCGACGCCCTGCTCCGCCGCCAGGCCGTCCAGTCGGGACGCCTGAACTTCCGGAGAATCGACGCCTGCCCGGAGGACACGCTCAACCGCATCCTCTGGCACGCCGTCAAGGGCTCGGCCGCCCCCTACCCCGCCTGGGCCGTGACACTTGTTCCCGACGATGACGACGACTGAAAGGAGACGCCATGACCGTTCTCAAGCCTCTTGACTGGATCATCATCCTCGTTTACTTCGCCATCATCCTCGGCCTGGCCTGGAAGGTCATGCGCCAGAAGCAAAAAACATCCGACGAATACTTCCTGGCCGGGCGCAACCTGGGCTGGCTCATCGTCGGAGCGTCCATCTTCGCCTCGAACATCGGGGCCGAGCACCTCGTCGGCCTGGCCGGGTCGGGCGCGACCGACGGCGTGGCCATGGCTCACTATGAACTCCATGCCTGGTGCCTGCTCGTCCTCGGCTGGGTCATGGTGCCGTTCTACATGCGCTCGCGCGTCTTCACCATGCCGGAATTCCTGGAACGGCGCTTCTCCCCGGCGGCCCGGACGGTCCTTTCGCTCATTTCGCTCGTGGCCTACGTCCTGACCAAGATGGCCGTCGGCATCTTCGCCGGCGGCGTCGTCTTCAGCGTCCTCCTCCCCGAGCTCAACTTCATGGGCCTCGACAGCTTCTGGCTCGGCTCCATCCTGGTCATCGTCATCACCGGCCTCTACACCGTCATGGGCGGGCTCAAAGCCGTGGCCTACACGGAAGCCCTGCAGACGTTCATCCTCATCATCGGCGCGGCCCTGGTGACGATCTACGGCCTCAAGGCCCTCGGCGGCTGGGACCAGCTCCGGGCGATCGCCGGCGGGGAGATGTTCAACCTCTGGAAGCCCCTCGTCCCGGCGGGCGTCCAGGGGACCTGGGCCCCCATCAAGGAGGCCGGCCGGATGGCCTGGTACTTCAACGACAACTATCCCTGGATCGGCATGCTCTTCTGCGCGCCCATCATCGGCCTGTGGTACTGGTGCACCGACCAATACATCGTCCAGCGTGTGCTCGGCGCCCCGAACCAGCGCCAGGCGCGCCGGGGTTCCATCGCCGCGGCCTTCTTCAAGCTGCTTCCCGTTTTCATCTTCATCATCCCGGGCATGATCGCCTTCGCCCTGGCCAAAAGCGGCCAAAACCAGGCCCTCCAGCAGGAGCTCTTCGGCACGGGCAGCGAGCTCATCCGGGCCAACGCCCAGAAGGCCTTCCCCATGCTCGTGGCCAACGTCTTGCCGGTCGGCATCCGCGGCATGGTCGTAGCCGGGTTGCTGGCCGCGCTCATGAGCTCGCTCGCCGGAGCCTTCAACGCCGCGTCGACCCTCTTCACCATGGACTTCTATCAACGCCTGCGGCCCAAGGTGACGCAGGAACGGCTCGTCTGGGTCGGACGCGTGGCCACAGGGGTCATGGTCCTCATCGGGCTCCTCTGGATCCCGGTCATCCGCGGCGGCCGCGGCCTCTACGACTACCTCCAGGGCGTCCAGTCCTACCTCGCCCCGCCCATCTTCGTCGTCTTTTTCTTCGGCGTCTTCATGAAGCGGCTGAACGCGAAAGGCTGCCTGGCCGCGCTCGGCACGGGTTTCTCGCTCGGGCTCTTCCGCCTGGCCGTCGACACGCCGGTCAAGCTCGTCAGCGGCTTCTCCTATGCCGAGGGCTCGTTCCTTTGGATCGTCAACCACATCTTCTTCCAATACTACAGCCTGATCATCTTCCTCGTCAGCGTCGTCGTCATGATCGTCGTCAGCTACCTGACCGAGCCGCCGTCCTACGAGAAGATCAGCGGGCTGACCTACGGCACGGTCACGGCCGGGCAACGGAAAGAGTCGCGGGCCAGCTGGACGGCGGCGGACCTCATCGCCTCCGGCATCGTCCTGGCCCTGATCGTCGCCGCTTATCTCTATTTCACGGGGTAAGGTCGGGCCGCATCGCGGTCAAGCTGACATGACTCTCTCCGGTCGCGCCGCCCGGGCACGCCTCGCCCTCGTCCTTTTCGCTCTCATCCGCCCCTTCGCCGCGCCGGCCCCCGGAACCGCGCGAATTTGACGGGCGGCGAAAAGGCTTGGTATACTCGCCGTCTCATGGCCGTCGGCCTGACCAATCCTGTCCGGAGGGGAAACCCATGAAACGATCACTTCCGCTATCGAAGTCCGTCCTCTTGGCGATCGTCCTGATCCTGGCCGTCGCCGCGTCGGGCGGCCACGCCCAGGGGACGAAAAAGGCCGTCGGCTACGACGCCTACGATGGCTGGCGGTCCATCCAGGGGACGCAGCTTTCACGCGACGGCCAATGGATCGTTTACGCCCTCACGCCCCAGGACGGGGACGGCGAGCTCGTCGTTTTGAACCTCGAGACGAACAAGGAATACCGGGCCGCCCGCGGCAAGCAACCTGTCCTCACCGTCGACGGCAAGTTCGTCGTGTTCACCATCGCCCCGGTCAAGGCGGATGTGGACAAGGCCAAGAAGGACAAGAAGAAACCGGAGGAACAGCCCAAGAACGGCCTGGGCATCATGAACCTGGCCACGGGCGAGGTGACGACGGTCGACCGGGCCAAGAGCTTCAAGGTTGCCGAGGAATCCGGAGCGTTCGTGGCCTACCTCATGGAACCGCCGTTGAAGAAACCGGATGAAAAGAAGGACGAAGCAAAGAAGGAAGAGCCGAAAAAAGAGCCGGAGGTGAAGAAGGAGCCCGAGGTCAAACCGGAAGCTAAAAAGGAAGAATCCAAGACCGAAGAGCCGAAAAAAGAAGAAAAGAAAAAGGAGCCCGGCAGCGATTTTATCATCCGCGAGCTCGCCTCCGGAAAGGAGACCAAGGTCGCCGAGGTCGTCGATTACGTCTGGAACAAGCCGGGAACGTGGCTGGCCTACGGCGTTTCCTCCAAGATCCCCGAGAACGACGGCGCCTTCGCCTGGGAAGCGGCATCGGGCAAGACCGTTGCCCTGCTCAAAGGCCTCGGCAACTACAAGAACATGACCTTCGACGAGAAGGGGATCCAACTCGCATTCACCAGCGACCGGGACGATTACAAGTCCGAAAAATCGGCTTCCAAGCTTTACCATTGGGCACCGGCCCCGGCGGCGGTCAAACTAGCCTCCGCCCCCGGGACGGCCAAGCTCGCCCCGGTGGCGAACAAACTCGCCCCCGCCGCCGGGGCGGCAAAGCCCGCGGCTCCAAGCGAGGCGGCAATCGAGCTGATTCCCGCCGGGGCCAAGGGCTTCCCCACCGGCATGGCCGTCAGCGAGAACGGCAAGCCCCAGTTCTCCAAGGACGGCGGGAGGCTCTTCTTCGGGATCGCAGCCGCGCCTCAACCCGAGCCCAAGGACGCCCCGGACCCGGTCAAGGTCGACATCTGGAGCTGGAAGGACCCCTATCTTCAGCCGATGCAGAAGGCCCAGGCCGAAGAGGACAAGAAACGGACCCTGATGTGCGTCATGCATCTCGGGCCTAAAGAGAAGAAATTCGTGCAGCTGGCCACGGCGGAAGTCCCCGAAATCACGCTCTCGGAGGACACCAAGATCTCCCTCGGCTCCGCGGACCTCGCCTACCGTCAGCTCGTCTCCTGGGACCAGAGCTACGAGGACATCTACGTCGTCAACGTCAACGACGGCTCGAGAAAAAAGGTCCTTGAAAAAACCCCCAACGGCGCCCGGCTTTCCCCCGGCGGCGGCTGGCTCTATTACTTCAACGATGCGGATAACACCTGGTACACCTACCGGATCGCCGACGCCAAGGCCTTCAACCTGACCGGAAAACTCGGCGTCAGCTTCGATCAGGAGATCTGGGACTCGCCGGGCGAGCCGGGTCCCTACGGGACGGCCGGCTGGACCGACGGCGACAAGTCCGTCCTCATCTACGACCGCTACGACATCTGGGAGATCGCCCCTGACGGGACAAAGGCCAGGATGGTCACGAACGGAATGGGCCGGAAGGGCGATCTCGTCTTCCGCTACAGCCGTCTCGACCCGGAGAAAACCACCATCCCGGCGACCGGGTCTCTTGTCCTCCAGACGTCGAACGATAAAACAAGGGCCACGGGCGCCTACCGCGTCGACCTGGCGGCGCCGACCGCCGACCCGGTCAAGATCGTCATGATGGACAAGCTCTTCGGCGGACTCCAAAAAGCCAAGAACGCCGACGTCTACGTCTTCACCCAGCAGCGATTCGAGGAGTTCCCCGATCTCTGGGTGAGCGGCGCCGATCTCTCCGACGCGCGTAAAGTCAGCCGGGCCAACCCGCAGCAAGCCGAGTACAATTGGGGCAAGGCCGAACTCATCAAGTACACCAACGCCGACGGCGTCTCCCTTCCGGCCGTCCTCATCAAGCCCGAAAACTTCGACCCGTCGAAGAAATATCCGCTCATGGTCTACATCTACGAAACCCTGGCCTCGGGCCTCTACCGCTATTATCCGCCCTCTCCCGGGACGAGCATCAACTTCACCCGCTACGCGAGCAACGGCTACGTCATCCTCATGCCGGACATCATTTACGAAGTGGGCTACCCGGGCTCGAGCGCCTTCAAATGCGTCATCCCGGCCGTCAACAAGATCCTCGACATGGGCTTCATCGACCTCAAGCGGGTTGGCATCCAGGGCCACAGCTGGGGCGGCTACCAGATCGCCTACCTCGTCACCCAGACCGATATGTTCGCCGCCGTCCAGGCCGGGGCCTCGGTTTCGAACATGACCAGCGCCTACGGCGGCATCCGCTGGGGCACGGGCATGTCCCGGGCCTTCCAGTACGAGAAGTCCCAGAGCCGGATCGGCGCGCCGCTCTGGTCGCGGACCCTGCAGTTCCTGGAGAACTCGCCCGTCTTCTGGGTCGAGCGGGTCAACACGCCTTACCTCTCCATCCACAACGACGAGGACGACGCCGTGCCGTGGTACCAGGGCATCGAGTACTTCTCGGCCCTCCGCCGCCTGGGCAAGGAGACCTACTTGTTCAACTACAACGGCGAGAAGCACGGCCTCCGCGAGCGCGAGAACCAGAAACACTGGACCGTCCACCAGGACGAATTCTTCGACCACTTCCTGTTGGGAAGACCAAGGCCTGAGTGGATGGAGAAGGGTGTGCCCTACCTCGAGCGCGGCAAGCGCGACGTCAGCGCGTTTTACAAGAAGCCCGAGGAGAGGAAGGCCGAAGAGCCGAAGAAGTAGGTCAGCGGACGTCGAGGCCGGCCATGGAAGTCGCGGGTAGAGTGATCGTCACCCGGCGCGACTCGACCCGGACCGACATCTGAGCGGGCCCGGACGCCGCATCGTATTCCGTCCGTCCGATCCGCCGGCCCGTCACGCTCTGCGGGTTCGCCGGAAGGTCCACGGCCACCGCGATACTCTCGTTGCCCTTATTGATGAGAAAGACGCCGATGCTGCCGTCGGCCTTCCTCACGGCGTATCCAGTCACGGCCGAGGGTCCGACGTCGAGCGTCACCGCCAGGACTTCGACCGGCGCCGTGGGGTCGGAGGACGACAGCGTCTGGGCGGGTAGGGCCACGGGCCAGTAGTTCTTCGTCGCCCGCGGCGGCGTCGCGCCGTCGTCGATGAGGGAGTGGGGGTCCGCACCTGGGTGGAGATGGATCCAGACGTTGGCCGCATCGGCTTTGACGAGGGAAACGCCCAGCGCGTCGGCCAGCCACAGTCCCTGTTCGACGGTGAACTGGCCTCGGGTACAGCCTTCGTCCCAGATGGCGGCGTTCATCTCGGTGACGGCGATCTTGACCCGGGAAAGCCCTCGGGAGGAGAGCGCGTTACGGATCGTCTCCAATTCGGCGCTGAAATCCTGCGGGTCGTCGAGGTCGATCCCGTCCTGGTTACTGTTCGAGATCCAGCCCCCGTAATGGTGATAGCTGACCCAATCGAGGAGGTCCAGGGCGCCCAGGGTCTGCAGGCGGTTCAGGAAGCCGTTGATCCAGGTCATGTTGTAGCCCGATACGACCGGTCCCATGGACCGGGCCGCCGGGTCCACGGCCTTGACCGCCGTCATCAGGAGGATGAACCTGTCGGTGTAGTCGTTGATGCTGAGCATGGGATTCCAGGAACCGTCGTTCTCATTCCCGACTTCGTAATAGGCGCCGGCGAAACCCTCGGCCACGAAGAGCCGGGCCAGGTCGGCTGCCTCTGATACCGCGCTGTGGACATCCCCGCCGATGGTGTGGTCGAAGGGATTCAGGGAGAACATCGGGACGCAATCGATAGCTTTCAGGAAAGCGATGTACTGGTTGACGTTGATCCCCCAGTTCCAGTCTTCCCAAACGAGATGGTCGTTGCCGCTGACCTTCTGGGTCACCCAGCAATAGTTGTTGGACATGTTGCCGCCCGGAAAGCGGCCAACCGAGGGCCGGAGGGCCTGGAATAGATCCTGCGTCGTCGGGCCCAGCTTGGTGTTCGAAACCCAGGCGCCGAGGTTGGCCCCGAAGACCAGGCCGGGCGAGACCTCGCGGAGGACGGGGCTCCCGCTCACCGTCACGAATATGTCGAGCTCGGGCTCCGGAGAGGAGGTCGATTGACATCGGGTGAAAAGAAGGGCTGGGAGAAGAAGGAACAGGGGGGCGAGGAGCCGCTTTTTCATCGTCGTGCTCATGGATAGGATAATCGCGATTCCCGAAATTGTCCACCCGGGCCGGACACGCCGGCGCGGGAGCACGCCGCCGTGGCGGCGCCGGGCCCGGCTGTGCTACCATGGGCGCGAGAGATCGATCGGAGGTTGCCATGAGTATCCCCATTTTCCAGGTCGACGCTTTCGCCGAAGAGCCGTTCAAAGGCAACCCGGCCGGTGTCTGCTTGCTCCCGGCGCCGGCCGACGCGGACTGGATGCAGAATGTGGCCGCCGAGATGAACGTGGCCGAAACGGCCTTCCCGCTGGCCGAGGGCGACGGCTTCCGCCTGCGCTGGTTCACGCCCAAGGTCGAGGTGAAACTGTGCGGCCACGCCACCCTGGCCACGGCTCATATCCTCTGGGAAACAGGGATTCTCGGCTCGGGCCGTGAGGCGCGCTTCCAGACGCTGAGCGGGCTCTTGACGGCCCGCCGGGACGGCGCCCTCATCGAGCTCGATTTTCCAGCCCGGCCTCCCCTGCCGAAACCGCCGGAATGGGCCGACGCGGTGGTCGGGGCCCTGGGCATCAAACCGGTCTATATCGGGATGAGCGCCGAGGACGTCCTCTTCGAGGCGGCAGACGAAGAGGCCGTGCTCTCCATCAAGCCGGACTTCGCGACACTCCGCTCACTCCCCGCGCGCGGCGTCATCGTCACCAGCCGCTCCTCCGACAAACGCTTCGATTTCGTCTCGCGCTTTTTCGCCCCGGCTGTCGGGGTCGACGAGGACCCGGTGACCGGCTCATCCCACACCGTCCTCGTGCCCTACTGGGCCGGCCGGCTGGGGAGGACGTCGTTCACGGCCTACCAGGCCTCGGCGCGCGGGGGCGTCCTCTATCTCCGTCTCGACGGCGACCGGGTCCGGATCGCCGGCAGCGCGGTGACTGTCATCCGGGGGGAGATCCTGGTCTGAGCCTATCACGAAGCCCATTGTAAGGCGGCGATGGATGTCGCCCCGAAGACCCCCGTAGCGGAGGGGGACCCGCCGAAGGCGGGGGGACCGTCGGGACAGGTCCCCGGGGGCCGGGGGGCTAGGGGTGATATTCATCGCCAAGCCGAAGATGAGCTTCTTTCAAGGAACCGCGACGTTGACCGGGGTCGGCTTGAGCACCCTCGCCAGCTCCTTCGGGTCGAGGCCGACGAGGAAACCGCGCTTGCCGCCGTTGATATAGATCCTCGGAAGTTCCAGGATCGTCCCTTCCACATAGACGGGGATCGGTTTGCGCAGCCCGAATGGCGATGTCCCCCCGACCATGTAACCGGAATGGCGTTCGGCCGTCTCCGGGGTGCACGGTTGGACCGTCTTGACACCCAGGACTCTGGCGAATTCTTTCGTCGAGACCTCGCGGTCGCCATGCATGAGGACGACGAGCGGCCTCTTGGCGTCGTCCTCCATGACCAGGGTCTTGATGACGGCGTGCTCGTCGACTCCGAATTCCCGGGCGAAGCTCGCCGTCCCGCCGTGCTCCACGTATGTGTAAGGATGCTCGGCGAAAGGCACGCCCGTCCGCTTGAGCTCGCGCACCGCCGGCGTCATCGGCGCTTTGTCGCGGCTCACGCCCGGGGGGCCTCGGGCTCGGTGTGGACGAGGACCTGCTCGATCGCCGGGATCTCCTTTTTCAGGATCTCCTCGATCCGCGAGGACAGCCTATGGGCCTCGATGACGGGCAGGTTCTTGTCGAATCCGCAGTGAAGGGAGACCGCGAGCCAGTCGCCCTGCCGCCGGATGAGAATGTTGTGACAACAGGCCCGCCCGACGACGGCGTTGGTGATCTTCCTCACCCGCTCGACGAGCGGCCCTTCCTCGGCCGTGACATCCAGGCCGCTGCCGATGCCCGTCCCCCGCGATTCGATGTGGGTGTTAACACGCTTGATCGCCGGGATGGCTCCCCGGAGGTCCTGTTCGATGTGGCTGGCCAGGTCGTGGGCTTGGTGGAGAAGGAGATGGTCGTCCACTTCGAGGTGGAGGTCGACGTGGATCTCGCCGCGGTCCTCGTGCACGCTGATGTTGTGGACCGGGACCTGGTTCCGCTCGGCGATCGTCCGGATGCGCCTGGCCATCGTCTCGCGCTCGCTCTCGCGCGGGTCCGTGTGGATGACCACGTCGGCGCCCGGAAGGAGGGCCTGGATGCGGGCCTCGACGTCCTCGGCGATGGCGTGGGTCCGCTCGAAGGCCAGTGTGCGGTCGACCTCGATGGTCATGTCGACGAAGACGAGGGCGCCCGAGCGGCGGAGACGGACCTTGCCCGTGCTGATGACGCCTTCGACTTCGTCTGCCGCGGCCGAGATCTTCTCCTTCAAACCCTCGGGCGCGCGATCGAGGAGGACGTCGATCGTCCGTTTCCCTAATCGGTAGCTGACGAAAAGTATGATGAAGGCGACGCCCAGGGCGGCGACGGCGTCAGCCCGGTCGAGGATGCCGGCCTGCCCGGGGAAGACCTTCCGGCCGAGCCAGATGAGGGCGAGGCCGACGAGGACGACCGTCGACGACCAGATGTCAGTCGAGAAATGGAGGGCATCGGCCTCGAGGGCCTGGCTCTGGTGCTTTTTTGCAGCTCGGCTGAGCATCCGGGACCGGCTGACGTCGACGGCGATGGAGACGATCATCACGAGAAAGGCCCAAATGCTGGGGTCGACGTGGACCGTGTGGAAGAAGATCCGGCGGACGGCCTCGTAGATGATCCAGGCGCAGGTGAGGAAGAGGAGAAGGGTCTCGATGAGGGCGGAGAAATTCTCGACCTTGCCGTGGCCGTAAGGGTGAGCTTCGTCGGCGGGCCGGTCCGAAACGCTGACCGCGACGAGGGTTATGACCGCGGCGACGAGGTCGAGGCCCGAATGGGCGGCCTCGGCCAGGATCCCGAGCGAGCCGCTGAGGAGGCCGACGGCGAGTTTCATCCCCGTCAGGCCCAGGGCGGCGATAACGGAATTCCCGGCCGCCTTTTGTTTCTCTCTTCGGCTCAATTCGACGGCCGTCGCTTCTTCGATGGACATGGTTTTCTATGGTCCCGGCAGGACGATATGTTATCACGGCCTGTGGGCGTCAACAATCCCCCGGGGGAAGAAACGAATATCGGATTGTATCCCGCCCGCGAATCTTGTATCCTGAACGGGAAGAGACATCTCATCCCAAGGAGGGCTGCATGAAGAAACTCACCGCCATCGCCGGCCTCCTCCTCGTCGCCTCCTTCGCCGCCGCCCAGACGGCCACGGTCCTCACGGGACCCTTCGACGAGGCGCTGGCCCAGGCCAAGAAACTCAACAAGCTCATCCTCATCGACTTTTACTCGAGTGGCTGAGGGGCCTGCAAACTGCTGGTTCAGCAGTTCTACGACAATCCCAAATACGCCGATTTCCTCAACAAGAACGTCATCCTCTACCGCGCCACCCGAGGCGACAAGAACGGCGACGCCGTCTACACGAAGTTCAACATTAGCGGGACGCCGACCGAGCTCTTCGTCGACAAGGACGGCAAAGAGGTCGATTGGATCGTCGGCTACGGGCCCCCGGCCGACAAGTTCCTGGAAAAGGTCCAGAAATCGCTTTCCGGCACCGACACCTACCTTGCCCTGAGCGAGCGCTACGCCAAGGAACCGACGAACGTCGAGGTCGTCTTCAAGCTGGCCGAGAAGTGCGGCAACCGCTACACGATGCCGGAGAAGACCAAGGAGCTTTACGAGAAGGTCATCGCCCTCGACCCCGAAGGAAAGCAGGGCTCCTACACCTACGAATATCTCAAGGCGACCGTCCCCTACACCCAAGCCGCCGAGTTCGCCCTGGGCCAGACGGCCTCGTTCGGGCGCAAGCCCGACCCGGCGCCCCTACAGGCGTTCATCAAAAAGTACCCCGAGAGCAAGCTCGTCAAGCAGGCTTATACTTACCTGGGCTACTACTACGGATCCCAGGCCTCCAAGGAGGACGCGACCAAGTTTTTCGAGGAGTACACGGCCAAGTTCCCCGATGACCGGAATGCCCTCGGCGCTTACGTCCAGCGCATCATCAGGGACAAGGAGCCCGCCGACCAGGGTATCGAACTGGCCGAGAGGCTCAAGGAGCTGGCCGGCTATCCGCGGAACCCGAACTACCAGCAGAACCTGGCCCAACTCTACGTCCTCAAAGGCGACTCGGCCAAAGCCGAAGAGGAATACGGCAAGGACTTCATTGACGGCTATGTTTCGAACACCGTGTACGCCCTGACCGGCTACGCCAACTTCTGGCTCGAACAGAATAAGAACCTCGATAGCGTCGAAGCCATGGCCGACCTGGCTGCCAAGCTGAAATCCGACCAATGGTACACTCTGGCCCAAGTCGCCGGCATCTATACTAAGCTCAACAAGGCCGACAAGGCCTTGGCGCTCTACGGGCCGGAGTTCGCCAAGAAGAACTGGGGAGACCAAGGCATCCTCTCGAGCTACGCCGCCTTCTGGAACAAGGAAACGAAGAACCTGGATGACGCGCTCGCGGCGGCGAAAAGATCGGTCGAACTCGCCCCCGACTACTACAACAACTACGTCCTCGGCCAAATCCTCTTCAAGCAGAAAAAATACGCCGAGGCGCTCAAGGCCGCCGAGAAGGCCGTCGAGCTGGTCAAACCCATGGCCGTTAAGTATGAGGGATTCCCCGTCCAGCAGTACGAGAAGCTCGTCAAGGACATCAAGGACGCCATGGCCAAAGAGAAAGCGGGATCTCTCTCAGCTTCCGCAAGAAGGGCCCGGCTTGACCCGGGGACCCATCCCTCATAATATGCCCCCATACTCCCCATCCGGACAGGAGGCGATCATGAGCGACAATTTCCGCGACCGGCTCCTCCGGGGCGAGCGGCTCATAGGCACCCTGCTCAGCCTGCCTTCGCCGGAGCTTGTCGAAATCGCCTCCGACGCCGGCTTCGACTGGCTCTTCCTCGACATGGAGCATGGCGCCTTGGAGGCCCGGGACATCCTGCGCCTGGTCCAGGCGGTGCGCGAGCCCTGCGCCCCTCTCGTCAGGGTCCCGGAGAACCGGGAGATGTGGATCAAGAAGGCCCTTGACACCGGCGCGGCGGGCATCATCGTCCCCCACGTCAACAGCGCCGAGGACGCCGCCCGGGCCGTCCACTGGGGCAAATATCCGCCGGAAGGCGGCCGAAGCGTCGGCTTCAGCCGGTCCAACCGTTACGGAACCCGCTTCCAGGAGAGCGTCGAGTCAGCCAACGCGGAAACTGTCGTCATCGCCCAGGTCGAGCACATCGACGGCGTCCGGGCCATCGAGGCCATCCTGGACGTTTCCGGCGTGGACGCCGTCTTCATCGGCCCCTACGACCTTTCAGCCAGCCTGGGCAAGCCCGGCCGGATCCAGGACCTTGATGTCCGCGATGCCGTCCGGGCGGTCGCGGCCGCCTGCGCCCGCAGGAAGGTCCCAGCCGGGATCTTCGCCCTGGACATTCCGGGCGCCCTCAAGGCCCTTGAAGAAGGCTACAGCCTCGTCTGCTCGGGCGTCGACGTCGGGCTTTTCTCCCAGGCGGCTGCCGCGATCATCAGGGGACTCAAGCCAAGAAACCCTTGACAGGCCTAGGTTTATATACTAGATTTTGTATGGATACGCATGGAGTCCTACAAAGCTTGGTGTTGTGGTCTGGCCTCTAAGCAGCTGTCGTTTTCCACACCCCCGCCCATCGGCCGACTAATAGATTTCATGTCTTTCCGGGAGGCCGGACCTTAAAATGTCGCGAGAGCAGATGGAAAAGACCGCCGCAGGCGCCCTGCCCGTCGTCCTCGTCGTCGACGACGACCTCGCCTATCTCGAGAAGCTCCAGCGGGCCCTGCGGGACATTTACGCCGTTTACACGACAACGAGCGGGGTCGAGGCCATCCATCTGATCAAAGCCCTCCCCGAGGTCAACGTCCTCGTCGTCAACGAAGACCTGCCCCGGATGAAGGGCACCGAGCTCCTCCGTTTCCTCAACGAGCTTTTCAAGAACTCCGAAGCCATCATCAAGATCGTCCTGACCGAATCCGCCACGAACGGGTCGCTCCTCGACCTGGCCAGCTACGGCCGCATCGACTGCTGCCTGGCCAAGCCGGCCGACCCGGCCGCCATCCGGCGCAAGATCGGCTTCCTCATCGCCCAACGGTCGCGTGAGAAGCGCTCCTCCATGCGGGTCACCCTCGACAGCACCAAGGACATCCGCATCGAGACCAGCCCCTTGGGCGAGGCCAAGCTGGTCAACCTCAGCGAGAACGGCATGTTCTTCAAGACCCTGTCGTCCTTGCCCGAGGGCTCGGCCGTCCCCCTGAACATCTCCCTTCCCGACGGCCGGCAATACATGGTGAACGGCCGGGTCGTCCGCCAGGACATCGACCAGGGGGGGGTCGGCGTCGAATTCGAAGCCTTGGACGACACGAGCCGTCTATCGCTCCTACAGTTCATGTCGGACTATGTCGCCATCCGAGACCTCGTCGAGCTCAAGCTCCGCTACCCGTTCCTCCGGACCGACGAGATGGTCCTGTTCACGGACTCGGTCAAGATCGAGTCGCTCATGCGCGAAGCCCTGGCCCGCAAGGTCGAGGTCGCCGCCGTCCCGGCCCGCTCCGGCAACCCCGAGATCCTGTCCTTCGCCGACATCCAGCCGCCGTCCGTGTGCCACCTCTCGGGAGAGAAGCTCGACGTCAAGTTCAAAACCTCCGACCTCCTCTTCGTCTCATACCAGATCGGCTATGCGACCTACAATTTCGAGACCATGATCTCCCGGATCTTCCCCGACGGCCGGACGCTCGTCTGCCTCTACCCGCGGGTCATGTTCTATTCGGAAAAGCGGGCCGAAAAGAGGATCAGCCCGGCCGGCGACCTGCGGGTCGAGATCCCCCTGCCGTCCCCGTTCGACCGAAAGCTCCGAGGCCACATCACCGACATCAGCCCGAACGGGATGAGCTTCGTCGCCGACGGGGAAGCGCCGGCCCTCCTCAAAGGGACTCCGCTCGAATCCATGGCCATCCTCGACGGCGAAAAAATCCTGTGGGAGGAGACCGGCGAGGTCCGCCACGTGGGCCTCGCCGAGGAGGGCGAAGGCCGGGGGTTGAAATACGGCGTCCAATTCGGCATCGGGCGAATGAGCATCCAATCGGTCCATGCCCCCGACCCGGATTTTGCCCGCCACGGAGAGGATGCCCCGGAGAAAGCCGGGGGCCGGGGCCACACGGCTCTTCCGGTAGATTTCGTCAGGACATCCCTCATGGTTCCCCATGTCATCAGGCTGGAAAACCGCCGGGGGGAGGAGATCGTCGGCCTCCTGAACACGTCCCTGCCCCTGGACGACCAGCCCGTGCCCGTGGTCATCGTCCCGCCGGCTTTCGGCAAGACCAAAGAAACCCTTTTCGGCCTGGCCCTGACCCTCTGCGAAAATTTCCGCCTCCTGGGCAAGCCGTTGGCGGTCGTCCGTTACGACGGGATCCGTAAAAAGGGCGAGAGCCACAACGATCCCGAGGCCGACGAACCGCCCTACGAGATGCTCAACACCAACTTCAGCCAGGGGGCCGAGGACATCGTAGCCGTCCTCGACTGGCTCCGGACGAACCCCAAGCTCAAGGCCTCTTCGGTCATCCTCCTGACCTTCTCCTTCTCGGCGCTCGAAGCGCGGATCGTGCTCAGGGACGAGACGCAGCGCCGGCGGATCGACTACTGGATCGCCTGCATGGGCACGCCGGAATTCCGGGACCTCATGGTCCGGGTCAACTGCGGCCTCGATTTCCTGGAGCACTACCAGCTGGGGATCAAGCTCGGAGTCATGCCGGTCCTGGGCAACCTCGTCAACGTCGACCCCTACGTCGCCGACGGCGTCATCAACTCGGTGGCCACGCTCGAGCAGGCCCGCGAAGATATGCGTCATCTCGACCTGCCGATCACCTGGATCTACGGCCAGCACGACAACTGGGTCAAGGCCGAGTTCATCCGGGACGTCATGAGCGTCCAGGTCGACGCCCCGCGCGAAGTCATCTCGGTCCCGATCGGGCACAACGCCCGGACGTCCAAGGAAGGCCTGCGGCTGTTCGGGACGATCACCTCCCTGATCCACAGGTTCCTCCACAAGGAGCTCGTCCAGCCGGTCCTGCCGGGACGGAAGGACATGGAGGTCGTGCGGCGGGCCGAGAAGGACCGGCTCCCGCCCCGCAACCTCAAGAACCGGAAAAGCTACTGGCAGCACTACCTGGTCGGCGACGAGAAACTCATCGGCTTCGACGTCATGGCCCTCTCCGACGACTACCAGCAGTTGATGCGCGACCAGCTCCACGCCCTGGAGCTCAGCCCCGGGGACCGGCTCCTCGACCTGGGCGGCGGGACGGGTAACTTCGTCGAGCATCTCCTCGTCGCCGGCGGCGACCTGCCCGCACAGATCACGATCGCCGACCTCATCCCCGAGGCCATGAAGAAAGCGTCCCGGAAACTCGTTTCGCGTTTCCCCGCGCTCAAAGAGCCGGGACGCTTCGACCTCGTCGCCGTCGACCTGGAGATGAGCCGCTATCTCGCCGTCCGCCGCTTCCTCGACGGCGAGGCCGGGACGTTCGAGGAGATGGCCGACAAGGTCGAGAACCTGACCCTCGAGAGCGCGATCAAGATCCAGGAGGACTACTCCCCCCGCCTCCACCGGATCCTCCGCGGCGAACGGATCACGCCGGCCCACGACGACTGGTTGAAGACCCGTTTCGACCTCCAAGAATACCGGATCATCACCGACTTCAACCGGGCCACCCGGTACGTCCGTGGTCTCTCGGTTGGCAAGCCGGACTTGCGCCGGCTCCTCATGCCCGGCACGCTGGAGGGCACGTTTCACCTGCCGGTCAAGGCGGGCTGGTATAATAAGATCCTCATGAGCCTCGTCCTGTCCTACATCTTCAATCCCGCCGAAACCCTGAGGGAGGCCCGTCGGATCATCATGCCCGGCGGCCTGCTCGTCCTGTCGAGCATGCGGCCCGACACCGACGCCTCTGGCCCGTTCACCCGGCTGCTCAAGAAGATCGAGGCCATGCCCCCGGAAGCCCTGCCGCCGGAAAGGCCCAAGGCGCTCCTCATCGAGTCCCTTCGCGCCTTCCTCAACGACGCCCAGGAGCTCGTCGACCTCGAGGAGGCCGGGACTTTCGATTTCTTCGACCCGGAAAAGCTCGAGGCCCTGCTCGAGGAAACGGGCTGGGAGATCCTGCGGATCATCCCGTCCTACGGGACGCCGCCCCAGGGATATGTTTATGTCACTAAAGCGAGAGATGCCTATGGCAAGCCATGACCCGCAATTCGAAGACCGATTAAACCAGGAATACAACCTCAAGGGCCGGACCCGATTGGCCGCCTACCTGAGCATCGTCCTTTTTGCGTTGTTCATCGGACTCGACGCCGTCTACACGCCCCAGTACTTCATGACGTTCCTGTTCATACGCCTCGGCGTCATCGCCGCGGTCGGTCTGATCCTGCTCGTCCTGTCGAAGACGAGCTCGAGCCGTGGCGTCATGAACGTGGCCCTCGGCCTGGCCCTCGTCGACGCCGCCAGCATCGCCGTTATGATCTACATCCTGGGCGGCTTCCTGTCGAGCTACTACCAGGGCTTGAACATCATCGTCATGGGCATGATCGTCCTCATCCCCCTGGCCTTCCGCTGGACTATCTATCTTTACGTCTCGGTCTGGATCATGTACGCGGTGCCGAGTTTCGCCCGGTACTTCCTGGGCCAGAAGCCCATCGTCGTCGACGGCGTGGAAATCGAGGCCTGGCGCTTCGTCACCAACAACCTCCTCTTCCTGACCGCCATCATCGTCGTCGGCGCCTTCGGCTCCTCGATCATGGAGAGCATCCGCCGCCGCGAGCTCCGCAGCCGCATGCAGCTCGAGGAGACGACGACCCAGCTCCAGGAGTCGAACATCAAGCTCAAGAGCCTCGATGAGCTCAAGACGCAGTTCTTCGCCAACGTCAACCACGAGCTGAGGACGCCCCTCACTCTGATGCTGGCCCCGCTCAAGGCCGTCCTCGAAGGCCGAATGGGAAAGTTATCGCCTACCCTCAAAGACGCCCTCGAGACGATGCAGCGAAACGGCTACAAGCTGCTCAAGCTCATCAACAACCTCCTCGACCTGAACAAGCTCGAGGAAGGGAAGCTGCGGCTCAAGCTGAAGAACGTGAACCTCGTCGATTTCATCCCGCCTCTTCTCGCCTCGGCCAAGCCCCTGGCCGACCAGAAACAGATCCGGCTCTATTGCCAGAATCCCCCGCATCCCGTCGACCTGACCCTCGACCCGGACCAGTTCGAAAAGGTCGTCTTCAACCTCCTTTCGAACGCCCTCAAGTTCACGAACAAGGGCGGCAAGATCACGATCTACATCGAGGAGCGGGACGACACCGTGACGATGACCGTCGAGGACACGGGGATCGGCATCCCGGACAACATGCTCGAAACGATCTTCGACCGCTTCTCCCAGGTCGACGGATCCAAGTCCCGGGCCCAGGAGGGCACGGGCATCGGGCTGGCGCTGGCCCGGGAGATCGTCCTCGTCCACAAGGGGTCCATCCGGGCCGAAAGCGAGCTCGGCAGGGGCTCCCGGTTCATCGTCGAAATGCGCAGGGGCGAGGAGCATTTCGACGGGGAAACGCTCGACCGCCGGTCGGAGGACATGCCCATCGGGCTCCGGCGGCGGCTGACCGACACCGACGAACCGCACGTCCAGGACATCCTCACCGACTCCCGCCGGCTCCAGCTCGTCGACCTCGAGAAAGTGGACATCGAGAGCGGCCGTGTCGACCAAGCCAAAGTCCACGACGCCCTGATCCTCTGCATCGACGATAACCCCGAGGTCCTCAAACTGATGAAGATGCTCCTCGCCGACGAGTACGACCTGGAGCTCATAACCTCCGCCGAGAAGGGGCTCGTCTTTCTCAGGGAGAAGAGCCCCGACCTCGTCCTCTGCGATGTCATGATGCCCGGCATGGACGGCCACGCCTTCGCCAGGGCGCTCAAGAAGGACGAAGCCCTGAAACATATCCCCATCATCCTGGTGACCGCCCGGACCGGCGCCGAGATGCTGGCCGAGGGGCTCCAGGCCGGGGCCGACGATTACATCTCCAAGCCGTTCGACTCGACCGAGCTCAAGGCCCGCATCCGGGGACAGCTCCGCCTCCGCCAGATGGAGGCGGAACTGTCTCTGGTCAACCGTAACCTCAGGATGAGGACCTCCGACCTCGTCGACCAGCAGAAGTCGCTCTTCCTGTCGACGGTCAAGTCCCTGGCCTCGGCCATCGACGCTAAGGACGAATACACCCGCCACCACTCGACCCGGGTCACGGAATTCACTCTGAAGATCGCCAAGAGAATGGCTTTCAGCGAAAAGGAGCTGGGCGACCTCGAATTGGCCGCGCTCCTCCACGACGTGGGCAAGATCGCCGTTCCGGAGAGCATCCTGAATAAGCCCGGCAAGCTGACCGACGCCGAGTTCAAGCTGATCAAGGAGCATCCCGCCCGGGGCGAGAACATCCTCAGCCCTGTCATCGAGCTCAAGGAGATCGCCCGGATCGTCCGGTCCCACCACGAGCGCTACGACGGATCGGGTTACCCCGACAGGCTGAAAGGCCAGGAGATCCCCATGGGTGCGCGGATCATGGCCATCGCCGACACCTACGATTCGATCACGTCGGAACGGCCCTACCGGAAGCCCGCCTCCCATCGTTTCGCCGTCAAGGAGATCATCGGCTGCTCCGGGACGCAGTTCGACCCGGAAGTGGTCGAGCACTTCCTCGAGATCGCGAGCACCTTCGTCCCGGACCAAAGCCAGGACCAGGAAGAGGCGGCCAAAGAAGCGTGAACCTCCAAGTCAGCTACTACGTCCTCAGTCTTTTCCTCAGCGCTTTCGTGGCCGGAACCGTGGCCGTTCTCGCCTGGAGGCGCACGGTCACGTCCGTCGGCCGTTCCCTGGCCTTCCTCATGGCCTCAGTTTTCGTGTGGTCGTTGACCGCGGCCTTCGAAGCGGCCGTCCCGGACACGGCCGTGAAGATCCTGCTATCGAAGGTCGAGTACCTCGGGATCGCATCGACTCCGGTCTTCATGTTCCTCTTCGCCCTCAAGTTCTCCCGATCCGGCTCCCGGCTGAAGAGGGGACGGGCCATCGCCCTCTGGGTCATCCCGTCTCTGACCTTCCTCCTGGCCGCCACGAACGAAGGACACCACCTCATCTGGTCGGGGTTTTCGCCCGTCGAAGGGTCGGGCTATCCCCTCCTTCTCTATCATCACGGACCTTTCTTCTGGGTGCACGTTGGCTATTCCTACCTGCTCCTCTTCGCCACGACCGTGTTCCTCCTCCTCGCCTATTTCCGGTTCAAGGACATCCATCGCCGGCAGGCCCTGTCCATCCTCCTGGCCTTCCCTTGGCCCTGGCTGGGGAACGTCCTCTATCTCTCCGGGCTCGCGGGCGGCAAGAGCGGTTTGGATTTCACGCCGCTGGGCTTCGCAATCGCCGGGCTCCTCCTCCTCGGGGCAATGTTCAGACTTCAGCTCGTCGACATCGTCCCCGTGGCCAGGGAGAGGATCATCGAGAGCATGGGCGAGTCGCTCATCATTCTCGACGAGGCGGGGCGGCTCGCCGCCACCAACCCGGCCGCCCGGAAGATCATCGCCGAGGCCGGCGGCCCGGCCGAGGACGTCCCCGAAACGAGGATCCTGGGCAAGCCGGCCGCCGATATCTTTTCGACTTGGCCGGAGATGGCCGTTAGCCTGAGCTCCCCCGCCTCCGGTCAACGGGAGATCTCCCTCAAGATGGATGGCTCCTCGCGGGTCTTCGACGTCCACCTTTCCCCGCTTCTGGGCCACGGCTCCATCGTCACGGGCTGGGTGGCCGTCCTCTACGACATCACCCGCATCAAGGAAGCCGAGGCCTCGGCCATCGAGGCCAGCCGCGTCGCCGAGACCCTTCGCGAGGCCGGCCTGACCTTGAGTTCTAACCTCGACTTCAAGCAGGTTTCATCCCTCATCCTCGACCTGATGAACCGGGTCATCCCCTTCGATATCGGGGCGTTCATTACGACCGAGGGGACGGAGATGAGGCTGGCCGGGATCAAGGGCCCCCGGAACACTCAGATCCTGACCGGCGAGACCTACCCCGTAAGCGGAAGCCGGCTCTGCAACATGTCCATCCAGAGGATGCGGCCGCTCATCAGCACGATCACGAGCCCGGACGATATCCTCCTGGCCCTCGACCCAAGCCTCGGCATCCACTCCTATCTCGGCGCCCCCGTCGTTTTCCGCGGCCACGCGACCGGGCTCATCGCCCTCTACAACTCCGGCACCCGTCCGTTCACCGAAAAGGACGCCCAGGTGGCTGAGCTCTTCGCCAACCAGGTCGCTATCGCCCTGGACAACTCCCGCCGCGTCGAGCAGATGGAAAAGCAGGCCATCACCGACGAGCTGACGGGGCTCTACAACCGCCGGGCGTTCGCGGGCATGGCCGAGAAGGAGGTCGGGCGCGCCCGTCGCTACCAGAGGCCCTTGGCCCTCCTCCTCTTCGACATCGATCATTTCAAGAACGTCAACGATACCCACGGCCACCTCGTCGGCGATCAGGTCCTCCGCATCCTGACGGAGAAGGTCACCAAGTCGACCCGGACGACGGATATCGTCTGCCGTTACGGGGGCGAGGAGTTCATCGTCCTCATGCCGGAGGCCGGGCGGGAGGAAGCCCTGGCCCTGGCCGAGCGCCTGCGCGAGATGGTCTCGGGCATTACCGTCGTGGCGCCGGGCGGGACGCTCTCGCTGACCATCAGCCTGGGGATGGCCGAGTTCGAGCCCGGAGGCGACGAGACCCTCGAAAATCTCATCCACCGGGCCGACAAGGCGATGTACAGCGCCAAGGCCGCCGGTCGCAACACCGTTCGCGGCTGACACAGCTGCGGGCTGTGTTATAATGACTCCTTTTTCGGAGGAAAAGATGGCCCGCATCGAACCGTTCCGGGGCGTCCGCCCCCGCAGAGACATCGCCCATCTGGTCGCCGCTCCGCCCTACGACGTCCTGACCTCGGATGAAGCCCGGGAAATGGCCGCAGGGAACCCCTATTCCTTCCTACACATCGGCAAGCCGGAGATCGACCTTCCGCCCGGGACCGACCTCTACTCCGACGCGGTCTACGCCAAGGGAAAGGAAAATTTTCTCCGCTTCCTCGGCGAAGGGACGATCGCGCCGGACCGGACCAGGAATTTGTACCTCTACAAGCAGGTCTGGGGAGAGCACGTCCAGATCGGCCTCGTCGCCGCGGCATCCTGCCGGGAATATCTCGACGACGCCATCAAGAAGCACGAACTGACCCGTCCGGACAAGGAAAACGACCGGATGCGGCACATCGAAACCCTGGGCGCTCAAACCGGCCCCGTCTTCCTGACCTACCGGCGGAAGGAAACGATCGACGCGCTCATCGCCGAGGGCCTGAAAAAAGACCCCGAGTACGACATCACCACCCCGGACGGCGTCCGGCACGTATTCTTCGTCGTGGACGAGCCGGGTCTCGTCCTCAGGATCCGGGAGGCCTTCGCCGTCCTGGACAACCTTTACGTCGCCGACGGCCACCACCGCTCGGCGGCCGCGACACGGATCAAAGTCAAGCGCGACCGTGAACGCCCGGGCCGGACGGGCCGGGAGGAGGACAATTTCTTCCTGGCCGTCATCTTCCCCCACAACCAGATGAAGATCCTGCCCTACAACCGCGTCGTCCGGGACCTCAACGGGCTCGACTCCGAGGCTTTTCTGGCCCTGGTCGGCGAAAAATTCCTGGTCCGGCCTTCCGAGCGGAAATCTCCCGAACGAAGCCGGGAATTCATGATGTTCCTCGACGGCCGCTGGCATGTCCTCGACGCCCGGCCCGGAACCTTCGACCCGGCCGATCCCATCCGGTCGCTCGACGTCTCCATCCTCCAGGAGAACCTGCTCGCGCCGGTCCTCGGGGTCGCCGACCCCCGCACGGACAAGAGGATCGATTTCGTCGGCGGCATCCGCGGCCCGGCCGGGCTCGAGAAGAAGGTCCTCGCCGGCGGCTTCCGCGTCGCCTTCTCCATGTTCCCGACGACGATCGACCAGCTTTTCGACGTGGCCGACGGGGGCAAGACCATGCCGCCGAAATCCACCTGGTTCGAACCCAAGCTGAAGGACGGACTCGTCGTCCACATGATCGACGAATGACCTCTCCCATCCCCGGCGCTCTCGTCTCCCGGATCAAAGAGGAGGCCGGGGCCTTTTTCCGGAGCGCCCGGGGCAGCCACGACTGGGACCACACCGAGCGCGTCTATCGTCTCTGCCTGCGGATCGGCCGGAAGGAAAAGGCCGACCTCCGCGTCCTCGAACTGGCCGCGCTCCTCCACGACATCGGGCGGGAGGAAGAGGACCGGTCGAACGGGAAGATCTGCCACGGCCGGACCGGCGCGGCGCTGGCTCAGGGGATCCTCGAGAGACACGGTCTCGACCGGGCGTCGGTCCGGGCGGTCGTCCACTGCATCAGGACCCACCGCTTCCGCAAGAGGGCCGTGCCGAGGACACTCGAGGCTAGGATCCTTTTCGACGCCGACAAGCTCGATTCGATCGGCGCCGTCGGCGTCGGCCGGGCCTTCCTCTTCGCCGGGGAGGTCGGGGCGCGGCTTCACGACAAGGCGATCGACGTCAGGAAAACGAAACCCTACACCCGGGAGGACACCGCCTACCGCGAGTATTTGGTCAAGCTCGGCCGGGTCAAGGACCGGATGACGACCCGCGAAGGAAAACGGATCGCCGTCGAGCGGCACCGGTTCATGGCCGCGTTCTTCGACCGGCTCAACAAGGAAACCGACGGCGTGCTCTAAGAAACATGGACTGGCACCAGGTCTATGATCCGCTCTCGAGCGCCGGACTCTCGACTCTCCTCGCCGCCCTGCCCATCGTCATCCTGCTCGGCGGCCTCGCCCTCTTCCGGCTCCGGGCCCACGTCGCCGCCCTCCTCGGGTTGGGCGCGTCCCTGCTCACAGCCGTCCTGGTCTTCACCATGCCGGCCGGGATGGCCCTGCGGACGGCGGGACTGGGGGCTGCCTACGGCCTCTTCCCCATCGGCTGGATCATCCTCAACGTCATCTTCCTCTACGACCTGACCGTCGAAAAGGGCCATTTCAAGGTCATGCAGGACAGCCTGACCGGGATCACCCGCGACCGCCGCCTCCAACTGCTTCTCATCGCCTTCTCTTTCGGCGCGTTCTTCGAAGGCGCGGCGGGCTTCGGGACGCCGGTGGCCGTGACCGCGGCCATCCTCATCGGACTCGGCTTCGCCCCGCTCGCGGCGTCCGGCCTGTCCCTCATCGCCAACACGGCGCCCGTCGCCTTCGGCGCGCTGGGGACGCCCATCGTCGCCCTGGCCGGAGTCACGGGGATCGACATCCGCCAATTGAGCGCCATGGTCGGGCGTCAGCTCCCGTTCTTCTCCGTCCTCATCCCCTTCTGGCTCGTCTGGGCCTTCTGCGGCTTCCGGAAGATGAAGGAGGTCTGGCCGGCCCTCGTCGTGGCCGGGGTTTCTTTCGCGGTCCCCCAGTTTCTCATCTCGAACTATCACGGGCCCTGGCTCGCGGGCGTCGGAGCGGCCGTCATCTCCATGGCCGCGCTCGTCCTTTTCCTCCTGAAGTGGCGCCCCAAGACAACGCTCGGCCTCGCGGGCGAGGAAGAAACCGGACCTCCCCTCGCCCGGCGCCGCCTCACGGCCGGCGAGCTCGTCCGCGCCTGGATGCCCTGGCTCGTCCTGAGCGTTTTCGTCTTCCTGTGGGGCGTTCCGCAGGTCAAGGCCTTCCTCGACGGCCTGTCCATCGTCCGCATCCCGGTCCCCGGCCTGGACAAGCTCGTCTTCCGGATGCCTCCCGTTGTCGCGCTGAAGACGGCGGAGCCGGCCGTCTTCATCTTCAACTGGTTGACGTTTACCGGGACAGGGATCTTCCTCGCGGCCGTCGCCTCCGGCCTTCTCATGTCATTCTCGCCGCGTCAGCTCGTCCGGGCCTACGGCCGGACGCTCAAGCGGGTCCGCTTCTCGCTTCTGACCGTGGCCGCCATGCTCGCCCTGGGCTTCGTGACGCGCTACTCGGGCCTCGACGCGACGCTCGGCCTGGCCTTCGCCCGGACGGGAATCTTCTACCCCTTCTTCGGGACGATGCTCGGCTGGCTCGGCGTCGCCCTGACCGGGTCGGACACGTCTTCGAACGTCCTCTTCGGCAGTCTCCAGAAGATCTCGGCCGAGCAGCTCGGCTTGAACCCGGTGCTCATGGCCGCAGCCAACAGCTCCGGAGGCGTGATGGGCAAGATGATCGACGCCCAGAGCATCGTCGTCGCCAGCACGGCCACCCGCTGGTACGGCCATGAGGGCGAAATCCTCCGCTATGTGTTCTTCCACAGCCTGGCCCTGGCCGCCCTGATGGGCCTCCTCGTCTTCCTCCAGGCCTATGTGTTTCCCTTCACTCTGCTCGTCGTCCGATAAAACAGGACCAAACATAAACCAACGTTATGATTTGAAGTGGCGCCGCCCGCTTTGGCTGTGACGGGAACCATCCGTATCCCCCGGCCCCCCGGGAACCAGTCCCGGCGGTTCCCCCGCCTTCGGCGGGTCCCCCTCCGCTACGGGGGCTCCAGATGGTTCCCCTCACACCCCGGGCCGCGCCACTCGTCTAATCGCCCGCTACAACTTTAGCCGGCAATATTTTTTCTGCGGATCCCCCGGAATTGTGGGGACTAAGGGTACTCGAAATTCCCTTAACGTGAGAAATAGCGGCGTCAGCGCAAGCCGGGAGGAGATGGGGTTCGTTCCGAGCCCCCGTAGCGGAGGGGGTCCCATCCCGCTTCGAGAGAAGCGGGATGGGGGAACCGCCGGGACTGGTTCCCGGGGGGCCGGGGGATAGGAATGAATCCCATCTCCTTCAGAACGGCGCGCTGTCGCCGCGGCCTCACTCCGGATAAGGACGATCGGGAATGCCGCGGTAGACCCCCTCGCTGAAATTGATCTGGCGCATCGGCGGCTGGCTGGCGACTTCCTCGAAGTAGTGGGCCGAAAGCCCCATGATACGCCCGAAGATGAAGAGCGCCTTGGCCAGCTTCGGGTCGAGGCCCATGTCGGCGATGATGGCCCCGATGACGCCGTCGACGTTGATGGGCAGGCTGAGGCCGCGGACTTCCCTGAGCATGTCCTCGGCGATACGCGAAACGGCGACGCACGGCCCCGCCAGTCCGCTCTTTTCGGCGAGCGCCCAAAGGACGTCCCGGCGCGGGTCCTGAGTATGGATACGATGGCCCATCCCCTCCACGCGTCGCCCTTCTTTGATGTAACGGCGGATGACGGCCCGTGTCGCCTCTTCGAGGGAAAGGCCCTGCCCCGAGACGAGGCCGGCGCATTGCAGGAAGAAAGCGGCAGCCTTCTCCCCGGCCCCGCCGTGGACGTCGGTGATGGCGCCCACGCCCTGGGCCACGGCCGTTTCGTAGGACGCCCGGACCGAGGAGGCGATGAGGGTCGCCTGGGCCGAAGGCGGCGTGACACCGTGGTCGATGGAGGCCACGATGACAGCTTCGAGCATGCGCGCCCTCGCCTTATCGAAGGCGTCCGCTCCCCAAATAGCCTTGTAAACAAAATGGGCGAAGGGGGCCCCGGGCTCGGCCGCGGCAAGGGCGGCGCTATGCGATCGGACCCCGGCCAGGTAGGCCGTAAAACGTCCCAGGGCGAAAACGGTTTTTTCGGCTTGGGCCGCTTTCCCGGCGGGTTTGAAGGCGGCGAGCTCTTCGTCCGTGAGGAGATATTTCTGGAAGGTCTTGGACAGATCTTCCTCGGGATTCCGGACAACCGGGGGGAGACGCTTTTTGGCCGCCGCCACGGCCACGCGCGTCAAGGATGCCGTCCGCTCCGCGTCGGGCAGCTCTCCCAGGGTGATGAGGTGGGCGGCTTCGACGAGCGAGGCTCGCTCGATGAGGTCCTGGACGCGGTAGCCCCGGACGACGAGGTTGTTGGGCTCGACCTTGGTGACGAGTGTCGTCCAGCTGGGCTTGGGCGGAGGCGCGTCCCAGATCGTTTTCATCTTGGCGTAATACCGTTCGGGCGAGAAATACGTCTTACCTTTGAGCTTCGCCCTGACGGCCTCGATAAGATCGAACTGGCTGTTGACGACGCGGATCCCGGCTTCCTCCAAGGCCTTTTTCTTGGACAGAAAAGTGCCGGTCTCGAGGCCGGGCGTGACGATGGCCCCGGCATGGCCCATGGTCTTGCCTTCGGGAGCGTGAGCCCCGGAGATGAGGGCCACCAGGGGTTTCGGATATTTTCCAGGGTTGTCCCGGATTTCCCGCGCCAGCATCTCCTCCTGACACCCGCCGATCTCGCCGGCGACGATGACGAGGTCGGTGTTCTCGTATTCCATAGCCAGGGGAACAAGGTCGCGGAACGTGGAGCCGATGGCCCCGTCACCGCCGATGCCGATGACGGCGTTCTGGGCGATACCGACGCTGGCCATGGCGTCGGACATGTGGTAGAGGATCGCGCCGCTGCGCGAGATGATGGTTACGCCCCGCGGCCCGAAGCGGCCCGGGGCGACCTCCTCCGGGAAGAATACGTCGGGCAGCATGCCGATCTTGATGCGCTCGGGAGGGAAGATCAATCCCGGTGTGTTCCCCCCGATAAGGACGGTATTGTGGGCCCGGGCCGCAACGATGATGTCCCGGACGTCTCTCAAGGGCAAGCCCTCGGAGATGAGGACAACGAGGGGGATGCCCGCCTCGATGGCCTCCAGGGCGGCTTCCCGGGCCGTCGAATAGTGCCTCCAGACACTCGCGGCGACGACGTCGGGGAACTCGGCTAGGCAATCCTTCACGGAGTCGAAGACGGGGATGACTTCGTGGACCCGAGTGCCCGCTCCGCCGGGCGCGACGCCGGCGACGATGGACGTCCCGAAATCGTGCATCAGCCCGGCGTGCTTGGTTCCCTGGCCGCCGAGGCCGAGGATGATTGTGTCAAGCCGGCCCGACCTCGCCACCCGGCTCGCCAGTCCGGGCCGGAGCTTCCCGACGAGGTGGAACAGGAATCCGTCCACGGCTTTTATCCTGGCGTCCATCACGTCCACCCTTTCCGGTCGAACGCGTAGCGTAGCCCTTCCCGGATGACCTCGGCCATGATCTTTTGGTTGCCGACCGTGATCTTCATGTCCTCGAGTTCGCCTGGGGTCTCCCTCTTGGCCCTCTCCAGGAAATCGCGGGCGCTCGGCAGGTCGGTCCCGACCATCCGGCCGACGACGGGCACGACCCGCCGCCCGGATTTCCTCCGCTCCCTCAAACAGCCGACCAGTCCCCGAATGAAAACATCGCAGGAGGAGATGCCGCCGAAACGGGAGGTGATGACGAGGTCGACGACCTCATTATCGAAGAGCAGGTCGAACATCTCGGCCACCATGGGCACCGTCGGTCCGCCGCCCGAATCCATGAAGTTGACCGGGGTGACGCGGCCGCCGAAAAACCGGTCGCCGACGTTGGCGACCTCGTCGATGGAAAAAATGCCGTAACCGGCCCCGCCGGGAACGAGCCCCACGTACAACCTCTCCGGGTCCTTCTTGTGGTCCTCGGCGAGAAGGTCGATATATCGAAAGCCGGCCTCCCGGGCCCTGACCTCGTTTCGGGTCGGCTCGGAGACATCATGCCGGGCCGTCGCGAGGCCGAGGAGATGGAACAGCCCCTCCTGGCGATAGAGGCCGTTATCGTCGAGGACGATCTTGGCATCGGCGGCGACCGGGCCGGCCGCGGTCAGGAGCAGCGGATTGATCTCCGCGACCTTGCAGTCGTATTTCTGAAAGACGGCGTAGACCTTGGAGATGACGGCTTTCAAGGCGTCGACTTGCGCCGTCCCCCCGGGGAGGCCGGAGGCCAGGAACGCGGCCAGCCGGGCCGCTTCCGCCTCGGGGAGGACCTCATCGTTACCGGCGAGCTCGACCCTCAGGATCTTATCCGGCGACTCCCGGGCCACCTGTTCGATATCGACGCCGCCGGCCGGGCTGACGATGACGGTGACGTTGAAATCGGCGGGGTTCATGGTCACCCCGACATAACAGGCGCCGCCGACCGCCTCGACGGCCTCCTCGACCAGGAGCCGCTCGACGGAATAGCCCCGGATCTTGCGGCCGAGCATTTCCGCCGCGAACGAAACAGCCTCCGCCTGACCTACGGCCCTGCGGACGCCTCCGGCCTTGCCCCGCCCGCCGATGAGGACCAGGGCTTTGAGCATGACCGGGGAATCCGGCCCAATCGTCCCCTGGATATCCGAGGCCCGCTCAAACACCCCGAGGGCCCGGGGGACGGCGATGCCTTCCCTTTTAAAGACGGTCTTGGCTTCGTTCTCGTAGAGTCGCATGAAAACCTCAACCCTGGCCGAGCAATCCGCCCCTTCGGTAAATGGCCGTTTGGATCTCCGAAAACGAGGCGACCTGGAAGACCTCGCCGGTTGCGTGGCGGGTGACCTCGCCCGTGGCGAAATCGACGGTGATCTCCTCGCCGCTCCGCAGCCGGGCGGTGATGAGGTCGCCCGTGAGGACGGGCAGTCCGGCGTTGACGGCGTTTCGCTCGTAGATCGCGCCGAAAGAACGGGCGATGATGGCCAGAACACCCAGGCTCTTGAAGCAGTCGACAGCCTGCTGGCGGGACGAACCGGCCCCGAAGTTCGAGGCCGTGACGACGATATCGCCCGGAGAGCATTTCGCGGCGAAGCCCTCCCAGCCGGCAAGGTTGTCAAATGTGTGGCGGCCCATCAGGGAGACATCGGTGATGGCCAGATAGCGGTTGTGGAAGATCATATCGGTGTCGATGTTGTCCTTGTCGATGATCCAAACGCGCCCCCGGACGACGGTCGGCTTCGCTCCGGCGTCAACGGCTTTCGCGGGGGCAGGCGAGTCCGGAACCGCCCGGGGAGGGCCGGAGGTGAAAAGAACGGCTTTCGCGGGGATATCGGCGGCTGTGACGATGACTCCCGCGACGGCCGAAGCGGCGGCGGTGGCGGGCGAAGCGAGGTAGACGCTCCCCTTGCCCTGCTTGCCGGCGAAATTCCTATTGCCCGTGCTGACGGTGACTTCGCCCGGGCCGTTCTGGCCGATCTGTCCCTCGGCGCAACCGGCGCAGCCGGGGTTGCCGACGAGGGCTCCGGACTCGAGGAAGACGTCGATGAGGCCTTCATCGAGCGCGCGCCGCCAAACTTGCCGCGTGGCCGGGACGATCTTGAGAACGACGCCGGGGGCGACCCGCCGGACCTTCAGGACGCCGGCCGCCTCCTGCAGATCTTCGAACCTTCCGTTCGTGCACGATCCGATGAACGCCGAATCGATCTTCGTCCCAGAGACGTCCCGGACGGCGACGACGTCCTCGGGATGCCCGGGGCGGGAAATGAGGGGGACGAGGTCCGAGACGTCGACCTCGACGACCCGGCTATAGTGGGCGCCGGCGTCGGCGTAAGCGGCTTCGTAGGCCTTGCCGAGCTTGTCGAAATGGGCGAGGACGGATTTATCGGGCGGGAAAAGGAGGATGATGGCGCCCATCTCCGTAGCCATGGAGGCGATGGTGATACGGCCGCTGAGCCCCAGGCCATCGACCGCCTCCCCGTAAAGTTCGGCGCTTGCCCCGAGCAGGCCGGCGGCCCCGAATTCTCGGAGGAGTCGCAGGGCGATGTCCTTGGGCGTCGTCCCGGCGGGGGGCGTCCCTTTCAGGACGATTTTCGCCGACTCGGGAACCTTGAACCAGACCCGGCCGAAAGCCCAGGCGGCGGCGATGTCCTGGTCGCCCATGCCCTGGCCGAAGGCCCCGATGGCTCCCAGGATGTTGGCGTGGGAGTCGGTCGAAACGAGGGTGCCGCCGGGGACGACCAGCCCCTGCTCGATGGCGATATGCGTGCCGATCCCGGCATCGACGTCGAAGAGGTTGACACCGCGTTCCCTGGCGAAGAGCCGGCAGAGATGCTGGTTGGCGGCATATTTCTGGTCGGACCCGCCGGGGTTGCAGTCGAAAGTGAAGAAGGTCTTGGAGACGTCCTCGATCGGCAGGCCATGCTCCTTCAGGCTTTTGACGACGCTGGCGCCTCCGAAATCCCGGGCGATCCGGGCGTCGATGGCAATGTCGACGATATCGCCGGGACGGACCGGCCGGCCGGCGTGCCGGGCGAGGATTTTCTCGATGATGGTTTCGCCCATGGAGCCGCTCAGGTCTCGATCAAGGTCCCTTTCTGCTTCATCACCAGGGGGTCGAACGTGGCGAAGTCCGCCTGGTGGATGAGGACCGCTTCGACGACCTGGGGCCGGCCCTCCCCTTCCTTGGCGTGGCAGACGATGATGTTGATGATGTCGCCGGGGAGGCCGCATTCGGCGGCCAGGATGGCCCCGGAAACCGGGTGGCGGGCGTGCTTGCCGGAAAGGCTCATGCGGTAGCCGCCCCGGCCATCTGGCTCGACCTCAAGAAGCTTGCCGACGTCATGCAGCAGGCCCCCGGCGTAGAGCCGGTCGAAGTCGATGGCATAGGGCAGCCAGCCGTAGGCTTCGGCCTGGGCCCGTCCCAGGGCGGCCGCGCCCTCGGTGACGGCGACCGTGTGCTCTACGAAATTTACGCCGTGTGAGTCCGTGAGGAGCGTGAAAGGCATCTTCTTCAACCCGTCGACGGATTCCCAATTTCCCCTGCTACAGGCCAGGACGAAGGTCTTGACGACCTTGCCGCGGAGCTCTTCGTCGCCGATCCGGGCGAGCTGTTTCCCGAACAACGTCTCGATGTCTTTTTCGCCGATCATCATGGTCCTCCAGGAGGGGTAAGATATCACCTGCGGCGCCTATTTTCAAGGGAAGCAGCCTCTCGGCGACCTGGACCGGCGAAGCCGCGCATGGTAAGTTAGTCCGGCGAACCCGCGAGCGGGAGGAAGTCCATGATCGAAGGCATTTCCATCGAACGGTTCCGGGGAGATTACGAGGGGCTCGAACGGATGGCCCACGCCTCGTGGCGCGACGAATATGGCCAAGCCTCGTTCCCCAACTTCTACCGGCCGGCGTTCCTTCGCTATCTCTTCGACAGGATCCCGGAAGCCAAGAAGGACCACCTGGTGGCCGCCTATAAGGACGGCGAGATCGTCGCTTTCCTGGCCAACCTGCCCCAGAAGTTCCACCTCCGGGGCCACGTCTATAGCGCCATCTACAGCTGTCTCCTGGTCGTCCGCAAGGAGTATCTCCGCCAGGGCATCGCGCTCGACCTCATCCGCGCGGCCGTCGAGGGAAACAAAAAGTACAACTACGATTTCTCTCTTCTAACGCTTGAGACCGGCCACCGCTCGACGCTGATGATGGACAAGCTCCGCGCCGAGGGGAACCGCATCGAGACCGTCCGCAAGTCCGGGGTTATGGCCCGCATCCTCGACCTCGACCGCGTCGACGCTTCCGAGGACTTGAAGGGCTACGAGAAGGCGGCCATCCGGCTCATGGGCGCCCACCGTCCGCCGAAACCCGCCCCCGGCGTCGTCCTCCGCGAATACCGGGCGTCGGACCTCGACGCCTGCCACGACCTCCTCGACCGCTACCGGAAAACCGTGGCCCTGGCCCGCATTTGCGGCAGGGAAGAGCTCGCCCCGGAGCTCGACTATCCGGACGTCGCCCGGACGCTCGTCTGGGAAAAGGACGGCCGTGTCCAGGCCATGATCAACTTCATCCTCCACGACCACCTGGGCAAGAAGGTCGAACGCTGGGCCTGGATCAACCACGTCGCCTTCCCCGACCTCGCCCCCGCCGAGCGGGCGTCGTTCCTCCGGGCTTACCTGGCCCGCATCCGGGAGGACGGCTTCATCGGGACGATCGATTTCACCAAACGGGGTTGGCCGGCGGGACCTTTTTACCGGGCCCGGTTCATCCCCTATCCCCGGGCCGTCAACCTCGTCTCCTGGACGTTCAACCCCGATATCTCGCTGGCGGGGATCCCCGTCGTCTACGAAATACAAGTGTGAGCGACGAAGCACGACACGGCTATTCGTATCTGACGTCCATCCCGTGGACTTCATTCTCTTTGAAAAAAAAGAAATCGCTTGCTAGGCTCATGGAAATCTTTTCAACGCCGAAGGGAAAGGGTCGGCTACTCCTCGGCGAAAGCGTCCTTGAGGAGCTGGCTCTGGCGACTGAAGGCCACGCGCGGGTTCCGCGTCTCCTTCATCAGCGAGATTTCCTGTGTGACCAGCCTGGCGAGATACATCGTCTGAGCGGCAGTTTTGTGGGACTCCCTCTGAAAAAGCGGATGGTCGCGGTTGATATAGACGACGTTTCCTTCGGAGAAGCACTCCGGCCCCCGGGGACCGAAAAAGTCGAGACAGACGGAAACGCTCTCCGTGCCCATGCGCATGCGGCGAACGATGGCGTTGGGCGTGACTCTCTTGACCAGAGGATGGCGGCGTTTCTTCTTCTTCGGCGCAACGGGTGCCTCCGGCTCCGGATCCTCGCCGGCCCGAGCCTCCCGCGGCGGGACCTCGGCCCCTTGTCGCTCCTTCCTCTTAGCCCCGATGACGGCGCTGCCGCCGGCTTCGCCGGGTTCGCCATAATCGACCGGGCCAAAGGGCGATAGGTCGGGATTGCGGGCCAGGGCCTTATGGATGCGCTGGAGGGCTTCGTTGACGGCGCGGCTTGATTTCCGCTGCTCGGTGCGGTCGGCTTCCTTGCCCAGGGCTCTCCCGATGATGACAACGACTTTCTCCATGACCTTGAGGAATTCCTGGTATTCGTCGGAATCAACGATAAAGCTCGACCGGTCCGAGGTGATGGGAAGAAAATCGGCATGGATTTCGCCCTTGACCCGAGCCACGGCTTTTCCCCACGTTTCCATGCCGAAGAGGTCTTTCTTAACCGTAACGGCCTTGACCTTCACTTCGATGCCCAAGTTCTTGAAGTCGGCGGCTGACTTCGGAGTGATGACGATCTCTCCGGTCACGAGTCCGTATTTGGTGCCTTCAAGGATCGGGATTCTCCGGCCGACAAGGCTTCGCGGGTAGAGGCGGCGGCCGTTGAGGTAGACGGCAAATTCCGGGGCTTTGAGAGGCACGCTCTCCAGGAGTTTCCTCTCCACGTCTTCAACGTGGAAGGACTTGGAAAGCTCGGAGAGGATGACCGCCGTGCCGTCACCCTCTTGAGGGTCTCGAGGGTTGGGGGCGAGGATTTCGCAAGGGAGATGCCACTCGTCCTTGGCTTCCTCCCAGGACTTTTTGTCAAAGACAACGCGGGCGCCGAAATCTTTGTGCCGGGTGATGAGTTCGAAACGTGAGGCGGCGGCCAGGGAGGCAAATTTTCCGATGCCGAATTGCCCGATCCGGACGCGGCCGAAGCGGGGCGAGCGGGCATGAACGACCTTTTCGTTCGACCCGATGATGAAATATTGCTCGAGGCCGGACAGGTCCATGCCTGTGCCGTTGTCGCTGACCACGATTTTCTCGGGCCCGACCTCGACCCGCACTTCGGTGGCGTCGGCGTCGTAGGCGTTGTTGACGAGCTCCCGGAGAAGATCGACGCTCTCCGCATAGAGCCGTTCCCCGATCGAGACGATGTGTCGTTTATCAACGGTCACCGCGAGTCGTTTTTTCTCTTTGATTTCCATAGAATATCGATTTTCCGAACTCTCCTCCGCGTGGGAGCATAAAACACGGTTCAGACCATGTCAAGGCCGGGAGATCGACCCCAGACTGCCAACGGGATGCGTTTTTGCGGCGTAAACCTGCCTGGCATGCGGTTTGACATCCCGGTTTTGACCTGATAAAAAAGAGGCGGACTGACGACCATGGTTTCCGCCGCCGAACGCTGGATCGAGGACCAGGAGCGCCTGGCCAAGCCGGCCCGCGTCTATTGGTGCGACGGCTCCGAGGGCGAGGCCTGGCGCCTCCTCGAGATCGGCCTGAACGAGGAGCGGCTCAACGGCCCTGTTTTCCAGAAGCTCAACCAGGAGACCTGGCCGACGGCCTACCTCCACCGCTCCTCCCCGACCGACGTCGCCCGGACCGAGCACCTGACCTTCGTCTGCCATCCCACGAAAGAAGCCGCCGGCCCGAACAACAACTGGATGGAGCCGGCGAAGGCCAAGAAGGTCATGGCCAAGCTCTCCGACGGCTGCATGGCCGGACGGACGATGTACGTCATCCCCTACATGATGGGCCACCCCGACTCGCCCTACGCCAAGGCCTGTCTCATGATCACGGATTCGTGCTACGTCGCGGTCAGCATGCGCATCATGACCCGCATCGGGACGCCTATCCTGGAGAAACTCCGCAACCGCGAGGACTTCATCAAGGGCTTCCACTCCATCGGCACTCTCGACCCCAACCGCCGTTACATCATGCATTTCCCCGAGGAAGGGCTCGTCTGGAGCGTCGGTTCGGGCTACGGCGGCAACGCCCTCCTCGGCAAGAAGTGTGTTGCGCTCCGCATCGGCTCCTTCCTCGGCTACAGGCAGGGCTGGCTCGCCGAGCACATGGTCATCATGGGCATCGAGGACCACCGGGGGAAAGTCACGTATGTCACCGCCGCCCTGCCCAGCGCCTGCGGCAAGACGAACCTGGCCATGATGGAGTCGGCCCTGCCCGGCTACAGGGTCTGGACGCTCGGCGACGACATCGCCTGGCTCAACATCGGCCCGGACGGCCGGCTCTGGGCCATCAACCCCGAGGCCGGCTACTTCGGCGTCGCGCCGGGGACGTCGATGAAGACGAACCCGAACATGATGAAGACGATCAAGCGGGGCGCCTTCAACCCGACGCTCTTCACCAACGTCGCTTTGGACACCGACCGGAACGAGCCCTGGTGGGAGGGGATCGACGGGCCCGTCCCCGAGCATCTCCTCGACTGGCAGGGCAAACCGTGGACGCCGGCGTCGGGGACCAAGGGCGCCAACGCCAACTCCCGGTTCACGGCCTCGATCATCAACTCCCCGATGCTCTCGAAGGAGGCCGAAAACCCTCAAGGCGTGCCCATCTCGGCCATCATCTTCGGCGGCCGCCGCACCCAGCTCATCCCCCTAGTCACCGAGAGCTTCAACTGGTCCCACGGCGTCTTCATGGGCGCGCGGATGGGTTCCGAAACGACGGCGGCGGCCACGGGGCAGGTCGGTGTCGTCCGCCGCGACCCCATGGCCATGCTCCCCTTCTGCGGCTACAACATGGCCGATTACTGGCGCCACTACCTGAACGTGGGCAACCGCCTGTCGCGTCCGCCCAAGATCTTCTCCGTCAACTGGTTCCGTACGGACGAGAACGGCAAGTTCATATGGCCGGGCTTCGGCGACAACATGCGCGTCCTTAAGTGGGTCATCGACCGGGTGACCGGCGCGGTCCAGGCCCGGGAGACCCCGGCCGGCCTCGTCCCGCGCATCGAGGACTTCGACATGACCGGCCTCTCCATTCCCAAAGACAAGCTCGAACGGCTCTTCGAGGTCAACATCAAGGAGTGGAAAACCGAGGTCGACGAAGTCCGGGCCTTCCTCAAACCCTACAAGGGCCGGCTCCCCGCCGAGATCCGCGAGCAATACGAAAAGCTCGAGCGCCAGGTCCGCTGAGCACGTTCCTTTGGGGTCTTTCCCCCGGAAACTTGACAAATCGCCCGGCCACAACTATATATATAAAGGAGATCGTTTTGCGAACAGGGGCAGGTATGATGAAAAAATTCTGGCTTCTGATCGCCTTCTCTTCGTTGATTTCGGCGGGGTGCAACATCAACTCCACCGGGGAGGATCCCGACGCAGATTCGTTCTCGGTCAGGATCTTGACGAGCGCCGGGAACCCGCTTTCGGGGGCCGTGATCGAAGGCGGGATCGATTGGGAGAGCTTCCGGTCCGTTACCGACTCCCGCGGCTTCGCCTCCCTCCCCTTCTATGCCAAAGGCGAGGGGGCCATCGTCCATCTCGACAACTATTTTCCCCGGGTGGTGACCTTGAGGTGGCCGTATGTGTATCGGTTGACGCCTACTCCCAAGAAGCTTAGAGCCCTGGGGAGCGTCACGGGATGGGCCGTGCGCTTCGATTCCGGCCGCCTGGTCACCGTTGACTACCATGGGGGCTATCATCTGTACGCTTATGATCCCCAGGGCATTGCGGAAATCGCTTCCGCGGAGGTGCCTCCGACGATTAAGCAAACGCAAGTCATCGGCGACACGCTCTGGCTCTCAACACACGACGACGGGGTGTACGCCTACTCCCTGGCCGACCCCCTCCACCCGCAAGCGTTGCTGCATCTGGCCATTCCCGGGAACTGCCCGACCTTCGCCTTGAGAGATCACCTCATCGTAGTGGGCAATTACGACGAGGAGGATTCGCTCGGTGTCTACGTCTTCGAGCCGGACGGCAGCTATCAGGAGCTCGCGCGATTCGGCAACTACTATGTCTCCTCGATCGCCTTCGTCGAGGGTTATCTCGTCGTCACCAATTTTAATAATTCTCGTCCCAAGATCTATGACCTGAGTGAGCCGGCGAATCCCGTGCTCGTGTATGACGGCGCCGAGCCGGAATACTGGACCGGCTTCCTCTTTGGAACGCAGTACATCCTGATTCCCAAGCTGGATTTCATCGGCGAAAACACGACTTATAAAAGACTCGACCTCACCAATCCGGCTTCCCCCCAGGCTGCCGGTTTTTTCCAGGGCGATGCCCAGCTGATCGCCATCGCGGACGCCGCTACGGCCGTCGGAAGATACCATGTCATGGACATGGCCGTCTCCGTCCTGCAGGGCAGCCTCACCGCCGGCTACACGACGACGGCAATTGTATCGGACGATCCGATAAATGATTTCAATGAATTCGGGGGATACTCTCCACCTTATTACATCATCAACCACCGTCTCTGGATCCTGGAAGACAGGCCCGCGGTGAGCCTCTCAAAATAAACGTCCCTGCCGCTCCCGGAGTATTCTTTGATGAGGCCGGAAAGGCAGAGAGGACCATTTGAACTTAGAAGAGCCTAGGCTCCGTCCGGGACGTTGCGCTAAATTCGTGCTCGGGCTCTTCGGATACCTTTTCCTGATGGCTCTTTTCTTCGTCCCCTGAACCACGACGACCTCTTCCCTGCGCACCAACCCGAACTCTCAAGTCGTCATCCGGACGACGCATCCCCGGCATTCCTATATCTTCCTTCCCCAATATCTGTCGATGAAGTCCCAACCCCGGGAAGGACAGACCGTCCGCGTCCGTTCTTTCCAGTGGTCGGCCTTCATGATCATCGTGGCCGTCCTGGGACTCTTCGACTACGCGGTTTTCTGCCGCCTGCTCCGGCGGACGCGCCGGCCGCCCGAGGGGACGGGACCCGATGAAGCGGACTCCGGCTCTCCCGGCGACCCCGCCTCTTCCCTTTCTCTGTTCCGCTGAGCTAGAATAAGCTCAAAGGGAGGATGCCGTGAAGTTCATCTCCGCGTTCCTCATTCTCTTCACGTGTCTCTCCGTTTTCGGGCAGAACACGGACGCCGGGGACATCCGCGAGGTCAGCGTCAGGGTTCTAGCCGACGAGGAAGTCAGGGCGGCCGAAGGGTGGCAAGGCCGCATCTCGTCCCTCATGAATGCTGTCTCCGGAGAGTACGAACGGCTTTTCGGCATCCGATTCACTATCTGCGGATTCGACGGCTGGTCGTCTGCTGATACTCTCGGGTCTCTAGAACTCCTTCTCGACGCCCTGGACGCGACGGTCGCGAAGGAAGGATGCGACGCAATCTTGGCCCTGACGGCCCAGAAAGCCCTGGAACCGGGCATGCTCGGCTACTCCCTCTTCAAGGAAGGGATCATCCTTTCGATCTTCGCCGAGGACACGAACGGCCTAGACCGGATTCTCATGCACGAGTGGGGGCACATGTTCGGCGCCGCCCACATCGCCGATCCGGAATCGATCATGAGCTATCTGCTTCAGGGCCGTGAATTCGACGCCCTCAACACCCGGGCCATCCGGCTCAACAAAGCCCGGACCTTCAACGGCATCGATTATCCGACCCCCAAAGACGCCCGGCGGCCGGCGATCGAGATCTACCGGGAGATCTGCGATTTCAACCTCAAGGCGCCGGCGCAGGGGAGGCCGCCCGCCGCAACGCCGAAGGCCGCGAGGGTGCAGGTCCGGCATGAACTCCAGGCTGTCCTCGACGAAAGCGGGCGGAAAGACATGTTTTCCCTCGACGACGCCTACTTCCTCATCGCCCAGATCCACCTGGAGGAGAAAGAATACGACCAGTCGCTGGACGCCTGCCGCGCCGCCCTTAAGCTAAACCCGAAGAGTCTCGAGACCAGGAATCTCATGGGGATCATAGCGAGAAGACAGGGCCGCATCGAAGAGGCCATCGAAACCTACGCGGAGATCCTCAGAGAGAAGCCCCGGTCTCCCCGGTTTCTTTACAACATGGGCATCGCCCACGCGAAGAAAGGCGACGTCGAAAAGGCCATGGGTCTTTATCGCCGGGCGGTCGAACTCAAACCCAATTTCGCCGAGGCCTGGAATAACATCGGCGAACTCAGCCTTCGTTCCGCCCGTCTTAGGGACGCGGAGGCCGCTTTCTTAAAGGCCCTGTCCCTCAACGATTCTTTCGCCCTCGCCCATTCCAACCTGGCCGAGATCTACTCCAGGAAAAAAGAGTATGACAAATCCCTTGCGGAAGCGGCCCTCGCCCTCCGGCTCGACGCCGGGATTCCCGGCCCCCACAACGTCCGCGGGAACGTACTCTATCAGCAGGGCAAGATGGCCGAGGCCGTCGCGGAATACGTGAAGGCCATCACCATCGATCCGGGCTACGATAAGGCCTACTACAACCTCGGGATCTGTCGCTTCAAGGAAGGCGACATCGTCGAGGCCATGGCCAACTTTGCCAAGGCTGTCGAACTCGCGCCCCGGTTCGCCGAGGCCCACGCCAGCCTGGGTTACTGTCTCCTCCAAGCGCGAAAAATCGATGAGGGAATCACCGAGATACATCGGGCCCAGGAGCTCGGGCTCGTCTCCGCTACGATCCATCTCAACCTGAGCTATGCCTTTCTCCTAAAAAACCAACCAGGCGAGGCCATCGAAGAAGCCCGCAAGGCGCTTCAACTCGACCCGGCACTGGCCCAGGGCTACAATAACTTGGGCATCGCTTACACAAAGAACGGGATGGTCAAAGAGGCTGCTCAAGCCTTCGGGAAGGCTGTCGAGCTGGACCCAAACTACAAGGACGCCTTCGCCAGCCTGGCCAACCTCATGATGGTTCTCGGAAAACAGCAGGAGGCCCTCGGCCATTACCTTAAGGCCATGTCCATCGATCCGAAAGACGGCGTCCTGCACAACAACATCGCGGTCCTTTATTTCAAGGAAGGCTCCTACGGAAAGGCTTGGGACCATGTCCAGAAAGCCATGGTCCTGGGTACCAAGGTCGATCCGGATTTCCTGGACGAGCTCAAAAAAATGTTGAAACGCAAATCATCAACCTACGGTGGAGGGAGGAACCCATGCGAGGATTAAAGGGCAAGAGAGTATTGGTCACGGGCGGCGCCCAGGGCATCGGCGCCGCGACGGCGGCCCGGTTCCTTGATGAAGGGGCCCGGGTCGCGATCCTCGACAGGAACCCCGAAGCCATAGCCGGGACCGCGGAAATGCTGCCGTCTCTCGCGACGACCATCCGGGCGGACGTCTCGGCCGCCGGCGAGGTCGCGGCCGCCTTCGCCGCAATCGACCGGCTTTGGGGCGGGCTCGACGTCCTGGTCAACAACGCCGGGATCAGCATCCGCCATCGATTCCTAGACATCACGCAGGAGGAGTGGCGCCGGGTCATCCAGACGAACCTCGACGGCGTTTTTTACGTCGCCCGGGAGGCCGCCCGCAGGATGATGAATGGGAACGGCGGGGTCATCCTCAACATGGGCTCCACCAACGGGATCATGGGCTACCATCACTACGCCGACTACAACGCCTCCAAAGCCGGGGTCATCGAGCTCAGCCGGTCCATGGCCCTTGAGCTGGCCCCCCAGATCAGGGTCAACTGCGTCTGCCCCGGCTATATCCTGACGCCCATGCAGGCGGCCGAATACACGCCGGCGATGCTCAGGGCTTTCGAGGCCAAGGTCCCGCTCGGCCGGCTCGGGCGGCCGGAGGACGTCTCAGCGCTTTTCGCCTTCCTGGCCTCGGACGAGGCGGCATTCATCACCGGACAAACGTTCGTCATCGACGGCGGGGAGATCGCCGGAGGCCTGGCCAGTCAGCGGGAATAGGACTCCACGATCGCCTGATATACCAAGGCTTTGAACTTCGCCTGGGCGTCGCTGCCCGTCGCGGGCAGGAGCTGGGTCATGAATACGGCGACGAGTTTTTCGGCCGGGTCGACCCAGTAAGTCGTATGGTAAGCGCTGCCCCAGCCGAAAGCCCCGACCGACCCCGGGTCGCCGTTCATGCCGAGCTCCTTCGTCACCCAAAAACCGAGCCCGAATCCCTGGCTGCCGTAAAGCTGCGGGCCGACGTGATCCACGGTCATGAGCTCGACCGACTTCGGGCTGAGGATATGGACGCCGCCCCACTCGCCGCCGCTCTGGAGCATCAGTAGAAAGCAGGCGTAATCCTCGGCCGTCGAGAGGAGCCCCGCCCCTCCCCCGTAGCACGTCCGGGGTCCCTTGACGTAGGTAATCTCGCGGGCGTCCTCGACGAGTTCGGCCTTGCCGTCCTTCCCAGTGCCATAGACCGCGGCGAAACGCCCGGCCTTCTCCTCAGGCAGGAAGAAATGGGTGTCGGCCATCCCCAGCGGCTCGGTGATCTTTTTCTTTATGAAATCGGCCAGGCTCATCCCCGAAACGACCTCGACCAGGTAGCCGAGGATGTCGGTGTTGTAGCCGTAGACCCATTTCTCGCCGGGCTGGGCGTCGAAGGGCAGCTTGGCCAGTTTTTTAATGAGGCCGCCGACGGGGACGTTCCTGTCCGCCAGGAACCATCCTTGCAGGCCGGCCGCCTTGTACAGGTCCTTGGCCGGTCCGTCGCCGTAGGAAATGCCGGCCGTATGGGTCAGGAGGTCGCGGATGGTGACCGGCCTCTTCGCCGGTACGACCTTGTAGCCCGGCCCCTTTTTCGCCGTCTCCGGGACGGCGACCGTCGTGTCCTTGAACTCGGGGATGTACTTCGAAACCGGGTCGCCCAGCAGGAGCTTCCCTTCCTCGAAGAGGATCATGACGGCGACGCTCGTGATCGCCTTGGTCTGGGAGGCGATCCGGAAGACGGCGTCTGCGGGCATCGCCGCGCCGGTTTTCGGGTCCAGCTTGCCGAAGGATTGGAGGTAGGCCACCTTGCCGTTGCGGGCGACGAGCGTGACCGCTCCGCCCAGCCGGCCCTGGTCGACGTATTTCTGCATGACCTCTCCGATCCTCGCCAGCCGTTCCGTCGACAAGCCCACCAACTCGGGCCTGACCGTGGGCAGATTGGCGGCGAACGACGGAATGGCAAGAGCAAAAATGATGGCTATCGCCAAGAATTTAAACGATTTATTTAACCGCATAGAGACCTCCGTCGCAGATCTAATATGGCCTGCTTATACCAGAATATTCGAAGATAAGTCAAAAAGACGAGGCCAGTAGAGGGCTTAGACCGGAAAGAGGGACTGTCCCGCACGGGGACAGTCCCTCCCTGTTCGTCGCTTCAGGAACTCCGCTCCCCGGAGTTCCCCGCCGCTTTCAGCCTCCCCCGCCAGGACGCTGCCCGGGCAGTGATGGGGGCCGTGCATAGCCCCCGTAGCGGAAGGGGGCCCGCCGCTTTTGCGGCGGGGGAACCGTCGGGACAGGTTCCTGGGGGGCCGGGGGAGATGCATGGCTCCCATCGCTGCCAAACCGGGCAGCGCCCTCAATAGAGGGCAGGCATCTAAATTAGCATCCCGAAATCGGGTGAACAACCTATTTGATGTACGGCACTCCTTTTTCGGCCAGGAGCTTGTTGAGCTCGGGGACGTCTTTTTCGGTGATGTCCTTCATCTTCTGGAAGAGCGGTTCGGCGAAGGCCTTGAAGTCGTTGAACTGGTCGACGGCCGTCTGTGTCGGCGCGCCCATGCTCCCGAATCCGCGGCTTCCGCCCGTGACGAGCTCGGCCGCCGTGCCGCCGCGGAAGGCGACCATGAGCGGCTTGCGGTAGAAACCCTGGTCGGGCGGGCTGACGTAAAATACGGCCTTGATGGCCTCGACCTTGTCCTTGACGGCCTTGACCTTGGCGGTGAGAGCCGCGTCGGGATTCTTCATCCCGGCGACACGGCCGGCGACATCGTCGAGCTGTTTCCCCGTCGCGTCGAGGGCCTGAAGCAGCGCCCGTCCTTTTTGGGCCAGGTCCTGGGACTCGCGCGCGAATTTCTGCCCGGTCTGCCGTTCCTCCATGGAAATGCCCTGGTCCGGATCTTCCTTGACCACGAACGGAGCTTCCATTTTCTTGCCGTTGACCTCGAGGACGGCCTTGTACTCTCCGGGCAGGGCATAGGGCCCGAAGCCGCCCGCGCCGTCGCGTCCGCCCGCGCCGCGCGTCTCGCCCGGCGCCGGCGCCGGGGGCGCGGCGCCCTCGCGCAGGGACCAGTGGACGCGGTTGAGCCCGGGCTCCCTGGTCGTGAACGGCGTCGCGACCTCCCGGCCTTCCTTGTCCTGGATGGACATCCGGACCCTGGCTTGGCCGGCCGCGGCCGGGTTGAGGTAGTAGCTGACGGCCGCTCCGTAAGGCGAGTTCGTGCCGGCGTAACCGGCGTCGCTGTAATTATCCACCGTCGTCCTGTAGGAGAAGAGGACGGGCGACTTGACGTCGAAAAGGAGGGCTTCCGACTTCACCGCCTCGGCCGTGAGCCGCTCGAGCGGCCGGATGTCGTCGATGATCCAAACGCCCCGGCCGTGGGTCGCGATGACGAGGTCGCGCTCGCGGGGGTGGATCTGGATGTCGCGCACGGCCACGGTCGGGAAATCCCCCTTGTAGGGGATCCAATTCCTGCCGCCGTCGGCGCTGATGAACAGGCCGAATTCGCTTCCGACAAAAAGAAGGTTCCGGTTCTCGAGGTCCTCCCGGACGGTGTGGAGGTAGCCGTACTCGGGCAGGTCGCCGCGGAGCGAGACCCAGGTCCTGCCGAAATCCTCGCTTTTGAAAATGTAGGGTCGATAATCGGCCACCTGGTGCCGCGAAACGGTCAAATACACGCCGCCTTCGATGAAGTGGGAGGCCTCGATGCGGGTGACCCAATTGTCGTGCGCGGCGAAGCCCTTGATGTTCGCGGTGACGTTGTCCCAGGTCCGGCCGCCGTCTCGGGTGACCTGGACCTGGCCGTCGTCGGTGCCCACCCAGATGACGCCTTCCTTGAGCGGCGACTCGGTGATGGTCAGGATGGTGCAGTGGTTCTCGGCCCCGGTGTTGTCGATGGTCAGGCCGCCCGAGTCTTTGAGCTTGGACGGGTCGTTGGTCGTCAAATCCGGACCGGCCTTGATCCAGGAACCGCCGCGGTCGGTCGATTTAAAGAGAAAATTGCCGCCGAAATAGAGGACGTTCCTGTCGTGGGGCGAGAGATGGATCGGCGAGTTCCAGTTGAAGCGGTAGGGCGGCTCGTTGAGCGAGGCCTCGGGCCGGATGCGCACGGACTCGCCCGTCTTGAGGTTGTGGCGCTCGATGCCGCCCATTTGCAGGTTGCGATAGAGGATCCACCATTCCACCGGGTCGAACTGGGCGTAGTAGCCGTCGCCGCCGCCGGTCGGGATCCAATGGCTGTTGAGAATGCCGGCCCGCTCGCGGGTGTTCGAAGGTCCCAGCCAATTGCCGTTGTCCTGGAGGCCGATGTTGACATAGTAGGGGTCGCGCATGTCGAAGCCGACGTTATAGGCCTCGGCCCAGGCCTGACAGGCGACGCCGTGGGCGCGGCGGCCGCCGTCCCAGGAGATGTCGATGCCGCCGTCGTTGCCGCTGATGACATGCTTCGGATCGTGAGGGTCAACCCAGACAGCGTGGTGGTCGGGGTGAGCCCCCTGGAAGACCTGGGTGAAGGTCTTTCCGGCGTCGCGGCTGACGTAGCACGACCCGGAATAGACGTAGACGACGAGGTCGTTTGTGGGGTCGACGGTCAGGCGGCTGTAATAAAAAGGCCGGAAGTTGACCCGGTCGTAAGTCGCCTTATCGCAGGCCCTGCGCCAGGTGCGGCCCTTGTCTTCGGAGCGGAAAAGTCCGCCGTCCTTCGCTTCGACCAGGGCGTAGACGACGCTCGGGCTCGACCGGGCGACGCCCAGGCCGATCCGGCCGTAGGGGCCGGCGGGCAGGCCCTCGGCCGTGGCCGTCCACGTCTCCCCGCCGTCCGTCGTTTTGTAGACCGCGCTGCCCGGGCCACCGCTCCGGAAATAGTACGGCCAGCGGCGGTGCTCCCACATCCCGGCGTAGAGGATCTTTGAGTTCGAGGGGTCGATGGCCAGGTCGCAAGCGCCCGTCTCGGGGTTGACGTAGAGGACCTTTTTCCAGGTCTTCCCGCCGTCCATCGTCCGGTAGACGCCGCGCTCTTCGTTCGGGCCCCAGAGGTGGCCCTGGGCGGCGACATAGACGATGTCGGGACTGACCGGGTCGATGACGATCCGGCTGATGAACCGCGTCTCCGCGAGGCCCATGTTCTTCCAGGTCCGGCCGGCGTCCTCAGACTTATAGACGCCGTCGCCGGGGGCCACGGAATTGCGGGCCGTGGCCTCGCCCGTTCCGACCCAGACGATGTCGGGGTGGCTCGTCGAAACGGCGACCGCCCCGACCGCGACCGTGGCTTCCTTGTGGAAAGACGGCGCCCAGTTGATGCCCGAGTCCTCCGACTTCCACAGACCGCTCGGCCCGACGGCCGCGTAGATCACGGACGTGTCGTTCTCGGGGACGGCGAAATCGACCGTCCGGCCGCCCATGTTGGCCGGGCCGATGTTGCGGACCTTGAGCTGCTTGATAACGGCGGCGTAGTCGAAGGCCTCGGCCTTGACCGCCGGCTTGGCCTCTTTTTTGGCCTGGCCAAAGCCCTGAGCTCCGGCGAGGAGGAAAGCGGCGACGAGGCCGAAGACGCAGAATCCGACCTTCTTGTTAAAACGCATAGGAACCTCCATTCATCCTGCTTATAACAATATATCAGGGCACATGTCAAAATTTCACAGGATATCATCGGAGCAGCATGGGCGGACTTGATGCTGCCCGGGCAGGGATGGGAGCCATGCATAGCCCCCGTAGCGGAGGGGGGACCCGCCGCTTACGCGGCGGGGGAACCGCCGGGACTGGTTCCCGGGGGGGCCGGGGGAGATGCATGGCTCCCATCCTTGCCAAAACGGGCGGCATCCCGAGGCTTGTCTGCGCCCCACAATCTTCATATAATAAGCCCGCCATGCGTGGTCCGGTATCGTTATGAAAGGACAATAGCCATGCATCTCCAGACCATCGACTGGGTCATCGTCTTCGCCATCTTGCTCGTCTGTTTCGGCCCCGCCCTTTTCTACCGCAAGCGTTCCGGCAAGAACACCTCCGAGTTTTTCGCCTCCGGGCGCATGGTGCCCTGGTGGCTGGCCGGTCTGTCGATGGTGGCCACGACTTTCAGCAGCGACACGCCGAACCTGGTCACGGACATCGTCCGCCGCAACGGCGTCGCCGGCAACTGGGTCTGGTGGGCTTTCACCCTGACCGGCGTCGCGACCGTCTTCTTCTACGCCCGGATGTGGCGGCGGTCCGAGGTCCTGACGGATCTCGAGTTCTACGAGCTGCGCTATTCCGGGAAGGCGGCCGGCGTCGTCCGCGGCTTCCGCTCGGTCTACCTGGGCTTCCTCTTCAACTGTATCATCATGGCCACGGTCAACCTGGCCGCCTGCAAGATCGCCGCCATCCTCTTCGGGCTCGAGCGCTGGCAGACGCTCCTCCTCGTCGGCGTCCTCAACGTCGTCTTCGCCACGGTCACCGGGCTCTGGGGGGTCCTGGTCATCGACATGATCCAGTTCTTCGTCAAGATGACAGCCGTCATCGCCGCGGCCTACTTCGCCGTCAAGTATGTCGGCGGCATGGGCGTTCTCGTCGAGAAGCTCTCCGCGACGCCGGGCCCCGGCGGCATCAACTTCCTGAGCATGCTGCCGAACTTCAAGAGCAACTGGGACCTGGCCATCGCCATCTTCATCATGCCCCTGGCCGTCCAGTGGTGGGCGGTCTGGTACCCGGGCGCCGAGCCGGGCGGCGGCAGCTACATCGCCCAGCGCATGCTGGCCTCGAAATCGGAGAAGGACTCGCTCGGGGCCGTGCTCTTCTTCAACATCGCCCATTACGTCCTCCGGCCCTGGCCCTGGATCCTCGTCGCCCTGTGCTCGATCATCGTCTACCCCCAGCTCGCCGACATCCAGAAGGCTTTCCCCAACCTCGACCCGAGCCTCCTCGGCCACGACATCGCCTACCCGGCCATGCTCAAGTTCCTGCCGGTCGGCTTCATCGGCCTGATGGTCGGCGGCTTGATCGCGGCCAACTCATCGACCAACCTGACCCACCTCAACTGGGGCGCCTCCTACCTCGTCCACGATTTCTACCGGCGCTTCATCAACAAGACCGCCACCGAGAAGCACTACGTCATGATCGGCCGCCTGGCCACGATCGTCCTGTTCGTGTCGGCCGGCGCGCTCGTCTTCGTCCTGGACACGGCCAAGGACAGCTTCGACATCATCCTCCAGGTCGGGGCGGGAACGGGCCTCCTCTACCTCGTCCGCTGGTTCTGGTGGCGGGTCAACGCCTGGTGCGAGGTCAACGCTATGGTCAGCTCGTTCTCTTTCTCGCTCCTCCTCCTCGTCCTGCGCAAGTTCGGGGTCATCGTCCCGACGCACTACGCCCTCATCCTGACGATTGTGGTGACCACGATCAGCTGGGTGCTGACGGCCTTCCTCGGGCCGCAGACCGAGCGCCAGACCCTGATCGCTTTCTACCGAAAAGTCCGTCCCTTCGGGCCGGGGTGGAAGGCGGTCCGGAAGGAGGCGGGCATTTCGGAGGCCGAGGCCAAGGGCACGCACGAGAGCTTCCCCCTGGCCCTTATCGGCTGGGTCTCCGGGTCGCTGACCATCTGGTCGGCCCTGTTCATGGTCGGGAACTTTCTCTACGGCCGCACGACCTACGCCCTCGTACTTCTGGGGATCTTCATCGCGAGCGGTCTCGTCCTGATCCGGGTGATCAACCGGCTCTGGAGCAAGGGCCCGGCCGTGCCGAAGACGCCGGCGGCAACTTGAAGGCCGTTATCGAGCCCGTCTTGATCCGGCCAAGACGGAAAGTCTCCGATTCTTTGCGATAGTTCCGATCTCCCGGACGTTATTGTTTTATGTAGGAATTTCTTGACAAAAAGCGCTTAATCGCTTAAGCTATTTTCAGAGGAGATCTTGCATGGAAACCGCAACAATCCGCATTCCCGAGGACAAGAAAAACCTGCTCAAGGCGGTGGCCAGCTTGGAGAACAGAAAAATGAACGATATCATCGTCGACCTGATCGACGCATATATCAAGCGCCACAAGGAAACGGCTGAACTGATGGCTATTCCCGGCTTGTATCAGCGGATCCGGGCCTCATCGCGGGAATTCCGGCGGGGGAAAACCGTCTCTTTAATTGATGCCCGAAAAAAACTGGAGCGTTGAGCTTTCAAAGTCCGTCCTGAAAGCCCTACAGCGTCTGGACAAAACGGCCTCTCTTCGGGTCCTTGATGGTTTGGGAGAGCTGGGCGAAGCCGAAAATCCGCTCCGTCATAAGGACGTCCGTTCCCTAGAGGGAAAACTGAAGGGGTATTACCGCCTCCGCATTGGAGAATATCGGGCCATATTCGAGCTGGATCCGGATGGCAGACGGATCGGCGTGCTAGCCGTCATCCCCAGAGGAAAAGGCTACTAGTGGCGAGCTGGCTATTCGTTGGAGCGGGGCAATGTTAGAATAGCAAAGGAAGGGAGGGAAACATGAAGAAACTCAGGATTTGGGCAGCGGCAAGGATGCGGAGAAAGAGCGCAAAACCTCGGATTGACGCAGCCCGGCGAACTCCGTATATTGAGGAACGTATCTCCCCCAAAATCCGGAATCCGGAGGGAACGATGTCTCAAACCCCGCAAAGAACCAACTGGGGCCCGGTCCTCGTGCTGGGCGGCCTCTGGGGACTCTCCGAAGCGGCGCTCGGCATGTATCTGCGCCAGTGCGCTTCGATCGTCTCCGGCTCGCTGATGACGGGCGCGGCCCTCTTCTTCCTGGCCGCGGCCTGGGCGGTTTCGCCCCGCGTCAAAACGGCGGCCCTGATGGTCGTCATCGCCGCGGGCTTCAAACTCTTCGACGCCCTGCTCCTCGGCCTGCCGGTCCTTAGCGGCGCCATCGGCAACCCCATCTTCGCCATCGTCATGGAGGGCGCGGCCTTCGCTCTGATTGTCAGCATCATCCGCAAATCGCTCGCGGGGAAAACCGTTGGGCAAGGGCTCGCCGGAGGCATAGCCGCGCTCGTCGCCGTCAATCTCTTCCCCCTGGTGAAGTTCGCGACGGGCGTCGCACCCTGTGTCGCAGGGACGTCCTATCCCCTCTCGCTTTATTACGCGCCCATCGCCGTCGCGCTTTCGGTCCTCACCGTTCCCCTGGGCTTCCTGGCCGGCGCCGTCCTGGCCGCGCTCGAAAGCCGGCCGGTACGTCTGCGCTGGGCTTCACCCGCGGCCCTGGCCCTCTCGCTCGGCGCCCTGGCCCTGCTGAGACTTCTCTGAGCCGGGTGTCTGCCGGGAGGTGACCATGGAAAAAAAGCCGACCAAGAAAAGCCCGGGCGGCGTGAGCCGCCGCGATTTCATCAAGGGCCTGGGGACTGGCGCCCTGGGCACGGCCGTCCTCCCGCCCCTCCTCGGGCAGACGATCGCGACCAAGAAAGGCCGGGTACCCATCTATTATAAAAAGACGATCACCCTGACCGTCAACGGCAAGAAAGCGAGCCTCGCCGTCGAGGCCAACGAAACGCTCCTCGACGTCCTTCGCGACAAGCTCGACCTCACCGGCGCCAAGAAAGTCTGCGACCGCGGCGAATGCGGCGGCTGCACCGTCCTCCTCGACGGAACGCCCGTCTATGCTTGCATGTATCTCGCCCTTCGCGCCGACGGCAAGGCCGTCATAACGGTCGAAGGCCTGGCCGAAGGCGACAAGCTTCACCCCGTCCAGGAGGCCTTCATCGAGAAGGACGGCTACCAGTGCGGCTTCTGCACGCCCGGTTTCCTGATGACCACCTCCGCCTTCCTCGAGAAAAACCCGGCCCCGGCCTTCGACGAGATCAAGCAGGCGCTCTCCGGCAATCTCTGCCGCTGCGGCAACTACGCCAAGATCTTCGGGGCCGTCGACGCCGCGGCCAGGAAGATGAGGGGGGCCTGAGATGCGAAAAAAAGATTTCACGGACATCGGCGACGGCAGCCGTCTTTACATGGAAGAGGCCCGCGGGCAGGCGACGAGGACGCCGCGTCTGGTCCAGGCAGCGAGCGAAGCCGCGCCGCCGCAGGAGGCCAAAGCCCCTGACTACCGGCACATCGGCAGGCCGACGCGCCGCATCGACGGCCGCGAGGTCGTTACCGGGCGGGCCACGTACACCCAGGACGTCAAGCTCAAGGACATGCTCATCGGCAAGATCCTGCGCTCGCCCCACGCCGCGGCTGAGGTCGTCGGGATCGACCTCGCCCCGGCCCTGGCCTTGCCCGGGGTCTATGCCGCCCTCAAGCTCGCCGAGGGCAAGGTCCGCTACGCCGGCCAGCAGGTGGCCGCCGTGGCCGCGGTCGACGAGAGGACGGCCGAAAAGGCGCTCGCCCTCATCAAGGTCGACTTCAAGACCCTGCCCTACGTCGTCGATTGGGAAAAGGCCCGCGACGCGAGCGCCCCGCAGGTCCGAGACGGCAAGCCCAACGTCGAGAAGTTCAACGAGTACAGCCGGGGCGACGTCGAGAAGGGCTTCGCGGAAGCCGACGTCGTCGTCGAGCGGACCTACCGCACGGCGTTCGAGATCCACAACCCCGCGGAGACCCACGGCAGCGTCGCCGCGTGGGAGGGCGACCATCTCGTCGTCTACGATTCGACGCAGAACGTCCACGGCGTCCGCGACGGCCTGGCCCGGGCGCTGAAGGTGCCCGCCGCCGACGTCACGGTCATCAAGAAATACATGGGCGGCGGTTTCGGCAGCAAGCTCGGCCTCAACGAGCAAACGGTCGCCGCCGCGAACCTGGCCCGCGAAACGGGACGGCCCGTCAAGGTCCTGTTGTCGCGGCGCGACAACGCCGTCTGCGTCGGCTACCGGCCCTCCTCGCTCCAAACATACAAGGTCGGGGCGAAAAAGGACGGCACCCTGACCGCGTTCTCGCTCGTGAACTACGCGTCGGGCGGCGTCGGAGCGGGCGACGATGTCTCGGAGCCCGTCGTCGATATCTACAAGTGCCCCAACTGCAAGGTCGAGGAATTCACCGTTTTCACGAACACCGGCGCCTCGCGGGCGACGCGGGCCCCCGGCCACACCCAGGGCGCCCTCGGGCTCGAAGGCGTGATGGACGAGCTGGCCGCGGCCCTGGACATGGACCCGCTTGAGCTTCGCAAGAAAAACTACTCGACGCGGAACCTGGGCGACACGGGCCTCCCCTACTCGACCAAGGGCCTCGACATGTGCTACGAGTTCGGAGCCAAGGCCATCGGCTGGGAGCGGCGGAACCGCAAGCCCGGCGATGGCCGCGGCACGGTGCGGCGCGGCATCGGCGTCGCCACGAGCATCTGGTTCGGCTCAGGCGTGCCGGGGACGCTGGCCGACGTCGTCCTCTACCCGGACATGAGCGTCGAAGTCGTCTGCGGCACGCAGGACCTCGGCACCGGCACGCGGACCCACCTGGCTGTCGTCGCCGCCGAGACGCTTGGGCTCGACCCCAAGGACATCACGGTCAAGCTGGGAAATTCCGACTATCCGTGGGCTCCGCTCTCGGGCGGCAGTCTGACGACGCCGTCCGTGGCCCCGGCCGTGCGCGACGCCGCCCTCAAGGCGGTCGAGCGGCTCAAGGCGGTCGCGGCGGCGCGGCTCAAGGTCGCGGCCGACGACGTCGTCATGGGCGACAGGAAATTCTTGGCGAAAAGCGCGCCCGAAAAAACGGCCGCCTTCGCCGACGTCTACCGCGACCTGCGGCGGGAGACAGTGTTCCATGGCGAGCGGATCGGCTTCCCGCAGAACGAATACGCCTTCAACACCTTCGGCGCCCACTTCGCCGAGGTCGAGGTCAACGTCGAGACCGGGCGCATCCGCGTCCTCAAATATGCCGCCGCCCACGACAGCGGCCGGATCATCAACAAGCTGACGGCCGAAAGCCAGGTCGTCGGAGCCGTCACCCAGGGCCTGAGCGCCGGCCTCTTCGAAGAGCGGGTCATGGACGACACGACCGGGAACCCGGTCAATCCCAACCTCCGCGACTACAAGATCGCGACCTCGCTCGACATCCCGGAGATCACGCCCATTTTCGTCGACATCGTCGATGCGCGGCTGAATAATCTAGGGACGAAGGGGCTGGGCGAGCCGCCGCGGATCCCCAGCTCGGCGGCCATCGCCAATGCCGTCTACAACGCCATCGGGACACACGTCCGCGAGATCCCGATGACGCCCAAGCGTGTCCTCGAGGCCCTCAAGAAAAAGGAGGCCGGGTCATGAGAGAATTCAAGATCGCCCAGCCGCGGACCACGGACGAGCTGGCCGCCCTCCTGACCGAAACACAGGAGCCGGTAGCGATGATGGCCGGCGGCACGGACCTCATCGACGAGCTCAAGAGCGGCGTTTCGATGGCCGGACTCGTCGTCGACCTCCAGGCCGTCGCCGGGCTGGCCGGGATCGCGCCGGAGAAAGAGGGGCTGAGGATCGGCGCCATGACCAGGGTCGTCGAGATGGCCGAGGACGCGGCCGTAGCCCGGGATTACCCGAGCCTCAAGCAGGCAGCCCTGTCGTTGGCCACGCCTCAGATCCGGAACGTCGGCACGGTTGGCGGCAACCTCTGCCAGCGGCCGCGCTGCTGGTATTACCGCGATCCCCAGGTCGTCTGCAGAAAGAAGGGCGGCTACAACTGTTTGGCCTTCCAGGGCCGGAACAAATACCATGCGATCTTGGGCGGCGGCAGCTGCTTCATCGTCTACCCTTCGGACCTGGCGCCCGCTTTGATAAGCCTGGGGGCCAAGGTGACGATCGGGAGCGCCAAGGGCGACAAGGTCGTCCCGCTCGAGCAGTTCTATGCCCTGCCCGAAGTCGACGTGACGCGCGAAAACGTCCTGGCGAAAGGCCAATTCCTCAAGAGCGTCTGGGTCCCGGCGCCCAAGCCGGGGCAGAAGGCGGCCTACGTCAAACTCAAGGAGCGCGGCGCCTGGGACTTCGCCCTCGTTTCGGCGGCCGTAGCGGGGACCGTCAAGGACGGCGTATTCACGGAGATATCTGTCGTCATGGGAGGCATCGCGCCCGTCCCCTGGCGGCTCAAAAAAGCGGAGGACGCTTTGCGCGGCAGGCCGGCGACGGAAGCATCGGTCCGGCAGGCCGTCGACGAGGCGCTCAAGGAAGCTTCGCCTTTGCGCGAGAACGGCTTCAAGGCCGACCTCGTCTTCGCCGCGCTCAAGGAAGCGGTCCTGGCCGCTGAGGCATGAAGTACAGCTTCCCCAAGCTCCTCGAGACCCTGGCCGCAGGGAAGGGACTCGCACTCGCGACCATCGTCGAGACCGAGGGCTCGACGCCGCAGGTTCCTGGGGCTTCGGCCATATTTTCGAGGGCGGGGCTTGAAGCCGGGACGGTGGGAGGAGGGCTTCTCGAGGCTCGGGTCGAGTCGATCGCCGGCGAATCGATGCTCGACGGGAAAGCCCGGCTGGTGACTATCCGTCTCGACGCCGACCCATCGGACATGGAAGGGGCGATCTGCGGCGGCGCAGCCACGGTCCTCATCGACCCGGGCGTCGGCGCGGCGCGGTCCGAGTTCGAGAAGGCGCTCGACGGCTTCCGGAAACGCCGGCACGGCTTTCTAGCCTCCCTCATCGTGCCGGGCCGGGGGGATTTCGTTTCGATCGAACGCCGGTTTATCGGGGTTGGGAGCGCTTCTGTCCCGCGCCCCGAGCCGCTGTCATTGGATGTCGATACGTTCGCGGGCGTCTGCCCGGAAATCCTCGCCGACGCCCTCGAGGATGGCCGTCCGCGTCTTGTTAAAAGCGAGGGCCGGCTGATTTTCCTCGAGCCCGTCCGGCCCCTCCCCCGCCTCATCATCGCCGGAGCGGGACATGTCGGCCGGGCCGTTGCCCGGCTGGGCTCGCTCCTCGATTTCAGTGTCACGGTCATCGACGACCGGCCCGAGTTCGCCAACGCCGAGAACGTCTCCGAGGCGGACGAGGTCATCGTCGGGGACATCGGTGATTCGGTCCGGAATATCGAGGATTCTCAAGACAACTATTTTGTCATCGTCACTAGGGGTCATCAAAAGGACGCCGAGGCCCTGCGGGCCGCGATCGGGCGCCCCGCGGCCTATCTCGGCATGATCGGGAGCAAGCGGAAGATCGAGATCATGCACTGCGAGTTCCTGGAGAGCGGCCGGGCTACGGCCAAAGAGTGGGACAAGGTCCACGCGCCGATCGGGGTCGAGATCGGCTCGAAGACGGTCGAGGAGATCGCCATCAGCATCGCCGCCGAGCTCGTCCTCGTCCGCTCCAAGCGGAAGGAGAGCGGCCGGCCGTGATCTGGGCCGTCATCCTGGCCGCAGGCGAGTCCCGACGCATGGGGACGCAGAAGCTCCTCCTCCCCTTCGGAGAGACGACGGTCGTCGGAGCCGTCGTTGGGACGGCGCTCGCCTCGCGCGTCGACCGCGTCCTCGCCGTCCTCGGCGCGGACAGAGATGCCGTCCGTCAGGAGCTCGAGCCCCTCGGCATCGATTTCGCCATCAATGAGAACTTCGCCGAGGGCATGCTCTCGTCGGTGCAGGCCGGCTTCAGGGCCCTGCCGGCGGACGCCGAAGCCGCGGTCGTCATGTTGGGCGACCAACCGTTCCTGCCGGCGCGCGTCGTCGATGCGGTCGTCGAGGCCTTTCGGCAAAGCGGCAAGGGCATCGTCGTCCCGGCCTTCCAGGGCCGCCGCGGCCACCCCGTCCTCATCGGCCTGAAATATCGGGACGAGGTCCTCGCTCTCGACCCTAAGGACGGCCTGCGCCGGCTCATGCGGGCCCACCCCGAGGACGTTTTCGAGGCCGAGGTCGAAGACGCCAATATCCTCCGGGACATGGACGTCCCCGAGGATTACGCCGCTGAAACCGCCCGCCGCCCTCTTGATTGACTCGCGTCCAAAATCAATCTACTATACCGGCAATCTGATATTGGGACAGTGATCGGCATGATTCAGAAAACCGAATCGTTTCGAGCCGCGTTCGTCTTCGCAATGGTGGCCCTGCTCGCCGCCCACGCCCCGGCGAGGCCGCAGGCCGCAAAGGAAACCGCCGTGGGGGCCGAACTCCCCTGCCACCGCATCCCCAACCTAGGCGAGGCCGCCGAGTGGTATTTCTCTCCCGACGGCAAGTTCCTCGTCGGGAACGCCAAGGGCCCGGGCGACGCCGTCCACCACGTCTACATTTCGAGTTTCGACGGGACGGACATCCGCCGGATCAATGGCTTGGGCGAGGACGCCTGCTCCTATTTCTTCCCCGAGGGCCGGCGAGTCCTCTGGACATCGACGCGCGACTGGCCTGACCTCCCAAAGGGCAATTGGCACGACGCGAACGATTACCCCCAAGGCGCAGAGATCTATTCCTCGGACACGCGGGGAAGGGACCTCAAGCGGCTGACGACGAACCAGGTCTACGACGCCGAATGCGTCGTCGCGCCCGACGGAACCTGGATCCTCTTCGGCCGTCAGGTCGACGGTAAGATGGACCTCTGGACGATGAACATCGACGGCTCGAGTCAGAAGCAGATCACTTTCACCGATGACTGGCAGGAAGGCGGGGCCCAGATCCTCCCGGACAGCGAGACGATCATCACCCGGGCCTGGAAGCGCCAGGACCAGGGCAATAGCCGGGGTATGATGCCCATGCAGATATTCACCCTCAAGCGCGACGGCTCGGGGTGCAAGCAGATCACCAAGGAAGAGGGCACGCACTGGGCACCTTACCCCGCCCCGGACGGCCGCCATTTCGTCTACGTCCGCGTCCTCGCCGAGCCGGGCGGCCGGCCGAACTGGGAGATCTACCTGAGGGACATCGAAACGGGCGAAGAACGACGCCTCACCGACGACCCCGCATTCGACGGCTTCCCTTCGATCTCGGCCGACGGCAAGTGGATGACCTTCTCCTCGAGCCGCGGCGGGAAACCCGGCGAACGGGCCCTCTACCAATACCTGATGGACATCTCCAGCCTCGGCATCGGGCCCCGGCACGGCAACTGAGCAGGCTCGGAAGCCCGGCCCGGTCCGTTTGTCCGGCGGTCCCCTTTTGTGCTATAAATCGCCTCGAGAGGTACAAACACGATGACCCTGAAAAGAATCATCCTGCCCTTTCTGACAGTCCTCGTCCTGGCCGTCGCCGCTCGAGCCCAGGAGACGATAACCCTCGTCCAACAGGGCGATGACCTTTACGACCAGCGGGGCGACCTGGCCAAGGCCAAGGAAGCCCTGACCAAGTACCAGGAGGCCCTGGCCGCCGGCGAAGACGCCTACGGCGCGAACTGGCGCCTGGCCCGCGTGCAGTACTGGATCGGCGACCACACGGCCGACAAAACCGCAAAGAAAAAGATCTTCCAGAAGGGGATCGAACACGCCAAGAAAGCCGTTGTGCTCGGACCCGACAAGGTCGAGGGGCATTTCTGGCTCGGCGTCTGCTACGGCGTCTACGGCGAAGCCAAGGGCGTTCTCAAAAGCCTGTCCCTGGTCAAGCCCATCAAAGAGGCGATGCGGCGGGTCCTCGAGATCGAACCCGCGTACGACAGGGGCGGCGCCGACCGCGTCCTGGGCCGCGTCTTCCACGAAGTACCCGGTTTCGCCGGCGGCAGCGAGAAGAAATCCCTCGAGCACCTCCTCAAGGCTGTGGAGTACGGGCCGCGCGTCGGCCTCAACCTCCTCTACCTGGCCGACACGTACATTTCCCTCGACCAGATCGAGAAGGCCCGGGTGACACTTGAGTACATCCTGACCATGGAGCCGGAACCCGATCTCCTCCCCGAGACCGAGGAGGAGCGCGTCCAGGCCCGCCAGAGACTCGAAGGAAAACAATTCAAGAAGAAAAAGTGACCGGGCCAGTGATTCGGGTCCTCTTCGAAAACGCCGACTACTTAGCCGCGGACAAGCCCGAAGGTGTCGTTTCGATCGCCGAGGCGGGAAAGGGAGGACTGCCCGAGTTCCTCAAGGACGTCTTCGCCGGCCGGCTTTTCCCCGTCCACCGTCTCGACCGCGAGGCGAGCGGCGTCATCGTCTATGCCAAGAGCGCCGACGCCCACCGCCATCTCAACGGCCAGTTCGACCGCCGCGAGGTGCGCAAGACCTACCTGGCCCTCGTCCAAGGCGCCGTCGGTCCGGCCCACGGGCTCGTCAACGCCCCGATCCGCGAGTTCGGCTCGGGACGGATGGGCGTCGACGCCAGGCGCGGCAAGCCGTCCTCGACGGAATGGAAGGTCGCCGAGCGCCTCGACGGCGCGACCCTCGTCCGGGTCCATCCGGCAACGGGGCGGCGCCATCAGATCCGCGTCCACCTCTACCACATCGGTCACCCCATCGTCGGCGACCTCAAGTACGGCGACCAGACGCTCCAGGGCCGCTATCCGCGGCTGATGCTCCACGCCCTCGCGATCGAGTTCGACCTACCTTCCGGGGAGCGTGTGACCGTCGAGGCGCCCGCGCCGAAGTCCTTCGAAGACGTTTGCGGCGGTCTGAGAAAGAAAAGGCCGTGAGCGACTTTCGAACAAAGGATCCCCGCATGAAGCGAATCGCCGCCCTGTTCTTCACCACGCTCTTCTTCCTCTCCCTCGCCGGCTTCATCGCCCCGGTCCCACTTTCCGCCTCAGGCGCCGCCAAACGGAAAATCGTTCCTCGGGCCATGCCCGACGGCGGGAAGGCCTTCGCCCACGTGAAGTTCCTGGCCTCGGACGAATTCAAGGGCCGGAAATCGGGGACGCCCGAATACCGCAAGGCCGCCGAGTACGTGGCCGCCGAGATGCAGAAGGCCGGACTCAAGCCGGGCGGCGAGAACGGCACTTGGTTCCAGGAGGTCCCCTTCAAAAATTGGACGGACTTCGAACAGCCCATCCGCCTCGAGGTCGTCTCGCCCGAGCGGCGGGTCTATTTCGCCGGCCGCGGCCGCGACTTCACCCCCGTCTCCGGGACGGGGTCGGGGACGGTTAAGGGCGGGCTCGTCTTCGCCGGCCACGGCGTCGTCTCGAAAAAGGACGGCTGGGACGACTACGCGGCGCTCGAGGCCAAGGGCAAGATCGTTCTGGTCCTGCCCGACCTCCCCGCCTCCCTCGGCAACGAAGCCAAGAACGAATGGAACTTCGAGAAGAAGGTCAAAACCGCAGCGGCGAAGGGCGCCGTCGGCCTCATCGAGATGGACCTCTCGGCCCCCGGACCCCGGGCCGGACCCCAGGCCGGGCCGCGGCCGCGCTTCGGCGTCCTCCGTCCCGGGCAATGCCCCGAGGGCTTCGTCGTCATGCGGGCCGGCCGCGACTTCCTCAACGACGTCTTCTACCTGGACAAAAAGAGCTGGAAGGACCTGGTCAGCAAGACGCTCCGCCTCAAGAAGTCGATGACCCTGGACCTCGGCACCGAGGTCGAGATGGAAGCCCATTTCGTCTCCGGCGAGAGGATCGCGCCCAACGTCGTCGGCGTCCTGCCGGGGACGGACCCCAAGCTCAAAGGCGAGGCCCTCGTCGTCGGCGGCCACCTCGACCACCTCGGTGTCGGCGTCGATGGCTGGGTCTACCCTGGCGCGGACGACAACGCCACCTCTGCCTCGGTCATTCTGGAGACCGCGCGGGCCCTCGTAGCCGCGGGTTACAAGCCGGCCCGGACCATCGTCTTCGGCGCCTGGGCCGGCGAAGAGCTCGGCCTCCAGGGCTCCCGCTATTACACCGAACACCCCGTCATCCCCCTCGAAAAAACGGCCCTCTACATGAACATCGACATGGTCGGGACGGGCGACTCCGACCTCCTCGTCGGGGGCATGACCGAATTCGCCGAGCTTTTCGAGGTCGTCAAGCGCGGCCTCGACGCGGAGACGATAATGAAGCTCCGGCCACGTCTGAACTACCGCGGCTCCGACCACACGTCCTTCTGGGGAAAGAACGTCCCGGCCATCAGCCTCAGAACGGGCGAGATCCTGACCGAAAAGCTCGACGACGAGCACCCCGAATACCACCTGCCCGGCGACCGGCCCGAGCTCATCGACCCCGAGCTCCTGCGGCTGGCCTGCCAATATCACACCGATATCCTACAAAACATCGGCTCGAGCCGGGAGAACCTCCTCGATCCCGTCTATCGGACGCTCTTCCTCCACCGCGAGGCGGCCGTTGTCGATATGCACTGCGACACGATCGCGCGGTTCATGGCCGGGGAAGACCTGAGTCAGGACCTGCCCAAGGGCCACATCGACATCCCCAAGCTCAAGCGCGGGGCGGTCGACCTCGAGGTCTTCGCTTGTTTCGCCCCGCCGCCTTCGAACGACGTCGAAAAGGGGCGTTCTGGGAACGGAGTCTTCGCCCAGATCGAGGCCGTGAACAAGCTCGTCGAGAAGAATCCCGTTGACCTAGCCCTGGTCACGTCGGTCGCCGAGGCGGGCGCCGCGCGCTCCGCGAGCAAGACGGGCATCCTCATCGGCATCGAAGGCGGCTACGCCATCGAGAACGACCTCACCCTCCTCCGGGAATTCTACCGGGCCGGCGTCCGGCTCATGACGCTCACCCACTGGACCGCGACGGACTGGGCCGATGCCTCGGGCGACGAAAAACCCGTCCACGGCGGCCTGACGGAATTCGGCGAGTCCGTCATCGCCGAGATGAACCGCCTGGGCATGATCATCGACGTCTCCCACGTCCACGACGAGACGTTTTGGGACGTTGTCCGCCTGTCCAAGGCGCCCGTCGTCGCCTCCCACTCCGCCTGCCGGGCCCTGTCGCCGCACCACAGGAACCTGAGCGATGAGATGCTCAAGGCCTTGGCCGAGAAGGACGGCCTGGTCGGCATCAACTTCTGGCCCGGTTTTCTCTCGAGCGGGTACGAGGCGAAGCAGACGGAGATCTTCGAACAAACGGCCCGCGCGCACGGACTCCCCGCCAACCGGAGCGCGATCTTTCAGGCCGGATCCGCCGTCTGGGAAAAGTTCAACGCCGACTTCCAAGCCCGCTGGGCCAAATTCAAAAAAACATTGCCGCCCGTCGACGTCAAGACCGTCGTCGACCACATCGACCACGTCGTCAAGGTCACGGGCGACGCCGACCATGTCGGCCTTGGCTCGGACTACGACGGCACGAGCGACACGCCCGCCGGTCTCGAGAATATCGGCCTCCTCCCCAACATCACCAAGGAGCTCGTCGCCCGCGGCTACAAGCCGGCCGATATCCGCAAGATCCTCGGCGGCAACTTCCTCCGCGTCTTCGGCGCCGTCGGTCGAACGGGGTCGGACCACAGCAACTCAATAATTATCAATTAGTTAAATGAATATCCAAGCTCGTTTTAGGCCTTATTTGGGTGTTTTGGTGCCCCAAAATCGAGGATTAGTGCTATCCTAGATGGCTATGACAGATCCAGAAGAACCGACGGGCGCAGCGCCGCTGAACGAATTCGAAGCTCCGGCCATCCTCGACCGCTCCCGCCACCGCATTTCGCGGCGGGAGATCGACCACGACGCCCTGAAGGTCCTCTACCGGCTGAGCAGTCACGGCTTCACGGCCTACCTCGTCGGCGGCGCCGTCCGGGATCTGCTCTTGGGCCGCAAGCCGGTCGATTTCGACATAGGAACCAACGCCCACCCGAACCAGATCAAGAAGCTCTTCCGTAACGCCTTCCTCATCGGCCGCCGCTTCCGCCTGGCCCACATCAAGTTCCAGGACGGCAAGACGATCGAGGTCTCGACGTTCCGGAGGAAGCCCGACGAGGAGGAGCTCGCGGCCGAGCGCGAAGAGCAAGAAGCGAAGCGGGCTCGGGAGGCGGAGCGGGCCGAGGAGCCGAGCGAGAAATCGAACGAGGCGGAAGGCCAGGCCAAGCCGGTAGAGCCGGAGGGTGAGCAGACAAGCACGCCGTCGGCCGAGTCGGCGCTTGGACCTGAGGTCGTTCTACCGGGGGCGGAAAGCGCCGGGGCAATCGCGGAGGGGCCGGCTGCCGGTTCCGAGGCCCCAGCCGCGCCCCGTCGCGGCCGGCCGCCGCTCAAACCCATCGCCTACGGCACGCCGCGCGAGGACTCCTTCCGCCGCGACCTGACCATCAACGCCCTGTTCTACGACATCGCCACGTATTCCGTCATCGACTACGTCGGCGGCCTCGAAGACCTCGAGGCCCGCCGGGTCCGCATCATCGGCGACCCGGATACGAGCTACACGGAGGACCCGGTCCGCATCTGGCGCGTCCTGCGCCACGCCTCCCGCCTCGACTTCGCCATCGAGGAGAGGACCGCGGCGGCCATTTCCCGCCACCGCGACAAGCTCGCCGCCTGCCCCGGGTCGCGTCTCTTCGAGGAATTGAACAAGGACATGAAGTCGGGGCGGGCCCGGGCGTTTTTCCAGAGCGCCCGGATCCACGGCGTCCTGCCGAAGATCCTCGGCGTCGTCGGCGAGCTTTACGAAGCGTCCGACGACCGCTTTGACAAGCTGATCCTGCTCATCGGCGCGCTCGACGATTCCATCAGCTCCGGCGGATCGCCTCCCCCCGAGGTCATGTACGGCCTGCTCCTCTGGCCCTGGGCCGAACTCCTCCTTGCCGCCGTCCCCGGCGACAAACCCAAGGTCCTCTACGACGCCTTCCGCGCCTCCGGCTCGGCCACCCTCGTCCCCAAGAGCCTGCTCCTCGAAACCGTCCACACGCTGGTCATCGTCGACCACATGCTCCAGGCTTTGATCGACGGGAAGATGCGCTGGTCGCTGAGAGAACGCCCTCACTACCCGGAGGCCTCCCGGATCGCCTCCCTCCTCGTCGAGGGCACCTTTGGCGATTGCGAGGACCCCTTCGCTGTCGTTTACGAGCGGCGGTTCGGCCACCGGCCCCGGTCGAAGCCCCGCCGCAAGAGACGTCCCCGAAAGCCCGGTCCGCCATCGGGGCCAGCGGCGCCAGCGGTATGATATTCTCCGCATAGCGGACGCTCAAACGAGGTCATGTTCCCCGGGTACGTGTCCTCTTTCTTCAACCTAAAAGCTCGGGTTGCGCGGGTCAAGAGAACTCAATATAATGCATCCGCCGCGGGCGGAAAGCGGACGGAAAGGAGACCGGAATGGACAACCGAAGGACACTGACCCTGAGCGGGCGACGGCTCCCGCGCGCTCTCAGCTTCGTCGCCGGGGCGGGCATGATCGCGGCCTCGTTCATGACCATCGACCACTTCTTCAGGGCCAACTACCCCAAGACGATCTTCGAGGGCTCGTTCTGCGACATCAGCGCCTTCTTCAACTGCGACAGCTCCGCGTTCTCGTCGATCTCGCAGGTCATGGGCGTCCCGCTCGGCTTTTTCGGCATGTTCATGGGCGCCCTGGTCGTCCTGGGCACGATCTTCCCCTCGGAGGCCTTCGAACGGACCAACAAGTCCCTCTCGCTCCTCAACGTCCTCGGCGTCGTCAGCCTCTTCGCCTACTCGGTCTTCGTCTTCGGCAGCCTCTGCCTCCTCTGCTCGGGCTTCTACCTCTTCTCCATCATGAGCTTCGTCCTCTTCTGGGTTTACGGCATCGACCACGAGACGAAGAACATCGTCCGCCGCTGGATCCGGCCGTCGCTGAAGCTCATCGTCGTCTTCGGGCTGGTCGCCCTGGTCGGCGCCTACGGCATGATCGAGTACCACAACGCCCGCAAGGAAGCCCAGTCGGGGACGGCCGTCAACATCGTCAAGCAGTTCTACGAATTGCCCAAGGTCGCCTCGCCGAGCTTCCTCTCGCCTTACTGGTCGGTGAAATCGACGGAGAAGTTCGAGGACGCAGCCATCCAGGTCATCGAATACACCGATTTCCTCTGTCCCGATTGCCTATACCTGAGCCAGCAGCTGGAAAAACTTAAGGCGGAATTCGCCGGGAAGATCAACGTCGCCATCCAGTTCTTCCCGCTCGACGGCGCCTGCAACACGGTCGTCCCCGAGAAGGCCAACCTCCACCCCGGCGCTTGCGAGATGACCTACATCGCCGCCGGGAATTTGGCCCGCTTCCCGGAGATCCACGACGAGATGTGGGCCAACTTCAACTCGCGGAAGGACCCAGCTTGGCGGGCCGCCCTGGCCAAGAAATACGGCGCCGAAGGCGCCGCGAACGACCCTGTTCTGCGCGAGCTCGTGAAGAAAATCATCGACACCGGGGCCGAATACGAAAAGACCTCCGAGAAATTCTCCCACGGCATCCGCTCGACGCCGACCATGATCATCAACAACCGGATGATCATCGGCACCCTTCCCTACGACCACATGAAGGCCATCTTCCAGGCCCTCGTCGACGAGCACGAAGGCGGGCCGAAGAAGTTCATCGAGAACTGGGTCGCCCCGGCGAAGAGGAAGAAATAGCCGAATAGGGGGACACAATACCCTGTCCCCCTATTTATATCGGGTTCTATGTGGGTATCTTGGGCTGCTCAAATCGGGGACAGGGTATTGTGTCCCCGAATTAAAGCCAGAGCGAGGCGGCTTCGGGGACGGCGGAACGGTCGGCGAGCGTGATCGCATCGCGCGGGCAGGCGTTCCGGCAGATGCCGCAGCCGTAGCACTTCTTCCAATCGACTCGCGCCTTGGCTTTGCGCTTGTGCGGCGCGAAAGCTTCGAACGGGCAGATCTTGACGCATTCCCCGCAGCCGCTGCATCTTTCTGCGTCCACGCGGGCCACGTACTCCGAGCGGAACATGATGGGCGTCTTGTGGGTCAAGGTCGTCTTCATGGCCAGGCAGCCCGGGAGCGAGCAGTTGCAGATGCCGCCGATGAAGGGTGTCACGAACGACCAGACCGTGTGACAGAGCCCCTCCTCCTCGTTTTCCCGCATCAGGGCCAGGGCCTCCTCCTTGGGCAGATACTCCAGTCCGCCGGTTTGGGGTCCGATCAGGTAAGCGGGGTCGATCCCCTGAACGATCTTCAACAGCTCGCCGCCCTGCGGCCCGAGGCTTATGCCGTAGCAGTAGCGGTGTTCGGGACCGAGCGTGACGTGCCGGCAAACGCAGGCCAGGCGGACGACCGACGTCGTGAAACCCAAGATCTTCTCGATGTCTTCGATGGGCACGACCTGGCCGAAGTGCTTGACCATCTGTTTCCCGGTGATCTTCCGCCGAATGCCGCGGGTGAAGAACCGCGGGATCTTGTCGAGCTTGTTGAGCGCCCGCTCCCCCTGGGCCAGATGGTCGGGCGACTCGAAAAAGCGCTTAATATACTTCCGCCTCCCGAGGTCGCTGAGGAGGTCTTCGGAGTAGTTCCGGGCGTCGAGGTACCACTTCTTCCCTTCCCCGTGCTGATGGCAGAAATCGCACATTTTAGAGTTTAAATTCGTGATTCTCGATGAACTCGGGAAACAGCCGGACTCTCTTTGCGTCTTCCGGCCGATAAAGGAACGGCGCCACATCGTCGGCTAGGCTATCGAAGTCCAGCTCCCGGCAACGGGTGATCAACCGGGCTCTCAGATCGTGGGCGCTCTCGACGCGGAGCTTTTCCTTGAGATATGCCGGCCGGGGCTCGGTTTTACCCCACAGGAAAAGCGCGTCGAAAAAATCCCGCCCCCTGGGCCGAGGCCGTAAAAACATGCAAAGAATTTTTTGGGCCAACAGAAGGTCCGCGGGAGCGACGAGGATCCGTCCGAAGACGTCGAATTTGTCGATCAGGAAGGCGGCCGCATCGTACGCGAAACCCTGGGGCTCGGCATCGACTCGCAGATGGAGCTTCTCTCGGGGATCCCGGGAGAGGCCCATGTGCCGAAGCAGACCCGGGAACCGGAGCGATAGCCGAAAGGCGTTTTTCGCGACGGTCGTCGTCTCCAGCTTGAATCCCTGGAGCTCCATTTTCGACCGGATGAGCTCTCCCAACGACTCGTAGGCCGGCAGGTCGAGGCCGCGGTTGTCGAAATCGAGATCTTCGGAAAACCGCGGGCCCGCGTAAACGATATGGATGGCCGTTCCACCCATGAATGTCAGCTTGTCGCCGAACTTGGAATCGTAGATGACCTCCAGGACCTTGTATTGGAGATACTCCCTGAGCAGATTCCTTTTAAAAGCCCGAAGAGGTTCAGGAAAATAGGAGGCGATCTGATGGAGGTCGAGCATGTCCTTCCTCTATGTCCGGCTCCGTAGATGGTTCAGGAAAAGATCGACCCGCAAGGCAAACGCCTTACGGGCGTAGCGGGCCGCCGCGGCTCGAAGGCCCCGGCTGGAGACCGTTCGGAAAAACCGGTCCGAGTCGATGCGCAGGCTCTCGAAATCCGGGCCGTTCCGGTAGCGCGGATTCAAGTAGAGAAAGTCCAATACGGCCTTCTCCGGACGGGCGATCTTGACGCGCTTCCCGCGGACGGACACGAGGTCATAGCCAAAAAAAAGGTCGGGCTTCACCGTCCGGAAACGAAATTCGGCCAGCTCGGTGGAGAATTGATAAGTCCGGCGGGTCGATATTGAAGTCACCCCGAAAACGCTTTCGGGGATCAGCTGATAATGGGCCAAAGCCGACTCCAGGGAGACGTAGGAGGGCTTGTAGACCCGGTTGGCGATCTCGAAGAGGACCATTTCGTCAAGCGGGAGGTCGGCGAAGACATAGAATCCCTTTATCACTTTGCGGATATACCCCTTAGCCTGCCAGTCGTTCAGGCGCCGGCGATGGAATCCGGGTTCGACCCGAAAGATATCGCGGAGCGAGAAAACGGTGAAGTTCTTCAAGGAGTCGCGTAAGCTGTGATAGTTCATTTCGTATTCGTGCTGAAAATAGCACTAATGAGAAACAATATCAAGCCCAATCTAAAGAAAAATGAAAAAAGATGATCACCATCGACCTGATCAAAAACCTTGTAATCATCGGCCGCCGCAAGCTCGCGAGACCTTCCTAGGCCTCGTTTTTCTCTTTGTTCCGCTGAATTCTCTATTGACAAGTACAAAGCGCGGAGTATATAAAAAACCCATACCTTTGGGAAAATGATCTTCGATTCGCCGCGCTCGCGGCAGGATATACGCGTTCCTTTGGACAAGTCCGCCCTATTCCCGCATGTATTTCTAAAAGGGGGTTCGTTTGCTGATTCAATCGGACGACCTGCTGATCTTCCTGAGACGCTGTTTGAACGAACACATCGGCCCTTACCGGGAAATCCATCTTCCCGTCTGGCCCGCCGACCGGGATTCGCCCCACTCCATCCTCGCGCCGCTGCGGGAAAAGGCCCGCCCGGCCCTCGACGGGCACCGCGCCATAGACCCCGCCAAACTTCTGCTCTACGGCGTGAGAGAGAGGGTCGCGCCGTTTAGCGCCGATGCCGCCTCGGGGATCCTGGCCGGCGTCAAGGCCTGCGACATCAAGGCCCTCGAGATCCTCGACCGCGCGCTCATCAACGAGGACTTCGTCGACCCGGCCTACAAATCATGGCGCGACAGGACGACCGTGCTCAGCTTCGACTGCACGGATACCGCGCCGACCTGCCATTGCACGCTCGCGGGCGGTCAGCCGTTCGCGGAAACCGGCTTCGACGCCAACGCGGCGCGGTTCGGCGACCACTACTTCCTGAGCGCGGGCACGGACAAAGGCCGGGCCCTCCTCGACCTCATCCGCAAGCATGTCCGGGTCGACACGACCCACGACCGGATACCGGCGCCCGTCGAGGCCCGGCGGGCCGAGATGAAGGCCAAGGTGGAGACCCAGAGCGCGGCCTTCGCCCGGCCCAACGACTACGCCCGCCTGCGGTCCGCTCCGCCCGAGAGTTGGAAGGAAGAATCCCGGGAATGCGTCGGCTGCGGGGCCTGCACCCACGTCTGCCCGACATGCTACTGCCTCATCCTGAACGACGAAAGCCCGGAGGGGAGTTTCGTCAAGGTCCGCAGCTACGATTCCTGCCAGTGGCACGGCTACGCCCGTGTCGCCGGCGGCGCGTCGCCGCGGCCCCGCATGGACGAGCGGTTTCGCCACCGCTACCTCTGCAAACTCATCTCCATGAAAACGGAATTCGGAAACCTGGGCTGCACGGGCTGCGGCCGCTGCACCGAGGCTTGCCCGGGCGGGATCGATTTCCGGGAGGTTGTCCACCGTCTCATGACCGCGCCTCAAAGCGGCACGCAGACCACCGGGGTCAAATAGGGAGGATGCATGAAGCCCAACCCGTATGAAGCGATCCCGGCTGTCATTACAGCGACGATCGACGAGACCCCGCTCATCAGGACCCTGCGGCTGAAACCGGACCGCCCCATGCCTTTCCGGACGGGGCAATTCATCGAACTCAGCCTGCCCGGCGTCGGGGAGGGGCCGTTCACGCCGTCCTCCTCGCACTTCGTCTCGGAAACCATGGACGTCACCGTCATGAAGGCCGGGTTCCTGACGGAACACATTCACAGGGCAAAGCCGGGAGGCCGGGTCGGTCTGCGTGGCCCGTTCGGGTCCGCTTACCCCTTGGAGGAATTCGAGGGTCAGGACCTTCTTATCCTCGGCGGCGGCTGCGGCCTGGCCCCCTTGCGCTCCCTCTTCCTGACCCTCCTCGGCGAGATCTATAAATACAAGAGCATCACGTTCTTCGCCGGCGCTAAAACGCCCCAAGACTGTCCCTATAAAGACGCCTTCCCCGAATGGCGGAAACATCCCCGGGTCAAGCTCATCCGAACCGTCGACGGCGTCCCGCCCGGAGAGGTCTGGGACGAGGACGTCGGCCTCGTGACCATGCTCCTAGGGAAGCTCGACATCGATCCGAAAAATTCCCCCGCCATCGTCTGCGGGCCGCCGGTGATGATGAAATTCGGGACCCGCGACCTCCTCCGACTGGGCTTCCGGGAGGACCGCATCTATCTGTCCATGGAGAAAAAGATGTACTGCGGCATCGGTCAGTGCCGCCACTGCATGATGGGCGACTACTACGTCTGCAAGCACGGCCCGGTCTTCACCTACGCCCAGATCAAGAACGAGGAGGGGATATGGGACTGAAACGGCTCGTCATCGACATCCCGGCCTTGCTGGCCTCCGGCGTTCCGGCCGACCGTATCGAGTGCGAATACATGTTTCACCGGACGAACCCGGGCGTCTTTTCCCTCCTCGAGGTGGCCGAGTTCGCCGCCTACTGCCGTCAGTGCAAGGAGGCCTTCTGCGTCATCGCCTGCCCCAAGGAGGCCTTGGAGAGGCAGCCCGGCGGCGCCGTCAAGCGCTATAACATGCGCTGTGTCGGATGCAAGAGCTGCGTCCTGGCCTGCCCGTTCGGCACGATCTTCCCCGAGGTGATCAACTATGTCACGGCCAAGTGCGACCTCTGCTTGAACCAGCTCACGGAGGATCCGGGCTACGTCCCGCTCTGCGCTAAAACGGCGCCGCCCGGGACGTTCGTCATGAAGGACGTCCCCGAAGAGGACCCCAAGAACCACGTCTATTTCGCCGGCGAGCGGCTGGCCGTCCGCAGTCCGAGCTGGCGGGGCAAGGAGGGCCGGCCATGATCGCGCAGGCCGTTTTCGACGTCTTCATCTTTCCGGGCGTGTTGTTCACGGCCGTCCTAGGGCTCATGGCCGGCTGGCTGGACCGCAAGGTCTCGGCCCGATTCCAGTACCGGGTCGGGCCTCCCCTCTTCCAAAACTTCAACGACTTATTCAAGCTCCTGGGCAAAGAGACGATCCTGGTCAAGTCGGGCGTGTCCTGGCTTTTCGTCGCCGCTCCCCTGGCCGGGTTCGCCGTCATGTCGCTCGTCGCGACGGCCGTAGGGATGGCCCTGTTTTCCGGGCGGAGCGCCGGCACGGACCTCCTCGTCGTCATGTACCTGCTCATGCTCTACTCCGTGCTCATCGTCCTCGGCGGCTCCTCTCCCGGCAACGTCTACTCCAGCCTGGGGGCGGGACGGGAGGTCAAGCTCCTCCTCGCCGACGAGCTGCCGTTCATCCTGGCGTGTCTTGTTCCCATCATCCGGTCCGGCTACCAGATCAAGCTCACCGCAATCCTGGCCCACCAGTCCGAGCAAGGCATGCTCGTCGGCTCCGTGTCCGGAGCCGTGGCCTTCGTCGTGGCTCTCCTGGCCGTCCAGGCCAAGATGGCCCTGCCTCCCTTCCATATCCCGGAGGCCGAGACCGAGCTCATAGCCGGCCCCTTCATAGAGTACAGCGGCCCGTTGCTCGCCTTCTGGAAGCTCAACCAGTTCATGATGTTCGTCGTCTTTCCGTTCCTTCTCGTCCTCCTCTTCTGGGGAGGATTTCCGCTCGCCGGCCTGGGCGTCCTCTGGGGTGTCCTGAAATATCTCCTCATCCTCGTCCTGATAATCCTCATCAAGAACACCAACCCCCGGGTGCGGACCGACACGGCGATCGCCTTCTTCTGGAAATATCTCTCACCGCTGGCACTGGCGGCCGTCGTCCTGGCCGTCCTGGGAGTCTGAACATGGGCTGGTACAACAAACGCCTGGCCAAATCGCTTTGGGTCTTTCACGTCAGCGCCTCGCCCTGCAACAACTGCGACATCGAGATCCTCGACCTGCTGACGCCCCGCTACGACGTCGAGCGCTTCGGGATCAAGCTGGTGGGCTCGGTCCGGCACGCCGACGTCCTCCTGGTCACGGGGGTCATCAACGAGAAGGTCGCGCCCCGGGTCCGCCGGCTTTACGAACAGGCCCCCAAGCCCATCTTCGTCGTCGGCATCGGGACCTGTCCGACCTCGGGCTGCTGCTTCAAGGAGAGCTACAACACGGTGGAGCGCCGTGAGGACGTCATCCCCTTCGACCTCTACGTCGAGGGCTGCCCGCCCAAGCCGGAGGCGATGATCGACGCCGTCGTCAAACTCGTGGGGGTGCTCAATGGCTGACAGAGACGATTTCCTGGACGGCCTCGAAGGCAAGATCGGCCGGACGGTCGCCAAGAAGGGGCGCCTCTATTTCGAGGTCGCCGACAAGGACCTTCACGACGTCGTGCGCCATCTCTTCCTGACGAAGGGATGCCGCCTGTCGACGGCCACGGCTATGGAGATGTACCGCGGGCTTGAGGTCCTCTACCAGTTCTCCCACGACGCCACCGGGCGTTTTTTCTGCCCGCGGGTGGTCATCACCGACCTCAAGAACCCGAGGATGCATTCGATCGCGCCGATCGTCAAGGGCGCGGAATGGATCGAGCGGGAGATGGCGGAGCTTTTCGGCATCACCTTCGAAGGGCATCCTCACCCGGGAAGACTTCTGACGAGGGACCACCCCAAGCCCCCGTACCAGCCCCTGCGCCTGAGGAGGAGGACATGAGCAAGACCGTCGTCCCCGTCGGACCGTTCCATCCCCTGCTCGAGGAGGCCGAGTTTTTCAAGCTCCACGTGGACGGAGAAACCGTGACCGACATCGACATCGACATCGGCTACATGCACCGGGGCCATGAGTTCATCTCCGAGCGGAAGACGTTCACCCAGTCGATCTTCCTCGTCGAGCGCATCTGCGGCATCTGCTCGACCTCCCACCCCATCGCTTTCGTCCACGCCGTCGAGGACGTCGACAACGTGGACATTCCCGTCCGCGCCGCCTACATCCGAACCCTGATCGGCGAGCTCGAACGCATCCACAGCCATCTCCTCTGGCTCGGCCTGGCCGGGCACTTCATCGGCTACGACACCCTCTGGATGTGGGCCTGGCGGTACCGGGAGCCGATCCTCGAAATCTTCGAGACGATCACGGGCAACCGGAATCACTACGGCATGATGCGCGTCGGCGGCGTCGCCCGCGACGTCCCGCCGGAGGCGGTCCCTCCCCTCTTGCAGACCCTGGACATGATCGAGCGCAAGATGGACATGATCGCCAAGGCGGCGGCCGACGACCCCGTGCTCCGGTCGCGCCTCAAGGGCGTCGGCGTCCTCAGCCGCCAGGCGGCGGTCGATTACTGCGCCGTCGGGCCGACGGCCCGGGCTTCCGGTGTGGCCATCGATGTGCGCAAGGACGAGCCCCGAGACGCCTACGGCCTGATCGACTTCAAGATGATCGTCCTCCAAAACGGCGACGTCTACGACAAGCTCGTCGTCCGGGTCTTGGAAACCGTGGAATCCATCAAGATCGTCCGGCAGTGCCTGGAAAAGCTCAAGACGGCGCCCGGCCCGATCCTGAACGATATCAAGGAGGTCACCGCCGGGGAAGGGATCGGCCGGTATGAAGCCCCGCGCGGCGAGGTCTTCCACTACGTTCGGACGGACGGCTCCAACCGGCCCCTCCGCCACAAGGTCCGCGCGCCGAGCTACGTCAACATCCCGACCTGCGAGGCCTCGTGCAAGGGCGTTCCGCTGGCCGACGCGCTGATCACGCTGGCCTCGATCGACCCCTGCTACTGCTGCACCGAGCGGGCCATCCACGTCGTGGACGGGCGGGGCGTCCGCCTCACGGCCGACCTCGTCCGGCTGTCGCGACAAAAAACGGAGCGGCTGAGGAGGGAAGTCCATGGATAATCCGCTCGTCCTGGTCATCGCCCTCCCGCTGGCCGTCGCCTTCCTCAACCTCTTCCTGCCGGCGGTCTTGAGGAAGTTCCTCATCCTGACCGGGATCGTCCTGGGCCTTATCCTGATCAAAGGCTTCTTCGACGTCCGACCGCCGGACTTCGAGCTCTTGGGCGCCGCCGTTCTGGCCCTCGATAAGCTGAGCCTGCTCGCCCTGACCTTCATTCACATCCTGAGTCTCATCATCTTCGTCTTCTGCCTCAAGGGCCTGGAGGCCGGGACGGAAAAGCCGTTCCTGGTCCTTTACCCCCTGACGGTCGCCTTCGCCAACGGGACCGTGCTGTGCCCCAACGCCATCGGATTCCTCGTCTTCTGGGGACTGTCGGGGCTCACGCTCTACGGGTTCGCCCTCCTCGGACGGGGCGAGAACGCGGCGTCGACGGCCAAGAAAACCTTCATTATCGTCGGCGGCAGCGACGCCTTCCTGATCCTGGGCCTGGCTTTGACGGGCGCGACATCGGGATGGTCCCTCGTCGGCCCCGCCGTCCCCCTGAGCAGTCCGGCGGGCGCTGTCGCCTTCGTCTGCCTGCTCATCGCGGCCTTCGCCAAGGCCGGCGGGTTTCCCCTCCACACCTGGGTGCCCGACTTCAGCCGGGACGCCCCGGTCGAGAGCGCGGCTTTTCTACCGGCCTCGCTCGACAAGCTCCTGGGTATTTATCTGATAACCCGGATGATGTCCGGCTCATTCGAAGTCGGGTTATTCCTTCGCATGACCGTCGTCAGCCTCGGCGCCCTGACCGTCATCATCGCCGTGATGATGGCCATGGTCCAGCACAACGGCCGCCGCCTCCTCGGGTATCACGCCGTCAGCCAGGTCGGCTACATGATCATGGGTGTCGCCAGCGGCTCGGCCCTGGCCTTTGCCGGAGGGCTCTTTCATCTGCTCAATAACACGCTCTACAAGTCCAACCTCTTTCTCGCTCTCGGCTCCGTGGAGAAGCGCGCCGGAACGAACGACCTCGACGACCTGGGCGGGCTGGCCAGAGCCATGCCGGTGACGTTCGTCATGGCCCTCATCGGAGCCCTCTCGATCTCGGGGATACCGCCGTTCAACGGGTTCTTCTCCAAGTGGATGATCTACCAGGGGCTCCTCGAAAAGGCCTCGGGCCTCGCTCCGGGTTACGCCCTGTGGCTTCTCGTCTGCCTCGTCCTGGCCGTCTTCGGCAGCGCGTTGACGCTGGCCAGCTTCATGAAATTCCTCCACGCCGTGTTCCTGGGCCAGCGGCCGGAGCGCCTGGCGGGCGTCAAAGAAGCCCCGGCCAACCAATGGCTGGCGACGGGGACCCTGGCTCTCCTCTGCGTCGGCTTCGGTCTCTTCGCGAGAGAGATCCCTCTCCGCATGTTCGTCCTTCCGGCGGCCGAAGAAGCCGGGCTGGCCCCGGCCGGGTTCCTCGGCCTCTATAGCCCCCGTCTCGTTCTCCTTCTGTTCGCCCTGGCCTTTCTTTTGGGGCTCGTCGTCTTTCTCCTGACCCGAAAGACGCGTCACGACGAGGTCTACTTGGGCGGCAACTCGCCGTCCGAGGCTTTCCGGGTCTCCGGCACCGCATTCTACAAGGAAATCACGGAGATGAGGCCTTTCAAGGGGATCTACCGGCGGGCCGAAGGGAAGGCCTTCGACATCTACGACCTGGGTTCCAAAGCCACGTTCGGCCTCTCCCATCTCCTGCAGAAAGCCCATTCGGGGCTTCTCCAGGTCTATATCCTGTTCATACTGTTCGGCGTCGTACTGTTCATGATCCTGGCTGGATAGAAAAATCATGAAAAGGAGCATCGCATGCCCGTCGACACCTGGCTGATTTTCCTCTTGGGCTTCATGATCCTGGGCTCGCTCGTGGCCCTGGAGATCAAGGACATCCTCTCGTCCATCGTCGCCGTCGGGGTCGTGGGCTTGGCCGTCTCCATGGCCTTCCTTTTCCTCCAGGCCCCGGACCTGGCCATCGTCCAGTTCCTCTTCGAGATCTTCGCCTTGATCATCCTCGTCCGGGCCTTCATCCGGAAGGATTACCACTCCCTGGAACCGGCTGAATCGAGCCGCTGGATCCTCGGATTCACGCTGATCGGGCTGGCGGCCGTTTTTCTCCTGAGCCTCAAGGTCTTCCGGCTTCTCCCCCCCTTCGGCGAACCCCTCCTGGACGTCTCCCGGTACTACCTCGATCACGCCGCGGCCGATACGGGCGCGGCCAACATCGTCGCCGCCGTCATCCTCGACTACCGGGCCTACGACACCCTGGGCGAAGTCACGGTCCTGCTGACGGCGATCCTGGGAACCCTGACGGTCTTGCGCGTCCGGGCCCGGAATAAAAAAGGGGGTGACAGCTAATGGACGGGAAGCCGGGCATGACGATCATCGTCAAAACGGTCGTCCGGATCATCGTCGGAATGATCTTTCTCTACGGGATTTACATCATCCTCCACGGCCATCTCAGCCCGGGAGGCGGATTCGGCGGCGGGGTCGTCCTGGCGCTCGGGCTGCTGAGCATCCTTTTGGCCTACGGCCGCGATTTCACCCTGAAATGGCTGCGCCTGGGATTTATCCGGGACCTCGAACACGCGAGCCCGCTCCTCTTCCTCGGCGTCGGTTTGATCGGCATGGCCTGGGGGGGCGCTTTTCTGGCCAATGTCCTGTCCAAGGGCAAGCTCTTCGCCCTGCTGAGCTCGGGGATCATCCTGCCGCTCAACATCGTCATCGGCGTCAAAGTCGGGCTGTCTCTCTTTCTCGTCGTCCTGGCCCTGGCCGAATTTGACCTGAATCAAGGAGCCGACGAATGACACTCTATGTCCTCTGTTTCGCTTTGTTCCTGGTCGGCCTGTACGGCATCATGACCAAGCGCGACCTCGTCAAGATCATCCTCTCCTCGGGGATCATGGGCTACGCCTGCAACTTGATGCTGGTTCTGTTCGGATACCGCCGCGGCGCCGTCTATCCCATCCTCGAAAAGGGCAAGGAGGCGGCGGCCATGGTCGATCCTCTGCCGCAGGCCTTGGTCCTGACGTCGATCGTCATCGAACTCGGCGTGACCGCGCTGCTCGCGGCCCTGGCCATCCGGCTCTTCCAGAAATACCGGACCTATGACATCACCAAGATCAGGAGGCTCGCCGGATGATTACGCCGTATTTCGTCATCATCCCCCTGTTCGCGGCCTTTCTGATCCCGCTCGTTTCCAGGCGCAGGGACATCTGGGCCGCTCTGATCTCCCTGGCGGCCGCGGCGTCCCTTCTTGTCCTGTCGGGATACGCCTTCTTCGGCTTGAGCGGCGAGACCCTGGTCTACAGGATGAGCGCCTGGAAGGTCCCCATCGGCATCAACCTCGTCCTTGACGCTCTCAGCTCTTTCATGCTGATGATGGTCAGCCTCATCGCCCTGACCTCGCTCGTGTATTCGTTCAAATACATCAGGCACCTCGGCGCGGACTGGAGGTACTACTCCCTGTTCATGCTCCTGGTCGCGGGCATGAACGGCGTCCTGGTGACGGGCGATCTGTTCAACCTCTTCGTCTTCATGGAAATCGCCCTTCTGGCCGCCCTGGCCTTGGTTGCTTACGGCGGACGGGCCCACGAGTTCGAGGCTTCCTTTAAATACGCCGTCATGGCCTCCATCTCGGCCTCGCTCATCCTCCTCGCGATCGCCGTCGTCTACGGCGCGACGTCGTCCTTGGGCCTAGCCACGATCGCCCAAAGCCTCGGCCGGCAGAGCCCGCTTCTCGTCCTCTGGGTCGGGGGCCTGTTCCTGGCGGGCTTCGGCCTCAAGAGCGCCGCCATGCCCTTTCATGCTTGGCTCCCGGACGCGCATTCGTCGGCGCCGGCTCCCATCTCCGCCATGCTCAGCGGCGTCCTGATCAAGACCCTGGGCGTCTACGTTCTCATTCGGCTCTTCTACAACGTCATGGGAGCGCCTCCGCTTTTCCTCCAGGTCTTTCTCGTCCTGGGGGCCGTCTCGATCATCCTCGGCAACATCCTGGCCGTCGGGCAATGGGACTTCAAGCGGTTGCTCGCCTACAGCAGCATCGGCCAAATCGGATATATCCTGCTGGCGATGGGGCTCGACTCGACCCTGGGAATGGCCGGGGCCGTCTATCATATGATCAATCACGCCGTCTTCAAGTCCCTGCTCTTCTATAACGCCGGGGCCCTGGAAACGGCGCTGGGCACCCGGGATCTCAGAGAGATGGGGAACGTGTCCAAGCTTCTTCCGGTCACGTCCCAAACGTCCATGATCGCCTCCCTCTCGATCTCCGGGATCCCCCCTTTCAACGGCTTCTTCAGCAAGCTGGTCATCATCATCGCCGCCGTCCAGGCCGGTCAGCCGCTCTTGGCCCTCGTGGCCGTCGTCGGCAGCCTGTTCACGATGGCCGCATTCATGAAGGTCCAGAGGTACGGGCTGCGGGGAGGCCGGCCCGTCGAGAAGCTCGTCGGACACGTCGACGGGGCGATGAAGACGGCCATGATCATCCTCGCCGCTCTTTGTCTGGTCACGAGCCTGCTCGTCGTGCCGGGCATCCGGGAAGTGACGCTCGACCCCGTCGTCAAGGTCATCATGGACAAGACGGCCTACGCGACGTCGGTTTTGGGGAAGTGACGCCATGAAAACACAAACGCAAGGCCGCATCCTCGTTTTCGCCCTGGCCTTCCTCGCCTGGCTGGCCCTGACGGCCGGGGGCGGGGCCCAGGAGATCGTCGCGGGGGCCGCCGCCGCCCTCGTCGTGGCCCTCGTCGCCGGCCGGTTCGTGTCCGGCTTTCCCCGCCGCGGCGTCCTGAGGCGGGCCGGCTTCGCGGTCCTCTATTTTTTCCGGTTCCTCTGGGAGATGATCAAGGCCAACCTCCAAGTCGCCATGATCGTCCTCCACCCCCTGCGTCCGATCAAACCCGGCATCGTCAAGATCCGGACGGGACTCACCAAAGACACGGCCCTGACCATCCTGGCCAATTCGATCACCCTCACGCCCGGCACGTTGACGGTCGACGTCAACCCCGAAGCCGGGGAGCTCTACATCCACTGCATCACCGTCGACAGGACCGATATCGAGGAAAACACGCGGAGGATCGGCGCCAAGTTCGAGCGGATCCTGAAGGAGGTCTTCGAATGAGAGTCCTGCGCTGGCTCGCCGGAGCGCTCATCCTCGGGGTTCTGGCCTTCCTCAACTTTTTCGTCTTCGAGGCGCCGCTCTTGATCAAGCTCATCAACGTCAGCCTCTTCAGCGCCCTCTTCGTCCTCTACAGGGTCATCCGCGGGCCGAGCCCGGCCGACCGGATCATCGCCGTGGACATCCTGGGCGTACTCATCATCGGCGTCCTGGCCCTGCTGGGCCTCTTTTACGACCAGGGATTTTTCATGGACATCGCCCTCATTTGGGCGCTTCTGAGCTTCGTCGCCTCCTTGGCCTTCGCCAAGGTCCTCGAGGGGAGGCGCCTCGATGATTAGACATACGATCGGCATGGCCTTCATCTGGGTCGGGATCCTCTTCGACTTCCTGGGCGTCCTCGGCCTGCTGCGCCTTCCGGACGTTTACAACCGTCTCCAGGCCGCCACCAAGTGCGTGACCTTCGGGTCGGCGGGCCTGCTCTTCGGCGTCTTCATCCTTAAGGGATTCAGCAGTTTCGGCTTCAAGGCCCTTCTGGGCATCGCCTTCATCTTCCTCACGTCGCCCATCGCCGCGCACGCCATCGCCCGGGCCTCCCACCGCAGCCGGATCCCCCTCTGCCCGGAAAGCGTCGTCGACCTCTACGAGGCCGACCACGAGCTCAGAGAGGAGGGTGGTCATGCTGCTCCCTAAGCTCCGCGAGATCAAGGAAGCCCTGACCTCTTTTTTTTCGGCGCCGTACACGACCAAGTATCCGGCCGGTCCCGCCGCCTCCTTCCCGTCCTATCGGGGCTTCCCCAAGTACGACAAGGACAACTGCGTCGGCTGCGGGACCTGCGCCCAGGTGTGCCCTTCGCTCGCGATCCAGGCCGCCGACGACCTCGCGGCCAAGGTGAGGCGGCTGCGCGTCGACTACGGCTCCTGCATCCAGTGCGGCCAATGCCAGGAGAAGTGCATCACGGGCAAGGGCATCGTCAACACCAACGCCTACTCGCTGTCGCTGGCGGACGTCGCCGCCCCCGAGGCGTTCGAACGGGTCGAAAAAGAGCTCGTCGTCTGCGAGTGCTGCGGCGCCGTCATCGGCTGCCGGGACCATCTCCTCTGGATCAAGGAGCGGCTGGGGGCTAAGGCCTACGGCCATCCCACCCTTCTCCTGGCCACCCAGAGGACCCTGACCGATGTCGAGCCGTCGGAACCCCGGTCGCGGCTCCGCCGGGAAGACCAGATCAAGGACGCCTGCGCCAAGTGCCGCCAGGCCATTGTCACGCTCGACGAATTCTACGATATGGCACCAAGAGACCTTCAAAAGGAGGGGAAAAAGATGGCAAACGTTAAAGAGATCCTGGAAGGGAAAGGAAATGACCTCTGGACCACGTCCTCGGACGCCACGGTTTTCGAGGCTCTCAGGACCATGGCGGAGAAAAACGTCGGGGCCCTCCTGGTCATGGAGGCGGGCAACGCCGTGGGCATGTTCTCGGAAAGGGATTACGCCCGGAAGGTCGTTCTGAAAGATATCTCCTCACTCAACACGCCGGTCCGGGAGGTCATGGCCTCGCCCGTCTATTGTGTCAAGCCGGAGACGACGGCTGAGGAATGCATGGCCCTCATGACCGAGAAACACATCCGGCACCTGCCGGTCATCAGCGGCGGGAAACTGGTGGGCCTCATCTCCATCGGCGATGTTGTAAAATCCCTCATCGGCGAGCATAAAGTGACGATTGAACAGCTTCAGGATTACATCATGGGGAGGTATCTGTAGGCTTCCCCCGGCTCTAAATCGGGGACACAATACCAATTTCCGAATTATCAGGAATTTCGGAGCAGCTCCCTTTTCTTGGGCAATGGGAAAGCCACATCAATTGGCAAAGATAATGGCGAACCCGGTCCTAACAAGATGACGAAAACTATCAAACATACACAAAATAATAAAGATAGACGGGCTGTGACTATGGTATAATAAGATTATGAGGCGGTAACGAAATGGTCAAAAACCCCGAAAAGCTCAGGGCCTTCGAAGACGAACGCATCAAGACTGAGAAGGTCGACGTTGAGCGGAATTTCCGGATTGTCGACGCACTCTACGATGAGGCCCGAATGCTTGGAGTGCTCCCCCCCAAAGATCCGCTTGAAGGGATCGAGGTCAAGATCCGGATCGCCCGGGCGGTGAACTATGTACAAAGACCTGATTAAAAGGATCGCGACCGAACTCGCGTCCAGAAAAATCCCCTACATGATCATCGGCGGCCAGGCGGTTCTTCTCTATGGAGAGCTTCGTCTGACCAAGGACATCGATATCACCCTCGGTGTAGGCGTTGAAAAGCTCCCGGTCATCACGGATGCCGTAAAGGCCCTGGGCTTGACCGTAGAAACCGACGAGCTTGATGCGTTCGTCAGGGACACGATGGTGCTCCCTGTAGCGGAGCCGAAGACCGGGATCCGAGTTGATTTCATCTTTTCCTTCACTCCCTACGAACGGCAGGCTATCGAACGAGCGCCGGAAGTCAAATTCGACGATGTCCCCATCCGTTTTGCCGCGCTTGAAGATGTCGTCATTCACAAGGTCTTTGCCGGGAGAGCGCGGGACATCGAAGACATCAAATTCATCCTGTTGAAGAACCCTGGATACAAAAAAGATTACATCAGAGTATGGCTTACAGATTTCGATACGGCCCTTGAGGGGAAATTCCTCCAAAAGTTCGAAGAGATCGTCTCCGACCTGGCGCGAGAAAGCGCTAAAAAGCTGGCCCGGCTCGGCGGCACGGCTAAAAAACTGCGCCCCATTCCCCGGAGAAGAAGCGGTCCCTGACCGACGGTCCCGGCCGACTCCGCGCTAATCAGGGACACAATACCAATTTCCGATTTAAATATCGCCGGGTCATGCGGCTTCTCTATAACCAAACAACAGAGGACTGTGCAAAAAACAGCGGAAATTCGGAAATTGGTATTGTGTCCCCGTTTTGACAAGAACGGCTCCGGCTGATAGGCTTGGATGTCCGAGGTGGACGACATGCCCAAACGATGGAAGCGGACGATGCGGGCTATTCTTGTCCAAGAAAGCCGCGCCAGCCGCGTCGCCGTTTTCGCTACGGTTATCTCCCTCTTCTATCTCTCTTCCCCTTTGAAGACTTTCTCCGCCGCGAAGCTTTCCGCCCAGATCACCGACGCCGCCGAGCTCGTGGCTAAAATCGGCGAGCGCCTGGCCTCCCATCCCAAGCTCGACTCCTGGCAGGCCAAAGCCCATTCCACGACCTCCTACATGAACTCCGCCTGGAAGCCGAAGAAGACGACGACCACCGAAAAAACCGTCACCGTGGACGGCGGCCTCTGGTCCGAGGAGATCCTGAGCGCTGCCGAAACCGAGGACGGCAAGACCCGCGACGTCACGAAAAAACTCCGGGAGAAAGCCCGGGCCCGGGCCGAGAAACAGAAACGTCAGTCGGCGGACAAGCGCAAGAACGAACAGCGGAGCCGCGGCCGCCGCAGCCTGGACATGATCCGCGACGAGGCCCTCCCCTTCGGCCCCGGGAAGCGTCCCGGCTACGACTTCACCGTCAAGGGCACGGCCGACCTCGACGGCACGCCCGCCATCCTTCTCCAATCCCGCTCCCGCGTCCGCTCCGAGGAGAAGCTCGAGGGCCGCTACTATATCCACCCCGATACGTTCGACGTCCTCCGCGCCGAGCTGACCATCGCCAAGAGGCCCGGCCCCCTCAAGCGCATAGAGATGAAGGTCGACTTCCTGGTCCTCCCCGAGGGGCACATGGTCATGAAGAAGGCCGTCATACGCATCCACATCGTCATCATCGTCAAGAACATCCGCATCGAGGCCGTCGAGACCTACAGCGACTACGTGGTCCGGGGCGAACACCGCTAATTTGGGGACACAATACCAATTTCCGAAATTCGCGTCCCTTTCCCATCCCGCCGGCGTGTGCTATAAATAGATTATGAAAACGATCGACGGGACGATCACGTTGGATGACCTGAAGCGCATAGCGATTGACGGCTTCGGCAACATGGTCAAAGCCGTCGTCGATGTCGAGCGGGAAGTCATGGCCGTCGACGGCGAGCTTCACGCGGACGAGGAAGCGCTTCTCCTCCAAAACGGCTCCCGGCAAACGAACTTGTGGGGGATCAATATTTATCCGGACCTGGGCATGCCGGACCGGATCGAATTCGATTCCATGATCAACATCCGTCCCTCTCAAGGCAATCGCTCACGGGGCGTCGATAATCCGGAGATCCGGGAAAAGATAGTCCAACTCATCCAAAAGCTCATAACGTCATGAACGTTCAGCATCGCGATCTTGCCGCGGGACGCTGGCAGAGCTTCCCTCTCATGGTGCAGTTGGCCAACGTCGGGAGCGAAGTCGAACGGGCCCTCGCGTGGCGCGGCAAAAACAACGTCGAATATAGCCGCCTGGCCCTTGACCGGGCCCTCGAGCTTCTCGGCCTGACGATCGCGGACCCCCGTCACCGACACCGTCTCACCGAGCTGACCCGGCTGAGGGAAGTTCTACTGGATTATTTCATCGGGGACAACCAATTCGGTTCGACAGAAAGTAACTGGCGAAGCTATTTTTACGGTTTTGGTTATGCGGCGGCTCTGTTGAAGCAGGCTGCCGGGAAATCCTAGAGAGGCTGCTCCCCGCCGTACCTTTCCCCTTTCTTCGACGGGCGATGGCCGGCTAATGCGACCGGGGACATGTACTGGAGGTACGCTCCCTGCCTTACCTCCGGTGCGTGTCCCCTTTCTTTGATCTTGATTTAGGGCAGGAACTGCTGGGCGTCGACGGCGATCGCCGAGCCGAGGTAATAGGCGGCGGCCCGGGCCACGGTGAAGACGATGAAGCCCATGACGACGATGGTCAGGCCGACCAGGGCGATGGCCTTGACGTTGGAGACCTTCTTGGCCAGGCCCTGAGGCGCCAGGACGTCCCAGAGCGATTTCCCGACGAAGAGGATCATGACGGTCAGGCCCAGGGCCAGGCGGTAACCGTTGATCCTCCCGGCCGCCTCATCCGAGGCGTCGAGACGGAAAAACGGCGAAACGAGCCAGAGGGCAAATAAAAGGACGATGGCGTTCAGACTGATGATCAGGGCCTTTTTGGGGTCGAGGTTGAGCTTCATCTGTTCTGATTATAGGCCGGAAACGACCGGACCGTCAATTCAGAGCCCGCTATACTTTTCGAGGCGCTCGACGTGCTTGCGCTCCTCGCGCCGGAGGATCTCGGCGAAGCGCGGCTCGCCGCGCAGCTTGTCGTAAAAATAATCCCGCGTGTTGTTGAGGAAGGGAAAGAAGTAGACGTAGTCGTGGGTGTCGTCGAAGCACTTGTCGATGGCGATCTGCATGTTGCCGAGGGCCTGCTCTTTCATGCCCAAGGCGGCGTAGACGCGCGACAGGTAATAGGTGTGGCGGGAAGGCCATCCCGGATCGATGGCCGGCGCGATGGCGGCCAAGGCCGCTTTCTCATCGCCCCGCGCCGCCGAGACAAGGGCCCGGACGAATCCGACATACGGGTCCGCCGGGGCAAGGGTCTCGGCGACGGTGAGCTCGGCGGCGGCCGCTTCGTACCTCTTCATTAAAACCAGCACCCGGGCCCGGTGGCATCTCGTCCGGAAGTCCCCCTGCTCGAGCTCGATCATCCTGTCGAAATCGGTCAGGGCCGACTCGTAGTAGCCCATCTGTTCGTAGGACCAAGCCCTGAGAAGATGGACGTCGGCCGACCCCCCGCCGGCCCGGATGACCCGGCTGAAATACACCGTGCTCCGCTCCAGGATACCGATAGAGGCCAGGAACGACCCGACGTCGGTCAGGACTTGAAGGCTTGCGGGATCGAGCTCCATGGCTTTCATCAGGTGGGCATAGGCCTGGTCGTTTTCGCGTCGGAAATACCGGACCCAGGCCATGCCGACGTTGGTCTCGGCTCTCTCCGGGGCCATCTCGTAGGCCGTCCGGTAGCATTCGTTCATCCGGGCCAGGCTGTCCGGATTCGTGCCTTCGTAGACGAAGCGGTATTGGTAGGCGTCGCCCAGGCCGAGAACGGCCAGCGCGCAGCCCGGGTCGGCCTTCCGGGCTTCCTCGAAAAGGCCGATCATCTGTTCGAGTTCGGCCGGCGACTGGCTCAGGACATACTTGCGCTCGATGGCCCGGGCCGTCTCGTAGAACCGCGTCGCCTGGACCGAGCAAGCCAGGAGGGCGGCGCGGGAGGAGGAGGTCGTGACGCCGAAGACCCTGCGGACGTCGTCGCAGACGCGGTTCTCCACGACCGGCATCTCCATCTCCGTCCCCGGCACGTGGCCCGTCTTGAGGGCCTCGGCGGCCTTGGCTTCCCGGAGCTCGTAATCGACGCGGATCTTCGACCCCGCCTTGGAGACATAACCGGCGAGGAGCCAGCCCGCGCCGGTCCTGGACGCGATGGCGGCCAGGTCATTGGGCGTGAGGGGTTTTCCCGGCTCGATCCCGAGGGCTCGGACGGCATCGGCGACGACCTCGAAGCTGAACACGGTGATCTGGTCGGCGCTCCTCTGCAGGTTGAGGATGAGGTGGTCGGGCACGGATTCGCGGAGATAATCCAGGCCCGCGTCGCCCGTGCTGTTGACGAAAGGCAGGACGGCCAGGACGGGGTGGCCGCCGGAGACGAAGCGCGGCCGGCCGTTGCTGATGGAGCGCCAGCCGAGGACTCCGACGACGAGAATGCCCGTGAAGACGGCCACGACGGGCCAGCGCTTCAGGAATGCCGGGAGGTTCGGCTTGACGACCTCGCGCTCGTGGAGCTTCATGTCGAGCCAGCGGTCGATCTCGTCCTTGTAGGCCATGACGCGGGCCTTGGCCGAGCCGTTGAGGCGGTGGACGGGAAGGCCGAGCTTTTCCTCCCAGCGGCGGCAGGTCCGGACGTCGCGGCCGAGGTAGGCGGAGATGTCCTTCCAGGATTGGAGAACTTGTCGCGTGCTCATCGCCGTTTAACTGCGAGCTTCTGCCGTTATCTGAGCATAAATTATTCATAAGAAAGGGGGATTGTCAAGAGGCGCTCCTAAGGGGTCTGACGTGCTTTTTACGCCCTTCTTGGCCCGGAAAGCGTAAAAAGCAGGTCTGACCCCCTCTTGAGGGCTTAGATTGAGGGGATATGCCCCGCTTCAAGAGAAGCGGGACGTGTCCCCGTTCTTGAGTTTCCCGTTCTTGTGTTTTAAAGTGTCAGCTTCTTTCTGAGGGTCTTGGGAACGAACGCGGCGAGTGCCGGCCGGGATTCGACGAGCCTGAGGATATCAGCCAGGTCCTTCTGGCGTTTGCTGGGCCGGCGCGTGTCGTCCAGGGCGGCCCATATTTTCCCTTGAAGAACGTCTTCCACGGCGGCCACCGGCATCGGGTAGCCGAGGACAGACTTCCGTTTCGCGCGGGATAGGAATTCCTGATAGCGAGGGTCCGTTTGGACCTGGATCCTGAGGTCCGCTCCCGGGGCGGAGATGTTCAAGCTGTTCGGGAACGATTTGAGCTTGAAACCCGGCGGCAGAGACCCGGAGAGGTCCTTGATCCGGTCCGAGACGACGACGATATCCAGGTCGAGGCTGACGACAGGGTCGGTGTAAGCGTTGACGGCCAGCCCCCCGATCACGCAAAAGGGGATCTTTGCGGCACGAAGGGCGTCCAGAAAGACCTGTAGGACATCCGTTTTCCCGTTCAGGATCCGCCGCGTGAAGTCCTTTTTGGTCATAGTTTATTAATAAGTCTTTCGGGGCAATCCGTCAAGGCGTCACTCATGTATCTGAACGAGATAATTAAAAGCGGGACATGTACCTTTAGTACGTGTCCTGGGTCTTGGTATAAAATACATGCGATGAAACCCCGACGGCCGAAGGGATCATGCTACCTCCCCGGATATCTGTATGATCTGGCGTTCGCAGGCATGTTCAGGCGGCTGAGGAGGCGGATCGCCGCGGCAGTCGGAGCGGAGGGGTTTTATCCGTGGCTCGACGTCTGCTGCGGGACCGGGAGCCAGCTAAGGGGACATGTACCTGTGGTACGTGTCCCCGATCTCGTCGTCTGCGGCCTCGACAAGAGCTTGGGCATGGTCAGATACGCGATGGCGAGGGCCTCGGGAGTACCTTTCGTTTGCGGCGACGCCGGGCGGCTCCCCTTCAAGGACGGGGCGTTCCGGGCCGTTTCCGTCTCCTTCGGGCTCCACGACAAGAGCCCGGACTTGCGGCGGGCGATGATGGCCGAGGCGCGGAGGGTCCTGGCCCCGGGCGGCCGTCTCGTTGCCGTCGATTTCGAGAACCTCTGGAGCTTTAAATCGAAGGTCGGGGCCTTGGCCGTGCGGGCCGTCGAACGCCTGGCCGGCGGCGAGCATTACCGGAACGGTCGTGATTTCCTAAGCCGGGGCGGGTTGAGGGCCTTCCTTCGGGAGAGCGGTTTCGTGGAGACGGCGCGCCACGATATCGAAACGGTTTCCATCAGCGTCGTCGTCGCCCGGGTCGTCCAGCAATATCCTTGAGAATTATCGCCGGCGGAGATATAAAAGAGGGGACATGCTCCGCTTCGCTTGAAGCGGTGCGTGTCCCCCTTCTTGATCCGGCTTATGAGGAGCTGAGATGGCCAAGATAACGATGCTGGGGACGGGGCTCATCGGGACGTTCTACACCCAGACGCTCCACGGACTGAGGAGCCGCGACCGGGTGGTCAACGTCTACTCGCGGTCGGCGGAGCGAGCCAAGGCGTTCGCTGCTGAGCGGGGCATCCCGCGCTGGTCCGCGGACCTGCGGGAAGCCGTATGCGATCCCGAATCCGAGATCGTGGTCGTCGGACTCCCCAATAATATCCACAGGGAGGCCGTTTTTCTCGCCGTAGAGGCCAAAAAGGCGGTCCTGTGCACCAAACCCCTGGGCCGGACGGCCGCAGAGGCCCGGGAGATGCTCGAGGCCGTGGAGAAAGCCGGGGTCTTCGCCGGCTACCTCGAGGATCTCGTCTACACGCCCAAAACCCTCAAATCGCTCGAGTCGGTGCGGAAGGGCGCCATGGGCCGCATCCTGTGGACCAGGTCGCGCGAGACCCATCCCGGGCCCCACAGCGCCTGGTTCTGGGACCCCGAGCAGTCGGGCGGCGGCGCGGTCGTCGACATGGGCTGCCACTGCATCGAGATCGGGCGGAACTTCATCGGCAAGGACAAGCGGCCGCTCCGGGCTTTCTGCTGGGGCGCGACCCAGGTCCATCCGATTAGCGCCGAGGACCACGCCATCGGGCTCGTCGAGTACGAGGGCGGGGCGGTCAGCCAGTTCGAGGTCAGCTGGACCTTCCGCGGCGGGATGGATTTGCGGGACGAGGTGGCCGGGACGGAGGGGACGATCCGACTCGATCATTTTTTGCGCACCGGCTTCGAGATGTTCACGGCCGCGGGCGAAGGCGGCTATGTCGCCGAAAAAGCCGAAGGACAGACCGGCTGGCTCTTCCCCGTCGGGGACGAGGCCCACGAGCTCGGCTACGTCCACATGTTCCAGGACATGCTCGACGCGCGCGAGGCGGGAAGGGCGCCCATGGAAACGTTCTACGACGGCTACGTCGTCAACGCCATCATCGACGCCTGCTACAAATCGATGAAGTCGGGCCGCTGGGAGCCCGTCGAACTCGAGATATGGCGCGAGCATGAGGAGAAGGCTGGGAGGGAATTCCGGGACATGAACGAAATCTCTGGAATTCGTATCGTGTCCCGGGAATTCCCAGACGGGGCGATCGGCGCAGACGCGTCCCTCATCGTGATCAAAACAGAAAAGCAGCCCGACGGCCGCACCAAGGTCATCCTCAAGGACAAGGCCACCGGCCGCGTCATCGAGAGGATCGAGTGATCGGAAGGGGGACATGCTCCGCTTCTCTTGAAGCGGTGCGTGTCCCCTTTTTTGAGTTAGGTGAAGAGCAAGCACAAGTGGAGAAAAGAATGGACATGAAGACATCCAGATCTCGGAAATCCCAGTTCGCAGGGGGTGTATTTTTCGCCATAGCCCTCGCCTCAGCCCTCTTGTCCGCCCAGCAACCCGGCCAAGACCAACCGGGCCGTGCCGGGGCCACGCTCGAGGCCGCCAACGCGCCCGCAGTCGCCGCGCGCCGGGCGAAATTGATGGAAGCCCACAAGGACGCCGTCATCATCATCCCGTCCCAATTCAAGGTCCGAGACGGAATGCGGGACAACCTCAATTTCATCTACCTGACCGGCCTCCAAGAGCCTGATGCGGTCCTCGTCCTCGACCCAGGCGGCAACCCGCGCGAAACACTATTCCGGCAACGGGCTGGAGGGCCCGGGGGTCCGGGAGCGATGGGAGGAACGAGAGGGCCGGAAGCGATGGATATGGCGGCAGCAACGGCTGCGGGCGCCGGAACCGCACGCGCAGGCCGAAGTCAGGCAGGCACGATGCCCGTTCCTGGACAAGCCCAGGATCCGACCGAAAATAGGCTCACTGAAAAACCCATTGCCCAACTCTCCCCCGCCCTCCGCGGTATGTCCATGTCGGGCCGCGCGAAACGCGTCTTCCTTCCCTTCTCCGACCTAGATTTTCTGTCCCGCACTTTCGGCGCCTCTAATCCCCTCGCCCAGTCCGAGGCCATTCTCAACATCGACCCGACCCTCCTCGAGATGCGCCTGGTCAAGGACGCCGACGAAATCCAGGCCTTGCGCGAAGCCATCGACCTCACGGCGGAGGCCTTGAACGAGGCCTACCGGGCCGCCGAACCGGGGCTCCGCGAGGTCGACCTGGCCGCGATCCTCAGATACGCCTTCAACAAGCGGGAAACCAAGGACTCCTTCCTCCAAGCGGCCTCCGGGCCGAACTCGACCAACGTCCATTTCGGGGCGACGGCGCGGGCACTCGCGGCGGGCGACCTCGTCGTCTTCGACGTCGGGGCCTACATCCGCGGCTACACGTCGGACATCAGCCGGACGATCCCGGCAAGCGGCCGTTTCTCGAAGGAGCAGCGGGCGATCTACGGGCTCGTCCTCGAGGCCCAGAAGGAGGGCTGCCGTAGGCTCGTCCCCGGCGTCACCTTCAAGGCCGTCCAGGACGAGGTCGAGACCATCCTCATGGCCGGGCTCGAGAAACTCGGGCTCGTGACCGACCTCAAGAGCCCCTGGCAGAGGCGCCTCTACATCCAGCACGGCTTCGGCCACGCGATCGGACTCGACGTCCATGACGCCTGGAGCTGGCACAGCCCGCGCCTGGACAAAGTGGCCATGGCCCCGGGCATGCTCATGACCATGGAGCCGGGGCTATATTTTCCCGAGGTTCGTTTCGACGCCTTCCTCGACGCTCTCAAGGGCAAGGTCCCCGACGCCGAACTCACGTCCTTCGCCGCCAAGGTCGGGCCGGCCTACAAGAAATACGCGGGCATGGGTGTCCGCATCGAGGACGACGTCCTGATCACGGCGACCGGGAACGAGATCCTGTCGGGCCGCGTCCCCAAGGAGATCGCCGACATCGAGAAGCTCATGCGCGAGAAAAGCCCTCATAACTTGCTGAAATAAGCGAGATGGCATTCTTAAATCAGATATTTCCCAGAAGTGCGGCTCTGAGTCACTCCGCCGCCCTTCTGTTGGTCGCTTCTCGGAATCCGCTCCCGGCCGTAGGTTTGACCCCCTCTTGGTCTGGCTTTAACGCGGCGGAGCGATGGCGATCAATGCCCGCAGGGTGCGGAAGCCCTCGAGATAGTCGACCGCGGTGAAGGCGACGGTCCGGGCATCAACCCTCTTGACCTCGGTCAGCATCGCTCCCATATCGGCCTGGGCCGAAACGTGGTATTCGAGCTCGAAATTGTATGGCGGCGCAAACTTGAACGGCTTGACCCGGCCGAGCTTGCCGAGCGCGTCTTTGACGCCGGCCTTGATGAGCCGGCGGGCCTCGCCCATGGGCACGAGCTTGGCCGCCAGCCGGCCGTAGGCCTCCTTAACCGCGACGGCCACGACATCCTTGCCCAGCACCTCCCCCGTCTGTCGGCAGACGGCGGTATCGCCGCTGACGAGGACCACGGGCACGCCGTAATAGCCGGCGATCGCGGCGTTGAGCCCGAGCTCGGGAAGTTCGGCGCCATTGACCCGGATGGCGCGGACGACCGATCCGGAAATCGTGTGGTCGAGGATGGCGTCCTCCGTCCCCGCCTTGGCATGATACCCGATGAGGAGGCAGGCCGCGAACGAGCCGTCGATCCCCTGCATCATCGACAGAGGCTTGGGCGAGCCGCTGATGAGGATGGCGCGCGGATGAAGGTCGTCGGGGTCGATATTCCGCATGGAGCCGTGGGAATCATTGACAACGACTTCGGTGGCCCCGGCTTCGAGCGCGCCCTCGACCGCGGCGTTCACGTCCTGGGCCATCCACTTCCGGCCGGCGGCATACTCGGCCGCGCCGGATGTCGTCTGGTCGCTGTGGACGATCCCGGAGATCCCCTCCATATCGACCGAGATGAAGACCTTGAGTGCGGGTTTCTGCTGAGCCGCGGCGAGGACAACGCTGAATGCAGCCGCAACCGCGGCAATCGAGCAGAACATGATGAGCGTGACACGAAATTTTTTCACGAGGCCTCCCTTCTCTCTTAAAAAATGGCCTTTTTGGGGCCAATAAGCTCGATTTAGGCCCGTATTTGCAGGCGATTTATCCATTATCTTGCTGAAAACAAATGACTCACTGTGGTCCGACCCCAGAATAGGCAGCTTTGCGCCCGGGGCAGCGCTCCCGCTCACACAGCTGACAGGCCACGAACCCCTCCTCCGACGGAAAAAGGATCCCGGAGATCGACTTTCGCGGCAACATGAGCATACTGTCGGTCAGCCGCACCCCGATGGATCGCTCGGTGTCGCCGAAGATCGAGAAGAGCTTCGTCTGCTCGGTTATCGGCCAGTCCTCGAGCGAGCCGGGGCTCATATTGGATAGGCCAGTGACGCCGTAGCGCGTTTCGAGCTGTCCGCCGAGCCAGCCCGCCGCGCTTTCTAAGGCGAGGTTGGCCATCTCCTCGAGATAATACTGCTTGAGGAGGTCCCCTTGAGCGCTGGCCGTGCGTTCGAGCTCCGGCCCCACGGTTATGATATATGGGAATACCTTATTGGCCGGCTCGAGGTTCTTGAGGAGAATCGGGCTCTCGAATGTGACGCCGGCCACTTCGACCGTCCCCTCCCCTTTCGTCCCGATATAAGCGACTTCATAAACGGCGCGCGGGTGGATAAGCCCCTGGGCGAGCACGATGAGCCCGCCCAGGCTCTCGAACCCGGCCCGCGCCGGGTCGAACCGCAGCCGCGCGGCGATTTCGCCCGGGTCGAGCGTAACGGGGATCAAGTCAATCGTTTCCATGGCAGTACAATATACCTACTCCTGGTACTGGAAGGCAATAACATTCAATAAAAGTGAGATCCAACTCAACCCGGACGAGCCGCAAAGATATGAAAACTAGCTAGTGTTAGAAAGAAGAACAGGATTATTTTTTCACAGGGGATGGCTGGCTGCCATACTCATGGGCTCCAACATCAGGAGCAGCGCCCACATAGGCTAACGCAATGCCTTGGTTTTGCGTCCAGGTTAGGGCCGCATTCACGGTAATGGTGTTTGTCCCATAATCGACGTGGGTAATTCGCGCCTTTTGGGAAGTTCCAACGATTTGGATTTCATCACCATTGACTCCGGGAATCCCCCAGCCGTCCATGAAGTATCCGGCGTCGGCCACCTGGAAGCCTGTCCCTGAGCCGCTGGAAGAAATGATTGTCGTCAGATATGTCCCCGCATCCCTACAGGGGCTGCTAGACTGGAGATGGAGGTCCGGTAGGCCGGAATCCATTGGATCACCAAGAACCTCGCTTGCGCTAACAAATTGGGGATTTCCCTGGGCATCCCCATCCCAGTTACCGGCAAATATTTGGTCTGCCAAATTCACATAATAGGTCCCGTAGGGTACCCGATGCTTATATAGCACGTTGTTCTTAAAAGCATTGTACTTGATTATGCGCGTGCCGCTATAGATCCCAAAACCGATGCCCGAATTCATATGATCGATAGGATCTTGGGTGTTTATCCCGTTATGGAAGAACGAATTATTGTAAACTTTGTTGTATACGATGTCAGAATAATAGCTGCTTGTGAGGCTCATGCTCAGTCCCGCCCTATCATTGTGATAAAACTTGTTAAAACGGACGATATTGTAGGCCGTAAGCAACGCCATACCGGAAGCGCCGATATTATCGGGGGGATCCGAGGAATAACCGATCTGATTTCCGTCGAAGAGATTCCGACCTGAATTTTCAGGATATCCCGAGACCGAGAGATTGCGATCGCCATACAAAATGGCTCCCCGATCAGAAGCGGCCGTTCCCATTGACCAGGGTTCGTTATGAAAATAATTGTCACGGATCACGTTGTACATTCCATAAACGCCCAGCACATGATGTCCGCCATGGAACATCACGTTGTCTTCGATAAGATTATGGTCGGTCAGATCTGTCGTCGATTCTTCGTTGCCGATGTCGAGGATACACCCGATGTCATCGTCGGTATAATATCCATACTTCGAAAACCGGCAGTGATGGACCCAGTTGAAGGAAGAACTCCTATAGATTTTAGACCCGCTCCAGCCGATATTTCGTCCTTGGTCGAAATTACAATAAGCGATAATATTGTAGTTCGCCCCGTTCTGAAGCCAAAGGAATTTATCTAAATTAAGGAAATTAATCCCCTGTACTGTGATATAGGATCTCCCATCAAGCAAAATCCCGTAAGAAGCGTTCTGAACAGTGACGATATCCGAGCCGTAGGCTCGATAAGTGATGCGGTGCGAGGCCGTCCCAGAGCGGGTCGGAGCAATGTAAGAGGTATAAGCGCCGGCTTTGATGTAGACGGTATCCCCTTCTATGAGCGTCTGATTAGCCTTGGCAATAGTCTTCCAGGGAAGGGCTTCCGTGCCTGGGTTTGAATCGCCGGCGTTCGCGTTGTTCGTATCGATGTAGTAGCCGGCCGCCTCGGGTGTTACGGTGACCGTCCGGCTCGCGCTATTCGAATTCGAGCCTGCCCTGATGGTCAGCGTCACACCATAGGACCCGGCCGCCGTATAAGTGTGAGCCGGGTTCTGAGTAGTGCTCGTGGCCGCGTCCCCGAACTCCCACTGCCATGAGGTCGGGCTCCCCGTTGAAGTGTCGGTGAACTGCACCGGCTGACCGGCGGTCGGCAAAGCCGGGCTTTGCACGAAAGAAGCTTTAAGAAGGGCTGGCGGGTCTTGGGGTTGTTGAACTTGGCAGGAAACAAACGAGAGCGCTAAGCTTAGAAAGGCCGCCGCGGTCCCAGGGATGCCGAACCGGCGGTCATCATGAATCATGGCTCTGCCTATTATAGCAGAGCTTTCCAAACAGACTCCGCGGAATTGTCCCCTAAAAACATAGAGGCCCCTTCACAGGAGCCTCCCTAATTTCGACGCGGTACTTTCCGAATTGCGGCGCTTACTGCTTCTTGCCGCGTTTCCGCTTGGCGTAGAGCCCCAGGGAAACGAGGCCCGCTCCGAGGAGCAGGATAGCTGCCGGCTCGGCGACGGAAACGACACCGTTTCCAGCGTCGTTGGTAGTGCCGTGAGTGGTGACCGTGCTTTGGGTGCGGTTCTTTTTAAACCAGCCCGGCCACATTTCCGAGGCGCTGGCGACCGTCGACAGGACGAAGAAAAGCAGAATCAGAGAGAGAGAGATAACCTTGGCTCTTTTCATTAAAAGCCTCCATTTCCAAAATTTGAGATAACTTGGCTAGCCAAATATCTCATAAGAGCCCCTTGTTGTCAATCAAAAACGGCAAAGACATGGAAAAATCACCCCCCCATGTCTATCTAATTTATTTTCTTGTCTTTAAAAGCGTCCAGGGCCCCTTTTGCCCCGAATTTTCGGCTCTCCCCCTCCTTGAGCAACCACAGGATCGACCCAAGGACAAACAACCCCATGCCGAAGAAAATGAAACCCCCGGACCTGTGCAGGAACCCACCCCTGATAATCCTCATGTCCACAAAGTACGACAGCAGGTAGAGAGTGACGATGCGAATGGCGTTCTTGAACACGGCTACGGGGAGTACAGCCAGGGCCAGCAGGGCTTTATTCCCGTACTTCCTCAGGAAGATGTGCCCGGCCAGGACAGTGGTGATGAGGAGGGCCAGACTCGAGCGGATCCCGCTGCATTCCTGGGCGACCTCGATAGCGAAGCCGGGGAGATGGAATACGGGCCCTTCCTGCACGAACGGCACCCCGAAGGCCACAAACAGCAGGCGGGTCATGTAGGCCGAGCCGACGACAAGGACCGCAATGATCTTCTCAATAACTTGGGCCGGGATGGGCACCGCAAAAATGAGAAAAGCGAGAGGGAAAAAGGCCCGCCGGCTGCCGTCTTTCCCGTAAAGCACGAGATAGGCGCCGCACCAGAAGAGAAGCGCCCCGAGAGTCGTCAGAGAAGCCCGGATATCAAGCGCACCCCCCAGCAACCTGCCGGCCACATACAGGCCGATGCCCGCGGCCGCGGCCAGGATCCCCCAGGGATGGACGGACGCCGTGCCCTGGAACATCTCCCTCCTGCGCCGGAAGATCAGGTAAGCGCTGACGACCGGGATCAAAGCGATGTGACTGTAATACTCGGACGTTCTCGTGTTCCGCAGCAAATCGACGAGCGGGGGCAAGGCCAACGCCAGCGCCGCTGCTGTCAGCAACACGAACAGCCAATCCTTCTTCCTCATCAACGACTCCGCTATATCCTGATGAATATCTTCCGTCTATAGAGCCAATAGCACAGGGCCCACAAGAGGCCCCAGCCGGCCAGGCTCGTCAGGATCTGGGCCGGCCCCTCCCCCATCCAGCCGGAGAAGGCCATGGTGAACGGCGCGACGATCCTGTTGAGCCAATCCGCGCCGCCCGAGAGAGCGAAAAGATAGATGAAAACCGGGTTCATGCCGACGATGACGAAAAACACGGACCGTTTCCGGAATCCCATCATGTCGATCAGCCAATACCCCAAAGCAAGAGACAAGAAGGCCAGGCCCCCGCTGAGGATGACGAAAGAGCTCGTGCATATGTGCCTGATGACCGGAGTCAGCGGATCGAGAGCGAGGCCCAGGGCGACTCCGGCAAGCCCCACTCCGACCAAAACAATGAGCTTTTTTTTCTGCGATCGGCCGCTTTGGAGCAGACCCGCCGCGAGGACTCCCAGAATGGCGAACGCCGCGGCCGGCACCATGTTGAACGTGACCAAGCTCTCCTCCGAGGTCACGCCGAAAAGCACCGTATCGACCCAGGAGCCGAAGTTGTGTCCGGGCGTGAAGGGCTGGTCGAAGCCGGCGACGGGCCAGAGGCGGTAGAGAAGCTCCGTCAGGACGACGAGGCCGAGCGCGACGCCAATCTGCGTCCCTACCGGCCGCCTGATCAGAAGAAAAGCGACGAGGCTCGCGAGAGCGAGCTGGGGCAGGATGTCGAACAGGAACGCGCCCTTGAAGCCTCCCGGCTCGGAGCCGACGAGATAAAGGGCCCAGCCGAGCGCGAATAGCAGGAAAGACCGCCGCAACGCCTGGCCAAGCGTCGTCCCCCAGCTCTCTCCCCTCTCCCAGCGCTTTTTGTACGAAAAGACCATGGTCACACCGCTGATGAACATGAAAAAGGGCACGCCGAGGTCCCACAACCTCAGGCCGTGCCAGGGGTGGTGCTGGAATTGGAGGCCCAAGGCATGGAGGATCGTCCCATCGAGGGCCGGCGCGGCGAGAAGGTCGTAGAAGCCCGTCACCTTGCCGATCAAGAGGAACATCACCACGCCGCGGAAGAGGTCGACGGACAGGACCCGGTTTTCCCGGCTCATGACGTTCGTCGACTCGTTGCTCATGTTGCTCATGCTATTTCGCAAAGTCTATCCCACTCAGTTCGACGCTCGATGCCCAGAGCTTTTCCTGGATCGCCTTATCCATCGATAAATCGGACGACCTTTTTTCTTTCTTGCCCAGGAAATATTTCCCGGTAATTCCAATCGCATCGTCGGACGACGCGAGATAGACGATCGTTTCCGCACCCCGTGCGGGAGTCAGGAGTTGTCGCTTCTTAAGATAATAAAGCCTATGCTTCAGCCATGGCACCAATCCATTATTGCGGGCGAAATTGGTGGCCACACCGCCAGGGTCGACAGCGTTCACGGCTATCCTCATTCCCTTCAACCTATCCGCCAGGGCAAAAGTGAATAGAATGTTCGCTAGTTTCGAGTTTGCATATTGCTTTCTGCCGTCATAGTCGGCCGCGGATCGGATATTTTCTATAACGCCGGTGCCCGTGTAATGCGCGCTCGATGAAACATTGATGATCCTTGGCCGCTCGGATCTTTCGAGCGCATCGATCAAAGAGAGAGTGAGCACGAAATGACCCAGGTGATTTGTCGCGAGGGTGAGCTCAATCCCCTCTTCGGTCAACCGGTGGCGGAGAATCCTCGCCCCGGCATTGTTGACGAGAACATCTATCCGGCCGAAATCCTCCCTTATCCTGACCGCCAGGGCACGGACATCCCGAAGCACGGATAGGTCGCACACATAAAAGCTCACATCCTTATTCCGTGATTTCCGCTTGATCTCATCGCCCGCGCGTGCTATTTTCTCTTTGTTTCTCCCCACGAGGATCACCCGCCATCCCTTTTTCGACAAGGCCAGAGCCGCGGCCTTGCCGATTCCGGATGTCGCGCCGGTGATCAGGCAGGTATCATGGTTCATGCAATTTCCGGGATTGCCTTGACCAGCACAGGAGGCAAGTGCAGGTATTGCGTCGCCGCCCTTTTTCTGTCGATATCCTGGTAGATGGCCTGGACCCGGCCCGGGGGAAGGCCCGCGGCACGGCCGACGGCCTCGGGACTGTATCCATTATTCTTCCCGTAGAGGCAGAGGTCCATGACCTCGTAGGGAACGGAGAAGAAGAATTCGTCCTGGCTCTGGGGCAGCGAATAGGTGTCGGTCGTCGGCGGCCGGTTGACGATCGCCTCAGGCAGGCCGAGAACACGAGCGAGTTCGTAGACCTGCGTCTTGTAAAGGTGGGCAATGGGCTTGATGTCCGCCGCCCCGTCGCCCTGCTTGACGAAAAAGCCCTGGTCGTATTCGAGCCGGTTGGGCGTCCCGGCCACGGCATAATTGTGGAGGTCCGCGTAGTAATACTCGAGCATCTTGCGGATGCGCTGCTTGAAGTTGGTCGAGGCCACGATCGCGAGGTATGAGCCGAGCTCGAGCCGCTTTTTGATCACCTGGCCATCGGGCGACACGGCCACGACCGAAAACAGCGTGTAGGCCCTGTCCTCGGTGATGTCGGACACGACGATCTTCGACTTCCAATCCCGGCCGTATCCGGGGACGGCCGTCCGGACGGCCTCGTCGTACTTGTCATAATAGCCGACGGCCTCAAGGATGGGGGTGATATCGATAAGAACCTTCCGCATCCCCAGGTGGTCGGCGAGAAGCTCACTCAAGCCCAGCGTGTCGTCCGCCGAATGGCGCTCGGGCATCTGTAGGCCGACGACCTTGTCCTTGCCCACGGCCCGGACGCACAAGGCCGCGGTGACGCTGCTGTCGATGCCGCCGGAGATGCCGACGATGAGGCCCCGCTTGTGGAGCTTCTTCCCTAGCACGTTCCTGATCGCGTCGGAAACCGCGGTCAGCTCGCCGGCGCAATCGATCTTGAGGAGATCGGGCGAAAAGGAGGTCTTATCGGTCATGCTGCCCTCCCGGCTCTCTTGTCGACGTAGACGTCCCACTTCATGTCATTCCCCACGGCATTGGGTCGGCCCTTGACGAATTCCTCCGCCAACAACTGCGTCGAAATGATCCCGGAGAGGGCCATGCCTTCCGTTTCGCTCGTGCTCTCGCCGGAATCGAGCTTGCGGAAGAGACGGCCGACCTTGTCCGGATCGAAGACCCCGGCCTCCCGGATCTTCTTCTCCGAGAGCGCGTCCCGGAAGCCGTCCGATTGGAGCCGGCCAACGAACGCCTTTTGGATCGGCGCCCGATAGGGATGCTTGGTTCGTCCGGTTATCGAGGGCGGCAATACGTCTTTGAACGCCTTCTTCAGGATGTGCTTCTCGTCAAGGCCGAGGATCTTCCACGTCGGGGAGACGCGCGACATGAAGTCGATGATGCGGAAATCGAGATAAGGCGGACGGATCTCCACGGAGTTGGCCATGGCCATCCGGTCTCCCTGGGACGTCAGGAGATAATTGCTCAAGAAGAGCTTGTCCTCCAGGTACTGGGCCCTGGACAGCGTGTCCCTGCTCTCGAAATCGGCCGGGAGCCGGCGCGCTAGCTCCTCCATGGCCGAATATCCCCCGAGTGCCGCTCGCATCTCTTTCGAAAAGAACTGCTTGATGCGGGCCGTGTTTTTCCATCGCACGAGATGAGAAAAGAACGGTTCCCGCACGTCCGCCGGGCCATGAGCCATGAACTGCCGGTAGGACTTCTTCTCCCGGGCCGTCCGGAAGATCTGTGGATAGATGCGCTCGAAGAGCTGTGCCCGATGGGGCGAACCGGGCCGGCGCAAGACGAATTGCCGGACCAGGGCCTCGCGGAAGATGTCGTAGCCGCCGAAGACCTCGTCCGCACCTTCCCCGGTGCAGACAACCTTGATGCCCTGCTCGTGGACGAAGCGGGAGAGCAGGAACATGGGTACGGGCGCCGTCCTCAGGACGGGCGTTTCGCAGTGTCGGACGACCCGGGGAAGGGCTTCGGCGATGAGCGCGTTCCGTGCTTTCAGCTCCCGGTGCTCGACCTGCAGGTACGCAGCCATCTCGTTCTGAAAGCCGCCCTCGTCGAACTCATCTTCCTCGAACCTAACGCCGAAGGTGCGCACGTCCCTGTTGAAATGCCGGGAGATGAGGGCCGTGATTCCCGACGAATCCAGCCCGCCGCTGAGATACGACCCGACCGGCACGTCGGCCCGGAGGCGGATCCTCGTCGCGTCCATGAGCAAGGCCATGACCTGCTCGCTGATCGCCCCGGGGCTATCCTGGGAATAGACTTCAGGCGGGTGATACGGAATGTCCCAGTATTTCCGGAGCTGATGGCCTCGCGCATTGACCGTGAGGGTATGCCCGGGCTCGAGCTCATGGATGTTGGCGAAGGCGGTCACGCCCGGCAGGGTCGTCCAAAACGTAAATATCTGGTCGAGGGCCCGCGGGTTCAGGGCGGGCGGAGGGAGAAGCTTCGAGGCGATGAGGGCCTTGACTTCGGAGGCGAAGAGGAAGGCGCCCTCGTTCTCGGCGTAGTACAAAGGACAAATCCCGAAGTGGTCCCTGGCCAGGAAAAGGGATTGCCTGGGAGCGTCCCAGATGGCAAAGGCGAACTGCCCGTTGAGCTCGTCGACGCAGGCCGGACCTTTTTCCTCGTAAAGATGAAGGAGGACCTCGGTGTCCGTAGTCGTATAAAAGCGGTGACCTTTCGTCTCGAGCCCCGCCCTCAGCTCCGGGTAATTGTAGATCTCCCCGTTAAGGACGATCCAGGCCGTCCCCGTCTCGTTGTGAATGGGCTGGGCGCCTGTCGCGAGGTCTATGATGCTCAGGCGGGCATGGCCGAGACAGACATGATCATCGAGGTAGATCCCCTTCTGGTCCGGGCCCCTGTGCTCGAGCGCGGCGACCATGGAGGCAAGGCTCGCGGCCGAAATCCGGCCTTCCCCTCGCGCGTCGAAAATTCCGGCGACACCGCACATCGAGCTCTTAGGCCGTCTTTTTGCCCAGGAATACGCAGATGCTCGCGATCGTGTCCAGGTTTTCCGGCACCAGCTCGTCGTCGTTCACTTTGATCCCATATTTCTCTTCGAGATGGTCGATGAGCTCGAGGATACCCGTCGAGTCGATGATCCCCGCCTCGAGAAGCGACGCGTCGCTTTTCAGCTTGTTATCGTCTCCGAAGAGAAACCTATCGGCGATGAATTTCCGGATCTCGGGCTCGTGTTTCATCATGGCGACGTTTTTTCCTTCCCGATCGTATCGAGGAGCTTCGCCTTTTTCTTCGTGTCGATGAGCTCGACGATCAACCCCTGTTTGGCGAAGACGAACGCGATCCTCTCCCCCTCGAAGGCTTCTCCCGGCTGCGGTTCGGAAAGCACGCGAAGCCCCAAGTCTCTATATCGCTCGACAGCGGCATCGATATTATCACACTTGAAGCAGAGATGGTGCAGGCCCCCTCCCTTCTGCGCGAATCTAAAGACCGGCGAGCTTTCGTCGGTCGGCTCGATCAGCTTGACCGTGCAGGAGCCCTCCTTGGCCACGAAGACCACGCGGACCTTTTGCCGCGTGTCGGTCACCTCTTCCGTCATTTGCGAATAGCCGAAAAGGGTCGTCCATTGCTTGAGCCCGTCTTCGATCCGCGGAACGACGACACCGATATGGTCGATAACCATGATCAACGGTACCGCGTCCTCAAGGTGAGGCCATGACGAAGCCGGATGAACGCCAGGAACTTCTTATGGATGGGCCGGCGGCTCTCGTCCACACAGAACAGGTCCAGATCATACAGGATCCTATCTTTTCCGATGTGCAATTCGATGACGTTCATCTCCGGGCGCGATATGAAAGTGTACCGGCCGGGGACGGAATAGCTGGCCGCTCCCGCGTCATGTTGATACGACGCGGATTGCGAGCTCAGGAACGCCAAGATGATCTGGTTGTGCCAAAAAGGGATGTCCTTTTTCGATATTTTCTGGAGGCGGCTGAGGTCATGAACGCCGTATTGTTTCGGGTCGAGATGGAGGATGCAGTTCGCTCTGATCCTTCCCTGGACGACGACGCCCGGGTTGATTATGCAATTCCGCTCGACATGGGCGCCGGGCATGACTGTGACTTCCATGGCGATCCAGACGTGATCTTCGATGACGACCGGCGCGAACTTGGCCGGATAGCCCATCGTCACCGGAAGGAACGAGCCGTGGGTATAGACCGTGCACCTCGGTCCCAGACCCGAATAAAAGCCGAGCGACACATTTTCTATACAATGGATCAAGCAATGGATCCCCAAAAAGCAGTTGTCCTGGCACGAAAACCCGGCCTCGCCCTTGATCTGGCTCCCATAGCTGACGATCGTGTTGGCTCCGAGCGAGAGCTTGCGAACGCAGACGTAGACGAATCGCCGGATAACGACGTCGTTGCCGATGGTCATTTCCTTGGCGTGAACGAACGAAAGCGCCGGGATCCGGACATTTCTTCCGATACGATGGCCGCAAAGGCGATAGAGAAAGCGCGTAGGTCTCGACGGCAAGATAAAGCACAGCCAGGCCACCATTTTTTTAAGCATGGTTCCCAGTTTCCTTTTCCAAGCTCTTCTCGTAAAGCTCCAAGCTCTTCAGCCGGTCCGGTTTCCCACTGCTGTTCTTCGGAATGGTCTCGACCATCAGCAATGAAGCCGGCACCTTGTATTTCGGCAATTTCTGATTGCAGTAATCAAGGATGGCCCTCCTCGTCTCCGAGGTCTCCCTAATCGGCACTACCAAACCTGCCGGCTTATGACCCATGATGGCGTCCTCGATCGCGAATATTATACACTCAACCGCCTGGCCGGATTCAACTACGATATCTTCGATCTCTCTGGGATTCAAGCGGTGCCCGCCGACCTTGATCTGGTCGTCTTTCCTGCCCGTGACGTAATAAAAGCCCTCGTCATCGACGTAGCCAAGATCGCCCGTGTGAAAACCGTTACAATCGAGAACCCTTTTTGTCGCCTCTTCGTCCTTGTAATACCCGAGCATGATGTTATCGCCCCGGGCGACCAGTTCGCCTGTCACGCCGGGTCCCAGCGCCTTCCCGTATGGGGACATGACGCTCATGGTCACTCCCGCGATGGGGATACCGATTGAATCGATCTTGGATTCCAGTTGTTCTGGTGGAACATACGTCAGCCGGGCCGAGGCCTCCGTAGCCCCGTACATGACGATCAACCGGGTCTGGCGCGGCAATACCTTCAAGAGCTCCTGTTTCACGTGTTTGGACATATGCCCGCCAGCCTGCGAGCAATAGCGGAGCGAGGGCAGCTTGTCCCGATAGGCGGCGAGGGGCGATTTAAAGAGAAGGTGGGCGTAGGTCGAAGGAACTCCGGAAAAGCCCGTCACCCCCTCTTCGGCCATCTGCTTCAGGACCGCGGCGGTGTAGGCGAACTTGTTGTTGATGACCACGGTCCCGCCGACGGCGAAATGGGTGTTGAGCAGGGACTTGCCCATGACGTAGAAAAAGGGCAGGACGACCATTTGGACATCGCTTGCGGAGAGCCCCAGGTATTCGACGATAGACCGCGTGTTATCTGCGATATTGGCGTGGGACAGCATGGCCCCTTTCGGCTTTCCTGCCGAGCCGGACGTATAGATGATCGCCGCGCAGGATTTGGGGTCGATATCGAGGCCTGGATTATGAACGGGTTGGCCTTCGAGCTCTTCATAGAGCGGGAAATCATTAGCTCCGACGCTCCTCCCGGCCGGGCGCTGGAGGATGACCATGAGGCGGCCGGCGCCGGAGAGCGACGGGCCGAGCGCTCTTGCCGTTTTTTCGAGCTTCGATGAAACAACCAGGGCCTTGGGCTCCAACTCCTTCACGAGCTCCGCTAGGCCGCCCGGCTTGATGTCCGTGTTGAGCGAGGCGACGATGCCCCCGGCCTTGAGAATGCCATAGTAACAAAACACATATTCGATGCTGTTTTCGCAGAGAAGGACGACCCGGTCCTGGGGTCTGACGCCCGCCTCGATGAGGCCGTGGGCCAGCCGATTCGCCCATCTGTTGATGTCGGAATACCCCGCACGGTTCCGCTCGTGGACGACGGCGGTCTTATCTGGAGATAGTCTGGCGCTCTTCTCGAGAAAATGATGGATCAGGCGGTTCGCCGTTATCATAAAAAATGGTTCTCTGGGGTCTTATGATAGAACCAACCCCTTTTTTTGGCAAGCCCATGTTGACGGCATGGGATAAACGAAGTAGATTGACAGTATCCTATGATCTGCCCGAGCTTGAATGGACCTGCAACGTATCAATCCACTAGATTATTCCGACTGGGATGACCTGCTCCTCAAGAGCGGCGACCCGTCGTTCTTCCACACGTCGGCCTGGGCCAGAGCCATCGTCGAGAGTTATGGCTATCAGCCAGTCTATTTCGTCCGATGGGAAAACACCCATTTATCCTACATGATGCCTTTCATGGACATCTCCAGCCGCCTGACCGGGAGAAGGGGCGTGTCTTTGCCGTTCACGGACTTTTGTAATGCATTTAGGCCAGGCAAGGAGTCCCAGCGGGAGGCCGTGCAGGCCGCGATCGACTACGGAAGACGGTCGAAGTGGGGCTATGCCGAGTGGCGGACCACCGAGGAATTGATTCAGGGAGCGACGCCATCGGTATCCTATTTGACCCATGACCTCGACCTCGAACGGAGCGAATCGGAGATCCTTTCGGGTTTGAGCGAGAACCATCGACGAAATATCAAGAAAGCGATGAAAGACGGCCTGACGACGAGGATCGACCGGTCCCGAGAGTCGCTCAGCGACTTCTACCGGCTGCACTGCCAGACCCGGAAGCGGCACGGTCTGCCGCCCCAGCCCCTTTCGTTCTTCAAGAACATCCTCGACCATGTCCTCTCCCGCGACCTCGGGGTTATCGTCTCCGCGCTCGTTTCCGGGAATGTCATCGCCTCCTCCATATTTTTCCATTTCGGCCCGAACGCGATCTTCAAGTACGGCGCTTCGGATACGAGCTATCTCAGCCACCGGCCCAACAACCTGGTCATGTGGGAAGCCATAAAATGGTATAAGGGGCGCGGCGCCAGAAGCCTCAACCTAGGCAGAACAGAGGTCGACAATCAGGGCCTTCGGCATTTCAAGCTATCCTGGGGCGCCTCGGAGAGCGCCTTGAAATACTATCGCTACGATCTCGAAAGGGAAGCCTTTTCCCGGACGCCCCTGCGCGGTGAACACCCCAAGAAGCTTTTTTCGATAGCCCCGGTCGGCGTTCTTCGCCTTGTGGGGCAGCTCTTCTACAAGCACATCGGCTAGAAATTAAATTTTCTGAATACGGGCTTGATGGGATCTCCCACCAGGTATTTTTCGATACCCTCATCCAGGGCCTTCTTATAGACAACGAGGGCCTCGGAAATTCTTTCAACGGTTTGTTCGATGTCCTTATCGGAATGCGCGTACGACACGATGCTCGAGGACATCAATAATCTCCGCTTCATGGTTTCCTGCAAAAACAGGGTTCTAAAGGGCTGCGAGGGCTCCTTTTTCGCGTAGGTGTGACAACCTCCGGGAATGGCCTCCCGGAACCATTTCTGGGTCTTAAGGGAATTGTCGACGTTCATGCGCTCCTGATTAGAACGCAAAAGTCAATTCCGCGGTGACAGGACGCCGATACGGCGGGCCGCCGGCACGCTTTTTGTGAGCCTTCTGGATACTTTTTTGATGACTCCGCCCAGGAACACTCGGTCGATCTCCTTGAGCAGTCTGACCCGCTCGTAGCCACGGCGGCGAACTCGAAGAGCCCGTAGGATCTTCCCCGCCCTCTTCCCCCTTCGTTCTGCAAAGTCGATGTTCTGTTCGAGCAGGTTCAGCTCGTGGCTCCAGTCCACGTGCCGTATCTCCCTGAAGGACAAGGGCCAGGGGAACGAGGCCGGGGCTTTGCCCAATAGGTCGAGGGTTGTCATCGTCCGTAGGCACTTGGCGCAATGGCCGCAGTTGACATTTATATCCTTGACGCAGACGGTCAGGTTGGCCAGGACCGGCTCGGACCCGGCGATACGGAAGACCTTCTCTATCCTCTGCGCCTCCAGGCCATCGTGGATGACCTCGACCTGTTCGTTCGAATATAGCGGGTCCGTTAAGGGGTGGGAGCCGTAGGGGATGACGCAGCCGTAATCGGCCGAGGAGGGAACGAGGGCACGGGGAAATCCGAGCAGAAGCGCAACACTGCCCAGGGTGCCGCCTTGGGTCAGGAGCCGGCTCAGGTTGTGACTATAGCCGAACGGATAATAGTTCGTTTCCACGGGAAGAAGGGTCTTGCCGAAGCCGCCGACGAAAGCGATATAGCGCTCCACAGCTTTCCGGAAAGCATTCGGATCGGTGAAGAAATCAAACCCGTGGATGAACACAGTATGAGTGATCTCTGCTTCACGCTTGAGGAGCGTGTACATGCTGTCGACGCCACCGGAGAAGAACGAGAACGCGCCCTCGTTGACCGGTTTGGCCGGGGCCGTCTCGGCAGAGATAGGAATGATCTTCAAGGCCTGATTCCAGGAGTGGTGGATCTCCTGGAGCAGGTTCATGTTCTCTAGGAGCTTGGGCGACACACGTAGGCCGGGTTCGAATTCGAGGGTCTCCCCTTTCGCCATCGCCGGAAGGAGGGCGGCCGCCAAGAAGGGATCACCCGAGCAAGCAACGGGGACCGGCGCCGGCACCCGGTACCAAAGGCGAAAACCGTCGATGTCCGCGGAGATTTCCACGATGCCCGACTGTTCTCGGTGGCTCCAGCCAGCAACTTTCACGTGCGGGCCTCTCCCAATGTCAATCCTTCGGCGGAGCGATGTCTATGCAGCGACCCACTGGCAAGTTCATCCTGACTTTCCGGAATGTCCGTTTGACGATTCCTCCAGGGATTCGATGCAACTCAATCCTTTGAGCACGCCGTGAAACATCTGCAGAAAGACGCCATGGGACACGATCAGGACAGTGGATGAAAACGGCGTCATCTCAGTCTTCCGGAGGGGCAGCCGTGATCCGCCGGGCCTCGGGATTGGCTTTCGAGATTTTTCGACGGGCGCGCTTGATGAGCCCGCCTAGAAGGACTCGATCCATGTCTTTCAACAGCTGGCGGCGTTCGATTTTTCGCAAGCAAGCCAACAAAGTCCGCCGCAATTCCTTGTCCCCGCTTTGGAGGGCCAGATCGACATTTTCCTTGAGATAGATGAGCTCACTTTTCCAATTGACGCGCCGAAGCGCCTTTGGCTTGGGAAGCGCCGGGAAGGGGACGGCAGAGGCCCCTACCAATTCGAGGGAAATCATTGTCCTCAGACACTTGACGCACTTGCCGCAATTGACGTTCATATCTTCAAGACAGACCCATAGGTTCGCCAATGCCGATGGGCTATCCGCAACCCTCCTGACCTTGTCGACCCGCCGCGCTTCCGCGCCGTCGTGAATGATCTGCACGCCTTCATTCGACCATAGCGGATCTGTCAACGGATGCGAACCGGACGGGAAAATTTCGTTGTAGGAGAGTGAGGTCGGCACATAAGCACGGGGGAATCCGAGGAGGAGAGCGACGCTGGCAAGGGTGCTTCCTTGGGTGAGTGTCCTGCTGAGGTTATGGTGATAGCCGAAATGGTAGAAATTCGTTTCCACCGGGATGAGGGTTTTGCCAAAGCCGCCCAAGAATGCGGCATTACGCTCTACGGCAATCCGGAACGTGTCCCTGTCGAGGAAGAAATCAAATCCATGTATGAATACCGCATGGCTGAGTTCCTCCTGGTGTTTTAAGAACGTGAACATGCTGTCCACCCCGCCCGAAAAAAAAGAGAAGGCCCCCGCGTTGATTAGCTCGACGGGCGTTGTCTTCGCCTGAATGGGGATCACCTTCAAAAGAGGATTCCAGGCATGATGGACTTCCTGAAACAAGACGGTGTTCCCCAGGAGCTTCGGGGAGACGGGCAGGCTCGGATCGATCTCGAGCTTCTCGCCCTTCGCCATCGCCGGAAGGAGCACAGCCGCCAGAAACGGATCGCCCGCGCGCGAAAAAGGATAGGACTTCGGCAATCGGTACCATAAGCGAGAGCCATCGATTTCGGCCGACACTTCAACGGTGTCCAACTGTTCTCGAAGATCCCAGTTCTCTATTCGCATAGTTTCGTCTCCATCAGATGAATAGGCAGCCCTGATGAGCTCGTTTATCCATCATGCCCTCTCCCTGTCGGCAGGCAAAATCATGGTGTTCGTTAATCCCGAGGGGGGATCGTATCGATCCGGCGCATCGCAGGAGGGGCTCCCGCCCGCCGTCGAAAGCCCCGCTTTAGGCGGCCGCGGAAAAAGACCTTGTCGAGATCCCCGAGGAGCTTCCGGCGCTCGTACCGGCGTAGGGCGGTACGCAGAGCGGCGCGCAGGTCCGCCTTGTCTGTACGCTTGGCCAGCTCGTAGTTTTCCAGAAAAAATATCTTCTCGATCTCGGTCGTGATAGGCATTTTCCGAAGCGCCGACGCCGTCGGGCCGATGGGGAACGGCGCGGCCGATGCGCCGAGAAGCCGCAGGGGGATGAGGGTACGCAGGCACTTCGCGCAGTGCCCGCAATTGATGTTCATGTCGTCGAAACAGACCCTCAAGTTCGCCAGTACCGTCGCTTCACCGGCGATGCGAACGATCTTGTCCACCCGGCGCGCCTCCGCGCCCTCGTGGACGATCCCTACTCCCTCCGTCGACCAGAGCGGATCCGTGAGCGGATGGGATCCCAAGGGTATGAGTTGGCTGTAGGAATAGGCGGCCGGCACAAAGGCACGGGCGAAGCCCAGGAGCAGGGCGATGCCGGCCAGGGCGCTGCCCTGAGTGAGATTCCGGCTCAGGTTGTACCGGTAGCCGAAGGGATAGTGATTGGTCGCGACGGGAATGAGAGTTTTGCCTGAGTTCGAGGCGAATGCGGTGTTGCGCGCGACGGCCGTCCGGTAGGCGGAGCTGTCCCGTCGGGCGATCTCCAGGGGGAAGGCGTCCTCCAGCAGGAGTCGGTTCAGCCGCGCCGAGCTCTCTCCCGCCGCGGGTTTCGCTAAGCACTCGCGGGTCTCAGGCCTCAGCTTGACGCCGGAGAACCGGCTCTCATCGTAAATGGACGCCCGGTTGATGATCCTCTCGAGGTCTCCGGCCAGGGCCTCTTCCAGCGCTTCCGGCCCCAAGCCTTTCGCGGCAAAGCGCGATAGCGCGTGCAGCGTTCGCTCCGACAGTCCGGCCTTGATGAAATCCGCAACGGCCCCCCGAGGCTTCATGAGCAAGTGGCTGAGTTGAGCTAGGTTGCTGATGTCCTCGACCGAAAAAACCGCAGCGTCGCCGTCATGGGTATAGAAATCGAACCCCTGAATGAAAACCAGGTGGCTGATCTCGTCCTTTCGCTTGAGAAACGTGAATTCGCTGTCGACACCTCCCGAGAAGAACGACATAGCTCCACCGTGGAGGGACGCGGTGGGCGCGGTCGTCGCGCGGACGGGAACGACCTTGAGCGCCGGATTCCAGCTGTGATGGATCACCTGGAGCTGGGATAGCCCCTGGACAAGCTTCGGTGAGACTGGAAGGTCCCGATCAATATCCAGGCTCTCGCCCCGGGCCATGGCCGGCAGAAGGGCCGCGGCCGCGAACGGGTCGCCGGATTTCACGAACGGAATCGAGAGGGGAATCCGGTACCACAAGCGGAAGCCGTCGACAACCGCGGAAATCTCCCGGCTGTCCTGAATCTCACGGACTTCCAAGCCCGAGACATGCATCCTCATTTCCTCTTATCGTTTATTCCCACGGCCGCCCCGCCGAAACCGCAGCCGAGTCACTCTTTAGTCCGGAAGAAACGGATGCCGTAGCGCCGGAGGAAGAGTGCGACCTCCTCCCCCAGTTGGTTCGTCTCTTCAGAGCGCTCCTTATTCTCGACATCGAACCAGGACACGCTCCGGGCGTCAAGCGTCTTTCGCCCCTCGGCAATGATCTCGCGGAAACGGAGATAGACGTCTACACCCGCGGCCAGCACATCCGTGATCTCGTCTTCCGAAGCCCCCATATCGACGCGGAGCCGCCAGCCCTTGCCCATCTTTCGGCCACGCTTATCGGTCCTCCATATCGTGTAGTCGGGCCCCTTTCCTACGCACTGAAGCCCTGAGCCCTGGAAGAAAAGGATCATCTCCCGGATCATGTTTTCGAAAAGCCCGGCCTTCTCCTCCCCGGACAGGTCTTTGGGAAAATCCGGGAACTTGCTCACCACTCTGGCGGGATAGCCGATGGCCAGGCACTTCGGTGGAATGGCGTGACTGACCAACGAATTTGCCCCGATCACGGCCCCGTCCCCGATCTTGACCCCCGGCAGGACGAACACCCGCCAGGACAGGGAAACGCTTTTCCCGATTTCGATGGGCTCGAAGTCCACCTTGTAGCCTTCGAGTTGGCTCAGCCAGGATGTGTGCCCGAAGAGCAGGCAATCCCCGCCGATGCCGCTGTCGTCGCCGATGGTAATGGACCTGGACGGATTGATGAACGACATCTGCATGATCTGGCAATTCCGGCCGATGACGAGCTTGGAATCCGGGAACTGCAGGCCTCCGACGAACACCTGCTCGTTGATCTTGGTGCCGTCGCCGATTTCGAGAAAAGGGGTATCGATAAACGTCGTCGCCCCGATCTGGACATGGTCGCCTATTCGGATCTGCTTGCCGCGGACAAAAGACAAAAAGCTGATCGAGGCATGATCCCCGATGGAAACGTCGTCTCCGACGATGACAGAGCCGAAGCCGATGGAAACTCTTTTCCCGATTCGATATCCCTTCAGCCGGTAAATGAGCTTTTTCAGGAAATTCGGGAGCCAGCCCATTAGGACGATCTGCTTGATGGGGAAGCGCGGCCGGGGGATCAGCATCTTACTCCCCCACCAGACGCAGGCCGCCGTCCACGACCAGGGTATGACCGACGATGCCCTCGGCCGCGTCTGAGCAGAGAAATTGAGCAGCCCGGGCCGCCTCTTCCGGAGTCGTGAGGCGTCCGAGCGGCGACCTCTTTTCGGCCCCGGCCAGCCGCGCTTCACCGTCCGGCATGGCTTTCCAAGCCTCGGTGAGGACCGCGCCCGGAGAAAGGACGTTGACCCGAATTCCCCTGGGGGCCAGCTCGACCGCCAAGTGGCGGGCTAGGGATTCCAAGGCCCCCTTGGAGGCCCCGACTAGGGAATAGCGCGGAATGGCCTGCTGCGCTCCTTGCGAGGATAGCGCCACGATGGCCGCCGGCACGCGGAATCTCGGCATAAGGAGCTTCATCAGGTCGAAGAAGGCCTTGACGTTCAAGGAGAAAGTCCAGTCGAAATGCCGGTCGTTCAATTCCTCGAAAGCCCGGTGGACTCCGGTGGCCGCGCAGAAAACCAAGCCGGAGAGGAACTGTAGGTTGGCCCCGATGAGCTCATCGAGATGGGCGAGGCCTTTAGCGCTGGTCAGGTCGGCCCGGCAGATCGAAAGAGCGAGGTTTTCCTTGTCTGCCTCATCCTTGAGAGCCTGGGCTGAACGCTCGTCCCGGACGTAATTGGCGATAACCTTGGCCCCGGCCCGGGCGAATTGGACCGAAATCGCGCGTCCGATGCCGCGGGTCCCACCGGCTATAAGGAAGGATTTTCCTTCGAGGGAGAACAATTTGTCCATGGCCTACCCTTTCCCCTGTTGTCGGGAAGCCAGAAAAGATTCCAGAACCTCGTCCCGGTAACCGGGAGCAAATTTTTCCAGCGGCAGGAAGGAGAAGAGGAGATCGGCCGTGCAGACCTTGGCTCCATTGACTGCGACCGTGCAGGCGGCCGTGGCGTACTGGGCCTGGCTCGTCCGGATCTCCGCCGTGATCAGCACGGTCGAACCCGCTCTGACCCAATCGCGGAACGAAGCCGAGCGGATCTGGGCCAGCATAGCCTTCCCCTTTCCCTTATCCTCGGCATCCAGGCACTTGCCGGCAGCTTGAGCCATCATCTCCGTCAACAGGACACCGGGAACGACCGGGAATCCGGGGAAATGGTCGCGGAAAAAATCTTCGTCGCCGGAAATGTGGTGCTCCGCCTTGATGGATTTTCCCGGCTCGAGCTCCAAGATCCGGTCGACAAAGAGGAAGCGCATGGCCTTATGGGTTATCCCCCAGCACGTCGCGTTTACGGAGGAGATTGAGGATGTCTTCGACCGACCTCAATTGCTGGATCTCCTCTTCCGTGAGTAGGACCTGGAAGTCCTCGTCTAACCGGGCCATCAATGTGAGAATCCCAAGCGAATCCCAGGCCTCAATCTCATCCCTTTTCGTATTAGGCCTGATCTTTTCGGCGGGAGTCTCGAAGATATCGGCGATCCAGGCCAGAATCTCACTCAAATCCTTTGCCACAGTTCTCAAATCTCCTCAATCGGCAATATATCCGCCATTGCCGTCCAAATCAACACAGGTTGTCGAATTCCACATGTCCCAGGACGGCATCCGGGGCCAGTCGGACGAGCGCCGACCCCCAGGACAAACCCACGCCGTAGCCAATGAGCATCAGCGTCAGGGGACGGTCGGAGGGACAGACAAGGCCCCCTAGGACCATGGTCAGCGGGATCGACGGCCCCCCCGTGTTTCCGTAATCTCCGAGGGTCAGGGGAACCTTGGCTTCGGGGATGCCCAATTTCTTGGTCAGATGGCGCATGATGAACTGATTGGACTGGTGGAGGATGTAATAGTCCACGTCCTCTTTCTTCAACCCGGCGAGGTCCAGGGTGTCCTGGATCACGGTGGGGACCCGCTTGATCGAAAAATTGAAGATGTTGGGCCCATTCATCGAAACGTAGTATCTCCGCTTATCATTCGGGAACCGCTCTCGAAATCCGCCCCCGCGGATGATCAGGTCTTCGTATCCACTGCCGTCGGTCTGCAGGACGAAAGACCAGGGGCCGGCGCTTTCGGGACCGCCCATTTCCAGGGCCGTCGCCGACCCGGCATCGCCGAAAAGGAGCGAGACCGACCGGTCGCTTTCGTCGGCGAACCGGGTCGGGGTTTCGCCGTGCAGCAGCAGGGCCCGCTTGATCCCTCCATGGGATAGCATGAGGGCACCCAAGTAGAGGCCGTATGGGTAGCCGGAGCAGCCCAGCCCGACATCGAAGGCGGCGCAGGTCGTGGGCAGCCGGAGCTTCATCTGCAAAAGGCAGGCCGTGGAAGGAAGGAAATAGTCGGGCGATTGGGTGACCATGATCAGGGCGTCGACGGAATCCCTGTCCCAGCCTAACTTTTCGAGGAGCGATTCGGCCGCCGCCTGGCAGAGGTCGCTGCTGCACACGGATTCGTCGGCCATTCTTCGGCTCTTGACCCCAGCCATGCCAACGACCTTACGGACTTCGTCTTCGGTGAATCCCGTGGCGTCCTTAAGGTTGTCGAACTGCCGCGATGGAACCGCGGATATCACTCCCTTGATTGTTACGCCTTGGATCGTGCACTTGGCCATGTTGTTGAAAAAAATCTTAATTCATGGGTCGAGATATGTCAAGGAGACAGAGAGCGGCGTTAGCGTTATTGCGCTTCGAGAATCAGAACCCAATCGCCGGCGCCGTCGGCGTGGACGCCGGGGGTCGTAAAGGTTTGAGAGCCGGTGTTGGGGAAGGGCGACCCGGCGATCGGTTGGTAGGTTCCGGTAGTCGGGTCGTACCAACGGGCGTTGATGGCGCCGGAGAGCCTGGCCAGGTTGACCGTGATCGTCCGGGCTGTGGGGATATAGACAAGGGCGAGCTTCCCGTCGGGAGTGGAGGCCGCCGTAACGTAATCGTTTTGACTTATGCCGGAGCTGGGCGTACCCCCGGACCAGAAGGTGCCGTACCCGGCCGTGACGAGGACATGGGTCTGGTCGGGGACCAGGGAATGCCAGAGGCGGGATTCGAACAGGTCCCGGCAATAGCCGAACTGAGTCACAGCGGCCGTATCGAGCTTGTCCTTCCAACCTGAGGACAGCGGCCAGATGTATCCGCTCCCATAAACGTGGCCACAAGCGCCGGCGAGGAACGACCAATATTCCTGGCGTCGAAGCCGCTCGTCGTCGGCGCCGTTCTCGAACTCATAATCGGTCTCGATCAGAAAAACTGGCACGACCGGAGTCCGATTGTAGTCTTTGATCACCTCGGCATAAGCCGGGTAATAGGTATAGGCGGCGTTCAGCGTGACCAGGTCGGACCAGAGTGCATTATCGAGCGAGCTGCTGACGAAGTAATCGAGCCCAAGGGTATGGATGTGGCGCGAATCGGTTTCCTTGATCCCGTCGGCGACGGCCTTGACCAAGGCGTTGTCGCTTTCGATTCGCCAGTTTTGGAAGTCGTTACCGGACATCCACACGACGTTGTCGAAATTTTTGTAACGGTTCCCGACGTAGCAGCCGTAGGCTTTGCATTTGTCAAGGCCATTCGCCCGCATCACGCTGAGGAAGCTGCCGGTCTCGGCGGGGTCGAGAATGATGGTGATGTCGTGGTCGGCGGCGGAGCGGATGATTTGATCGCATCTGGCGAAGTAGGCCTCGTTCGGGGTGGAGAGGTCGCCAGCGGCGGTAAACGGCATCAGACCATCAAGTGTGCTGGCATCGCTGCGGCCGCCCGTGTATTCGGCGCAAAGGAGGTTGATCCACAAGACGTTAAAGCCGTACGAAGCACGGTTGGCCAGATAGAGGTCCACGTCTCCCAAGGTAGCGTTCACCATCAGCGACTGGGGGGCGTCGCCAATCATTAGGAACGGCACGTTATTTTGGTCGACCAGGTAGCGGCCGTTGGAGCTGACCTTGAGGGGGTAGACAAGCCCGGTCGTCCCTCCACCGCCCCCGCCGATGTCGCAGGAGGCAAGGAGAAAGGCCAAACTGAGCGCGATAATGGATAGCCGCTTTGTGATATCCATCAGTTTCATCACAAAACAATCATATCATCAAGCACAAGTGGGGGTCGGCTAAATGTCCATTTTCGTGACATATCATCGAGGGCGGCTCTTGAAAACTTATCGTTTTTTCGTTATAAGTAAGAAAGAATCATAGTCCTTGAGTTTGGCGAATAAACACCGGGAGCTGAGAACATAAAGGCTTAAAGACATGAAAGCCATCGATTTCTACTACCAGATAAAGCCCGTCATCCCTCGAAGGCTCCAGATCTATGTGAGACGGGCGATCGCCGCGCAAAAACGGAAGGTCACGACGGGCACGTGGCCGATCAACCCAGTCGCGGCGAAACCGCCCCAGGATTGGACCGGATGGCCCGAAAAAAAGAAGTTTGCCCTGGTTCTGCAACACGATGTCGACAGCCTTAGGGGCCTCGCCCGGTGCATCAAGCTGATGGACCTGGAAAGACAACTAGGGTTCCGGTCTTCCTTCAACTTCGTGCCGGAGGATTACCCAACCCCCTCGCGACTGATCCAGCGCCTTGCTAAAGCGGGATTTGAGGTCGGCGCGCACGGGCTCAAGCATGACGGAAAGCTCTTCAGGCATCCGGCGGATTTCTGCGCCAAAATGCCGTGGATCAATCACTACCTCAGAAAATGGGGGGCGGTCGGATTCACCTCACCGTCGATGCTCCGTAACTTGAATTGGATCGCGGAGTTGGATATCGAGCACTCCTGTTCGACGTTCGACACCGACCCCTTCGAGCCCCAGTCGGAAGGCGTCAGCTCCATTTTCCCGTTCCTGGCAAGTAACGATGCCAAAACGAGAACGTACGTGGAGATACCGTACACCCTGCCTCAGGACCACGGGCTTTTCATCATCCTGAGGGAAAAGAACATCGGGATCTGGAAACAGAAAATCGACTGGATCGCGGAAAACGGCGGCATGGCGGCGCTCAACACGCACCCGGATTACATGAGCTTCGATGGAGCGGCGCCGGACCGGGAAGAATATCCCGTAGCACACTATCTCGATTTTCTCAACTATATCCGGATGAGATACGCGGGCCAGTATTGGCATGTCCTGCCGCGGGAGATGGCGCGATTCTGGCGGACGACGGCCGCCACGAAAAGCCAGGAGACCCTGGCTACAAAAAAGTCCAAGCCCTTGCCGCCTGAAGGCCTGCTCCAGCGAAACCTGGGACCGGTGACGCCGGGCGTGAAGATCTGGATCGACCTCGACAACACGCCCCATGTCCCGTTCTTCATCCCTATCATCCGCGAGCTCGAACGGCGGGGCCACGAGGTCGTCCTGACCGCCCGGGACGCCTTCCAGGTCTGTGACCTCGCGGAAGAGAAGGGCCTGAGCTTTCTGAGGGTCGGGCGCCACTATGGAAAGAACCCGGTCATGAAGATCACGGGCCTGATCTTCCGTTCTCTTCAGCTGCTGCCGTTCTATCTGCGGCAGAAACCCGGCCTGTCGCTGTCCCACGGGGCCCGCTCGCAAAATCTCCTGAGCAACCTGCTCGGCGTCCCGACCGTCCTCATCGCCGACTACGAGCACGCCCAGACCGCCCCCTTCACCCATCCCCGCTGGACGATCGTGCCCGACGCCTTGTCGCCGGAGGGCCTGCCCTCGAACGTTAGTCGCGTTCGTTATTACCGGGGAATCAAGGAGGACGTCTACGCCCACGAATTCGAGCCGACGACTTCGCTCATGGCCGAATTGGGCTTGCGGGAAGACGAGATGATCGTAACCGTGCGGCCCCCCGCCAACGAAGCCCATTATTACAATCCCGAAAGCGACGTGCTTTTCCACGAGCTCATGGCGAGGATCTGTCGGACGCCGGGAGTCCGGGCCGTCCTCCTGCCGCGTAATGCCCAACAGGAGCAAAGCTTTCGGGCGAAATACCCGGGCTGGTTCGAAGACGCCAGGACGGTCATCCCGTCGCGGGCCGTGGACGGGCTCGACCTGCTCTGGATCTCTGATTTCGTCGTCAGCGGCGGCGGGACGATGAACCGCGAGGCCGCCGCTTTGGGCCTCCCCGTATACAGCATTTTTCGCGGGAAAACGGGAGCCGTGGACCGCATGCTAGAAGAGCAGGGCCGCCTGAGCATGATCCGTAACAAGGACGAGGTTTGGTCCAAGATCTTGTTCGTCCGCCGGGACAAGAGCCGCCCCCCGGATGACAAGCCCCGGGCGGCCCTGAAGGACATCATCGACCATGTCGAAAATATCATTCGGATCGAGCGCGTGCGCCCCCGCGGCAAGGGAAAGGCCCGAAGGGCCTGAACGGACCGAACGTGTATTGGAGAGCTTGTTCATGAACAGCCTAAAGATTATCGTGGTGGCGGGCGCCCGCCCGAACTTCATGAAAGTCGGGCCTTTCATGAAGCAAATCGCTTTATACGACGGGGTCAGGAATCCGGACACTCCGCGGGTCGACGCCCTGCTCGTGCACACCGGTCAGCACTATGACGCGAACATGTCGGAGGTTTTCTTCCGGGAGCTCGGCATCCGCCGGCCCGACATTAATCTCGGCGTGGGCTCGGGAACGCACGCCGCCCAGACGGCCGGCATTCTGACGAGCTTCGAAGCCGTCTGCGACCGGGAGAAGCCGGATTGGGTCGTTGTCGTGGGGGACGTCAATTCGACGATGGCCTGCACCCTCGTCTGCGCGAAAATGGGCATCGGCGTCGCCCACATCGAGGCGGGCCTGCGCAGCTTCGACCGGACCATGCCCGAGGAGATCAACCGCCTGGTGACCGACGCCCTGGCCAACCTGCTTCTGACCCCCTCGGAAGACGCCAACGACAACCTTCTCCGAGAAGGCGTTGCCTCGGAGAAGATCAAGTTCGTCGGCAACATCATGATCGATTCCCTGATAGATAATCTTCCCAAAGCGCGCTCCAGCGGCACCCTGGACCAGTTCGATCTCGAGCCCGGCCGGTTCATCTATGTCACCCTGCATCGGCCGGCCAACGTGGATGACCGGTCCAACCTGGGAACCCTCTTGGCCGGCTTGGAGAAGTTGTCGCGGCGCCTGCCCGTGGTTTTCCCTGTGCACCCCCGCACCCGCAAGATGCTCGCGGAATTCAAGCTCATGCCTCATTCCGACAACCGGCTGCTTCTGCTCGAACCCCTGGGCTATCACGCCTCGCTCTGCCTGACGGAAAACGCGAGGGCCGTCCTGACCGACTCCGGCGGCCTTCAGGAAGAGGCCACCTTCTTCCGAACACCATGCCTGACGCTTCGGCCCAACACGGAACGGCCGGTCACATTGACTCTCGGCAGCAACCGCCTGACCAAACTCGAGAGACTTCTGGCCGACGTCAACGACGTGCTCGCCGGTCCGGAGCGCATAGGCCAGGTGCCTCCCCTCTGGGACGGCCATACTGCGGGAAGGGCGCTCAACGAGCTCCTCCGGGCGTCGGCCGGATGAAAGTAGGGAACGAATTGAACGGTCGTCAGGACGAAAAGGCCGCCGCAAAGAGAGCTGCGCTCGAGCTCCTGGCTTATTGCCGATCGAACGCCTGGGCCGGCTACGACCCCTACGACGCCCTCAACAGCCGCGTTTTTCGGGCCCTGCCGTTCCTGAATTTCAGGCTGGCCCGACTGGCGCTGACCCAAGGCGTCAAGCGCTTCCCGGTCAACCTCAGACCGCTGTTGCTCGTGCCCAAGACGCCCAATCCCAAGGGGATCGCGCTGTTCCTGTCCGCTCTCGTCAGGCTGTCGAAAAGCGGCTTGGTCGACGGAACCGAGTCGATCGGCCCGATGGCCGACAAGCTCCTGGCCTTGCGCTCGCCCGGCCGGCCGTATTCATGCTGGGGTTACAACTTCGATTGGCAGCAGAGGAGCGATCTCGTTCCGAAGGCCTCTCCCAACATCATCTGTTCGACGTTCGCCGCTAACGCCCTTCTCGACGCTTACGAACGATCGCCAGAGCCCTCATGGCTGAGTGCGGCCATAAGCGCCGCCGATTTCATCCTGAACGACCTCTTTTGGCGGGAGGGCGGCTCGAAAGCTTGCTTCAATTACACGCTCATGGGCCGGGACGAGGTTCACAACGCTAATCTCTTGGGCGCCGCGTTTCTCTGCCGGGTCGGCCGGATCTCGGGCAAGAAAAAGTACATCGAGCCCGCCCTCGACGCCGCGCGCTTTTCCGTCGGCAAACAGCACCCGGACGGCTCCTGGGCCTACGGCGAGGCGCCGACTCAGCAGTGGATAGATAATTTCCACACGGGCTTCAACCTGGTCGCCCTGCGGCGTATCCAGGAGTATGCGGGAACGACAGAATTCGACCCGACCATCCGGAAAGGGTTCGAGTTCTTCAAGGCCCATTTCTTCCGGGAGGACGGCGCCCCGAAGTATTTCCACGACGCCGTCTACCCCATCGACATCCACAGCGCCGCCCAAAGCATCGTCACCCTGACCGAGTTCGCCGATTTCGGGACGGACAACATCGACCTCGCGAACTCGGTCTTGAACTGGGCGCTCGCCAACATGTGGGATAGCCGCGGTTTTTTCTACTTCCAAAAGCATCTCCATTTTACGGTTCGTACGTCATTTATGAGATGGTCCCAAGCGTGGATGCTATGGGCGCTGACCTCCCTGCTCGATGGACCGGAAGACCGGAGAGAGAGCGCTACATGATCGAATGTGTTTTCACGGTTGATTATGAGATTTACGGCAACGGCGAGGGCTCGCTGAGGGAGCTGGTCTATGAGCCGGCCGCGAGGCTGAAAGAGATCTTCAGCAAGCGTGGTGCCCGGTTCGTCGTGTTTCCGGATGTCGCCGAGCTGGAGATGATCGAGGCCCACGCCGCCGACCCCATGATCGGGTCGATCAAGGCCCAACTGAACGGCCTACAGAGGGACGGCTTCGAGCTGGGACTTCATATCCATCCATGGTGGTACAACGCCCGGCGCGAGAACGGGACATGGGTCCTCGACCAGAGGGAGTACAATCTGTGCACCCAGCCGGTGGAGCGCATCAACGAGGTTGTCGACCGCGCCGTCGGCTACCTGCGCAAGCTCGTGGGGACCCCTGGATTTACGCCGCTCTCCTTCAGGGCGGGGCATCTGCTCTTCCAACCGACCCAGCCCTTGGGGGATATCCTGGCGGCGCGGGGCGTCCGGCTGGATTCGTCCGTGTACAAGGGCGGTCTTTGGCGCCGGCACAAGCTCGATTACCGCCGGGCCCCGAAAAGGGCCTATTACTGGGGATTCCGCGGCGATGTGACCATCCCCAATCCCCAAGGCGTCCTGCTCGAGATCCCCATCTACACCCGGCAGGCGCCTGTGTGGAGGCTCTTGACCGCCAAGCGGGTCGGCCTTCAACAGACGGGAGCGACGTCGGCGCAAACGGGCCGTAAAGTCCTCGGCCGGATAGCGGATTTTGCCCGATTTCGGTACCCCCTCAAGTTCGACTTGGGTCAGATGACTAAGGACGAGATGGCTCGCATGACGGACCACATCCTGAAGAACGACCGGAGGGACCCATTGGGGTTCCACCCGGTCGTCGCGATCATGCATACCAAAGACCCCATCGATTACGAAGCGGTAGACGACCTCTTGGCCCGCCTGGGACAGAACTGCGTGGTCATCTCGACCTTCGGCGACATCGAGCGCAGGATCCGGCCCTTCTATTCGAAGGAAGGCGGAAGATAGCGTGATCAAAGCCACGCCGATCGAGATCGCCTGGCGTCCCGACCTTTCGATCTACGCCTCCGAACAGTTTCTGAAAACCGTCGGCGACGAATACGGATGGCTCGCCGGCACGGACGAGGCGGGGACCCTCCGCTGCATCCTCCCCTATACGATTATCCGCAAAGCGTTCGTGCGGATGGTTCGTTTCAGGGTCGAGACTATTCCGCTCGGGGACGTGCTCGACGTCGAGGCGGAGAAGTCTTTTCTTAACAGCGCCATGGACTATTTCCGCGCGGCGGGCGCCGACGTCATCATTCCCGGGACGACCAACGCCATCTTTCGAACCTACCCGGACGGGGCTGTCGTCGCCCCCTATGGAACTTTCCTCATCGACCTGGACCAAACCGAGGAAACCCTCTGGGAGAATGTCCACTCGAAGCACCGTAACGTCATCCGCAATGCCGCCAAGAAGGGGGTCCGGATCCTCAGGGGCGCAGAGCACGCGGAAACGGCCCACCGGCTGATCAAAGAGACGTTCGACCGGTCGAAGCTCCCGTTCATGGGCGCCGCCGCGTTCCACCGCATGGTCTCCGGCCTCGGCCGGTACGTAGAAGTCTTCCTCGCCGAATACGAGGGCGCCGTGCACGGATGTGCGGTCATCCCTTTCAGCGACCACACGGCTTACTACGTCTACGGCGGGACCATCGCGGAGCCGCTGACCGGAGCGACAAATTTCCTCCAGTGGGACGCCATCAAGCACTTCCGCGCCCTGGGAATCAAACACTACGATTTTTGCGGCGTCCGCATCAACCCCGAGAAAGGGTCCAAGCAGGCCGGCCTCACGATGTTCAAGGAACGCTTCGGACCACGCCTGGTTAGGGGCTATATGTGGAAGCGGCCGCTCAAGCCTCTCAAGGCCTTTGTCTATACGGCGGCGGTCCGCCTGCTAAGGGGGGGAGATATCGTAGACGCGGAGCGCTATAAACTCAAATGAAAAGGATTGTCCCATGAAACAAGTCATTCAGGATTTCAAGACCGGCGACCTCTTCGTCGACGACGTGCCTGTGCCATTGGCGGCGCCGGGCTTCGTCCTCGTGCGTAACCACTACTCGCTCATCAGCGCCGGGACCGAACGGTCGACCGTCACCACAGCCAAGGCCTCCCTGCTGGGCAAAGCGCGCCAGCGGCCGGACCTGGTCAAGCAGGTGCTCGACACTTATAGGAAAGAGGGATTCGCTGAAACCCTGAAGCGCGTGCGGACCAAGCTCGAAACGCTCAAGGAGCTCGGCTACAGCACCGCGGGCACGGTGCTCCTGTCCATGGATACCGACGGCGCCTTCAAGCCGGGCGATCGCGTGGCGTGCGGCGGCAGCAGCGCCTCGCACGCGGGGATCATCTCCGTCCCCCAGAACCTCGTCGTCAAGGTGCCCGACCTCGTCTCCCTGGACCATGCGGCCTTCACTACGCTGGGTTCGATCGCCATGCAGGGGGTCCGGCAGGCGAATCCCCGGATCGGCGAATTCGTGTGCGTCATCGGCCTCGGTCTGCTCGGGCAGATCACCTCGCAGATCCTCCGGTCCAACGGCTGCCGGGTCTTCGGCATCGATACGTCGGCCGCGATGGTCGCCCTGGCTAAGGAGACGAGCTGTCACGCCGCAGTGACGCGGGGCGACGTCAACCTCGAACCGGAGATGGATTTCTTCACGGGCGGGCGCGGTTTCGACTTAGTCATCATCACGGCCGCGGCCAAGACGAGTGATCCCGTAGAGCTCGCGACGGCCGTCCTCCGCCAAAAGGGCGTCATCGTCGTCGTCGGCGCCGTGCCGATGAATATCCCCCGCGAACCCCATTTCTACAAAAAGGAGCTGGAGTTGAAGATCTCCTGCTCCTACGGTCCCGGCAGATACGACCGCTCCTATGAAGAAGAGGGCCACGATTACCCTTACGGGCATGTTCGCTGGACCGAGAACAGGAACATGGCGGCGTTCGTCAACTTGCTCGAGGCCGGTTCCGTAGACGTCAAGCCTCTCATTACCCATGTGTTCGACATCGATCAGGCCGAAAAGGCCTACGACATCGTCACCGGTAAGGTTCAGGAGCCCTCCATCGGCATCCTGTTGAAGTATCCCGAGACGGAAGACAAGCCCAAGGAGAGGGCCGTCCCGGTGGCGCCCACCCAGGCCGCCGAACCGTCCATCGGTATCGGCGTCATTGGGGCGGGGAGCTTCGCCCAGAAATTTCTTATCCCCTACGCCCAGGCCCAGGGTCCTCTGCTCAGGGTGGCGGATGCCCGGGGCATGACGGCCAAGAGCGCCGGGGAAAAGTTCAAGTTCCGGTCCTTCTCCGCGGACGCGCAGGATGTCATCGCGGACCCGGCGATCAACACGGTCTTCATCGCCACGCGTCACAACACCCACGGGGAGCTGGCTTTGAAAGCCCTCGAAGCGGACAAGAACGTCTATGTCGAGAAGCCCCTGACGCTCTACGAGGCGGACCTGGCGCGCATCGCGGACGCCTGCCGCCGCCACCCGTCCCGCCGCCTCCAGGTCGGATTCAACCGGCGGTTCGCGCCTCTGGCCCGGCAGGCTCGGGAGCTCTTCCAGGGGCTTTCGGAGCCGCTCATTGTGAATTACCGCGTCAGCGCCGGATTCATCCCCAAGGACCACTGGACTCAAACCGAGGAAGGCGGCGGCCGGATCCTCGGGGAAGTCTGTCATTTCATCGATTTCCTGCAGTTCATCACGGAAGCAGAGCCCGTCAAGGTCTTTGCCGAATGTGTCGCCAACGCAAACGCGAAGGCGCAGAACCATGATAACGTCGCCATCACCATCAGCTTCAGTAACGGCTCCGTCGGGCTCATCACCTACCTCGCCTGCGGCGACCGGCTCCTGGCCAAAGAGCGGATCGAGATCTTCGGCGGCGACAAGAGCTTCATCATCAATGACTTCCGGACGGCCGACATCTACCTCAACGGCAAGCTCAAAAAGGTCAAGGCCCCCGGCAAGGGTCACAAGGAAGAGGTCGAGCTTTTCGTCGGCTCGATCCGGGAGGGACGTCCGTCCCCCATTCCGCTCGAGTCTCTCCTTTATACCACGGCGGCCGCGTTCCGGGTCCTGGACTCCCTGCACACGGGCCTGCCTCAGGGCGTCAACATCCCTTGAGAGAAGAGCCCGGCCGAATGCGACGTGTCCTTCTGGTCCATGTGGGGCTCTACGACGACCTTCGCCAAAGATTCTCCCAGGCAGCGAAGCGGGAGATCGCCGAGAACGGCAACATGGACAGGTTCTGCATGAGTGTCAGGGACGCGCTCGTCCACGCGACCGGCGGGGCGGACCGCGTCTCTCCCCGCTTGAAGCCGCGGGAGGACCCATGACAGGCCTCGTGCCCCGGGATCATTGGGAACATCGCCTGGGCGACCTCCTTCGCTCGGTCAGGGCCGCCTTTGGCTCGAGGGAAGGGGCACAGGCCATCGACCTTCCCGGACTTGGCCAGGCCGTTCCGATCCGTTCGGGCCGGGCGGCGCTGGTGGCTGCGATCAAGGCCCTCGGCCTCCGGGCCGGCGCCCGGATCGGGGTGCCCCTCTACTGTTGCCCGGTCGTTTTCGAGGCCATCGCAGCGGCCGGGTGCGCGCCCGTGTTCATCGACATCGATCCGGGGACATTTTGCCTGTCACCGGAAGACCTGGCCCGCAAGCGGTCGCGCCTGGACGCTCTCGTCGCCGTCCACATGTTCGGCAACATCTGTCAGATAGGCGAAATGGGGAAACCCCTCCCGGACCTGCCCATCATCGAAGATTGTGCCCAGGCGCTCGGGAGCACAATGCAGGGCAGACCGGCCGGCACGTTCGGCGACATCGCGTTCTTCAGCTTCCGGTCCGGAAAGTACGTCTCGGCCGGCGAGGGCGGAGCGCTCTATTCGGGAAATCCCGCCATCCTCGCCCGGGCCGCCGAGATCGTCGGCGCAATGCCGCTCCCGAGCCGGGGCCGCGAGTTCGCGCAAGCGGTCAAGACTTACCTGAAGTCGCTCCTGCGGAGAAGGCCGCTTTACGGTTTCGTCGGCCATTTCCTTTGGAGCTCTCACGCCAAGAGGACGGACGTTGCCGAAAGAGATACCGTCGACCAGGGCCGGATCTTCATGGCGGACCTCCAAACCGCCCGAACCCATCTCCCCTCGCTTGCGTCCCAGATCCAGAAGCAACGAATTATCGCCCGATACTTTTCGAGGAACCTGAAGTTGGCTCTGGAGATGATCCCTGCGGAGACGCCGGGTGCGTCCTGCAACCGCTACCTGTATCCCCTGACCTTCTCATCACCCGGTGAGCGGGACGAGCTCGCGGCCTATCTGCTTCGCCGGGGGATCGACACTATGAAGTACCTCGACCAGGTTGTCGCGACTGCCTCCGCCTGTTACGGGTACCAAGGGGATTGCCCCGTGGCTGAGGGACTCTCCAAAAGAGTTCTGGTCATTCCAGGCTATCACAGTCTGGCGGAGAAGGACATCCAGAGGATCGCCCGGCTCGTGAACGAGGGCTGGGCCGGAATGTCTAGAGAGAAGATCGCCTAGCCCAGAACGAGCTTCCGCCCGTAGAATCCTTCCGCGTATCCCGAGGGCGCGTTCGATTCGATCCCCCTCAGCCGCATCAGGGCGCGGAAGGCGTCCTCCGTGAACCATGAGTTCCCGGCCTGGGTCCGGAAATGCTTGAGGATATTCCTGGCCTTCGCGGCGCAAACGGCTTCGTCCAAATGGACAAAGACGTCTGGCGCCCCGAGGTCGCCGTCGTATTTCAGGATTTCGTACTCCAGAATGAGGTGGTCCCGGAACGTGTTCCAGGTGAGCTCGGAGACCAAGCGATGGTCCTGGTGCAAGTCCTGACGGCAATGCGTGAAGATCAAGTCGGGGTCGACCGCCAGTTTCAGCTCCTCGAAGTACTCCTTGAGTTCTCCCCCGGTATAAGGAAAAAACCCATCTCGGAATTTCTTGACGACCACCTTCCGACAGCCCGCCCCGGTCAGGAACGCGGCGGAGCTTGCCTCGGCTTCTTTTCTCCTTTTTTCATCGGCGCTGAGGACCACCCAGTCGAAAGCTATCCGTTTGTGACCTTTTATCAGCTTCAGGACCGTTCCGCCGCAGCCGATTTCGATATCGTCGCTGTGGGCCCCCAGACAGAGGACCTTAAGAGAATCCCTGCGTTGAGCGAATTTTAGATCCATCATTTCTTCGCCCTCCAGACCTCCCAAGGCACGTCGTCTTTAGAGACCATCTCGTCCAGGAACTGCTTGTCCTTGAACGTGTCCATGGCCATCCAGAAGCCCTCGTGTTTGTGGGTCATGATCCGCTTTTTTTCAATGAGCCTCCAGAAGGGCTCTTTCACCAGATCCTCGCCTTCCCGGATGTACTTGAAGATCTCTTTCCGGAAGATGAAATAGCCGGAGTTGATCCAGATCCCGGATTCGCCGAGAGGGCTGATGCCGGCCACCTGGTCGTGGTTCTTGATGGTCACGACATGGAAGCTCTGGGTCGGCTTGACCGCCAGAAAGGAGGCGACCTTGTCCCGGGCCAGAAACCGTTCCAGATAGCCGGCGAAGTCGAGGTCCGTCAAGCCGTCGGCGTAGTTCGCCAGGAAGATCTCGTCTTTGCCCAGGTGCTTCTTGACGGCGCAGAGCCTCTGCCCGAGATTGGCATTCAGCCCCGTGTCGACGAAGGTTATCTTCCAGTCTCCGATATCGCTGTTGAGCAGATCTAGGTCCTTCCCCCCCTTGCTCAGGACGAAATCGTTGGAGTCGCACTCGTCGTATGTGACGAAGTATTTTTTGATAAGGTCCCCCCGGTATCCCAGGCATAGGATGAAATCTTTGTGGCCGTAATGGGCGTAGTATTTCATGACGTGCCAGAGGATCGGCCGGTAGCCGACCCGGACCATCGGTTTGGGGATCGTTTCCGAAAACTCCCGCAACCGCATCCCTAGTCCACCGCAGAATAGCACGACTTTCATTGGATTTCCCCTTTTCTTAGTCGCTCCTGATACCAGGATGCCGTCCGTCGCAATCCCTCGCTGAGGCTTATCCGGCTTTTCCAGCCCAGCAGCTCGAATGAGCTCTTCACATCCGCGACTCGGGCATTCTCGAAGCGCCGGTCTGCCAAGGCCCCGAAGTCCGGCCTGGCACTCGTCTTTGTCTGCACACGAAGCTCTTCAACGACTTCATGGATGGACGTCGGGATCCCCGTCCCGATATCGAGAGTATGGCCGGATATCCCGGTCGCTTGAGCGCTGGAGATCATGCCATCGACAGCGTCGTCGATGTATATCCAGTCTACTTGCCTGCTTCCGCTCGACAGCTCGGGATTCTCGTTCCTTAGAAAAGAAAGCGTCACATAGGGGACGAGCTTCTTGAGGTCCAGCTGACCGGGGCCGTAAACCATGAATACGTGCAAGATCACGACCGGCAGCTCGTAGAGGGCGTGGAACATCCGGCCGTAGATGCTGCTCGACCACTTCGAGGCCGAGTAGGGAGAGATTGATGCAGGCTCCGTCTGGCCGGACCTGGGCTCTTCCATTGATCCGGCCAGAATGATTCTCTCGCAACCGGTCCTGGCCAGCGCCGTTAAGAGAGTGACGGAACTCACAAGATTTGAACGGAACGTTGGCAGAACAACGGACGGATCGCGTGAGCCGGTTACGCAGCCGCTCAAGTGGTAGACGATATCCGGTTTTACGGACTCAAGGATGCTAAGAACCTCGCCCTCCTCCTGCAAGCTCGACACAGACCAGGTCAGGACGGTCGCGTCCTTAGGACGCTCGGCCCTGGAGATGGCATGTACTTCTGCGCCCAAGATTTCGAGTCTTTCGCACAGATTCGAACCGATGAAGCCTCTCGCCCCGGTAACCAGGACTCTTTTTCCTTCAATTTTCATCGGTCTGCCATCGTCGAGCCATCTCATTACGCGCTCGTTTCGGCGAGAAGGTCGGATTTAGCCAACGTTTGGGCCGCCTCATGGACGGCCCCGAATGGAAGCCCCGACCTTTCCGCGATATCAAGCAGACTGTTACCGCCATCCGACATGTTCAGCACCCAAAGCAAGGCGAGCTCATTCGCTCCCGCCGAAGAATAGAGACCCCGCTTTCCCAGCTGAGGTTCGCATTTCTGATTCCGGCTCTGGTAAACTCGGTTTTCTTCCAACACGTCGATGACACTCCGAACTTTCTCATAGCTATCCGTAAGGGGATCCGCTGAAACGAATTCCAAATCGTCCGCGGAGGTGTGATATTCGGGATACTCTCCGTATGGCGTCCTCGAAAGTCTTCCGACCGGGAGGTTGAATCCCGGCGAACAATACTGCCGCTCGTCATATCCATAAGGATGAAAATCCAGAAGTCGATAGGATTGGCCCGAATGCCTGAGGACGAGGGCGGCGGCCCGGTCTATTTCGGTGTTCCCCCGGCGGCTTTTCTTGTAGGCGATGTCACCGCTGTCACCCACGCCTGTAACGACCAGTCCGGCCTTTATATTTTTGGTTTTCTCTTCATTAAGACTAAGCCAAGTGATCGCCCCGATGGTGCCTGGGATAAACAGAAACCTGTAGGAGAAGCGGCGGTTGACAGCTCCCAGATGCTTCGCCAGCATCGTTGCCAGCCCGACCCCCGAGAGGTTATCGTTGGCCAGGGAGGGATGGCAGGCGTGGGCCGAGATGAGGATCTCCTCATCTGTCTCGCCCTTTAAATGCAATTCCCCATAGGTCAGAGAACCGTCTTCAAGCGTGGAATCGATGACGACCTCGTAATCACCCTCTTCCAAGGCAAGAAATTGCCTGTGGCTCAAACAGAAACCCCAGGCCTCCCTGTAATATGATGTCCTGTAAGGAATCCAGTCCGGGTGTTCCGGCAGGGTGAAAAGATGCTTTTTCAAGTCCTTCAAAGAGATGTGCGTCCTAACTGGAATGCTATAGCTCATAACGTGCAGGTTGGATTTCCGGAAGTCGACGATCTTCTTGCCTTTCGGGTTCTTGATGTAGGCGTCGCGGATGTTCCATTCCTTCGGCACAGTCCAATCGAACACCCGAGTCCCGGAAGGCACCTCGCGGACCTCGAGCGGGATGTGACGACGGAGAATGTTCAAGGTCCGACGAAACCCGTCTCCCGTGATGCTCCGGCATATCGGAAACAATTCCCCCATCAGTTGATGGATCTCGATGCCGATCCCTCTTTCTTTTCCCGGCTTCCCTGGATCTTTAGCACCCATATCTCTCGGCCTCGTTAACCGCGGAAATCGGGATAATTCCGGTCCCGTTCCGATATGATCTTCACATCCGCCGGCCAGGCGATGCCGAAGGCCGGATCGTTCCATCGGAAGCCTCGGGCGTGGTCCGGCGCGTGGAACTCCGATATCTGGTAATGGGCCTCGGTGTCATCCTCGAGCGTCAGAAATCCGTGGGCGAAGCCCTCCGGGACATAGAGCATCGTCCTGTTTTCCGCGGTCAGGGCAACACTTAGATGGTTCTTGAAGGTCGGGGAATCCGGACGCAGGTCGACTATCACATCGCACAGGGAGCCCATCGTGCAGCGGACGAGCTTGGCCTCCTCGAACGGCCTGCCCTGGTAGTGCATCCCCCGGAGCGTCCCCTTTCTGGCGTTAAAGGAGATATTGCATTGGACGATTTGGGGATTCAGCCCATGGGCTTCGAACTCCCGCCGGCACCAGGAGCGGGCGAAAAAGCCGCGGTTGTCCTCCCGCCGCTCGATGTCGACGATGTAGGCTCCCTTGAGTTTCGTTTCTTGAAAGATCATTCGTAAACTCTGACCTCGGGGATCGGGACGATGAACCGGCCGCCCCATTCCCGGATGTAAGACATCTGTTCGATGATCTCATCCTTGAAGTTCCAGGGCAGGATGAACAGGTAATCCGGCCGCGTTTCCCGGATCCTGTCCGGAGAGAAAATCGGGATATGAGTTCCAGGCGTGAACTTCCCTTGCTTGTAGGGGTTGCGATCGACAGTGTAGTCGAGGAAATCCGTCCGGATACCGCAATAATTCAGAAGCGTGTTGCCTTTTCCCGGCGCCCCATAGCCACATATGGTTTTCCCGTCGCTCTTGACACCGATCAGGAATTCCAGGAGTTTGCGCTTGGTCTCCTTGACTTTTTCAGAGAAGACCTCGTAGGTCTCCATCCGGGCGAGCCCCGCGGCCTCTTCCCTCATTCTGAGCTCGTGGATCCTCGCGTTGACCGGCTTCGTCCCGTCCTCGGCATGCCTCGCATAGATCCTCAAGGACCCGCCGTGCGTGGGCAGCTCGTCGACGTCGAAGATCGTCAACCCGTGGGCAGCAAAGACCTTTTCCACCGTGAGGAGCGAAAAATATGAGAAATGCTCGTGGTAGATCGTGTCGAACTGGTTTTCCTCCATGAGGCGGACAAGATGGGGGAACTCCATGGTGATGACGCCCTGCGGCTTGAGCAGGATCTTCATGCCCCGGACAAAATCGTTGAGCCCCGGAACCTGGGCCAGGACGTTATTGCCCAGGACCAGGTCCGCTTTCTTGCCTTCGGACACCAAGCCCGCGGCCATCTTCTCGCCGAAGAACTCGACGCGCGTCGGGATGCCCTTTTCGATCGCCACCTTGGCTATATTTCGAGCCGGCTCGACCCCCAGGACCGGAACACCTTTCTCGACGAAATACTGGAGCAGATAGCCGTCGTTACTGGCCAGCTCGACGACGAAGCTCGAGTGGTCGATGCCAAAGCGCTCGGCCATTAAATCCGTGTAGTTCTTGGCATGCTTCAACCAGGAATCCGCGTAGGAGGAAAAGTAGGCGTATTCGGTGAAAATCTCCTCCGGGCTGACGTACTCCTCGAGCTGGGCAAGGTAGCACTTGTCACACACCTCTACGCGCAGCGGGTAAAAGGGCTCCATCCGGTTCAAGTTCTCGGCGCTCACGTAGCTTTCACAAAGCGGAGACATGCCCAAGTCGACGAGGGTATGACGCAAGGGTGCAGAACAAAACCTGCAGAGAGGATCTGTGCTCATGCTCCAGTCCACTCCAGTTTGTCGTTGAGGAGCCCCTTTTTCCGGAGCTCCATCAGGATATTGAGTCTCATGTACTTCGAGCTACGGAATTCCGCATCCCGAAACGCCATGGATTCCAGGCCTGATTTCAGCTCTTGAATGGACTCGTCTAATCCGACAGCCGGTTGATGCTCAGGTGCGAGTTTTTTATACAGGTCGAAATTGACCCTGTAGGAGCGCTTATCAGGCTGGGCGTCCTTGTTGATGGAAACGCGGGTTCCCGGGATGGCCAGAGCCACCGCCGCGGCCAGGTCCTTGACCTGGTAGTTCGCCCGGTCGCTCCCGACGTTCACGGCCAGGAAGTTCGCGACACTCGTCTTGTCCCGGGAAATCGCCCAATCGATAGCCCGGGCCATGTCCTTAACGTCGATCAGAGGCCGCCAAGGCGACCCGTCGCTGAGTATTGTGATCTGCCTGGAAGCCACGGCCCCCGCGACAAAATCGTTGAGGACCAGGTCCAATCTCAACCGGTCGCTCCAACCGCAGGCGGTCGAGAATCGGAGCGACGTGACCTTGAAATCCGTGGAGGCGAGGGGCTCCAGGTCCCTTTCCGTAAAGACCTTGGATTTCGCGTAGGCGGTCAGGGGATTCAGGGGCGAGTCTTCCGTTCGTTCGCTCTCGTCGGCCGTACCGTACATGCTGCAGCTCGAGGCGAAGACGAACGCCTTAACCCCCGTGTTCTTTGCCTTTTGGGCGAGGTCGATGCTGGCCCGATAATTGATGTCGAGCGTTACCTCCTCGAACCTGTTCCCGATGGGGTCGTTGGAGATCGCGGCAAGGTGGACGACGGCGTCCACGCCGTCCAGGACCTCATCGGGAAAGCGGCGGATGTCGGCGAAGTGCTGAACATTTAAAAGGCGCTCGGTGAGCGCCTCCGTGCCCGTCGTGCAGTTGCCGTAATACGCAATGTCGAAGCCGGCCAGGACAGAATTCGGATAGGAAGCGCGCAGCTGTTTGACCACGGCCGGTCCGATATAGCCCATGTTGCCGGTGACGAGGATCTTCATGGCGCTCCCTTCTCCCTATAAGTTATGTGATTCCCCATCTGAGGTCAATCATTTTTCTCCCATTGAAAGGCCTGCCTCGGGGATGTTATATTGACGAGCGGAAAAGAAAAGAGGAGATTTATTTGCCGCCAGCACTCGCATTAGCCTTTTGCATAGTCTTCGTCCTTTTCCTGCTTCGGCTCGACCTCAAGCAGGCTCCTGATGTAAGCCGAGCTTTGTGGGTCCCGACCATCTGGATGCTTTACATCGCCAGCAAGCCCATCGGGATCTGGTTTCAAGCGGGCAGCACGAATCCAGAAATGGGCAGCCCGATGGACCGGGTTTTCCTGACAGTTCTCATGTTAATGGCCTTTCTGGTTCTCTTCCGGAGGGGCTTCGATTGGGCCGGAGCCATGAAAGGCAATGCCTGGCTCGTGGCCCTTTTTGCCTTCATGCTTATCAGCGTCGTTTGGTCGGACATCCCCGGAACGTCCCTAAAACGCTGGATTAGGGAGTTCCAAGCAATTCTGATGGCCTTCGTCGTGCTGTCCGAGCCTTCCCCCCGGGAAGCGTTGGAAAGCATTCTCCGAAGAACGACATATATCCTCATCCCCTTCTCGTTGGTTCTCATCAAGTACTTCCCGATCTACGGGGTCGATTATGGACGCTGGTCGGGCGTACAGATGTGGATAGGCGTCGCCCAACAGAAGAACGGCCTGGCCGGGGTGTGCATCATCTCTGGAGTCTATTTAATTTGGTCTCTAATTAGAAGATGGCAAAAAGAAAGCCCTCCGGCCTGGAAGTTCCAAACGCATTCGGAGGTGCTGATCTTGCTGTTGACCTTTTATCTCCTGGGAGGCCCCCGACATAGCCTCTTCTATTCCGCGACTTCAACATACGCATTCATGGCAGGGTTGATTTTCTGTGCCTGGGTTTATCTCCGAGAGAAGTCGGAAAAAAAAGTCAGAGCAGGTTCTCTGTTGGCTGTTACTTCTTTTATCATAGTTTTTGGAGTCGTCTCGGTTTTTGTCGGCGGATCGGGCATCAAATTCTTTGCTTCCTCTGCTGGACGCGAAGCGACGCTGACGGGCCGAACAGAGGTTTGGACGTCGCTCCTGCCCGTTGTCATAGGAAGCCCTATTGTCGGAAGGGGCTTCGGAGGTTTTTGGACGCCGAGGACGAGAGACTACTTTGAAATAAGCGGAGCTCATAACGGATATTTGGATGTGCTCTTGGGAATTGGCTTTATCGGATTGATCCTGGTGTCTATGTTCCTGTTATCATCTTGTCGAAAAGCGCACAGGGAACTCTCGATAGACCTCTACTGGGGAATCCTGTGGATCTGTTATCTCATCATGTCCGTGGTCCATAACATAGGGGAATCGTCGGTCGATACATTCACTACGCACCTGACCGCCGTCCTCTTGTTTTTTACGATTTCTTCAACAAGGAAGCGGAACTTTTGATGAAGTCGTACATAAAAGACCTGTTTTTTAAAGTCAAGACATCGGTCTTCTTCAAGAACATCCTCGTGGTTATGGCCGGCACGGGAGCAGCCCAGATCATAAGCATCGCGATGGTCCCCATCATCAGCCGCCTCTTTACCCCTTCGGACTTCGGGATCTCGGGTTCGTTCGGAGCCATAGCCGGCATCATCGCCGCGGGAGTGACCCTGGAATACAGCCAGGCGATCATGCTGCCGAAGGAGAAGGGAAACGCCCTAGGTTTATTGGCTATCTCATTCGTCTGTACCGCCGTCGTGAGTCTTTTGACTCTTCTGTTCTGTCTAGTTGCCCCTGCGGCCATGAACGGCCTGATGAAGACCCAGGGCATATGGCCTCTGGCATTGCTGGTCCTTTCAACGCTTATAAGCGGACTGAACTATGCTTGCCAGGCCTGGGCAGTCAGGGTCAAGGCCTTCAAGCAGACTTCGGCCTCACAGGTGATTCGGAGTATTTCCGGGAAAGGAACGAGCATTGGGTTTGGCCTTCTCAAGCTCGGCGCCCCAGGGTTGATCATCGGCGATATCCTGGGCAATGTGGCGGCCAGCTTCAATCTTGTCAAAGTCCTGCTTCCTGACCTCCCGGCTTTAAGGGAACAGACCCGGTGGGGCACGATGAAGAGGTTGGCCAAGGAGTACAGGGATTTTCCGATATACTCCGCCTCTCAAAATGTCATCAATGCCGTATCGGGGGGGCTGCCGGTCCTGCTGTTGGCGCGTTTTTTTGGGCTCCCGGTCGCCGGGGCCTACGCGTTCGCGATGAGCGTCCTGACCTTCCCGATGGGTTTCATTCTGAGCTCCCTCCGTCAGGTGCTCTTCCAGAAAGCCGGCGAGAGCCAGCATCAGGGCCGCAGCCTGGCGGCGTTATATGTCAAGGTCACCGCCACCCTGTTCGCAATGGCCCTTTTACCGACCACCATCATGCTTATCTGGGGGCCGCAGCTCTTCGCCTGGGTATTCGGTTCCCAATGGCACATAGCAGGTGAGCTCTCGCGCAGCCTGATGATCTGGATGGCCGTCGTTTTCTGCAATCTGCCGGCGGTCTTGTTCGGTAAGATCATCAGAATACAGCGATTCGTATTTTTCTACGACCTGGGCCTGTTGGCCGCCAGGACCGCGGCCTTGATCCTGGGAGGACTCTTCCTATCCGCGTATCAAACCGTCATGCTCTACGCGATAGTGGGAGCGGTCATGAATGCGTTTTTGATTTTCGCCGTGGGCAGAGCCGTCATGAAAAAAGAAGGGCCCCTCAATCTGGACAGCCTGAGGGGTTTCCTGATCGGGGATTAGTTCTGATATTCAGTCTCTAAGGCCACCTGTCCCAACGGGGGTTTCCCTTATCATTCCAGACTTTGACTGCTTTTAGGGCGTTCCCGTTTTCTTCGTGTCTTTTGAGTCCTTCAAGTTACGTCTTTTTTCTCCAGGCAATTGAGGTATCGCCGCCAATAAACGAACGGGGTTGAACGGATAGCCGATTTTTCGTAGAGAATCGAAGTGATACTGCCAGTACTTCCATCCCCTCCTGAAGTTGACGAGGTCCCTGGCCATCACAAAATAATATCTTCGAAGATGGCAGCGAAGGCGCTCGTCGTATTCCTCCTTATTTAAAAAAGCTCGCCCATGGTTGACCAGAGTCCAGAGGTAGGCCGGATAGCTGATTCTCAGGTAGGGGCTCTTCGAGAATTCGCTGTCACCTTGTCTACGCGATACGGATAGCACTTCGTGGACGAACCCAAAATCTCCGTTCCGAAGTACTCTGATACAGGCTTCCTGATCGGCGAATAGATTATCCGGATTGTAAAAAGGCCGCTGCGCCCTGACCGGCGCGGCTTTGAGAAAATAGGAGGTTGGGGAGCCGAAGATGTCGGGCCATTCATTAAAAAAGAAACCGCGCCCGATTTCCTGACCCGAGAAAACGGACCGGGAGGCCGGGAGGTAGTTCGCGCTCGCGCGCTCTCCGATCAAGCGCATTGCGCTAACTAACGAAACCGCCGGGTTCTCTTCGCCGAGCCGAACGAACTTCTCTATACATTCCGGATAAATAATATCGTCGGCCTGGACAATCTTGCAGTAATCCGCTTGAGGGCTGGTCTCCGCGAAGGCGATGTTGTGGTTCTCAATAATGCCGGCAAAGGAGGTGTTAGTGACGATGCGGATGCGTTTATCTTGGCGGGCGTACTCCCGGATGATGGCCGGCGTCGCGTCCTTGCTGCAATTATCGACGATAATATATTCCCAATCCTGATAGGTCTGCCTGAGCACGCTTTCAATGCAAGGGCGAAGGTAGGTTTCCCCGTTGAAGACCGGTGTCAGGATGCTGACAAGAGCCATATCGTCCTTTTCTTGATTAGCTATTTATTATATCGACCTCATGAAGGGAATGCAATATTATGAGGCGTTTATTGGCTTGAAGGGCATTTTCTTGACTTTTACTTCTGCCCATATAAGAATATCCTTGTAAAATGAGAATCGGGATTTTCAAGACCTCCCTGAAAGAGAATGAGCGCCGCATCCCTGTCTACCCCGAACATTTAGCCCGCTACCCCGAGGACTTGCGCCGGAAGATGGTTTTCGAAACCGGCTACGGATCGGACTACGGCTATAATGACGATTACTTCGAGCGGCTCGGCGCCGGGGTTACCGCCCGGGACGATTTGTTCTCTGATTGCGACCTGATCGTCCTCCCGAAGCCGATGCCCGAAGACCTATCCAGGATGAGGCCCCGCCAGATCCTCTTTGGTTGGTCACACGCCGTTCAACAGCGCAGTATCACTCAGTTGGCGATTGACAAGCGCCTCACGGTCATTTCCTGGGAAGGCATGCACCACTGGAGTAAGGGGGGAGAAAAACTCGTTCATGTCTTCTATAAGAACAATGAGATCGCGGGCTATGCAGCCGTCCTGCATTGCCTTCAGCTCGTCGGTATCGACGGGCACTATGGACCGACGAGGCGAGTCGTCATTCTGAGCTACGGATCGGTCAGCCGCGGGGCGATCTACGCTTTTCACGGCCTCGGCTTCAAGAAAATCTACGTCTATACCCAGCGCCCGCCTTACCTCGTGGCCGACCAGAATCCCGACGCCCGGCATGGCCAGTATCTCCGGGCTCAAGATGGAGGGCTGATAGTCAGGAACCCTGAAGGAAAAGAGTCCCCTCTTATCGATGCCCTGGCCGGGGCGGATATTATCTGCAACGGTATCCTGCAGGATACCAACAGGCCGAGTATGTTCGTCCGAGAGAACGAGGTCCAGCAGCTCAAGCCCAGGTCGGTCATCATCGATATCAGCTGCGACGAGGGCATGGGTTTCTCCTTCGCGCGTCCGACCACGTTCGCAGATCCGGTCTTCCAGGTTGGAGACAAGATCACCTACTATTCGGTCGACCACACTCCCTCCTATCTCTGGAGCGCCGCCTCGAGCGAGATCTCCACGGCCCTGCTCCCCTACTTGGGGATCGTCGCAGCGGGAGAGAAGGCGTGGGAGAAGGAGTTGACCATCGCCCGGGCCATTGATATCCGAAATGGCGTCGTCCAGAATCCCAATATCGTTTATTTCCAAAAGCGGAAAAAAGAATATCCTCATGGCTTCGTTTAGGCTGAGCGAGAGGATCAGAGATACGATCACGCGGGTCCTCTACAGCATATCGCCGCTGTGGCTAGTCCAGTACCGTTATAAGAAGGCAACGGGCAAGTGGTATAGGCCCGGCAACCCGAGGACGCTGGATGAAAAACTCCTTTGGCTGATGCTCTACTGGCGACATCCCTTGAAATCAAGATGCGCGGACAAGTATGCCGTCCGTTCTTATGTCGAAGAAAATGGTTTGGGCCATCTTCTGAACGGCTTATTGGGAGTTTACACAAGCAGCAAGGAAATCGATTTCGACAGTCTCCCGGACCGATTTGCCCTCAAGTGCACTCACGGTTGTGGTTTCAACATCATCTGCGCGGACAAGAGCAGGTTGGACGTTGACGAAGCAAGGCGGAAACTGGATGCTTGGATGAAGGTCGATATTAGCAAGTTCGGGGCCGAACTCCATTACGCTTCGATCAAGCCCAGGATCATCTGCGAGAAGTTCTTGGAAGACCGCTCAGGGAAGCTGCTTAACGACTACAAGGTTTATTGTTTCGATGGGAAGGCGCATTGTACAATGGCCTGCACGGACAGGAGCGAGCGAGGAGCGAAATACGATTTCTATGACCGGGAATGGAAAAATAAGTTGGCCTACAGCAAGTCGAGCTTGTTGGCCAACCGCAATATTCCCAAGCCGGACGCTTATGAGGAGATCATCGAGGCCGCCGAAAAGCTCTCGAAACCGTTCCCGTTTGTCCGCATGGACCTCTACAGCGTCAACGGCAGAGCGGTGTTCGGAGAGATGACGTTCACTCCAAATGGAAGTATCGATACTTATATGACCGATCTGGCCCAGATTGTCATGGGCGACTTACTGAGCTTGCCGGAAGAGCTGAGTCCTGTAAATCAGGGCCGAACGGGTAGTTTTCGGCCTGATAAGGAACGGATGACGACAATAATCATGGCGAAGCTCACAAAGGCTTGTGAGCTGGCGGGCCATTTCGTCACCCGAATATATGCTCGACAGAGTATGCCCGGAAATGAAACAGCAGATCGGCTCATGACATTTTGCGTGGCCTTGAATTTTTGGATTCGACACCGATATTGGCCAAATCTGAAAAATCCACGAAGTTTCTCAGAAAAGGTATTCCATCGTATGCTCTCTGATCGCGATCCGGTGTGGACGACCATTTCGGACAAGCTCCTCATACGGGAGTTCGTCTCCGCCAGGACAGATCGGGATTACCTGATCCCGTTGCTTTGGAGGGGCGACGATCCTGAGGATATTCCTTTTGACAAGCTGCCCTTGAAGTACATCATCAAGACCAACCATGGTTGCGGCTACAATATTATTGTCATGGACAACAAGCAGGTTGACCGATTGAAAGCGGTTGGCCTGCTCAAGACCTGGCTAGACGAGAATTTTGGCATGAATACATTCCTCGGAGCGGCCTGGGCCTATAAGAATATTAGGCCCGCTGTATTAATCGAACAATTCCTTGATGACAAGGGAAAGCCCCCTTTAGACTACAAATTCTTCTGTTTTGGAGGAAGGGCCGAATATGTCCTCATGACGTTTGACCGCCATAGCGCTCCCTATGAAAAACATTTTAGCAGGGATTTCGTCCCCCTGGACCTCTGGAATGGATGTCGACAATTTCCCGGGAGGATCGAAAGGCCAAGAAACTACGAAGAAATGGTTTCCCTGGCCGAATCACTGGCTCATGACTTCGATTTCATAAGGGTGGACCTTTACAACCTGGATGGCCGAATCTACTTCAGCGAATTGACCTGCTATCCGGCAGGTGGCTTGGCCCGGTTCATCCCGAGAGAATACGATTTCATTTTTGGCGAAAAATGGAACTTGGGCCGGCACCGGCCTACGGCTACCATTTGAAAAGGACAGCGTCGGATAATCTGATGACATGCTCTTCGGCGAGGCGCCGGCCGACGAAGCGGAAGCGGGCTAGCTCGAGGTTAGCCGGATAGCTGGCCAGCGATTCGATGCAGTTCAGGCCCCGGAGCACGCCGTGGAACATCTGCAGGAAAACCCCATGGGAAACGACCAGGATATTCGAGCCGGAATATTTCTCGAAGATGAATCGGCGGAATTCCTTGGCCCTGTCCCAAACCTCCTCGAACGGCTCGCCGCCCTTCGGGTTGACCGTGTGCAGGTCGTTGCCAACGCTGATCATGAGGATGAGGGGCTGGAGGCTTTGGATATCGTCCCAAGTCAGGCCTTCCATCACCCCGAAATTGCGTTCGTTACATAGCTTGTTGCGGACAATCGTTACGCTGTCGCCGACGAGAATCTGGGCAGTTTCGAAGGCCCGTTTCTGCATCGACGTGACTACGACATCGAAATTAGCCCCGGCCAGTTTCACCGCCGCCTTCCGGGCGTCTTGGATCCCCGCCTCGCTCAGCGGGATATCAAGCGTGCCGGCATAGCGCTTTTCGGCGTTATACTTCGTGTGGGCATGCCTTAAGGTGCTGATCGTCGTTTCGACAGCCATGTTGAATTACTCCGTGAGCCGGATAATCGCGTTCAGCCGCACAACCGATGAGTAATCGGTCATCAGGGGGCCTATTTTGATAAATTTCACGCCGTACATGCAAGTGAGCGTGGAGATGAAGGTCTCTTCGGTGCTAATGGACCGGTGCGAGGTGATGGCGATCTGGCCCGTTCGCTGGCAGGCTTCGACGGCCTGCCGGACGGCTGTGACGCTTCCGGCCTGATTGGGCTTGATGACGGCCCCGTGCGTGCAGCCTTTGGCCGCGCCCTCCTCGATCCTCCCGGCATGGGAGGAATAAAAGTTATCCCCTATAATGTAGCAGGCGCTTTGAGACGTGGTCAGCCGCCTCCAGCTCTCCGGGTCCTGCTCGCGGAACGGGTCTTCGAGGACGCGAAGGTCGTACTGACGGATGATGTCTATCCAGTACTCATGGAATTGCTCGGGCGTCCGGGTCGAGCCGTCGGTGATGGGCAGGTGGTATCCCTTTTCGGTCCACAGGTCGCCGCCCGAGGCATCGATCATCAGGTCGAACTTGTTCGCCAGGCCCAGGCCGTCCCGGACCTTGAGGAGGAAATCGATGCACTCCCTGTTGTCGGCCGTGGCGAAGCGGCTAACCGGGTTTCCTGAAACGACCGCCTTGGTCTGGCCGAGGAGCTTCTCTCTCACCGCCTTCTGGATCTCGTTATGGTCCCCGATCACTTCCTCGAGGTCCGTGCTCTTGGCGACGAGGATGTACTCGTGGAAATCGCTCAACACGGGATTGGTATAGGCGTGCCAGCCCCCGTTCAGGATGTTCAGGCAGAGGAAGGGGGGCGTCAGCTTGGCTTTCGGCTTGCCGAAGAGCTCATGGAGCGGCCGGCTCTCATTGGTCGCATTGAAAAAGGCCAGCGACAGGCTGAAAGCGTTGTTCCTCCCTATCAGAGAGATCTCTCTGTGCAGGACGGCGTCAAAGCCTTCCTGGTCGATGTCGCTGCCGAGCGTCCCGGCCTCTTCCAGCTTCTTGATAATCGTCTCGGGGCTGATGCTGATCTTCTTGTCTTCGTAGATGCTGATGGTCTCCCCTTGCGGCGACCCCCCGATGCCGACGGCGCCGTTGGCGAGCTCGATGATGAATTCGTTGGTGAACTCGACGTGGGAGTTGAGGATCTTCCGGCAGGATATTTTCTTGATCGCAGGCACGAAGACCTCCTTTTTCCGACTTCTTTAGACCGCCTGCTGATGGCGGATCTGCTTAAATATATCGTCCATGATTCGTGAAGTCAACAGAATCTCCCAGTAGGCAATGGCAAGGCGATTCTATGGGCACACCTTTGTTAAGGCCCGTGTGAAGCGTCTGGTTTTGTCGCTGTTTCTTTGGTATCATAAGATTCTCGTTCCTGCATCGCACGCGATGAACGCGGAGGGTATTCATGAGCGACCACATCTCGGTTTGCGTCTGCACATACCGTCGGAACTCCATGCTTGTCAGATTACTTCGGAATCTAGCTCTCCAGAATACGCGGGGTCAGTTCACCTTTTCTGTCGTCGTGGTGGACAACGATCCCTCTGAATCGGCGCGAACAGACGTCACGAAATTGAGTTCAGAAGTAAGCATGGAGATTGTATATGGCGTTGAGCCTGAGAGAACGATCCCTGCGGCCAGAAATCATGCCATTCGCCTGGCGAAAGGCAACTTCATCGGGATCATTGACGACGATGAAATCCCTCCTCCTCATTGGCTAGTCACACTCTACGAGGCCGTACGAACCTTCGAAGTGGACGGCGCTTTAGGGCCGGTCTATTCTTTCTTTGAGCAACACCCTCCAAGTTGGCTCATAAGGAGTGGGCTGTGCAACCTTCCGCAGTGGCCTACCGGAACATTACTGCAATGGAACCAAACCCGTACAGGCAATGTCCTGCTCAAGAAGGACGTATTTGATCGACATGGGATTTGTTTTGACGAGACGTTCAGAACCGGAGGATCGGATCAGGCCTTCTTCAGACATGCGATGGGATTAGGTTTTCGGTTCATAGCGGTCGCGGAGGCTCCGGTCTACGAAATCGTGCCGCCCGAACGCTGGAGTAAGAGCTACTTCGTGCGTCGAGCGCTGGTAAACGGCTTCAATGCCCAGAAATACCTAGCGGGCGAGCACAACAAACTGAAGATGACCGCTGCCATTCTTAAGTCGGCTATTGCGGTGCCGGTCTATGCGGTAAGTGCTCCAGTCTGTGCCTGCTTGGGAACTCACGTATTGATGAACTGCATGGAAAGGGGATTCTATCATCTGAGCAGGCTTGCGGCAGTTTTCGGGATCGAGCTGTGGAAGAAGCGCGACTTCTGAGTGTCACCAGCCGCCATTTCTAATTCCTGATAGGATCGTGATTTACAAGCCCAACCAATAGGGCCTTAGGCGTAAACCGTGTCTGTCAGTTTTGAAGTCTTGACACTTGCCCTCAGCCGGGACTATTATCATTTCTTGAGAGGTAGTGAATCCCCTTGGCTGGATGCAGGGCTCCACAGTGTATTGCGAAATATGATTCTCCTATCAGAACTGCCATGTCGGGGGCTATATGCCGACAATGTTGAGAAGGGCCATCCTCATTCCCTTGGCCCAAAGTAGCAGTGGACATCAAGATGCTCTGACCTCGATCGCGCGTTGGTGAAGCGTATGACGTATCTGAGGTCGAGTTGCTTCGGCTCTACCGGCTGTACCGAGTTCGTAAACTCGCCTTTTGACATAGAGGGATATAATTATGGATGAAGATTGGATAGTTAATCGAAGTGATCCCGTATTGGTCACGGGGGCTGCCGGATTCGTCGGCTCGCGTGTGGTCGATTCATTGCTGCGCCTTGGTTTTAAGGACGTCCGCTGCTTTGTGCGCCCGGCGAGCGAGAACGCTCTGTTGAAGGCTGTTTTACTTAAGCATCCAGAGAATCATTGTCAGATACTCCAAGGTAGCCTCCTGTCGCCGCAGGATTGCGCTGGGGCGGCCGACGGAGTTGCGGTCATCTATCACCTCGTGGCCGGGCGGGGGAAGTCGTTCCCCGGATGCTTTCAGGGTTCCGTCATCACCACCCGCAATCTTTTAGATGCTGTGGTTCGAAACAAGAGGTTACGTCGTTTCGTGAACGTGAGCTCCTTTGCGGTTTATTCCAACCTTCGTCTAAGACGAGGTGCGATCTGGGACGAATCCTGCCCGCTGGAAGACAATCTGGAAGAGCGCTACGATGCCTATGTCTATGGTAAAATCAAGCAGGATGAAATCGTACTTGCCTATCATAAAAAGCATGGGATCCCATATACGATTGTCCGTCCTGGCATTGTTTTTGGCCCCGGCAAGAAGGCGATCCCGGGATCTGTCGGAATGGATACGTTTGGAGTCTTCATGCGCGTTGGTGGGGCCGGCCGGATTCCTTTGACTTACGTAGATAATTGCGCTGATGCGATTGTTTTAGCGGGGCTTATCCCAAGCGTGGACGGAGAGGTGTTTAATGTCATGGACGATGATCTTCCCAAGAGCAGGAGATTTCTACGGGAATACAAGAACCGAGTTCGTCCGTTTCGGTCCATCTGGATTCCTTATCCGCTAACCTACGCCTTCTGCTATCTCTGGGAGCGCTATTCAGCGTGGTCCGCTGGACAATTGCCACCGGTGTTAAACCGTCGCTCCTGCTCCTTTTCCTGGAAAGGACATCGATACTCCAATAGCAAGTTAAAAGAACGTCTCGGTTGGGAGTGCCGGGTGCCCATGGGGGAAGCATTGGCCCGGTATTTTGGGTATCAAAAAGATGGATGAGCAGATTATGACAAAGGTGGCGATCATCGGGTGTGGATTTATCGCGGATCAGCATGCAGCTCAGCTTCGTACATTACCGTCCTGTGCGCTCACCGCCGCGTGCGACACCGAGGAATTGATGGCAAAACAGCTGGCCGATCGCTTTCACATCCAGCATGTGTTTACGGATGCGAAGGAAATGATTCGGAAAATCCAGCCGGATGTGGTGCATATCACGACTCCAGCTCAGACGCACTTTCCATTGGGACGGATGTGCTTGGAGGCCGGGTGCCACGTCTACATGGAAAAACCGTTTACTGAGACAACCGTTGAAGCGGAAGCGCTTATTCGTCTCGCGCAGGAGAAACAGCTCCGGATTACCGTGGGGCATAACCTCCAATTCAGCCCCGAGGCTATCCGGATGCGGCAACTTGTCAAAGCCGGATTCCTTGGCGGACCACCGATCCATTTGGAATCCATACAGTGTTACTCGCATGATGAGCCTACGTATGGCAGGGTTGTCTTGGCGGATCCCAATCATTGGGTTAGGCGTCTTCCCGGCTCGCTTCTACAAAACCTCATCAGCCACGGGATTAGCAAGATCGCAGAATTTCTGGTTGGCGATAATCCCAGCCTTATTTCCCTGAGCTTCAGCAGTCCTTTTTTGAGGGAGCTCGGACAGAGCGATATCATCGATGAGGTGCGTGCGACTATTCAAGACGAGCAAGGAACAACGGCATTTTTCCTCTTCACCACGCAATTCGGGGCCGGATCCAACGAATTGCGTCTTTATGGGAAATCGGGAATCCTGGTTATGGATAATACATACCGCACCGTTTTGCGGTATAGCCCTTCGCATTATAAAAGCTACTTGCGTTACTTTTTTGCCCCATGGACCCATGCCCGGGAGCTTAGGCGCAATTCATTCCGCAATATGAAGCTCTTTGCAAGAAAAGATTTCCACATGGATTACGGGATGAAAAAACTGATGGAGCTTTTTTATTCCGCCATCAGGGATAACAAGCCCGATCCCATTTCGGCCGCAGAGATCCTGAGGACCTCCAGGATTATGGAAAATATTTTCAAGCAGATGCCGAAACGCAGCGAACAGGGGCCCCATCTTAAAGCTCCGATAGACCATGAACTATCTCATCCTGAATGACATTCCGACCCCCTGGCGAGAACCCGTGTTCGAGCGGGTCTATCATTCTCTGTCGGGTGCGGTTCAGGTTGTATATTTTAAGAGCAACGAAAAGCGCAGGCTATGGAGTTTCGATCTAGGGAGCCATCCAAAGATTATTTTACGGAGCATTACTTTTACGATTGGCAACACAGAACGGTTTTTCAACCCCGGCATCATACCCCTGCTCTTACGTCAACGCCCTCGTATCGCATTGCTCGCGACATGTATGAAGGATCCCACGTTTTGGCTGGCGCTGATTATCTGTAGGGTATTAGGAACTAAAATTGCCCTGCTAGAGGATACGTGGTTCGGCCGTGATCGGGGAATCAATCCTCTGCAGACGCTGGCCAGGCGGATCGTCTACAATGCTTTTGGAGACGCTTTTGTGGGCACCAGCCGGCAAGCCCTGGCATTGTTCAAACACTACAACCCTCGTATGCTGCCGGAACAGTCATTCTTGAGCCACCTGGTCGCGGATAATGACTTTTTCCAAGCGCGGCTCGGCGGCAAACGGCTTGAGCGGCGGTTTGATGTCATGTTTTCCGGCCGAATTGTCTCGGTAAAAAATCCCGAGTTCTTCGCTAAAGTCTGTGCCGGCGTCAAGGCCAGGCTTGGAGGGTGCCGCGTTTTAATTATTGGCGAAGGCGATGAGACCCTCAAGGAGGCCATGCGGACAATATTCGAGAACCACGGTGTAGAATATGTTTTTGCGGGTTTTATTCCACATCATATGCTTCCAAATTACTATGCACAGTCAAAACTGCTGTTATTACCAACCTCGGGCGATTGTTGGGGTGTGGTCATCAATGAGGCGATGTTGGCGGGAACTCCGGTGATAACGACCGATATGACAGCAGCCGCAGGAGAGCTGGTTCTCAATGAGCAGAACGGCTTGGTTCTACCTTTGGATGTTGATACGTGGACTCAAGCGGTTGTCGAGATGCTCTCGAATGACGAAAAATGGGAAAGGTTTTCGAAAAATGCGCAGAGCAAAGTGCAGGAGTTCAATTTTGACAAAGCTGCTGCAGGAATATTAGCGGCCTTCAATTATCTGGAAGCTCAAAGGGGGAGGACTGATATTAGGTAGGAGGCTTCGCGACCGGGTCGAGCATTCTTTCATACTTTCTCCCTCACTCACCGAGTTATATCTGGCCAATAACTCGGTTGTATTTAATTGAAGCCGTCCATCGCAGAGTCCGGGTATAAACGGCGGGAACCTGTGTTCTGCCCTGAAACTGACCCTCCAAAATCAACAGGTGGATCACAACCGGCCGAGTGCTCACCCCGCATGGCGCCGGCCTTCCCCCGAGGGAAGAGAGAATCTTATCACACTTGGACATAAAATGCTATGATCTTTATCACCCTCAAGGGTGATAAAGATCATAGCACTTTTTTCGGCTTTTTCCTGGGGATTAGCGCTTGCTGAGGGTTTTTCTGATCACATCCAGCATAGCCCCTGCTAATTCCAGGTTTTTCTGAGGGGCAAAATGCGTATCGGAAAGGTAATTCCGCGGGTCGTCGGGTGCGCAAATCCCATGACTGCTCAGGTAGGAGATATCATGGGCAATAAGAGTATTTTCTAGTAGGTCGAAGAGGCGGCTGCCGGTAAAGAGATTATTGACGATGTAAACGACAGGTATCGCGCCATCGCGGCGCGCCTCTTCCGAGAAATTCTCGACGATCGACAGGAGGATCTTCACCTCCTCTGATCCTCGATTGAACCCATTGCGTTCATCATAGACCTGGGCTTCCTTCTTCCTCCGCGAAGAATAGGCGTAGGCTCTTCGTAGCATCCGAACGAGGCTCGACTTATCGAGGATCGTCTTCCGATAAAGCACCGGATCATAATATCGATCGTTCGCCTTAAGCCAGCCGACGTAGGTCGCCCAGCTATCGGGATCAAAAAAGTAGCTCCGATACCCGTCCAGCGACAAGAACGGAGGGGGGAGGGACTCCAGCCGGCCGTCGCGCTGGGTAAGCCGCGGGTAGGTGTATGGCCAGACCGAGTCAAAATGGTTGGTCGTGCCCGCGGTCGTGCAGATAAAGGGGATGCCTATCGTCATCACGGCCAGAACGACGACATCAGAATGATATTGCCGCCGGTCGGATAAATATGCCGAGTAAGACCACGATGGCACGGCCCCGGGAGCCCCAAACGAACGGATCATTATAGAAGGATCGAGCTTGGCCATGTCGTCGGCCAGCTGGACCGAATGTGACATGCCGTAGACGGTCACTGTCGGGCGACTCGCTTCCCCGGCGCTCTTGGTCACGGTCCTGACGCGCGGAGCCTCGAGCCACCCCGTTGACAGGATGGGGGCCGATTCATCATCCGCCATTCTTGTCATTCGAGCGAGCTTCCCTTCTACCGATCGGCCATACTCAAAGAACTGAGCCGGTTCCGATGGGGAGACGTTGCGGGGATCCTTGGGGTAGGGGAGGATGATGTTGATACCTGCATCCATGAGTAGGAGATACCCGATGACCCAGGCAAGGGCGGTTGGAAGCTTAGCTGTTTTATTCATGATTCGCTAAAAGACAAAATAGATGAACCCGGCCGGGACATTCGCCAGGCCCAGGATGATCAGGAAGATCATGGCGGCGTAGGCGGCCGTCCAGACCGGGATAGGGAAAACCTCGTCCAGGCGCTTTCCCCGGAATTTGTTCCCCAATATCTCCATGAGGAAAAACAAGGGGAAGCCTATGAGCGCCGCCTTCGTGGGCATCTCGACGTTAAGCCTCAGATTGCCGATATCATTGACTAAGATCTTCAGGAAATCCATGATCTGGTCGATCGACCGGCAGCGGAAGAGGATCCAGCCGAAGTTGGTCAGGACGAAGAACGACCCGATGGCCGCCGCCTTTTTCAAGGCGCTCTTGGAGCGTTTCTTGCCTGCGCGCAGCATCTCCTTGAGCCGGTGCACACAGAGCAGCACCCCATGATAGAGGCCCCACAGGACGAAGTTCCAAGCCGCGCCATGCCAAAGCCCTGTGACGAAGAATGTTATAAGGATATTCCGTATCCATCTCAGGGTGCGGCCATAGGGGCCGCCGAGCGGGAAGAACACGTAATCCCGGAACCAAGAGGACAGCGAGATATGCCATCGTCCCCAGAACTCGGACGGATTGCGCGAGAAGTACGGGAGGTTGAAGTTCCGCATGAGATTAAATCCTAGAAGACTCGACATCCCCGTCGCAATGTCGGAGTAACCCGAAAAATCACAATAGATTTGGAAGGTAAAAAGCACAGTGCCCACGATAGCGTCGGCCCAGGTCAGCTGATAGGTCGCGCCGAATACCCCGCTGACGCTCTTGGCCACCCCGTCGGCAATGACGACTTTCTTGAATACCCCGAAGAGGATCTGTTGGAACCCGACGATCAAGTGGTCCGCACTGACGGTACGCTTAGCTGATATCTGCGGCAGGAAATTCCCGGCCCTTTCGATCGGCCCGGCCAGGAGCTTCGGAAAGAAAGTGACGAAAAGCGCGTACTCATGAAACTTGGTCGCTGGGGATAGCCGTCCCTTGTAAACGTCGATGGTATAGCTCATCGTCATGAACGTATAGAAAGAGATCCCCACGGGCAGGATGATATTCAGATGGAGGTAGCCGGGGTTGCCGCCGAGAGCACGAACGATAGCCTCGATGTTCTCGAGAAAGAAATTGAAATACTTAAAGAGGCAGAGAATAGTGAGGTTCCCGGCTATGCTCATCAGGAGGAAGAGCTTTCGTCTCCGCTGGCTTTCGAGGCGGACGAACCCGGGATACAGAAGATTGAACGCGAGCACTAGCAAGAGCATCCCCGCGAAGACCTGCCAGCCAGTGTTCAATGAGGCGAAGCGGCCCAACACGGTCACAAGTCCCAAACCATCAAGCCCTTTTCGGCTCCAAAGCACGACCAGGAAGAATAGCGCGCTTAGAGGAAGCCCCAAGGAAAGGCCCAGACGCTTTCTCGACGGGATCCGGCCGTCAGCGATCATGAGGCCGCAAGCGAAATCCAGAGAGGTGGAAAAGAATATCAGGAAAAGGAATCTAACATCCCACCAGCCGAAGAAAACGTAGCTCGCAAATAATAATAAGTAGTTCTGAGCCTTGTGGGGCAAGCACCTATAGATGGTATAGACCAAAATAAAAAAGATGATAAACGTTATTGAATTAAAAAACATTTACGGCAAGCCCCGCCGGAAATTGCAATATTGAATCCCGCAAGGGCTCATATTTATAAAAAAACCGGCATTTGTCAAGCCGCTGTGGGAATGCCCATGATCGATTACACCGTAAGGCCGGCCTGTTCATGGGAGCCTTCAAAAGGGATCATTCCGGCAAGCGCGGCATGTGGTCGCTGGAAGTTGTAGAAGTCCCCCCATTCTTAGAATTTTTCATTAAACAGCTTTGTGTCATCTATAACGACCCCCTTGAGCATTCGACAAAGCTGCCGCCGGAATTTTAGCTGCCTTCAGGTATCTGGAGGTTGATAGGAAGAAAGGTGTTAGTTCCTAATAGAGTATTATCGCCCAGACGATCCCCATAAGATTCTGGCCTGCCAGCACTATAGCTTCAAAGTTTACGTTGCCTCATGCTTAGTTTACCGCTGGCCATATTCATGGGCACCGATGTCAGGGGCCGTTCCATTTAGAACAAGCCTGCCACCAGAATCGCTGAGGAGCCAAATCTTCGCGTTGTCTGTCCATGTCATTGGAGCTGCCAGGGTAATCGTGTTCGCCGTATAATTGATGGCGGCTATTTTAACGATGTTGGTTACTGTTCCTATCGCAATCCAATCTGGATAATGAGTGACGCCATGCGTTAACGCAGAGCCCCACGTTCCGTCCTGAAAGAATAGTGCGTCATCAACGAGGAGCGTGGTGCTATTGCTCCCGCTTCCGTTAGTTTGTGTCAGGTGAATTCCCGCATCGATGCACAGGGAACTCGGCTGTAAACGCAAGTCAGGCAGGACGCTGCTTGTCTTGTCAGACATATCGGTATTCGTGAAACTCGGGTTGGCATTAAAATTGTTCTCGTACGTAATCTGCGCTTCTGCTGAAGGCGTGTAACCAAATTCACCAGAAAAATAATCGTAGACGATGTTGTTTTTAAAGGCGAGGCTAAGCGGCCACGGGAAATACTCAGGCAGAGAGATACCGACAACATCGATGCCCCACTTGAAACCAGGACTAATGTCGGGATCCCCGAACCCGCTGTGATAAATCGTGTTGTTATAAACACGGGCGTAACTGCCGCTCTTTAGGATTACTCCGGGGGACGGAACGGGCTGTGCTTTGCTATAATACCCATCTGCCGCGCTACCATAAATGTAGTTGTATCTCGTAAGCGTTTGAACACCGGCGTTTTCAATGCCCATTGCGCCGTCGTCGTCTGGGGGAGTACCAGAGTGACCTATTCTATTACCCTCAATTAGCGTGTATCTTGCTGTCCCAACTCCGTCGCCATAGTTCGTCAGGAGAATATTTCTGTTCCCAAAGTATCCGCTCGCCGGGCTGTTCACGCAAGTCCTGGTGGTATCCGCGAAGTACGCTTCTTCGTTGTGGAACACGTTGTTCCTCACGACATTGTATCTGCCGCCTATATCAAGGTTGTCATGGCCGCCATAGAAGAAAACACAGTCCTCGAAGGTGTTGTTCGAACTCGGATCGTCAATGGCAGCGCTTATCCTAATCGTCCCAATATCGTCGCCCCCGGAAATGGAACCATACCTTGAGAAGGTGCAATTATGTATCCAATTATGATTTGACCCAGCCCCTTTATTGAAGGCCGTGTCTACATTACATATGAGGCCAAGCGAATATATGTACGAACTTCTATCGAACGTGCAGTTCACAATCTCGTTATAGCAGGAGCCGTAGCCTATGAAGAAGAACGCAAGGGATCGTGAACTCGTAATGCCGTCGATTTTGATATATCGCTTACCAATGAGTTTTATAGCCTGTCGCCCGCCCGCCTCGTTTACGGTGATCGTCGGCGTTTCGCCAGCGTAAGCCTCAAATGTTATCCTGTTTCCTGCCGTGCCGGAACTGGTCGGGCTGATGTTCGTTGAATACGTCCCGCCCCTCAGAATTACCGTGTCCCCGGCCGAGGCGTTGGCGTTTGACGTAGATAGAGAACAACAGGCAGTCCCAGAAAGGGGGGTTGCGCTTTTAGCCTTTGCCCAAGTTGCCGTCCCAGTCGGGCTGACCCAATAGGTCCCTATAGAGCCATCTCCAGATCCAACAATGATGTTATTGCTGATGCTATTGGACCCGTAGGTGTTACTCACGACAAGAGTCACGTTATAAGTCCCTGCCGCCGTGAAGGTATGATTCGGGTTTTGGACCGTGCTTGTCGACCCATCGTTGAAGTTCCAATGCCAGGAGGTCGGGCTCCCCGTCGAAGTATCCGTAAACTGGACCGTCTGCCCTACTGCCGGAGAGACTGGGCTATGGGCGAAGGAGGAGGCCAGCGCGGCCGCCACCGTGACTGTCTTGGTCGTGCTGTTCGATCCGGAGGCATTGCTTACCTTCAGGGTCACCGTCTTGGACCCGGCCGTCGTATAGGAGTGGCTAGGGCTCTTGGACGTGCTCGTCCCGCCATCGCCGAAGTTCCACTGCCAAGAGGTGGGCGTCCCCGCCGACGTGTCCGTGAACTGGATAGTCTGTCCCACTGAAGGGAGGGCGGGCGTATAATTGAACGATGACGAAAGCACGGACACGGATGCAACGGTGACCGTTTTGCTTGTTTGCCTTGAACCGGAGCCATTACTGGAAATCAAAGTCACGGTGTAGAACGCGGCCTTCAAAAAGACGTGGCTGGGGTTTTTCGAGGTACTTGTAGCCCCGTCGCCGAAGTCCCACTGCCAAGAGGTCGGATCTCCAGAAGTAGTATCCGCAAACTGCACGGTCTGCCCCGGCCCCGGGGTCATGGGGCTAAATACGAAGGACGCGGCCGCATCGGGCATGATCATGATCGTTTTGACCGATTTTCTGGATCCTACGTTATTAGTGACAATTAAGGTGACTTTTCGGAATCCTGGAGTTGAATATATATGGGAGGGATTTTTGGCAACGCTCGTCGATCCATCCCCGAAATCCCAATTCCAGGAAATCGGACTACCTGTGGAAGCATCCACGAACAGGACGGTTTGCCCTGCCGTCGGATATTTGGGGCCGTATGTGAAGGCCACTTTGACATCGTTCGCCCGGGCGGAAACGCGACCAGCCAAGAAGCTTTTTGAATTGGCTGTGGTTTGCGCCATGGTGTTCGTCGATATGAACTGGAAACAAACCACGAAGGGCAGGACACTGGCTATGAGTTTCATAACGTTGCGAGGAGGATTTGGGTTTCTCTTCATGATTTCCTTCTTTCTTTTTCGTGGCCTTATAGTCGAGTTCATTATGATTCGCGAAGGATCGGGGGAAATCACCCCAAAAGGGGGTTCAAAAGGGGATATGGCAGGGATTGTGGCTAGCCAGCGGGGGGCAGTTCAGCATTTCGACAAAGCTGCTGCAGGAATATTAGCGGCATTCAATTATCTGGAAGCTCAAAGGGGGAGGACTGATATTAGGCAGGAAGATGCGTAACGCGAATTACTGCACGGTTATAGTATCCCGAAGCAGCTAAGTCCTAAGCATCCCATTTACTGTTTCCTCGGATTAACGTTGGTCAAATTCATGGGCTCCAATATCGGGAGCCGTCCCATAAAGAATACGCTTGCCATTAGAATTGCTGTAGAGCCAAATCTTCGCCTTGTCTGTCCATGTCATTGGAGCTGCCAGGGTAATCGTGTTCGCCGTATAATTGATGGCGGCTATTTTAACGATGTTGGTTACTGTTCCTATCGCAATCCAATCTGGATAATGAGTGACGCCATGCGTTAACGCAGAGCCCCACGTTCCGTCCTGAAAGAATAGTGCGTCATCAACGAGGAGCGTGGTGCTATTGCTCCCGCTTCCGTTAGTTTGTGTCAGGTGAATTCCCGCATCGATGCACAGGGAACTCGGCTGTAAACGCAAGTCAGGCAGGACGCTGCTTGTCTTGTCAGACATATCGGTATTCGTGAAACTCGGGTTGGCATTAAAATTGTTCTCGTACGTAATCTGCGCTTCTGCTGAAGGCGTGTAACCAAATTCACCAGAAAAATAATCGTAGACGATGTTGTTTTTAAAGGCGAGGCTAAGCGGCCACGGGAAATACTCAGGCAGAGAGATACCGACAACATCGATGCCCCACTTGAAACCAGGACTAATGTCGGGATCCCCGAACCCGCTGTGATAAATCGTGTTGTTATAAACACGGGCGTAACTGCCGCTCTTTAGGATTACTCCGGGGGACGGAACGGGCTGTGCTTTGCTATAATACCCATCTGCCGCGCTACCATAAATGTAGTTGTATCTCGTAAGCGTTTGAACACCGGCGTTTTCAATGCCCATTGCGCCGTCGTCGTCTGGGGGAGTACCAGAGTGACCTATTCTATTACCCTCAATTAGCGTGTATCTTGCTGTCCCAACTCCGTCGCCATAGTTCGTCAGGAGAATATTTCTGTTCCCAAAGTATCCGCTCGCCGGGCTGTTCACGCAAGTCCTGGTGGTATCCGCGAAGTACGCTTCTTCGTTGTGGAACACGTTGTTCCTCACGACATTGTATCTGCCGCCTATATCAAGGTTGTCATGGCCGCCATAGAAGAAAACACAGTCCTCGAAGGTGTTGTTCGAACTCGGATCGTCAATGGCAGCGCTTATCCTAATCGTCCCAATATCGTCGCCCCCGGAAATGGAACCATACCTTGAGAAGGTGCAATTATGTATCCAATTATGATTTGACCCAGCCCCTTTATTGAAGGCCGTGTCTACATTACATATGAGGCCAAGCGAATATATGTACGAACTTCTATCGAACGTGCAGTTCACAATCTCGTTATAGCAGGAGCCGTAGCCTATGAAGAAGAACGCAAGGGATCGTGAACTCGTAATGCCGTCGATTTTGATATATCGCTTACCAATGAGTTTTATAGCCTGTCGCCCGCCCGCCTCGTTTACGGTGATCGTCGGCGTTTCGCCAGCGTAAGCCTCAAATGTTATCCTGTTTCCTGCCGTGCCGGAACTGGTCGGGCTGATGTTCGTTGAATACGTCCCGCCCCTCAGAATTACCGTGTCCCCGGCCGAGGCGTTGGCGTTTGACGTAGATAGAGAACAACAGGCAGTCCCAGAAAGGGGGGTTGCGCTTTTAGCCTTTGCCCAAGTTGCCGTCCCAGTCGGGCTGACCCAATAGGTCCCTATAGAGCCATCTCCAGATCCAACAATGATGTTATTGCTGATGCTATTGGACCCGTAGGTGTTACTCACGACAAGAGTCACGTTATAAGTCCCTGCCGCCGTGAAGGTATGATTCGGGTTTTGGACCGTGCTTGTCGACCCATCGTTGAAGTTCCAATGCCAGGAGGTCGGTGGCCCCCCCGACGTGTCGGTGAATTGCACGGTTTGACCAGGCGCGGGTGACGCAGGGCTGAAGGTGAAGGAGGATGACTGGGGGGATGCCGGAGGAGGCGCCGCCGTCACCGTAATGGTCCGGCTTTCTCTTTCGGGACCGGTGATGCTACCGGTGCTCAACGTCACAGTATATGACCCCGCGGCCTTGTAGAGGTGGCTCGGGTTCTGCGCCGCTGAAGTCCTCCCATCGCCAAAACGCCATAGCCAGAAGGTCGGGCTTCCCGAGGTCGTGTCGGTGAATTGAACCAACTGTCCGGTTTTCGGGGAGGCCGGGCTGTAGCTGAAGGAGGCATCGGTTGGAGGCATGACACCTATTGTTCGCCTCACCCTTTTTTCCCCGAAGCTACCGCCCGTCGTTAGGGTCACGCTATAGAATCCGGGCTTCGAATAGGAGTGGCGCGGGTTCCGGAGGGCAGACGTCTTTCCGTCGCCAAAGTCCCACTCCCAGGAGATAACCTGATCTTTGGAACTATCGGTAAACTGAACCGGCTCCCCGGCCTCCGGATATGCGGGCCTGCTGGTGAAAGAATATTGATTCTGGTCGCCCTTTTTGGGAAGGATGCTTGATGAATCGGCAGATCTTGTTTGTGCGATCGCTGAAATGGACAGCATCGAGAGGAATACAGAAATGAGCAGCCAAAACGAAAAACATTTTAAGGGGTTGCGCGACCGGATCGAGCGTTCTTTCATACTTCCTTCCTCACTCCCCGAATAATATTTGTGGAAAAACATATTATCACAAAGCGGCAGAGAGTGCTATAATTCCTCTCACCTTTAGGGGTGAGAAAGGCCCCTAAAACATCACCCCTGAAATAGCCTCCCGGGGTGATAGGCGAGGAGGCCGGAAGCCTCTATCCTAGTGGCGAAATACTGAGCAAAATACGTGTGTCTAACAATAGGACACCGCTAAAATGAAAAGGAGTCAGACATCATCATGAACGTCCCCTTCGTCGACCTCAAAGCCCAATACCTCGCCCTCAAGTCCGAGATCGACCCAGCCATTCAAGCCGTCATCAACGAGACGGCCTTCATCGGCGGCAAGTACGTCGAGGGTTTCGAGAAAGCCTATGCCGAGAAGTACGGCATGAAGCATTGCGTCAGCTGCGCCAACGGAACCGACGCCATTTATATCACCCTCAAGGCCCTGGGCATCGGCTTCGGCAACGAGGTCATCACCGTCGCCAACAGTTGGATCTCGACCTCCGAAACGATCACCCAGGCCGGCGCCAGGCCTGTCTTCGTGGACATCGATGAGTATTTCCACATCGATCCGACCCAGATCGAAGCAAAGATAACGAAAAAGACCAAGGCCGTCATCCCCGTCCATATCTTCGGCCAGCCCGTGGACATCAAGGCCGTCCAGGCGATCTGCGAAAAGCACAATCTCTACCTCATCGAGGACTGCGCCCAGTCGCATTTCGCCACGTTCCAGGGCAAAAAAACGGGAACGTTCGGGATTGCCGGGACGTTCAGCTTCTATCCCGGGAAGAACCTCGGCGCTTATGGCGATGCAGGGGCGATCGTCACGGACGACGACGATTTCGCCCGCAACGCCCGGCTCTTCGCCAACCACGGCTCTCTCCAGAAGCACATCCACGAGATCGAGGGCATCAATAGCCGCCTGGACTCCATCCAGGCCGTCGTTCTCAAGGCCAAGCTCGCCCACATCGACGATTGGAACAAGGCCCGGAACGGCCACGCCCTCAAGTACAACGCCCTCCTCGCCGACGTGGACGAGGTCAAGTGCCCGAAGTTCCGGCCCGACACCTTCCACATCTTCCATCTCTACGTCATCCGGGCCGCCCACAGGGACGACCTGGCCGCCTTCCTCAAGACCAAGGGCGTGTTCACGGGCATCCACTACCCGATGGCCCTCCCCTTGATGCCGGCTTATCGCTACCTGAGGCATCGGCCGGCGGACTTCCCTGTCGCTTACGAGTGCCAGGACGAGATCTTGTCTCTCCCGATGTACCCGGAGCTCGCGGACGAGCAGATCGCCTACGTCGCCGATTCGATCAAGGAATTCTACAAGAAATAGGCTCATTGCATGAAGGGAATATATTTGCTAAAAAGGGAGCGGGAATCATGATTAACATCGGTATCATAGGGTACGGCTACTGGGGGCCCAACGTGGCCCGGAATTTCCATGCCGCGGCCGGCGCCAATCTGACCGCGGTCAGCGACATCTCGGAAAAGCGCCTGGTCCTGGCGCAGAACCAGTACCCCTTCATCAAGGTGCTGAAGGACCCCATGGAGCTCATCCGGTCCACGGACGTGGACGCCGTAGCCATCGTCACGCCGGTCTTCGCCCACTACGAGATGGCCAAGGAAGCGCTCCTCGCGGGGAAGCATATCTTCGTCGAGAAGCCTTTCACCTCGACGAGCGCCCAGGCCAGAGAGCTCATCGACCTCGCGGCCAAGAAGAACCTCAAGATCATGGTCGACCACACCTTCCTCTTTACTGGGGCCGTGAGGAAAATCAAGGAGGTCATCGATTCCGGAGAGCTGGGCAAGCTCTTGTTTTACGACTCGGTCCGGGTCAACCTGGGGCTTTTCCAGCACGATATCAACGTCATCTGGGACCTGGCCCCCCACGACCTGTCCATCATGGACTATGTCATCCCCAACAAGCCGATCGCCATCTCGGCCCACGGCTCCGTCCATTTCGGGGGCAAATTCGAGGATATCGCCTATGTTGCGGTCGAGTTCGAAGGCAACGGGTTCATCGCCCATTTCCACGTCAACTGGCTCAGCCCGGTCAAGATCCGCAAGACCCTGATCAGCGGCGACAAAAAGATGCTTGTCTGGGACGACCTCGACCCCGACGAAAAGATCAAGGTCTACGACCGAGGGGTCGACATTAAGAGCTCGACCGGGGCCACGAAAAACGGCGTCTACGAGCTCCTGGTAAGCTATCGGTCGGGCGATGTGCATATCCCAAAGCTCGACAATATCGAGGCCCTCAAAGCCGAGGCCCAATATTTCGTCCAATGCCTCGAGAAAAACGAAGAACCGTTCAATAACGGTCAGGCCGGGCTCCAAGTCGTCCGCCTTCTGGAAGCCGCGGACGAGTCCATCAAGCACGGCGGCAAGAGAATCGAGCTGTAAGGAGCGCCCATGGAATTCTGCAGAGTCGCGCCCGATGTCAAGCTGGGGAAAGACGTCAAGATCTTCGCCTTCGTCAACCTCTACGGCTGTTCGATCGGTGATTACACTAAGGTTGGGACGTTCGTCGAGATCCAGAAAAACGCCTTCATCGGCCGAAACTGCAAGATCTCCTCGCACACCTTCATTTGCGAGGGCGTGACCATCGAGGACGACGTCTTCATCGGGCATAACGTCACTTTCATCAACGACATGTACCCGCGATCGACCGCCGAGGGCGGCGGGCTCCAGACGGAAGCCGACTGGAAGGTCGTCCCTACGCTCATTAAGAAGGGGGCGTCGGTCGGGTCTAGCTCCACGATCCTGGCCGGAGTGACGGTCGGCGAAGGCGCCATCGTCGGGGCCGGGGCAGTCGTTGCCAAGGACGTCCCCCCCTGGACGATCGTGGCCGGGAACCCGGCCAGGGTATTGCGAAAAATAGAAAAGAAGTAGATAATTGTGAAGCTTAATCGGGGCCATAGGGGTTGAGACGATGTTGAAGGAAAGGGAAACTGTTCTCCGCAGGTTTTTGATCCTCGTCGACAGCATCGTTATCTCTCTGGCTTATCTGATCGCTTTTCTTTTGCGGGGGGTCATCAAGGAAGAGGACATCACCCTCTCCAAGTTCGCCGTCGCCCTGGCCATCGCCATCCCCTACTGGTGCCTGACGCTCTACGCCAACGGAATATATCTGTCCATGAGGACACGCTCCTATCTCGAGATCCTCTGGGCCCTCGTCAAGTCCGCGTTCATGACGTTCCTCATGCTGGGTACCTTTATCTTCCTCTTCAAGCTGACTTTCATGAGCCGGCTGTTTTTCCTCCTGTTCACCGGCCTGAGCTTCCTGTTCATCTGGCTCGAGAAAACGGCCCTGTTCATGAGCTCGCATTACGTCCGCCGCCAGGGCCTCAACACGCGGCGACTGCTGATCGTGGGGACCGGGAAGCGGGCCGTTGAATTCGTCAGGAAGGCCGACCGGCATCCGGAGTGGGGCTTCGAGATCCTCGGGGCCATCGACGACGAGCCCGGCCGCGGCGTCCATCAGGTCGGCCGGCTCGGGGTCATCGGCACGCTCGAGGATATCCCCAAGATCTTCCACAAGGATGCCGTGGACGAGGTTGTCTTTGTCGTTCCCCGGTCCCGACTGAACTCACTCCAGGGGGCGATCGACAATTGCGAGACCGAGGGAGTCGTGGTGACCGTTGCTGTCGACCTGTTTGACACGAAGCTGGCTAAGTCTTCCGTCGCGGAGCTCGACGGCATGCCCCTGCTCCGCTTCAAGACGACCAACACCAAAGAGTGGGAGCTTCTCGTCAAGCGGCTCTTCGATTTCGCGGCTTCCGGGCTGGGCATCATCGTCCTTTCGCCATTCTTTCTCATCATGGCCATCCTCATCAAGGCGACATCGAAGGGACCGGTTTTCTTCAAGCAGAATAGGCTGGGTCTCGCTGGCCGGAAGTTCACCCTTTACAAATTCCGGACGATGCGGATAGGGGCCCAGGACGTCCTGTCCGATGTCACCGACCTCAACGCCATGACCACGCCGGAATTCAGGGAGAAAAAGAAGCGCTGGATCACCCCGATCGGGCGTTTCATGAGGAAATTCAGCCTGGACGAGCTGCCCCAGCTTTTCAACGTCTTCGTCGGCCACATGAGCATCGTCGGCCCACGGCCGACGGTCCCGGACGAGGTCGAGAAGTACAAAGCCTGGCAGAGGCGCCGTTTCTCGATGAAGCCGGGGATCACCTGCCTGTGGCAGGTCAACGGCCGGAACAACATCGCCTTCGAGGACTGGATGAAGCTCGACCTCGAGTACCTGGACAACTGGTCGCTCTGGCTCGACGTGAAGATCATGCTGAAGACCGTTCCCGTCGTTCTCTTCGGCATCGGAGCTTATTAAAGCGCGGATAAATGAAAAAAAGATTATTTGTCCTGAGCGCGGCCGCAGCGCTGCTGGCCTGGCTTGTTCTACTTCCCCGGCCGGTCTTCGGCCAAGGGAACACCTGGGCCGGCGCCAGCCTCGCCCAGATGGTCGAAGGGGCCCGCTGGAGATTGGGAGCGTTCAGGGTCAACGCCGCGTTCTCCCTTTCGAATGTCGGCTATGACTCCGATGTTTTTTATGGCTACACATCCGAGCCCGTCCCCGATTTCACTCTCGCTGCCGGCACCACGGTCCAAGTCCTCCTGCCCCTGAGCAAGAAGGTCGTCCTCGACATCTTCGACAGCCCGCAATATTTGTTCTATCTCGACTCCAAGAACGAGCGGGCCTGGAACAACACCTTCCGGGCCCAGGTCCATTTCGCGTTCGACCGGGTCTATGTCCAGCTGGGCGGGGGACTGTCGGACGTCCGCTACCGGTTGAGTCCCGAGCTGAACGTCAACGTTCGGCAAAAACAGGACAGCCTCGACGGGCTCGTCCTGTGGCAGGCCTCGAAAAGGGCGTCCCTCGCCTTCGTCTATGGCAGCGCAAAGTACGACCTCGGGGAAGCCGAATTCGGAGGCGTGAGCCTCTCGGACTATCTCAACAGGAAAGAGGATTATTTCGATCTCATCACCTACATCGAGCCGAGCCCCAAGGTCCGCTTTTTCGTGGACGGGCAATACGGGAGCTATGCGTTCACGAAAGAGGAATTCCGCTCCAGGGACGCGCGGAGCTACGGTATCTTCGCGGGGATCGAATTCATCCCCAAGCCCGGAGAGCAGATAGCGACGGCGGGTATCGAGGGCAGCCTCAGATTGGGCTACCAGCGATTGGACATCATCGATCCCCGCTTCGTGGACGGTTCGGGTTTAACCGGAGCGGCCGATGTCTCTGTGAGTCTCCTGAAAAGGAACGTGGCCCATGCCTTCTTCTCCCGTGGTTTCCAGTTCTCCGTGTTCTCCGGTTCGTCATATTACCTGGCGACGGCCTACGGCGGGGGGATATCCCGCCTCCTCTCGAGGAAAGCTTCTCTCTACTATGAGATCTCGTTCGGAAGCAGCTTATATCCCGGAAGCGGTGCGCCCGAAGGTGCCCTCAATCGCTATACAACCCACTCATTCGGGCTGAATTTAATGCTGGCGCGTCAACTCAGTCTCGGTTTCTTGGGGACGCTCGGGAAGAGGATACTGGACAGCTCGGGGCTGGCCAGAAACCGTAATTTCTTCGGTTTCAATCTCGTTTACGGCTCCACCGGGGGAACGATGTCGGCCCCGGGCGGCGGATCGCGCCGATAACTATCCGGCCGGGGCTGGATTCTTCGGCCATAGGCATATATAATATTGGTCATGATCGATGGGGCAGATGCATGAGAAAACAAGAAAAACTTACGACAGGCCCGCAGGGGCACGCGGCGAAGATGTCACTGATGGTGACGGCGATCTTACTGGCCGCTTTTGCGGCGTATGGCGCCTCTCGTCCCCAGGAAACGCAGACTCTGCCGGTCAACGATTACAGGATCGGGGCCAAGGACCTCCTGGAGATCGCCGTGTTCGAACTGCCGGAGCTCAACCAGACAGTCCGCGTCTCAGAAGACGGGTCGATCACGCTCTCCCTCCTCGGCAAGGTCGAGGTGGCCGGGTTGACCGCCCAGGAGCTCGAGAAGAAGCTGGCCACGCTCCTGGACCAGCAGTTCACCAAGGGCGCCCATGTCACGGTTTTCATCAAAGAATACCAGAAGGTGTCCGTCATCGGGGCGGTCGGAAGGCCGGGTCAATACGAGCTGGTCGGACCGACGACCCTGCTCCAGGCCATCGCCCAAGCCGGAGGGTTGACGGCCCAGGCCATGAACGAACTCTTCATCTACCGGCAGGGGAATGACGGCAATCAGGAGAGGATCGTCATTAAGCTCGAAGACCTGACGATCGGCGGGAACCAGGACCTCAACATTCAGCTTCAACCGAAAGACGTGGTCACCGTTCCCATCGACCAGACGCTCAACGTCTTCGTTTATGGCGAGGTCAAATCGCCGGGGGCGATCCCCTATTTGAGCTCGAAGAAAATCTCCCTTGTCCAGGCCATTGCCCAGGCGGGCGGGACGACGGAATGGGCCAAGAAATCCCGGGTCATGATCAAACGCAGAGACAAGAAGACCGGAAAAGAAATGCAGATCCACGTGAACCTGAAGAAAATGATCAACGGCAGGCTCGCCGACATCATGCTCGAGGAGGGGGACGTCATCATCGTCCCCTGAGCGGAACACGATCCGGAAGGACACGACGATGGCTACCGAATTCCCAAAAGAGCCGCAGACCGGGCTGCTGGCACAAGCCCAGCATTACTGGCATGTCATCCTCAAGTGGAAGTGGACGGCAGTCATCTTCTTCACGCTTGCCGTCGCCGCCGCAACGATCTACAGCCTGTTGTTGACTCCCGTGTTCACGGCGAGCGGGAGTATCTGGATCGAGGACGACCCCAACATCCTGCCGTTCGAGGACGTCCAATCGTTCGGCGCCGGGACCAACCTCCAAAGCCACGCGCGGCTCCTGCAGAGCAGGACCCTGGCCGCCGATATCATCGAAAAACTGAAGCTCTACGAAAATCCTGATTTCACGGGAAAGCTGAAAAAAGGCCTAAAGGCCGTTGATCCGGCAGACCCGATATTCCGGGAAGTGCTCACCCAAATCTTTCTGAGCAACGTCGGCGTTTCGTCCGGCGAGAGGTCACGTCTGGTCGATGTCAGCTTCAGCAACCGCAGCCCGAAGTTGGCCGCCGATATCCTGAACGCCCTTTTCGATGGCTACATCGAGATGATGGTCCAGAAGAGATTCGCAGCATCGGAGCAGGCCACGGAGTTTTTGAACACCCAGATCGCGGGGCTTAGGACCGAGATCGAGGGGAAAGAAAAGGAACTCAACAAGTACGGCTCTGAAAAAGATATCCTGCCTCTCACGGCGGCGGAAGCTCCGACCGTCAGTAGGATCGGGGAGGTCAACAGCGCCCTGACGGCCGCGACGCTCGACCGGGTCAACAAACTCAGCGCCTATAACCAACTCAATGCAGCCCCCCTCGGTGATATACCCAACGCTCCGGAGGGCAGCCTTATCCAGCGCCTGCGGGAACAGTACATCAACCTCCGCCGCGAATACGCCACACGGCTGACCAGCGTCAGGCCGGAGTTCCCCGCGATGCAGCGCTTGAAATCGGAGCTCGACGCGGCCACGGAAGCTCTTCAGAACGAAACTCAGAACCTGATCCGGAACGCTTACAACGACTATCAGAACGCTCTCGGCAAGGAGCAGTCTCTACAAAGGCTTTTGGATGTCCAGAAAAACGAGGCTTACAGGACCAGCAGCAACTCGGTCGTCTATAACAGCCTGAGGATCGAGCTCGACAACAGGAAGTCGTTGCTCGATTCGCTGTCGAAGAGACAGAGCGAGACCGACGTTTCGTCAAGGCTAAGGGGATTGGAGGCGCTCAACGTCTGGATCGTCGATAAGGCCGACTATCCGCTGCGTCCTGCGTTCCCGAACAAGCGGAAGAACGTCCTCATGGGCTTTCTTTTCGGTTTGGCCGGAGGCATCGGATTGGCCCTCGGTCTCGAATACCTGAACCATACGGTTAAGACATCGAAAGACATCACGAATTCGATCGGGGTCCCGACGCTTGGGACGATCCCGGCCTTCGAAGCCGAAGCCACGCCGAAAGGGCCGATAGCGGAGATCGCCAAGATCATATTCATGCTGCGGGGGAAAGGCGAAAGGAAAGAGTCCAAGGTATCGAGACGCGAGGATGATAGGTCGGTCCGATTCCTCAAACCGAACGGGGCCGACGGAGATTACGTGGGTGGCGGGATGAGGGGGAGCAAGATCGACCTCATCGCCGCGCGCGAACCCCAATCGATCCAAGCGGAGAGCTATCGCTCCATCCGGACGATCCTGCTCGTCTCCTCGCCGCCCGGGAAGATCAAAACGATCCTGTTCACGAGCCCTCTGGCCAGGGAAGGGAAATCCTCCACTGTCTCCAACATGGGTATCACCTTAGCGGAAGCCGGAAAGCGGGTCGTCATCGTCGACACCGATCTGCGAAAGCCGAAACAGGCCAGGATCTTCGGGGTCAACAGCGGCAGCGGACCGGGATTAAGCAGATACCTTAGCTCCCATATCGAGCCGGCAGACATCGTCAAGCTGACGGAGATCTCCAATCTGCAGCTTATTACGAGCGGGCCGCTTCCGGCCAACCCGATCGAACTCCTCACTTCCGAGAAGATGGACACGCTCGTCGCTTATCTCAAGCGGAGCTTCGATTTTGTGCTGTTCGACACGCCGCCGCTCCTGGCGGTTTCCGACGCCCTGGCCATGGGGCCGATGGCCGACGCGATCATTATTGTCGCGCGGGGAGGACAGACGCCCATTCCGGCCCTCAAGCAGGCCAAGCAGAAGCTCGACGCCCACAAGCTGAAGTGCTTAGGGGCTATCCTGAACGGCGTTGATCTGGTCGAGCAGGACGGGTATTACGCCCTGCAGTATTATCACTATTCCAAGCCGGAATAACGCCCTGGGCTCCTGAATGATCATCATCGGCGAACGGCTTAACTCGAGCCGGAAAAGTGTCCTCGAGGCGCTTCAGAGCCGGGACGCGGAATTTGTCTGCGAGCAAGCCCGGAGTCAGGAGCAGGCGGGAGCCGCTTACATCGATATCAACGCTGCGGCGCTCATGGACGGAGAGATAGAAGGGCTCCGCTGGGCAATACCAATCCTCCAGCGCGAGTTGAGCATCCCTTTATCCATCGACACCCCGAATCCCAGGGCGATGGAAGTGGCGCTCAAAATCCACAAGGGGCGGGCGCTCCTCAATTCTGTGACGGGTGAAAAATCGAGCCTCGAAACGATGCTCCCCATCATCCGTGAATTCAAACCGCGAGTCATCGCCCTTTGCCTTGAAGAAACGGGGCCTCCGGCCAACGCCGGAATCGCGGTCGACCGGGCGAAAAAGCTAGCAAATGTGCTGACCGGAGCCGGCCTCAAGCCCGAGGACATCTTCTTCGACCCTCTGGTGAGACCGATAGGCGTCGATACCGCATCCGGCGCCCTCTTCCTCGATTCCGTCGAGGCGATCAAGCGCGAGATGCCTCACGTCAAGACGATCGCCGGATTGAGCAACGTGTCCTTCGGCATGCCCCAGCGCCGGCTTCTGAACAGGACGTTTTTGGCGCTGGCCATGGCCCGGGGGCTCGACGCCGCGATCCTTGATCCTCTCGACAGCGAGATCCAGGCAACGATCCACGCCGCCCAAGCCCTCCTGGGCCAGGACCCTTCTCTAAAGAATTATCTCAGGTTTTCCAGGAATAAAACTAAAACGGAGCAAGAGAGCGGCTAGCTTTAAGCTGCGCCCCCCTTTTGACTCGATGAAGCAGCCGATATCAATTATCCTGCGTTCTTAAGGCCGCACCCCTGGATACTTCCAGGGCTACACACTCGAACACCTTCAATGCACTAACCGCGAGTAACAAGCCCCCGTCTACAGCGCCCCCAGCACTTCCAGCGCCAATTCGCATTTCCCGAGCGGCGGGCTGACCTGAACGCCCTGGACCATTCCCTTGATAGCGCTCAACACCTCCCGCGCGATGGCCACTCCCTCCCCGCGGGCAAACTCGGGCCCCCTCTCCTGCGCCCTTCTCATCCGCTCCATGACCGCCGCGGGAACCGAGGCGCCGGGCACCTCGTTGTGCATGAATTCGGCGTTGGCCAGGCTCCAGAGCGGCCAGATGCCCCCGAGGATAGGGACGCGGAAACGGGCCGTCCTCTTCAGGAAGCTCTCGAACGCCCTGATGTCGAATACCGGCTGGGTGATGGCGAACTCGGCCCCGGCCTCGATTTTCCTTTCGAACCGCGCGATCTCGTTCTCTAGGTTGATCGCCCCCGGATTCACGCCGACACCGATAAGGAACGACGTCGGCTTGGCCATGGCCTTGCCGCCGATATCGACGCCATGGTTGAGCCCGCTGACGACATTCGCGAGGCCGATGGAGTCGACGTCGAAAACGGCCGTCGCGCTCGGGTAATCGCCGAGCTTGGGCGGATCGCCGGTGATGATCAGCATGTTCCTGATCTTGTTGGCCTGAAGCCCAAGAAAATCCGACTGCATGCCGAGGAGGTTCCGGTCGCGGCAGGTATAGTGGAGGAGGACCTCTAATCCCGTTCCGCCCACCGCGCCGGCCAGGATCACGGCGAGGGCCATGGGGCTCATCCGGGCGCTGGCCCGCGGTCCGTCGGGGATATTGACGCAGTCAACGCCGTGCCGCCCCAGGTTACGGGCTGCCTCGACGGCCGCCGCCGGGTCGTGGCCGCGCGGCGGGACGATCTCGACGCTTTTCACGAAAACGCGGTCGGCGAGTTTCTTCCCGAGCGCCGACTTCTCCCGCATGGGGATTACGAGAACGGCAGCGGCCTCGGCGGGGCGCAAAGGCGCGGTGATCGCCCGCCGGGGCGGCTGGTGGGCCTTGACGGCAGCCCGCATGGCCCTGATGTGGGCGGGCGTCGTGCCGCAGCAGCCGCCGATGACCTTGACGCCGCTCTGGATGAACCGCTTGGCGTACTCGGCCATGTAATCGGGCGAGCAGAGGTAGATGTTCCGGCCCTCGACTTCGCGCGGCATCCCGGCGTTGGGCATGGCCGCCAGGGGCTTGGCGGTGACTTTGGCCATGCGCTCGACGCATAGGAGCATGGGCGCCGGACCGACGCTGCAGTTGACCCCGATGACGTCCGCTCCCAGGTCCTCGAGCTTTTCCGTGAACATCTCGGGAGTCGTGCCGAAGTGGCTGTTCCCGTCCTCGCCTATCGTCATTTCGGCGATAAAGGGGAGCGCGGGGCTTACTCGGCGGAGGGCCTTGATGGCGGCTTCGATCTCATGGAGGTCGGAAAAGGTCTCGAGGATGATGAGGTCGACACCGCCGTCGCAAAGAGCAGCGGCCTGTTCGGCGAAGATTTCCTGGGCTTCGGCGGCGGGCAGAGGTCCTAAGGGCGCGATTTTGGCGCCGAGGGGGCCTATCGAGCCGGCCACGAACACGCTCTCGCCGGCCTCTTCGCGGGCGATCGCGGCGCCGGAGCGGTTGATGTCCCCGACCTTGTCGTTGAGCCCGTGCTTCCGGAGTTTGAGGCGGTTGGCGCCGAAGGTGTTTGTTTCGATGATATCGACGCCGCTCTGAACGTACTCGCGGTGGACCTCCTTGACGATCGCGGGGTTGGTCAGGTTGAGCTCGTCAAAGCACGTGTTCAGGTAAACGCCCTTGCCGTAGAGCACTGTCCCCATTCCGCCGTCGCAGAGGAGCACACGGTCGGCCAGCGCGTCGAGAAAACGGTTCTTCATAGGGCGATTATAGTATTTCGGTGGGGTTGTGTCCAAGTTTGAATGGGGTCGGACCTCAGCGAATCTATTATTGTCAGTAAGTTACGCCCATTTTGGGGGCTAAAGCAGCCCTTATTTCGCTATTTTTAGGGCCAAAAATCGAAAATTTGGGCGCTTGAATTCTCCCTAAGCCCATTGTATTCTCAACCCAAGCGCTCGCCATTCGTTCCCGTTAAGGGAAGCGTAATGGGAAGCGTCCAGCCCGAAAGGAGACGGCCATGAACGTCACGCTCCGAGCGCGATCCGATTCCCTGATAGTGCTCATTGCATTTACTGCTTTGGTTCTCCTCTCCCCCGCCTGCTCCAAGAAGTCCGCGGCGCCGACCGCGCCGCCTGCCGAGCTGGCCAAGGCCGCGCGCGTCGACACCAACGGCTGGATAAACGTCCATCTCGAAGGCACCCCGCGGGAGATCGGCTTCCAGCATGGGTGGCTCCTGGCCACGGAAATCGACGATGTGCTGAAGGCGCTGGCCCATTTCCTCGAGGGCTCGACGAAACGCGACTGGACCTTTTTCCGCGGCGCGGCCGAGCGCATGTTCTGGCCCAAGCTCGAGCCGGAATATCAGGAAGAGATCGAGGGCATCGCCGCAGGCCTCCGCGCCCGCCTCCCCCGCTCCTCCTACGACCGTATCGATATCACCGCCCTCAACGGCTGGATCGAGCTCGCCTGGTACTACGTCCCCTACCTCGACGAGATGGCCAAGAAGGGCGCCGGCGACAACAAGGCCCCGGGCTACTGCAGCGCCTTCATCGCCACGGGGAGCTGGACCGAGGGCGGCCAGATCGTCGTCGGGCACAACAACTGGGTCGATTACATCATCGGGTCGCGCTGGAACGTCATCGCCGACATCGTGCCGACTGCGGGGCAGCGCATCCTGATGGACTGCCTGCCGGGGGCCATCCACAGCGGCGACGACTTCGTCATGAACGGCGCGGGCCTCGTCTACACGGAGACGACCATGGGCACGTTCAAGGGTTTCCGCGAGGAGGGCACGCCCGAGTTCATGCGGGCCAGGAAGGCCGCCCAGTACGCGGCGTCGATCGACGACTTCGTCCGCATCATGAGCGAGGACAACAACGGGGCGTACGCCAACGACTGGCTCGTCGGCGACACGAAGACGAACGAGATCGCCAAGTTCGAGCTGGGGCTCAAGAACCAGAGGCTGTGGCGGACGATGGACGGCTATTTCATCGGCTCGAACTTCCCGGAAGACGAGAAAGTCATCGCCGAGGAGACGACGTTCGATGTGAGCGACAAGGGGCAGTCGGTGCTGGTGAGGAAAGCGCGCTGGGAGCAGCTCATGGAGGAGTACAAGGGCTATATCGACGTCGAGGACGGGAAGCTCTTCGAGGCCGACCACGTCGATATGGCGACCGGGAAGACGGGGTCGAACAGCAACGTCCTGTGTGGGCATGTCGATGAGGACCCCAAAGGGACGCCCGAATTCAGCTGGGCGCCGTTCTCGCCGGCCGGCTCCGTTCAGGGCAAGGTGACGTCGAGCGCCCTGGTTGCGGAGATGAAGATGTGGGCGCACATGGGCCATCCGTGCGGGCGCGATTTTGTGGCGGCGGATTTCCTGGCCAAGCGCCCCGAGTATGCGTGGCAGGCGCCGTATCTCAAGGATTTGAAGGCTTATCCGTGGACGCTATTTCAGGCTAAAAAGTAACCGGGGCGCACGCTTTATGCCGCCCACGTCGTCCCCGCAGTAAAACGCTGCGTTGATGGCGCCGAGGGGCCGGATGGCGATGCCCAGGGTTTTCCCATCGATCAGGCGCTGGAGGACGGGCTTGGGGATGGTCAGGTAGGTCTTGGCGCCGTCGCCTTCCGACACCGGCCAGTCGATGATCATCTGGGGGTTGAGAACGAGGTCGGGAGGCTGTCCCCCGCACAGGCTGTTGAACGTCACCGTTTTCTTGTCCCAGCGCGGGTCGCCGCCTAGGATTTCGACGACCCGGATCTCGCCGAAATCGGGGATGTCATCCGAGGTGCGCTCGACGGCGCGGGTCGTCAGCTCGAGGAGGCCCGAGCCCACGACCTTTTTCCCGGCGAATGCCGCGAGGTCCCAGCGCAGGATGACGAAACGCGTTCCGCCGGCCGTAACGACGGCGGCTATTCCGGCGGCGTCGGCGAGATACCAGTTGCCCAGGTTGACGTCCGGGTTGTCGAGGTCGATCGTCCCGGATTGGGCAGCGGCGACTGCGTGGGCGAATCCGGCCGGGTCGGCGACCGGCGGGTGGTAGGGCACCGGCTCACCCTTGTCGGGCCCGGCATCGGGGACCTTGACAATGTCGACGCGGAAGTAATCCACGTCCAAGCGGTATGAGCCGAGACCCCAGTCCATGAGGGCCATCTGGGCGTTGACCGTGTCGCCGGGCGAGGCCTCGAAATCCCTGGTGGTCATGCTGACGAGGTGCCAGTTCTCGGTGTCGGGGAGGTCGAACTCCATGAGATGGCTGTGGAAATCGGTCGTCTTTTGGGTGCTGACGCTGAGGTTGATGCGGCGGGGTGCGTGGCTCGTCCGGACGCGGGCCTCGATGCGGAGCGCGTAGCCCGGTTTCTTCAAGAAGCTAAGGTCCAGGGCGGCGGAGACCTGGCGCACGATGAAGGCCCACCAGACGTTGCGGCGGTCGCGGGTGGCGTTCACCCAAATGGAAGCGAAGCCGTCGCCGCCCTGGCGGAAGTCCATGACGGCTAAGCCTTCGCCGGACAGGAAGCCCCAGCCGTTGGCGCCGGCGGGATCGAGCTTAAGGAGGGGCCCGTTGAAGTCGTCGCGGAACTGGGCGGCGGCGGGGGACGGTGCGGCAAGGAGAACGATGGCGGAAGTGAGGGCACAGATAACGGCCGCCAGATTTACGATGGCAGAGACGCGCGTTTTTCGCATGTTATCGTAGCTCCTTCGGCTTCCCTGTGTGGTCCTCAGTTTAGCACGGCTATTGGGGTCGGACCACACCAACTCCAATAAAATCATAGATTTAAGCCCGATTCGTGGGTTGTTTTTGGCCTTAAATCAACGTTTTCGTGCCCAAAAAGCTGAATTTGCTCATCTAAGGGCTCCCATCAGCCTCCCCCTACGCTTGATTTGTTGTAGAATAGCCGGGCAGTCACCCGAATTTTCCGTGAGGAGGGCCCCATGTTTCTCATGCCTAAGAAAGCCGCCATCGCTTCGAGCTTATGCCTTGGCCTTTGCCTTGCTCTCGCCGATTGTGGCTCACCGCAGTCCAATCAGGGCGAGCGCCAAGGCCAAGCTCAAAATCGGAACGCGAAGATCCTGACGAATCAGGTCGGGTACGATGTGAGCGGGCCGAAAAAAGCGGTCGTCCAGGCTCACGCCGGCGACGTGTTCACGGCCTTCACGGTCAAGAGCTTTCCCGGCGGAGAGATCGTCCTCTCGGGTACGCCACGGCACGATGGCCCTGTCCGCAAATGGAAGGACTGGGATTTCTGGACGGTCGACTGGAGCGCCGTCGATAAGGAGGGAGCGTACGTTATCGAATGCTCATCGCAGGCTGGCGCGGCCACCGGCACCGTTCGCTCGCACCCGATCCTCGTCCAGAAGAACGCGCTCGAGCGGAACACGCTGTCGGACGTCGTCTATTATTTCAAGGGCCAGCGGTCATCTGGGCTGTGGGATAAGGCCGACCAGAAGATGACGTTCGAGGGAAAGAGCGGCACGGTCGACATGCGCGGCGGCTGGTTCGACGCCAGCGGCGATTACGGCAAGCACCTGTCCCACCTCTCCTTTTCGACCTATTTCAACCCCCAGCAGGTGTCGCTCACGGCCTGGAGTCTTTTTGGGACGTTGCGGGAACTCGAGCGGCGGGGCGAGCCGTATTTCAAGCAGTATCAGAAGCGGCTCCTCGACGAGGCCCTGTTCGGCGCCGACTACCTCGTCCGAAGCAAGAACCCGAGGGGCTCGTTCTACATCACCATCTCGGGGCGCGGACCGGAGAAAAAGCCCGAGGACCGCCGTATAACGGCCAAGGCGGAGCGCCACATCATCCTGACGCCGGAGACCAAGGACAAGTTCCGCGATTACGGCCGGGAGAAGATCGCGGGCGACGCGGCCTACGAGGCGGGGTGGAGAGAGGGCGCGGGTTTGAGCATCGCAGCGCTGGCCATGGCCGCGGCGCGGGCGGGGGCGCCGGGGAACGAGGGGTATGGCGTGAGCAAGGGGGAAGGCGATTTTAGGAGCGTGGACTATCTCAAAGCCGCCGAGGACGCCTTCGCCTTCCTCGAGAAGAACAACGCGCTGTTCACGAATGACGGCAAGGAGAACATCCTCGACGATTATTGCGCGCTCGTCGCGGCGACCGAATTGTTCAGGACGACAGGGAAGCCGGCGTATCGAGCGGCGGCGGATAGGAGGGCGGCGTCGCTCGCGGCCAGGCTGACATCGGGCGCGGCATACGAGAATTACTGGCGCGCCGATGACGGCGACCGGCCGTTCTTCCATCCCGTCGACGCCGGGTTGCCCGTGATCAGCCTGCTCGGGTACGCGGAGATCACGGACGAGGCGGGGCGGGAGAAGGCGCTCAACGCCGTCCGGAAGTCCCTGGGCTTCGAGCTCGCGGTGACGGCGGAGGTGGCGAATCCGTTCGGCTACAGCAGGCAGCTCGTCCAGAGCAAGGGCGGCGGCGCTACGCGTCGGACGAGCTTCTTCTTCCCCCACGACACCGAGACCGCACCGTGGTGGCAGGGCGAGAACGCGAGGCTCGGGTCGATGGCTGTGGCGGCGAGGCTCGCGGCCCGCTATTTCGGCGAGGGCAGCAACGGCGGTGCGCTGGGCGGCAGAACGAACGGCGCGGCAGACGGCGGAAAGACCGGAGGCATGGGGGGCGGGAACGACGGCAACGACGCGGCGTTCGCCGACAAGCTGAGGGCTTTCGGCCGCGACCAAGTGAACTGGATCCTGGGGCTCAACCCGTTCGACGCCTGTATGCTCCACGGCAAGGGCCGGAACAACATCCCGTACATGTTCTTCGACTCCTACGAATACACGAATGCGCCGGGCGGCATCTGCAACGGCATCACGGGCGGCTACACAGATGTAGAGGACATCGATTTCGGCTTGCGTTACGCCGCGACCGGCAAGGACGACGACTGGCGCTGGGCCGAGCAGTGGCTGCCCCACGCCGCCTGGTACCTCTACGCGGTAGCCATCGGAGATTAATTAATGGGGTCGGACCACAGCGACTCTAATAATATCTTTTACTTAGGCCAGTTTTGGGGGCATTTTTTGGCCTTAAATCGATGTTTTAGTGGCCAAAAATCACGATTTAAGCCAGTGCGAAAACACGGAGAGGCTAAGTCTCTATTTTTTGGGCCAAAAACAGCGAAATAAGCCCTAAAAACGACCAGAAAAATGTCCTATATTATTGATTATAATCTAGTCGCTGTGGTCCGACCCCATCACTTATTAAATTCAGCGACCGCCCGGTAGAAGGCGTTGAGGCTGGCCAGCGGGGTCCCGGGAGGGATGTCGCAACCGGAAGAGATGATGAAATTCTTGTAGCTTTTTGTCGCCTCAAGCAGGGCGCGGGTTGCCTCGCCTATCGCCTGCGGCGTTCCGCGGTGGAAGACGGCCGTCGGGTCGAGGTTCCCGCCCAGAATGACGTCCGGTCCGACCTCACCGAGCGCCGCGACGATATCCATGGGCGCGCCGAAATGGTTGATCCCGGCACCCGATTCAAGGACTTTCTCCAGGTGGATGAACTTCGCCCCGCAGTTGTGGAGGACGACCGCGAAGTCGGGAGTTTCGACGGCCTCGACGATCCGCTTGACGAAGGGCGCGGAGAACCGGCCTAGCCCGGCCGGCGAGAGGAGCCCGGCCGCGGGCTCAGCAACGATGACGCCCCAGGCCCCGGTATCCCGAAAAGCGAGGGCGTACTGGCATAGGAAGGCCGTCACCTGCCTGAGGAGGACTTCGATCGTCTCCGGCTCGACGGCCGTCGCCTCGAGCACCTCGCTTACGCCGTAGAGGCGCCCGGCGAGGGAGAACGGGCCGAGCATACAGCCCAGGACAGGAATGGGGCCGTCGGCCTCCGCCACCAGGCGCCAGGCCGTCTCGAGCGGCACCCGGGTCCGGGCGTCACCGGGCACGGGGTTGGGGAGCGCGGCGATTTCGGCCTCGTTCGTCACCAGCCGGCCGACGACCGTCGGGATCTCGCGCTCGGACATCCGGATCTCGCAGCCGTAGGCCTCCGCTTCGGCGCTCAGGTCCATGGCCGTGAGCAGGACGGGAGTCCGGTAGCGGTCGTGGAGGGCCATGACCGCCTTGAACTGGGAGCCCGGCACGCTGACGACATCCTCGACCGATTCGCCGGTGATCTCGAGTCCCGAGTAGGCGCCGATGGGCATGGCCAGCCGGCCAGGGTAATTCATGACGAAACGGCTGAAACGCGTATTCATCATGGGCGGTATTATACCAGAAGGGGTCGGACCACACCAACTCAATTAATATCAGTTTGTTAGACTTGCTAAAGGGGCCAATAAGGGCCTTATCCCGATGTTTTGGCGGCCAAAAGCATGCATTAATCAGAGGGTACCAGGTCTACGCAATGCCATTTTTAGCATCGCGTAGACCTGGTACCCTCTGATTTCCTCCCGGCAACCTTCCGGCGCCCCAAATCGTATATAAGTATGTTCCTGGCCCTCTCGAAAATATCAGCCGCGCGATAATTAGGAGTTACCGATGAAGAGGACAGTTTTAATCGCCTGCGCCGGCACCGTCGCCCTGGCCCTCGCCATGACGACCGCCGCCATCGCCGCCGCAGACCGCACCCAGACCCCTTCCCCCGCGGATAAAGTCGTCCACGCCGTCCGCACGACCGAGCCCATCATCCTCGACGGCCGACTCGACGAGAGCGTCTGGAAGACCGCCCCCCGCGCGACCGGCTTCACCCAGAACGACCCGCAGGACGGCGCGCCGCCCACGGAACAGACCGACGTCTGGGTCGCCTACGACGACCACGCCCTCTACGTCGCCGCCCTCTGTCACGACTCCGACCCGTCGAAGATCCGCAAGCGCCTCGGGCGCCGCGACAGCCAAACCGATTCCGATTGGTTCGCGGTCGCCGTAGATCCGTACTTCGACAAGCGCTCCGGCTACCTCTTCGTCGCCAACCCGGCCGGCTCGATCACCGACATGGTCCTCTCGAACGACGTCAACGAGGACGATTCGTGGGACGGCGTCTGGGAGACCAAAGCCGCGGTGAACGGCGAGGGCTGGGCCATCGAGTTCCGCATCCCCTTCAATCAGATCCGCTTCCCCAAAAAGGACGACAACGTCTGGGGCGTCAACTTCCTGCGCATGCTCCGACGCAAGAACGAGAAATCTAGCTTCAACTGGGTTCCCAAGAGCGAATCGGCCTTCGTCTCGCGCTTCGCCCGGCTCGAGGGCCTGCAAGGTATCAGCCCGGGCGGGCGCGTCGAGTTCATGCCCTACGCCGTCAGCCAGGCCCAGTTCCGGCCGTCGGAAAGCGGCAACCCCTTTGAGACAGGAAAGCGCGCTCTGGCCAACGCGGGCTTCGACCTCAAGGTCGGCTTGAAGAGCAACCTGACCCTCGACGCCACGGTCAACCCGGACTTCGGGCAGGTCGAGGTCGACCCGGCTGTCCTCAACCTCTCCGCTTACGAGACCTATTACGAGGAGAAGCGGCCCTTCTTCATCGAGGGCGCGTCCCTGTTCAATAATTTCGGGAGCGGAGGGATTTTCATCAACGCCGACATCAACTGGCCCCAGCCGCAATTTTTCTACAGCCGGCGGGTCGGACGTGCGCCCCAGGGCTACGTCACCGAGGACGGGTTCTCGCGGATGCCCGACCGGACGACCATTCTGGGCGCGGCCAAGCTCACCGGCAAGCTCGGCGGCAGTTGGAACGTCGGCTTCCTCAACGCCGTGACCGGGCGCGAGTTCGCGCAAATCGACCAGCTGGGGACGCGACTGAGCCAGGAAGTGGAGCCCTTCTCGTACTACGGCGCGCTCCGCGTCCAGAAGGACATCAACGAGGGCCGGAGCGGGTTCGGGCTGATGGCCACGGGCGTCATGCGCGACCTCCAAAACGAGACTCTGGCGGGGATTCTCAACAAGAACGCCTTCAGCCTGGCCGCGGATGGCTGGGTCTCGCTCGACAAGCAGAAGAGCTGGGTCGTCGGAGCCTGGGCGGGAGCGACGCGCGTCGAGGGGAGCGTCGAGGATATTCTGCGGCTCCAGAACTCGTCCATGCACTACTTCCAGAGGCCGGACGCGACCCACGTCGAGGTCAACTCAGAGGCGACGTCGCTCAGCGGCTGGGCGACGCGGCTGAGCCTGGCCAAACAGAGCGGGAACCTGCTCGTGCTGGCGAACATAGGCGCTCTCTCGCCGGGATTCAACCCGAACGACGCGGGGTTCCAGCGCGGCGGTTCCGACGTCGTCCAGATGCAGTTCCTTCCCGGCTACCAGTGGACGAAGCCGGGGAAAACGTTTCTGAACGCGATGATCATCGCCGGTTGGTTCCGGAGCTACGACTTCGGCGGCAATAAGAACTGGGACGGCGGGCTGTTCATTTTCCAAGGCCAGCTCAGGAATTTCTGGCGATTCAACACCATGTTCGCCTACAACCCGGAAACTGTCAGCAAGAACCACACGCGGGGCGGGCCGTTGGCCCTCATCCCGCCGGGATATCAGGTGAATTTTGGCCTGACGACGGACAGCCGCAAGCCGTTCGTGTTCGAGTTCGAGTCGTCGGTTTACAGGCGGCCCAGGGCGTCGGAGGAGTGGAACGGACAGTTCTCGGTGCGCTGGAAACCGGGGTCGAATTTCAGCCTGTCGGTCGGGCCGACGCTCGGGTTCGAACGGAACGACATCCAGTGGGTGACGAAAGTGACGGATGCGGCAATGACGGCGACGTACGGCGCGCGATATATTTTCGCGAGGATCGACCAGAAGGTATTGGGCAGCGAGATCCGGCTCGATTGGACGTTCACGCCGAAGCTGACGCTCCAGGCCTATCTGCAGCCGTTCGTCGCGGTCGGGCACTACGACCAATTCAAGGAGCTGGCCGAGCCAAAGACGTTCTCGTACAGCACGTATGGGGCGGGAGCGTCGACGATCGTTTACGACGACGCGGACGGCGTCTATACGGTCGACCCGGACGGCACGGGAGGCGCGGCCGAGGCGTTCTCGTTCGGGAATCCCGATTTCAATTACAAATCGCTGAGGGGCACGGTCGTCCTGAGGTGGGAGTACCGGCCGGGCTCGCTGCTTTATTTCGTGTGGACCCAGAACCGGGCCGACTACGCCAACCCGGGAAGCCTGCGGCTCGGGCGGGACATCAGCGACCTTTTCTCCGCCCCCGGCGACAACATCTTCCTCCTCAAGGTCTCCTACCGCTGGAATATGTAAGAGAGGAAGAGGGGGTCAAACCTACCTTTTGCAGCAAAAGGTAGGTTTGACCCCCTCTTCACTGAGAATCCCGGGCTCGTCGAGCCGTCTATATTTCCGAGAGCGTTAAAATCCCGGAGATATGATCTTGGCGAGGCAACTAAGAATCGAGTATCCCGGCAAGAAACCCGACCTCCCCCTGATATTGTCCGTCTCGGAAAAAACCTTGGGCGCAAGAAATAAATTCGTCGTCCCGATCGCCATTTTGATTAGCCAGAAGAGCACTGCGTTGAAGCTGCGAGAAATCGGCGAATTCTTTTCTTTGAGCATGTCTGGGGTATCGAATGCTTGTAGGAGAGCCCGGGCAGCGATAGCCAGCAACGCCAGTCTCGCCAATGCTGTGGAAGGAATCGAGCAAGAAGTGGCAGAAGCCGAAGGAAAGAAGATTTAAAAGGTAGGCTTGACCTCGCGATACCGGAAGCACGTGACCAAATGGTCGTTGACCATGCCCGTCGCCTGCATGTGGGAATAGACGACGGTCGAGCCGACGAATTTGAACCCGCGCGCCTTCAGGTCCTTGCTGATGATGTCCGAGAGAGGCGTCCAGGCGGGCATATCCGCGAACGACCGGAGCTTATTACGTACCGGCTTCCCGCCGACGAATGCCCAGATGTAGCGGTCGAACGTGCCGAAATCTTTTTGAACCTCGAGAAAGCGTTTTGCGTTATTTATCGCACCCAGGATTTTCAGCCGGTTGCGGATGATCCCGGCGTCGCCCAACAGGCGACTCACGTCCCGCGCCGTGAACCGAGCCACTTTCACCGGGTCGAAGCCGCGAAAGGCCCGCCGGAAATTCTCGCGCTTGTCGAGGACAAGCTTCCAGCTCAGCCCCGCCTGCATGCCTTCAAGGATGAGAAACTCGAAGATCTTGCGGTCATCGTGGAGAGGCGTCCCCCACTCGCGGTCGTGGTAGTCCCGCATCAGCCGGTCCTCGAGCTCTCCCCAGCATCTTTTTTTCCGGCCGTCCTTCGGTTTATTTCCCAGCTGCGCGCTTTTGGCCATCGGTCACCTCTTGGGTTGAATGGGGTCGGACCACAGCAATATCATTAATATTAATAAGATACCCACTTTTTTAAGGCTGTTTATAGCCTTAAATCGACCTTTTCATGGCCAAAAAGATGATTTCAGGTTCAACAAATCGAGGCTGCATTAATGACATTCCTCCCCCGACCCAAGCGTCTATCTTCTATGAGCACAGAGAGGATAGCGCAAAAAAGCGAAAAGGAAAAGGAAATGTCCCGAGCCAACCGAAATTTCCTGCCGGGCCGGATCTGGCATATCACCCACCGGTGTCACAAGAAGGAGTTTCTCCTCAAATTCCGCAAGGACAAGCTCCTCTGGCTTTACTGGACGTTCCAAGCGAAGATCAGATACGGTTTGATCGTCCTAAACTTCATGATCACATCGAATCACATCCATCTGCTGGCGACGGGCCATCGAGGCGGGCAACAGGCCATTCCGCGGGCGCTCCAGCTCATGGAGTCCCGGGTGGCCCAGGAGTATAACGGGAGGAAGGACCGGCGCGGCGCGTTTTGGGAGGACCGTTATCACGCCACAGCCGTCGAGTGCGGCGCCCAATTCGTGAATTGCCTCACTTACATCGACATAAACATGGTCAGGGCCGGCGTCGTCGGGCACCCTAAGGATTGGCCTTATTGCGGATACGACGAGCTTATGCGGCCGCACGTCCGCCGGACCGGCCAGCTCGTCGATACGGGCCTGTTGATGGAGCTGCTGGGCGCAAAAGACATCCCTGCCCTGCAATCGATGCGCTCTGAATGGATAGAGCAAGAGATCCGAAAAGGACGCCTCCAACGCGAGCCGATATGGACGGAGAGCGTTGCCGTCGGCAGCGAGGAATACCTGCGGCAAATTCAGGCGGAACTGGGAGGCAAGATAAAGATGGCCGAGATCGCTCCCGGCGGCACGGTGAATGCGCAGTCCGTGCTCAGGCGGAGGAGAGGGACTTATCTGTGCACTTTTAAGGGTCAAAAATGAGGATTTAAGGCCCTAAATCAGGCCTAATCGTAGCCTAAGATGTTGATATAATTCGAGTCGCTGTGGTCCGACCCCAATTGCCTATTGAATTAATACTATATTAATGCTAGTATTTATTTATGAAAAAACTTGTCATCCTCGGGGCCGGGACGGGCGGGACCATCATGGCCAACCTCCTCCGCAAACGCCTGCGCCGCGCCGACTGGGCCATCACCATCATCGACCGGGACAACGAACACTATTACCAGCCCGGCTTCCTGTTCATCCCCTTCGGTTTCTACTCGGCAAAGGACATCGTCAAGCCCAGGTCGAAGTTCCTTCCCCGGGGCGTCGAGTTTATCATCGCTGAAATCGACCGGATCAACCCCGGCGCGAACGAGGTCGTGTTCCAGGACGGAAGCACCCTCTCCTATGACTACCTCATCGTCGCCACCGGGGCCGACATCGTGCCCTCCGAAACGCCCGGCATGCTCGACGGCTGGCGCGACACGATCTTCGATTTCTACACGCCGGACGGCGCCGCGGCCCTGGCCGAAAAGCTCAAGAATTTCCCGGGCGGGACGATCGTCATCCACGTCAACGAAACGCCCATCAAGTGCCCCGTCGCGCCGCTCGAATTCGCCTTTTTCTGCGACTGGTGCCTGGTCCGCCATCACCGCCGTGACAAGATCGAGCTCGTCTTCGTCACGCCCCTCCCCGGGGCCTTCACCAAGCCCGTGGCCTCGAAGGCGCTGGGCAGCCTGCTCGAGGAAAAGCACGTCCGGATGGTGACCGATTTCAACGCCGAGCGCGTCGACGCGGCAGCCCGCAAGCTCGTCGGCTACGACGGACGCGAGGTCCCCTACGACCTGCTCGTCACCGTTCCGACGAACATGGGTTCGGAGATGATCGAGCGCTCGGGCATGGGCAACGAGTTCCGTTATCTGCCCACGGACCCCAACACCCTGCGTTCGAAAAAATACGAAAATATCTTCGCCATCGGCGACGCGACCGACCTGCTTTCGTCGAAGGCGGGCTCCGTGGCCCATTTCCAGTCCGAGATCCTGGCCGAGAACGTTGTTCGCGCGATCGAAGGCAAGCCGCTCGAGCCGGCCTTCGACGGGCACTCGAACTGCTTCATCGAGGCCGGCCTCGGTAAAGCCATCCTCATCGACTTCAACTACGAGGTCGAGCCGCTCCCCGGGCGCTTCCCGTTCCCGGTCCTCGGCCCGATGCCGCTCCTCAAACCCAGCCGCATCAACCATTGGGGGAAGCTGGCTTTCCGCTGGATCTACTGGCACGTGCTCCTGCGGGGCCGGCCGATCCCGTTCGTCCCGTCACGAATGAAAATGGCCGGCAAGAAACGCCCGGCCGACGCGGGCAGCGCTGCGACAGGCGGAGCGGCATAGCGTAGTAGTAGTAGTAGTAGTAGTAGTAGTATTTATTGTTGTCGTTGCTGTAATAGAAAGAATAAAGCAGCGGGAACAAGCAAAATATGTTAACGATAATCCAAGTGTGATCGAAGGAGAAACCCGTCATGCCGCAAAAACAATTCGGAACGGCCACGGTCGACGTCGACGCCGATGGCTTCATGACCGATTTTGCCCAGTGGACGCGCGAGGTCGCCGCGGCCATCGCCAAGGATGAGGGGATCGCCGAGCTCGCCCCGGCCCACTGGAAGGTCATCGAGTTCATGCACAAGGACTTCAAGGAGATCGGCCAGGTGCCGAGCATCCGCAAGCTCAACAAAAGCGGCGTCATCAGCACCAAGGAGCTTTACGAGCTCTTCCCCGGCGGCCCGGCCAAGAAGGCGGCCAAGATCGCCGGCATGAAGAAGCCCGAGGGCTGCGTCTAAGCCTCTTAAGGAGAGCAAAATGGAAGACAAGATCAAAAAAGTTTCGATCATCATCTCCAAGGGCAGCCTGGACGGCGTCTACCCCGGCCTGATCATGGCCAACGGCGCCCGCATGGAGGGTATCGAGGCCAACCTCTTCTTCACGTTCTTCGGTCTCGACGCCATCGTCAAGAAGCGCATGGGCAAGATCAAGATCGCCACGGTCGGCAACCCGGGCATGCACATGCCGTCGCTCGCGGGCATCCTGCCGGGCTTCTCGGCGTTCGCCACGTCGATGATGATGAAGACCATGGACAAGATCGACATCCCGCCCGTGCCCGAATTCATCGAGATGGTCGCGGACGCCGGGTGCAAGCTTTACGCCTGCAAGGCGACCGTGGACATGTTCAAGCTCAAGAAAGAGGACTTCTGCCCTCAGGTCGACTCGGTCATCAACGTCGGCAAGTTCTACGAGATCGCCGCCGGCGGCCACATCATCTTCACCTGAGGCCCCCTCTTCCCCCTCTTTTTAAGCTTCGATTTCCGGGTAGCGCCTGTCGGCGAATTTGAGCAGGATCCGGTAGCACAGCGCCGCGAGCGCGGCCAAGCCCACAAAGAGCACACCCAGCACGATGTTCGCCGCCAGCTTTGCCCTTATCAGCGCTCTGACGCCGAAAAAGAGCGCCGTCAAGATGCCGATGTCGGCGAGCAAGGCCAGCAGCACGTTGAGGTTCTGCTTGATCGCCTTCTGCGGGTTCGTCCAGTCGAGAAGCGGCCGGGCCAGGTCGATGATCATGCCCACCACGGTGAGTAGCACCCCGGCAACAAGCGCTAACCCCGCCGCCGCGGCCAGGTGCGCCGCCTTGAGGTGAAGGACGATCGCGGCCACGACCGACGCCGTGACGACACCCAGCATGGCGATCAAGTAGGAATGGAGGAACTTGGCCGCCGCCTGTTCCCGGGGCGCGACCGGGATGACCCTGGAAATCCAGAACTGCGCCCCCTCCCGCGAGAACGTCGACGACGACGTGCCGTTGAGGCTGCCGCAGATGGTCATGAACAGCGCCGCCGCCAAAATGGCGTAAAGCGGGTTGGCCGAGGTCATCGTCTTGAGGATGGCGCTCAAGTCGCTTCCTCCCCCTCTCCCGCCCTTTCCCGAACCCATGGTCGCCATCAGGACGAAGATGACCGGGACGATGACCACGACCAGAACCCCGTTCAAGAGAAAGATCGGCGTCCGGTTCATGATCCGCCACTCGCGGGCGAACACCGCGGCTCCCGCCCGCCGCCCCGACGATACCCGGCGTGACATTTCGTCGCGGGTAAGCCTGCGCTTCTTGCCTGTCGTCTCGCCGAGCCCGACGAGGCCCCGGTAAAAGAGCTTTTCCGACATGACCACGATCCCGGCGAAGAATGCGAGTGACGTTCCCAGGAGCAACGCCAAATTGACTAGCCCTTCCCCGGAAAAGCCGCCGGCGATAGCCTTGGCCGCCCAAATGCTCGGCGGGAACTTCGACCCGACCCGGTTGAGGAGGCTGTCGGGCGAAGCTATCAAGTCTGCGATGGCCTGGCCGTTCATCTCCCTGTCCGGGGCCCCGCGGGCCGCGAACTGGAGGCCCAACGCTAACACGATGAGCAGGATGCTGCCGGCGAGGATGAGGATGTCTTTCTTCCGGCTGACGTTGATGAACCTCATCATGGCCACGACCAGGACGGAGACGACCGCCAATGGGATGACCGGAAGCACCGCATAAACGAGGACCGCATTCACCCAGTATCCCACCCCTCCCCTAGCCATCACGCCGAAAGTGATGACGACCGGCAGGACGATGGCTGCGACGGTCAGGTACTCGTTGATCACGATGACGGCGAACTTGGAGAGCATGACCTCGCTCGGCCGGAGCGGAAGCGGGATGAGCATCTCCAGGTCGCGCGAGAAATAGAAGGCCGAAATGACGTAGTAGATTCCGAAGATCAGGATGAGGAGTTGTCCCGCCAGGACCCCGAGCGTCAAGAGCGCCCGCTCCTGGCCCATCGGCGCGAGCAAGAGATAAGCGCCCTTGATGAGCAGGACGAGGCCGTAGAGCGTCGGCAGGACGCCGATCGCGGCCAGCGCGAAGACGGGGACGAGCCAGCGGTCCTTCTTCTCCTTGAACAGCCGATGCTTGAGGGTGGCCAGGCCGAAATTCGACCTGAGCCCCGCCCTGATGACGGTCGCGAGCCTGCTGAGCCTGCTCATTTGTCGGTGAGCTCCAGGAAGATCCCTTCGAGCGACTGCTCGGTCCGGTCGATCGACTTGAGCTCGTCCATGGTCCCACAGGCGACGAGCCGGCCCTTGTGGATGATGCCGATGCGGTCGCAGAGCTTCTCGGCGACCTCCATGATGTGCGTCGAGAAGAAGAGCGTCTTGCCCTGGTCGCAGTGCTCGCGGAACATCTCCTTGAGCTGATGGGCGGCCCGCGGGTCGAGCCCGACGAGCGGCTCGTCGAGGACCATCACCCGGGGCGCCGGTAGGAGCGCCGCCGTCAGTACGATCTTCTGCTTCATGCCGTGGGAATAGCTCTGGATGGGGTTGGTGACGACCGGCGCCAGTTCGAAGATCTCGAGCCACTTGCCGATCCGGTCGAGGCGCGCCTCGCGCGGGACGCCGTAGACGTCGCCGATGAAGTTCAGGTACTCGAGGCCGGTCAGCCGCTCGTAGACCGCCGGATAGTCGGGGACGTAGGTCGTCACCTGCTTGGCCTTGAGCGGGTCCTTGGCCACGTCGAAACCCTCGACCATGATCCTTCCCGCGTCCGGCCGCAGCAGTCCGACGACCATCTTGATGGTCGTCGTCTTGCCGGCGCCGTTCGGGCCGAGGAAACCGAAGATCTCACCCGGCTTGACGGTCAGGGTCAGTCCGTCCACGGCCTTGATCTTGCCCCGGTTGTAACTTTTGGATACGTTGTTCAGTTCGATCACGGTCTGCTCCTTGTTGCGGGAATTATAGAACCGATTCGGCTGGGCTCAAGGGACCTTGGACAGCGCACCCACGGAGCCCGCCGCCTGGATCTCCGCGGTCGGGAGCAGGCGCGGCGCTTTGCGCATCTCCAGCGCCCGTTCGAGGCCGTAGGCCAGCTTGATGAGCTCCGGCTCGCTCCAGGCCTTGCCGATGAACGAGATGCCCACGGGCAGACCGTTGACCCATCCGGCCGGGAGCGTGATCGTGGGGTAGCCGGCGACGGCCGCCGGCGAGGAACTGCTCCCCGAGAACGAGTCGCCGTTAATGAGGTCGGTCATGTGGGCCGGGCCGTTGGTCAGGACGACGAGCGCGTCGAGCTTGTGCTTGGCCAGCACGGCGTCGATGCCTTCACCCCGCATGAGCTTGTGGTTCTTGGCCAGAGCGTCGAGGTAAGCTTTGTCCGTCAGCGGGCCCTTTTTCGCCGCCTGCTCCAGGATCTCTTGGCCGAAGAACGGCATCTCGCGGTCCGCGTTCTTGTCGTTGAAGGCCATGAGGTCCGTCAGGCTGCGGACGGCGGCGCCGGGCCGCCCCGCGAAGTAGGCCTCGAGGTCGGCCTTGAATTCGTAGAGAAGGACCTCGTACTCCGATTCGTCGGTCTTGCCGAGCGTCGGGAATTCGACGGGGTCGACGACTTCGGCCCCTTCCCTTTTCATGGCCTCGACGGCGCCCTCCAGGATGGGGTCGAGCTTTTTCGCGAAATTAAGCGAGCGCGCCCGCAGGACGCCGATCCGGGCGCCGCGGAGTCCATCCGGTTTGAGGAATTCGCGGTAATCGGCGAAGGCGCGGCCCTCGCTCTCCTTCGTCACGGCGTCGGCCGGGTCGTGCCCGGTCATCGCGCCGAGGAGCGTCGCGGCGTCGGCGACGGTCCGGGCCATGGGCCCGGCGGTATCCTGGGAGTGGGCGATCGGGACAATTCCAGAGCGGCTGACGAGCCCGATCGTCGGCTTGATGCCGACAATGCCGCAGACGGACGCCGGCGAAACGATCGACCCGTCCGTTTCCGTGCCGACGGCCGCCGCGACCAGGTTGGCCGCCACGGCGACGGCCGAGCCCGAGCTCGAACCGGACGGGTTGCGGTCGAGGGCGTAGGGATTTTTCGTCTGGCCGCCGCGGCCGCTCCAGCCGCTCGTCGACCGGGACGACCGGAAGTTGGCCCATTCGCTGAGGTTTGTCTTGCCGATGATGACGGCCCCGGCGGCCCGCCGGCGCCCGGCGACGAACGCGTCGCGCGCGGGCTTTGAGCCGAGGAGGGCGAGCGAGCCGGCCGTCGTCTCCATGTTGTCGGCCGTATCGATGTTGTCCTTGATGAGGATCGGGATGCCGTGGAGCGGCCCGCGCGGGCCTTTATCTTTTCGCTCCCGGTCGAGCTCGCGGGCGATGGCCAGGGCGTCGGGGTTCGTCTCGATGACGGCGTTGAGACCCGGCCCGCCGCGGTCGATCTCCTCGATCCGCTTCAGGTAAAGCGCTACGAGGCTTTCGGAGGTCGCCGCGCCCGATGTCATCATCTCCTGGAGACCGGCGATGGTCGCTTCCTCGAGCGGGAATTGGACCGGGGCGGCCTTTTCCGGGGGCTTATCGCCGCCGGGCGAGCATGCCGCGCCCATAATGAGGATCAAACTCGCTATGAAGATGATCCAGGTCTTGCGGGATTTGAACATCGTTTCCCTCCTTCCGTCCGTCTTCCCGATGCGGCGCCGGCCGACCGGGACACGCGTGATCTTCCTGCTCACCATATCGCAAAACCGGCCCCGGGCTCAACTTCTCCGTGGTCTTAGGACGGCGGACTGAGAAAAAAGAGCGGCCTAAGGCGTCTGATAGACCTAAGAGGGACAGTCCCCTTTGGGAAGCCCAAAAGGGACAGTCCCCCTTCAACCTCTTCCTCCTGCGAATTCCTGAGACACGCTACGAAATACACCAGCCAAATCATTCTACCCCTCATTCGTAAGTATCCCGCCGCGTCCCGATTGTGCTAGAATTCCGTCATCGGGAACGGCGGGGCACGGAGAGGCCGTCTCACAGGGAGGCCGCATGGACAAGACGATCCGCTTCAAGCTCAACGGGAAAGAGGTCCGCGTCGAGTCGCCGCCGGAGCGCATGCTCCTGTGGATTCTCCGCACCGACCTCGGGCACACGGGGACGAAATACGGCTGCGGCGAGGGGTTCTGCGGCGCCTGCACCGTCCTCGTCGACGGCAAACCGACGCTCTCCTGCCAGTTCCCCCTGGCCAAGGCCGAGGGCAAGAGCGTCCTGACCATCGAGGGCCTGGCCAGGGGCGGGCGCCTCCACCCGCTCCAGCAAGCCTTCGCCGACCACGGCGCCCTCCAGTGCGGTTACTGCACGCCGGGCATGATCCTCCAGGCCTTTGCCCTGCTCCGCCGCAAGCCTCAGCCGACCGACGCGGAGATCGCCGACGCCCTCGAGGGCAACCTCTGCCGCTGCGGCAGTTACAACCGCATCATCGCGGCCGTCCAGACGGCGGCCGAGGCGATGAAGGGGGCCATCCATGAAACCCGTTAAGAGCAGGGACGATGAATACACCATGTTCGGGCCAGCCGGCTCGAGCTCCGGGATGACCCTCGAGCGCCGCGAGTTCCTCAAGCTAGCCGGCGGCGGGCTCGTCGTCTTTTTCGCGGTCGGCGACGGCCTGGCCCTCCAAGAGGGCGCGCGGGGCGGCGGCTATCCCGACGACCCCAACGCCTACCTCAAGATCGGCCCGGACGGCCGGGTGACCTGTTTCACCGGCAAGATCGAGATGGGCCAGGGCATCATCACTTCGTTGGCCATGATGCTGGCCGAGGAGCTCGACGTCCCGCTCGAGGCGGTGGACATGGTCATGGGCGACACGGCCCTCTGCCCCTACGACGCGGGCACGTTCGGCTCGCGCAGTACGAAATATTTCGGGCCGCCCATGCGGCAGGCCGCGGCCGAAGCTCGCGGCGTCCTCGTCCGACTGGCCGCGGCGCGTCTCGGCGCCGCCGAAGAGGAACTGGCAACGAAAGATGGCGCGGTTTTTATCGCGAAAAGCCCGTCGAAAAAAGTGACCTACGCCGAGCTCATTGGCGGGAAAAAGATCGAGGTGCGCCTGGAGAAAAAGCCGCCCATCAAGCACACCTCCAAGCACACCGTCTCGGGCAAGCCGACCCTGCGCACGGACGGCCGGGCGAAAGTCACGGGAGAAGCAAAATTCACCGGCGACATCCGTCTCCCCGGCATGCTCTACGCCGCGATCCTCCGGCCGCCGGCCCACGGTGCCAAGCTCAAGAGCGCGGACACGGCCGCGGCCGAAAAGGTTCCCGGCGCGCGGGTCGTCCGGGACGGGGATTTCGTCGCCGTCCTCCACGAAAGACCGGACGTCGCGGCCGAAGCGCTCACGCTCGTCGAGGCCGAGTTCGAGCCGTCCGAGTCGAAGCTCGACAACGCCACGATCTTCGCCCATCTGAAAGAGGCCGCGCCGCGCGCCGAGGTCGTCGTCGAGGCGGGTAACCTCGACGAAGGAGCCAGGCTCGCGGCGAAAACTGTGGAGAGGTCGTATTTCGCCCACTACGTCGCCCATGCGCCGTCCGAACCGCACACGGCCGTGGCTCAGATCGAGGGCGACCGGGCGACGGTCTGGGCCTCGACCCAATCGCCCTTCCGGGCCCAGACGGAAGTCGCCCAAGCGCTGGGTTTTCCGGCGCCGAATGTCCGCGTCATCACACCCTTCGTCGGCTGCGGCTTCGGCGGCAAGAACCAGGGCGGGCAGATCGTCGAAGCGGCGCGCCTGGCCAAGCTCGCCGGGAAACCCGTTCAAGTGGCCTGGACGCGCAAGGAAGAGTTCTTCAACGACACTTTCCGTCCGGCGGCCGTCTACGACATCCGGTCGGGCCTCGACGCCGAAAACCGGATCGTCTTCTGGGACTACAAGAACTACCACGCCGGGAGCCGGAGCTCGCAGCCCGTCTACGATATCCCGCACAAGCGCGTCCTCTCTTTCGGCGGCGGCTTCGGCGGCGGGGGCGCCGGGGCTGTCCCCGCTCACCCCTTCGGCACGGGCGCTTGGCGCGGCCCCGGCAGCAACACCAACATTTTCGCCACGGAGTCCCACATCGACATCATGGCCGAGACCGCCGGCATGAGCCCGCTCGAATTTCGGCTCAAGAACCTGGCCGACGCGCGGATGAAGAGGGTGCTCGCCGCGGCCGCTGATAAATTCGGCCGGACGTTCGCCAAGGCGCCGACCGGGCGCGGCTACGGCATCGCCATCACGGATTATTTAGGCGCTTACGTGGCCACGATGGCCGAGGTCGAGGTCGACAAGGAGAAGGGCGCCGTCCGCGTCGTGCGCGTCGTCTGCGCCCAGGACACGGGCGAGGTCATCAACCCCGAGGGCGCCCGGATGCAGATCGAGGGCTGTATCACCATGGGCCTCGGCTACTCGCTGACCGAGGAGATCCGGTTCAAGGACGGCCGCGTCCTCGACGAGAACTTCGACACCTACGAGATCCCGCGCTTTTCCTGGCTGCCGAAGATCGAGGTCGTGCTCGTCGATAACCCCGAGATGGCGCCGCAGGGATGCGGCGAGCCGGCCGTCACGGTCATGGGCGCGGTCGTCGGAAACGCCATCTACGACGCCATCGGCGTGCGGTTGTTCACGCTCCCCATGACGCCGGCGCGGATCAAAGAGGCCCTCAATTCGGAGCGCAAGACGGATTAGGCGATCTCGCGGACCGAACGGACAGGGGAGAAAAAGCCGGCTCCGATCATCTTCCCGAGATATCCGTCGGCCGCTTCGGGATCGCAAACATCCGCCCGCACCGCTTTGACCAGAGTGCCCAGGGTCCCTGTTAGGGGGACGCCCAGCCGGACAGCCGCAGCCCGGGCCACTCTATCGTCCGACGCGAAGCGAAAGCCTCGGCGCTTGGCGACGGCGATGCTCGATGCCTCCCCCAGACCGAGCGAAACCGAAAGCGTCTCGAATAGTTCCCTCTCCTTGCCTGACCTAAGCCCGGTTTCCTTGAGCCAGCCGGCCCGGACGGCCTTCGGAATGGCTTCGAGCCGAGCATGTCCACTCTGGATGCCCCTCATGATCTCCACGGAGACGAATTCCGTGACGTGCGCCTTGTTTCGGTAAAGGCTCTCCAAGATGCCGAGCGCGCCGGCCAGGGCAAAGTTCGATATAACGCACGTGTCGAAAATAATCTCAGGCATTGTCCGCGTCGCGCTTGATCTCGGCCACGTCCTGGGCCAGAAGAGGAATGCCCGCGTTCTTCAGATAGATACGGGCGCTGACCGGGTCGAGCCCCAGGACCTCCGCGACCTTCCCCACGCTGATGAAACCCTCCCGGTAGGCGGCGATCGCCGTCTCTTTACGCCGCTCGAGCAGGTCCTTTTTCTGGTAGGCGACATCGAGCGCTTCGCGGACCATGCGGCCGAGCGTCTTCCCCTCCCTCTTGGCATAGGCCTTGACGGCCTTGTGCTGACCGTCCGTGAGCAGGACATTCGTTCGTTTCATCGAGCCCTCCGTATATGTGTATATATATGTGTATATTATTTTGAAACTCCAGCGATGTCAAGTCCCAGCGGAAGGACGTTGCTCGGGAAGCTTCCTGCGGCCCCTCGCCTTTTTATTTTTCCTGCCCTGTGCTATAAGTCCCGAGGGGAAAAACATGAAAACGCTGCTCGTCGTCAATCCGGCCGCAGGACACGGCCGCGGTAAAAAGTGCTTCCAGACCCTCGAGGCTCGCCTCCGCGCCGAGATCCCCGGACTCGAGATCCGCATCTCCGAGCACGCCGGTCACGCCGTCGAGATCGGCCGCGAGGCCGCCGGCGCCGGATATGACCGCGTGATCTGCCTCGGCGGCGACGGCACGCCCTACGAGGTCATCAACGGCCTCTATTCCGAGGGCCGCCCGGCCCGCCTCCCCGAGATCGGCCAGATCCCGGCCGGGACCGGCAATTCCTTCCTCCGCGACTTCGACATCCTGACGCCCGACCAGGCCCTCGACGGCATCCTCGCCGGCCGCCGCCGCAAGGTCGACCTCGTCGAGTTCCATTATCAGGAAGGCGGCGAAACCGTCCGCCGCTACTCCCTCAACATCATCGGCATCGGCCTCATCGCCGACATCCTCCAGCTGACCAACGCGCGCCTCAAGTTCATGGGTTCGGCCGGCTACAGCCTGGCCGTCCTCGTCCGCCTCGTCCGAGGCATGAACAACCGCATCACGATCGAGGCCGACGGCCGCAGGCTCGAGGTCTCCGACAGCGCTCTCGTCGTCTCCAACTCGAAATTCACGGGCGGAAAGATGAAGATCGCCCCTCCCGCCGACCCGTCCGACGGCCGGGCCGACATCGTCCTCTTCAACGGCGTCAACCGCCGCGAGATCGTTTCTATCTTCGCCGGCGTTTTCTCCGGCAAGCACACGGCCCACCCCAAGGTCGACATGCTCCAGGCCGCCTCGATCTCGGTCGACGCGGACCGGCCGCTCCGCCTCATGGCCGACGGCGAGCTCCTCGGGTTCACTCCACTCCGGCTCAAGGTCCTGCCGGCCGAGCTCGTCATCCTGGCATGAAAAAGTTCGGCGACCGCCTGCGCTCGTTCCTCATCTGGCTCATCGCTCTGCCCCTCTTCCTCTACGCCTGCGTCCTCGTCTGGCTCGGCTCCTTCGTCCTCCGCAGCAGGGGACTCGATAACCTGATCAAGGCCGGCTGCCGGACGGTTCTCCTCGTCTGCGGCATCCGCGTCCGCGTCAGCGGCCGGGAAAATCTCGTCCACGGCCGGCAGTACGTAGTGATGATGAACCACGTCAATTTCTTCGACCCGCTCGTCTTTCAGGCCGCCTTCCCGGGCGGGGTCCGCGGCGTCGAGGAGGAGAGCCACTTCCGCTGGCCGGTTTACGGCGGGACGATCCGCCGCATCGGCATGTTCCCGATCAGCCGCAAAAACACGCAGCGGGCGGTCGAGAGCCTGCGCCGGGCCGCAGCCTGGATCCGCCTGAGGCCGGATTTCTCCTTCGCCATCCTGCCCGAGGGGACGAGGACCCGCGACGGGAACCTCGGCCTCTTTAAGCGCGGCGGCTTTCTGCTCGCCCTGGAGACGGGCCTCGACATCCTGCCCCTCGTCCAGGCGGGCGCCTACCGCATCGCCCGCAAGGGCAGTCTTCTCATTCGGCCGGGGCGGGTCGACGTCGCTATCGAGCCGGCGGTTTCAACGGCAGGCTACACGAAAAAGAACGCCGGAGAGCTCATCGAGCGTGTCCGCGGGGTATTTTTGGGACGACTCGGCGCTTAGGAGACGGGCCCTCCGAAAAGTGGACGAAGGAGAAGCATTCGGGGATGTCAAGGGACGAGCCTTCGGCTCGCCACTCGCCCGTGGCTTATATCCACGGGCGAGTACTGCGGAAGTGGACCCCCGGGCAAGCCCGGGGCCCCGGCCGCTGTGGGAGTTGTAGACGCCGTGGCGGTTGAGGGCCCAGCCCGGGTGCGGCTCGGCCTTCGTCCCGCAGAACTCGAGGAGCTCGAAGCGGGAGAAACCCAAGCGGGGTTGATTTCTCCTAAAAGCAGGCTTATCCTATGTCGTAGGGTCAGAATCCAATCGTTGGCCGAGGTGCGGATGTCGACAAGCCGGAACGCGCCATCGCTTGCCGCCGCGGCCCTGGCGGCCATCGCCCTTCTGTTTCTCTCTCAGCCGCCGGCTCACGCCGTTTCGCGCCCTCCGCTCCGCACCTCTCAAAATGCCGTTTCGCCGGCCCCTCCATCCCAACTCCCGGCCCTCCTGGCCAAAGCGGCCGAGTACTGCTGGAAGCTCGAGAGCTCCGCCTTCGATTTCGTCTGCCGCGAGGAAATTTCCGAAACGATCGATCCAAACCTCGACGTCGCCCGCAATAACCCGCCGCCGAATCCGGGTTGGACAACGTACGCGGGGCCGAGCGTGATCATCAGCTGGGCGCGAAAAACCAAGCGGTCATTCGTCTACGACTATCAGTGCGTCCGCGCCGGACGGACCATCCGCGAGATGCGGACACTCCTCGAAGAGAACGGGAAGAAGAAAGTCGTGCCCAACGCCACGCTCCAGACGTCCGTCGTGGTCTTCGGCACGGCGCTCCTCGGCCCGGTTGGCCTCTTCGGCGAGCGCTTCCAGCCCGAATACGATTTCGCCCTGGCCGGCGAAGAAAAGATCGGCAAGACGAAGGTCTTCGTCATCGACGCCATGCCCAAGCCCGGGGCCGGGCTTCCCAGTCCCGGTCCTAGCAAGGCCGGGGCCCCGCCCACCCGGAACCTCTACGGCAAGGCTTGGATCGACCCCGCCACGGGAAACATCCTCAAGATCGAGTGGAGCGAGAGCCGGGTCGGCCGGTTCGACGTCTTCGAGAAACGCGGTGAGCTCTACAAGCGCAAGCCGCGCCTTGTCATCCGCTCCGAGTTCAGCGCCGAGAAGAACGGCATCCGCTTCCCCAGCCGCCTGTCCGTCGAGGAAGCCTACCTCAAGGAATCGGGCAAGGCCTTTATCCGATCGAAAACCGAGGTCGTCTATAAGGATTTCAAGTTCTTTACCGTCGAATACGATGTCCGCGACTGAACCGGACCTATCAGCGTCCGTCCGGAGGAGGTACCGCATGACACGACCTACCCGCCGCCTTCTAACGATTCTTTCCGCTTTGGCCGTTATTTCGATCGTCTCGCCCCTTCCCGCGTCCAGCCAGTCCGCGCCCGAGCGCAAGCCGGCCGCGGTCCCCGTCCCGCCGCGCTCCCTCGCCGCCCACCTCGTCGGCCACGCCCACATCGACCTGAGCTGGCTCTGGCGCTGGGAAGAGACCGTAGCCGACATCGCCACTTTCACCTTTAAAGGGACCCTTGCCCAAATGGACAAGCTCCCCGGCCTGACCTTCGCCCAGAGCCAGGCGGCAATCTATGAAGCAATGGAAAAGGACTACCCCGACCTTTTCCAGCGCATCGCCCGGAAGGTCAAGGAGGGGACATGGATCCCTGTCGGAGGGATGTGGGTCGAGCCCGACCTCAACATGCCCGACGGCGAGTCCCTGGCCCGCCAGCTCCTCTACGGCAAGCGCTATTTCCTGGACAAGTTCGGCGTCGACGTCAAAGTCGGCTGGAACCCCGACTCCTTCGGCCACAACTGGCAGCTGCCTCAGATCCTGAAGCGGGCCGGCATCGACTCCTACGTCTTCGAGCGCTGCCCGCCGGGGCCCGACCCGACGCACTTTTTCTGGTGGGAGGGGATGGACGGCTCGCGCGTCCTGGGCTACGTGCCGCCGGGGTGGTACCTCGTCGATCTCCGGGACGGCGTCCGGAAGATCCTGGAAGACGCTCGGAAAAACACCGACGTCAAGGACTTCATGCTGCTCTACGGCGCCGGCGACCACGGCGGCGGACCGCGCGACACGGACATCGTCGCCATCAAGAAATATCGGAACGACCCGAACGAACCCCGGCTCGAGTTCGACGTCCCCGAGGCCTACTTCAAGAAGATCATCGCAAAAGCGGCGGACTTCCCCGTCGTCAAGCGCGAGCTCAACTTCACCTTCCCTGCCTGCTACACGACCCAAGCGGAAACGAAGAAGAACAACCGCCAGCTCGAGAGCCTCCTCCTCGCGGCCGAGAATTTCTCGGCCGTGGCCGTGACCTCCGGCTACCGGGATTATTACCCCGAGCGGGACCTGGACGAAGCTTGGAAGATCGTCCTCCGCAACCAGTTCCACGACATCCTCGACGGCTCGAGCATCGGCCCCGTCTACGACGAGGTCGCCGAATTCTACGGCCAGGCGCGGAAGCGGGGCGAGCGGGCGCTCGATTTTTCGCTCGAGACGATCTCCAACACGATCGACACGCGCGGCGAGGGCTTCCCCGTCGTCGTCTACAACCCGCTCTTCTGGGAGCGGACGGAGCCGGCCTTCGCCGAGGCCGTCGTCCCTCCCGACGCGAAAACCGCTCGGCCCTGGGCCGGCACGGTCCGGATGACAGATGGCGAGGGAAAAGATGTCGCCGTCCAGGTCCTCGAGAAGCGCATCGAGGGCGGCGCCACGGTCTTCCGCGTCGTCTTCATCGCCGAGGGCGTGCCCTCGCTCGGTTATAAGCTCTATCGGGTCATCCCCTCGGAGAAGGCCTGGGCCGGGCCTGAGGCCGTCCGGGCCGGAGCCCGGGAGCTCGAGAACGAGTTCCTCAGGGTCCGGCTCGACCCGAAAACCGGTTGGGTCGAGAGCCTATATGACAAGACGGCAAAGCGCGAAGTCCTGGCCGGCGCTGCGAACGTCCTCGAAGCGATCACGGACGAACCGGCGTCGATGTCGGCCTGGGAACTCGGCCTCAAGGACACGGTCGGTCGCGCTGGAGAAAACGGAGCGGCGTTCGAACTCGTCGAACGCGGCCCCGTGCGCGTGGTCCTCCGCGTCAAGAGCCGCTTCCGCGACTCGACCTTCGAACAGGACCTGACGCTCTACCGCGGCATTCCGCGGCTCGACTGCCGCATGCGCCTCGATTGGCGGGAGCGGAACATCATGATCAAGGCGGCCTTCCCGCTCGACCTCAAGACTCCGGCCGCCCGGTTCGAGATCCCCTACGGATCGATCGTCCGTCCCGCCGACGGGACGGAGGTGCCCGCCCTGCGTTGGGTCGACGTCTCGGAGGAATCGGGCGAATACGGCGTCAGCCTGCTCAACGATTCGAAATACGGTTTCGACGTCAAGGGCAATGTCATGCGCCTGTCCGTCATCCACGGCGCGACGGCACCCGACCCCGAGGCCGACCGGGGCAAACACGAACTCCTCTACTCGCTCCTCCCCCACCGGGGCGACTGGAAGGCGGCCGAAACGACGCGCCGCGGCATGGAACTCAACAGCCCTCTCGTCGCCCGGGTCCCGCTCGTCCACGACGGCACCCTGCCCAAGCTCCACTCCTTCGTCCGCGTCGGGCCCGGGAACGTCGTCCTCTCTGCCCTTAAAAAAGAGATGGGCTACGCCGAGCGCGGCCTCATCCTCCGGCTCTACGAGATCTACGGCGAGAAGACGGAGGCGAAGCTCGAATTCCCCTGGCCGGTCAGCGCGGAAGAAACGGACCTCATCGAGCGCCCGTCCGGAAAAACGATCGGCTCCGGGACGGCCATCTCCGTGCCCCTCGGGCCCTACGAGATCAAGACGATCCGGGTCGAGCGTAAATAAAGCGGTGACATACGACTCCATACACTTAATTATTCGCTTCTGAACCGTCGCCTTTTGGAGCTGGAATTAAGTAAGTTGAGTTGTGTGTCGCCGAAATGCTGTTTGGAATTGCTACATCCAAAATCACACAAGGCGAGGAGCGCCTTTCTCTGTCTCAGGCTGGCGGCCGGACCGAAAACCAGCCCGCCGTCCGCAAGTTCAACCCCGTCGATCTCGCGCGTCGGGATGGGCGGAAGTTTCGCTTCGAGGCGGGCCGTCAGGCTCTTGAAGTCATCCGGGAGCGACGCCGCGGGCAGCGTTTTTGCCATTTTCACAAGGTAGTGCAGGCCGGCATCGAACCCTTGGAGCCGTTCCCGGCCCGGTCCCAGACGACGTCGTATTTCCCGAGTTCGCCAAGGTTGTCGAAACGCCTCGCGCACCCCGGCAGGAGGCAGGCCACGACTACCAGCGACAGTCCTGCGACAATCCGCCGCGACCGATTCTTCTTTATGACCGCCTCCTCTAAGGTGTCAACGCGCGGGTCAGCAACTGCTCGATGCGATAGCCCGCGGCGAGATAGAACTGGAGATCGAAGGCGTTGTCGTCGAGGTCGATCGGCGTCGTGCCCGTCAGCCGGAAAAATTCCCGCTCGAGCTCGCGCGCCTTTCCCCGCGGCCGGGGCCCGTCTTCGGGGCCGTAGGCCTTCCAGAACATACGCCAGGCGACACGCGCCGCCGCCGGCAGGTCGTCCAGGCTGACATACGGTTTTCCCTGGGCGTCGACCCGGACCCAATTTTCGCGGAGGGCGCGGACGGCGGGGTAGAGATGTGGCCAGCCGGGGTCGCCGGAGAAATAATGGTAGAGCCGCGATTCATCGATGTAGGTGTAGTAGATGTCCCAGAGCGGCTCCTCCGAGGCCATCCAGGCGGCGCCGTATTTCGCGACGAGGTCGATCTCGTCCGAGACGCCGACGAGCGTCAGGTCCTTCGGGTCGAGCGTGCGGTCGCTGTAATAGAATGGCACGTACGAATCGGCCACGGCGCGGACGGTCGGGTATTCCGCCGGACGGCCGACGAGGCCGGGATAACGCGACTGGGCGTTGGAGCCATAGAGTCCCGTGCGGGGGTCGCGGCAGACGACGATGTTGTGGTCCGCGTCCTGGCTGGCCTCGAGCATGACCAGGCGCGGCTCGTGGCCGTGGAGGTAGTTCACGGCGTAGGCGAACATGGCGCCCTCGAAGCAATGGGCCATGCCCGCCTGGAGGACGCCGCGCGGCGGCATGGCCGTTTCCTCCTGCTCGACCGAAGCGTGGTCGTCGTTGTAATAAAGTTGGGTGTCGAGAAAATCCTGGACCTTGGCCGGCGTGTCCAGCGCGACGAGCACGGTGAACTCGTCCCCCGCAAAATGAAGGCCGAGCGAGTCGCAGCGCGCCGCGAAGCGCTCGGCGGCGGCCGGGTCGTAGGCGTCCCGATAGACGCCGGCGAACTCCCGGAGCTTCTCTTCCGGGGTCAGGCGGACCATGCCTTCCTTGGGGATGGGTTTGCTCATAAAACCCCTCGGCTCGGGTCCTGATATAGCACAGGAACAGAATCGGAATCAAGATTTGGCGCCGTCGAACGTATCAAACGGGACGCGGTTGCCTGAGGGCGCCGGACGTGTTATTCTACGCCGCCAATCATGCTCCGACACGAAACATCGCCACACGCTCTGGGCCCGGGCCGCATCGCCCGCTTCTGGCTGCCGCTCGAGGCCACCTGGCTGATGATGGCCGCCGAAGGGCCGTTCCTGGCGGCAATCATCGCCCGCTTGCCCGTCCCCAAGGAAAACCTGGCTGCGTTCGCGGTCGCCTCGGCCCTGGCCTGGATCGTCGAGTCGCCGATCATCATGATGCTCTCGGCGTCGAACGCCCTTGTCCGGGACGGCGTCGCCTACCGTAAGCTCCGGCGCTTCTCCTTCGCCCTCAACGCCGCCGTGACCGTGGTTATGATCGTGCTGATCATACCGCCCGTCTTCGACCTCGTCGCCCGGCGGGTCATCGGCCTGAGCGCGGACGTGGCCGGATTGGCCGGACGGTCGATGATCTTCCTCGTCCTCTGGCCGGCGGCCATAGGCTTCCGGCGTTTCTACCAGGGCATTCTCATCCGCGACGGCCGGCCCCAGGCCGTGACATGGGGCACCGTGATACGGCTCTCGACCATGGCCGCGACCGGACTTGTTTCGGCCCTCGTCTTCCGCCTGCCCGGCGCGAGCGTAGGGGCGGCCGCGCTCGGCGTCGGCGTCCTGGCCGAAGGCGCGGCCAGCTGGGCCATGGCCCGACCGACCGTCCGCAAGTTCCGGCGGCAGACGGACGGCGAGTGCGAGTTCGGACGCTCGCTCACGGCGGCCGGGGTCATGCGCTTCTACGCGCCGCTGGCCCTGACTTCGTTCCTGTCTTTCTTCATCAATCCGCTGACGACCTTCTTCTTGGCCCGCGGCCACTCGCCCCTCGAATCGCTGGCCGTTCTGCCCGTCATCGTCGGCCTGGCTTTCGTCTTCCGCACGGCGGGCATCGCCATGCAGGAAGTGGTCATCGCCCTCGTCGGGGACGCCGGCGAGAACCGCCGCGTCCTGGCCCGGTTTTCCTTACGGGTCGGCGCGGTGTCCACGGCCGCGCTGGCTGCCGTGCTGTTCACCCCGCTGGCGAAAGTCTGGTACCGGACGGTGTCCGGCCTGTCGCCGGACCTGGCCGCCTTCGCCCTCCTGCCGGGGGTCTTCCTCGTTCTCCTCCCCTTCCTCGAGTCCGTCCTGTCCTACCAGCGCGGCGTCTTCGTCAAGGCCCATCGGACGGCCCCGATCAGCGTCGCAGTCGCCGTCCAACTGGCCGTTACGACCGCAGTTTTCACCCTGATGGTCCTGGGCCTGAAGACCGTCGGGGCCGTCTCCATCGGCCCGGCCCTGACCGCGGGCTACTTCGCCGGGACGACCGTCCTCCTCCTCACGCGCAGCGTGGGCCCTCGGCCTGGCCAGTCGGGTTAATTCGGAAATTGGTATTGTGTCCCCGATTTCATTCCCGATTTCATTGACAGGGCCGCGCGGCCGCCCATATACTTCCGCGTAGGAGTCCACCCATGAAAACCGCGATCGCAAGCCTGGCCATCGTTGCCATCCTCATCCTGATACCGCCTCACACTCCCTCCGCGGCGGAAACGCTTCAGGAAAAAGCCGCGCAATCCAAGGCCGGCTGGGTCCTCAACGCCGAGGAGTATTTCGAAAAGCCAGGGCTATCGGTCCTCGTCTTCCACGATATCTATCCCGAGGGCAAGCAGGGCGGCATCGAGATCATCCAGCACGGCGAGCGGGTCGCCGCCCTCGGCGACGTGCGCCTCGAGCCCGCGCCGGGGCAATGGGGAAAACTTCCGGTCGTCGGCAAGCGCGTCGTCGACCGGGCCTCAAACCGCGCCGAAGTGCCGCTCCGCTTCGAAAAGGAAGGGATCGCCTACCGGGTCAGGGTCGAGCCGGACGGCGACGCCATCGCCGTGACCGTGGACCTCGAGCGTCCCCTGCCCGCCGAATTCGTGGGCCGGGCCGGGTTCAACCTGGAGTTGTTCCCTCCAGCCTATTTCGGGAAGACCTATCATCTGGGCCGCACGGACGGCGTCTTCCCCCGTCAGGGCAACGGCCCCACTGTGAAGGACGGGTCCGTCGTATGGGCGACGGCGCTCGCCGAAGGCCCCGTCTTCTCGGCTGCTGCGGAGGATCCCCTGCGCCGCCTGACTATCGAATCTCTGACCGGCGACCTCCGCTTCTTCGACGGGCGCAGCACGGAGACCAACGGCTGGTTCCTGGTGCGCTCGCTCATCCGCGCCGGTGCCACAAAGGGCGCGGTGCGTTGGAAGATCACGCCCAACTCCGTATCGAGCTGGCGGCGCCCGCCGGTCATCGGCATCTCGCAGGTGGGATACCATCCCCGGCAGGACAAGCGCGCCGTCATCGAGCTCGACCCGCGCACGACCTCGCTCGGCACGGGGACGCTTCTCAAAGTGGACCCGGCAAAGGGCCTCGTGCCCGTCCTCGAGCGGTTGGTCGTCCGCTGGGGGCGTTTCCTCCGCTACGACTACGCCCTCTTCGATTTCACGGCCGTCCGGGAGCCGGGCGCCTACGTCGTGCGTTTCGGGGATTCCCAGACGTCGCCCTTCCTCATCTCCCCCGAGGTCTATCGACGGGACGTCTGGCAGCCGACCCTGGAGACCTTTTTCCCGGTCCAGATGTGCCACGTGCGCGTCATCGACCGCGGCCGGATCTGGCACGGCGCCTGCCACATGGACGACGCGCTCCAGGCGCCGCCGGGCCTCGACCTGGCCTTCATCGAGGGATACAAGCAGGGCCCCGAGACGGAGACGCCGTTTGCCGCCGACCAACACATGCCGGGCCTCGACCGGGGCGGCTGGCACGACGCCGCGGACCATGACCTCGCCGGCGGGGCCCAGGCCTGGGCCACCATGCTGCTCGCGCTGAGCCGGGAAACCTTCGGCCTCGACAGCGACCAGACGACGGTCGACACCGCGCGGCGGAACGTCGTCCTCCACGTCCCGGACGGAAAGCCCGATATCCTCCAACAGGTCGTTCACGGCGTGGAGAATCTCCTAAGCGGATATCGTCTGGCCGGGCACAGCTTCGCCGGGATCTCGGACCCCTCGCTCGAACAGTATGGGACGCTCGGCGAACCGGCGTCTCTGACCGACAACCGGGTCTTCGATCCGTCCCTGGGGATCGACGAGGTGAAGGGCGACCGCTCGGGCCGTCGCGACGACCGCTATGCCTTCACCGGCCGCGATTCGGGCATGGAATACGCCGCCGTCGCCGCGCTGGCTGCCTCGAGCCGCGTGCTCAGAGGCTTCGACGACCGTCTCGCCAAGGAGTGTCTGGCGACGGCCGTCAAGGCCTGGGAGTTCGAACAGAGCCACCCTGCCGTCCGCCAGCCCAATCCCTATGTTCCGGAGCGGGCGGATTCCCAAGAGGTCCTAGCCACCGCCGAGCTCCTCATCACGACACGCGAAGCGCGGTTCGCGGCGCGTCTCAAGGCCCTCTTGCCCGTCATCGAGGCGCAGGTCGGGGAGGTTGGATGGGCCGCGGCGCGGGCGCTCCCGGCCGTCCGGGACGCTGAGTTCTCGAAGCGCGTGAGCTCGATCCTCGCGGCATACGCGGCCAGGCTGAAGACGGACCTGGCCAAAACGCCCTACGGCGTTCCTTTCGAGCCCCAGATCTGGGGCGTCACCTGGGACATCCAGGAATATGCGGTCAGGCAGTATTTCCTACACGAGGCTTTTCCGCGGGAATTCGACCGGGAGAACGTCCTGCGGGTCCTCAACTACGTCCTCGGCTGCCATCCGGCCTCCACCACATCGCTCGTCTCCGCGGTCGGCGCCCAGTCCATGACCGTGGCTTACGGCATCAACCTGAACGATTGGACCCACATTCCGGGAGGCGGCATCTCCGGCCCGTCGCTCATCCGGCCGGACTTTCCCGAGCTCAAGGAGCCCTTCCCGTACCTCTGGCAGCAGGCCGAATACGTGCTGACGGGGGCGGCGACCTACGTGTTCACGGTCCTCGCCGCGGACCGCTTGCTCGGGGAAAAGCCATAGGGAGACTGCGTTAGGTCAATGAAGGAGGCATCCATGAATCATTTTGAACGGAAAAGATTTTCGCGTCGCGCTTTCTTGAAAGTCGCCGCTGTCGGAGCCGGGGCCGGCCTCGTCGGCCTGGATGGTCTGAGGGCCGCGGCGCGCCAAGCCGGGACCCCCAAGAAAAGGATCCCTGTCGGCGTCCAGCTTTATTCCGTCCGCCAGGCGGCGTCGAAGGACCTCCCGGCCGTCCTCGAGGCCATCGGCAAGATGGGCTACAAGGGCGTCGAGTTTGCCGGGTACTACGGCTGGGACAGCAAGCCCAAAGAGCTGAGAAAGCTCCTCGACGGGAATGGCCTCAAGTGCTGCGGCACGCACACCGGCCTCGAGACCGTCACCGGCGACAACCTGAAGGCCACGGCCGATCTCCACACCGTCCTGGGGAATTCTTTCCTCATCGTCCCCAGCCTTCAGGCCAAGGACGCTCAGGACTGGCTCGACCTGGCCAAGAGGTTCAACGAGATCGCCGCGAAAGCCAAGACCCTCGGCATGCGCGTCGGCTATCACGCCCACGCCGGGGATTTCCGGAAACTCGGCGACACCACCTCTTGGGAGATCTTTTTCGACAACACCGGCCCGGACGTCATCATGCAGAACGACATGGGCAACTGTTTGAGCGGCGGCGGCGACCCCGTGGCCATCCTGAAGAAGTATCCCGGACGCTCCGCCTCCGTCCACCTCAAGGAATTCGGCGGGCCGGAAGCGGCCGTCATCGGGCAGGGCGTCATCCCCTGGGCCGAGGTCTTCCAGGTTTGCGAGACGACCGGCGGCACCGCCTGGTACGTCGTCGAGCACGAGGTCGGCGACGATCCGATGGGCAGCATCAAGGGCTGCCTCGAGGGGCTCCGGAAGATGGGCCGCGGCCTCTAAGCCGGACCGGCGCGACGTCGGGCCGGATCGTGGCCATGTTCTCGGCCGGGTCCCTGGCCATGGTCGTGGCCATGGGAACGATCGCCTGGCAGACGGTCAAGGCCGCCCAGACTGACCTGGTCGAGACGATCCGCTACGAGTGATTGGGGAGGCAAGCCTGATCCCGGCCTGGCCGGCATTATTTTTCTGTGATTGATACGGCGGACTCTTTTATCATAAAATGATACTGATAAGGGGCATGTCTTGGGCAGGACATATTCGGTCGCCTTGTTTTTTCTCCAATTTCTTCTGGCCTCCTCCAACGCCTATGGCTTGAGCGGAGCGACGGTTGCGGTCTCTTCAAGGGGCACGCTATCATCGTTTGACGGAACGAATCATGACCTCCCGTTTCGCGCCCTCGCCGACTCCCAGGAAACAAGCGGCCAGCCGGGGAAGGAAAGCACGGTCGTGTCCGGGAAGGACATTACGCCGCCTAAACTGATCAAGACGGTCGCCCCGGTTTATCCGAAGCGAGCCTTGAGCTGGGGGATTGAGGGCATCGTCATCATCGAAGCGACAACAGATATCGACGGCCGGGTGACGAGCACAAAGGTCCTCAAATCCGTTCCGGCGCTTGATAAGGCCGCGGCCAACGCCATCAAGAAATGGGTTTTTGAACCTTTCATTATCGAAGGCAGACCAAGGCCCATCGTTTTCACGGTGACCCTTAAATTCTCAGTGTCCGGGAGCACCGACATCACGGATACCCAACCGCCCAAGTTGATCCGGCAGGTCGACCCCGTTTATCCGGAGGAGGCGAAAAAAGAGAATATCGAGGGCACCGTTATCCTGGGGATCACCATCGGCCTTCATGGCCTGGTGACGGAAGTGAAGGTTCTCGAATCGGTTCCGGCCCTCGACCAGGCCGCGATCGACGCCGTCAAGAAATGGCAGTACTCATCCGCATGGATCGGCGGCCAACCGGTTATTTATAGCACAACCGTGACCATTAGGTTTTCTCTGAATTCTTCAAAAAAGCGGCCGTAATTCCGCTCATTGACCGTGACCGATTCCCCGCGGGAATCAAGGGATTCGCGACGGCGGGGCGAAATGAATCGAGCGATGGCGTCCAGAACGGTGAATTACGGAATTCGAGTCGGGTGCTCGGTTTCTGCTCTTGCCAACTGCCAGTCCACGGACTGATAGAGCCAGGCGAGAGAGAAAAATATCGCGAAGAGAATGATCGAGATAACAAACTCCCCCGCCAAGATCCTTTCGGCTTCGGGAGAGAACTGGAACACGGCCATAAAGACTAGGCCGCCCAGACCGACCCCGTCGAAACGATCCGGTACGAGTGAGGTTTGGAGCTTCGTGGATATATCCCTATAATGCTATAATGAGCGTCAGGAGGATTTCAGCGTGAAGTTCAACATCATATTGACTCCCGCCGAAGAGGGCGGTTATAACGTGACGGTTCCGGCCCTGGACGGTTGTTTTACTCAAGGCGAAACGGAAAAAGAAGCGCTCAAGAACGCCAAAGAAGCCATCATCTGCTATCTGGAAGGCCTGGAAAAGATCAGCGGGACTTCATGGCCTCCCAGTTCATTATCTTCTGACGGATGACGAGGTATTCGCTCGTCTCAGGATCCTCCCGGACCTCGTAGAGGAAGCCGGAGCGGATCGCGTCCGGCCGGGAGATCCAGGTCATCCGGTAGAGATAAACGCCCTCGCGGGAGAAGACGTCGACGCGGGTGGGGGCGTCTTTCTCCAATATGAGTCCTCCCGCGCCGGGTCGCCGCCGAGCCGGAGATCTTCCCGCAGGTCGAAGACGAACTCTCCGTAGAGCGGTTCAGAGGGATTCTTGACGACCTTGACGCCGTCTTCGGTAGCGACCGTACCTTTCCAGGCGGACTTTTTGGCCTGGGCGGCCAACAGCAGCCCAGCGCCGAAACAAACTGCGATAGAGAGAATCGCGACGAGCTTTTTCATCCCTTTTGCCTCCTCTCCGACCAGCACGAGGATGATAGGCCCACAAACGCAAGGCTGTCAAGGACAGCAATGCTAAAGGGATGACCGGCTAGCGGGCGCCCCAGTAGCGCTGAGGCGCTCCGGCCCCGCCCGGAGCGGGAGAGGCGGGCTGCGGTTCGAGCCAGCGGTCGGTGATGTACTTGGACACGGCCTCGCGCAGGGCCGCCGCGTTCGGCTGGGCGGCGAGGACCCTCTGGGCGGCCTGCAGGCGGCCGACGAGCCCGGCCGCTGAGATGAGCCGCAAGCTGGCCCGGTAACCCTCCTCGAAATCCGCCGTCCGGATCTGGACGGAGACCGAGTCGGCCAGGAGCTCGGCGCCCTGGAGCCCGGCCACGGTCCGGGCCTGCGACTCGTCCTGAAAGGTCAGCGCGAAGCGGAATGGGCCCGGGAAATTCTCGGGCAGGCGCGCGGCGTCGAGGGCGAGGAGCGCCTCCCGGGCCGCCTTTTCGATACGGCGCGAAACTTCCTCGCGGGGAAATGGTTCGGCCTTGGTCCGGCCGACGGCCCGCTTGCCCGAGGCGTACTTGACCCAGGGGAGAAAGCGGCGGACCTCTTTTTCGAGCTGGTCGTCGCCGCTGACCATGATCATCGGGATCCCGAAGCGGGCCGCCCCCATGGCCATGATCATCGTTTCGTTGAAAGGAGTCCCGTTGACCCTGTATTGAATGTCCTCGATCGTGTAAGTGTGGGAAAGAAAGCCGGCCGGATTTCCCGCGCCGGCGTGCATGGCGACGGCCACGATGGCGTCGACGGACTGGTCGTAGCTGTCCATGTAGATGTCGAACGGCCGGTCCCGCGAGATCATTTTCGCCGGCGGCAGGAGCTCCGCTTCGAGAACGTCGGGGCTCTGCGAGTTGCCCGAGCCGTGGCCGTCGACGACGATGATGTCCGTCGCCCCGCCGGCCTTGAGCCCGGCGATGGCCGCGTTGACATCCGCGGTCAGCGACTTGCGGGCCTCCTCATATTCCGGGTTGGCCCCGAAGTCGGTGTGCCGGACCGAGGTCGCGCCCGACACGCCTTCCATGTCATAAAGAAGGACGACCTTGAGGGATTTCTGCTGAGACAGGGCCGGCGACAAAAGCAGGAGAACGCCGGCGAGCACCAAAGCTTGAATTTTTCTCATGTTCACCTCCTCAACTTATCCGTCACGCGCCGCCAGGCGGCTGCGCCTCTCGCGGAAAATCATAGTTTTGGTCCCGTCCCTGAGTCAAGGAAAGAATAACATCCTCGGCGTTGTACTCGTCGACGTCGGAGTTTTCGAAGGCCAAAAAAAAGGGCGGAGTGCCCGACCCGGGCATCCGCCCTTGCGTACGAATGTGATTTGACCGCTAGGTTAAACGAGCGATCAGTACCGGCCGCGGCCGCCGCCGCCGCCGCCGAATCCGCCTCTTCCGCCGCCGCCGCCGCCGGCCGGACGGGGCTGGGCCTCGTTGACCTTGAGGTTCCGGCCCTTGAGGTCCTTACCGTTGAGGCCGCTGATGGCCTTGACCGCCTCGTCCTTGTTCGGCATCTCGACGAAGCCGAAGCCGCGGGGCTGACCGCTCATCTTGTCGGTGATGATGGCCGCTTTTTCGACCGCTCCGAAAGCCTGGAAGGCCTGCCGGAGGTCGTCCTCGGTCACGGTGAAAGAAAGGTTGCCTACGTAGATGTTCATACTCGTCTCCTTTGACGAAGGGTCCGTCCGGGGGGCGCCCGAAACGGCCCGTGCTAAAAAATCGATCGCAATAAAGGAGAGGAGTATGTCGGCTGTTAGGGCCTCTGCCCTCTTTACCTTTATCCGACCCGCGCCCCCTTTACGGGGGATTTCCGGTGAATATATTACCATAAAAAAACTTCGCCTGCAAATAAAAAAAAGGGAGAAAAGCAGAGAGTTTCGCTCAATAGTAAACTCTCCGCATCAGGACCCTTCCTCTGCCCGTGAATTCCACTCCCTCCATGGCCAGTAACGCCCGTTTCATCTCGCTTCCACCCTGATAACCGCCTATTTCGCCATCCGCCCTTACCGCCCGATGACAGGGGATAATGATCGGAAATGGATTCGTCGCCAATGCCCGCCCGACCGCCCGGCTGCTTCCCGGCAACCCGACTTGTCGCGCGATCCTCCCATATGTGCTGACCCAGCCCCGCGGTATCCCGTGTTCCGCAAGCAGGACCTGCTGTTGGAACTCGCCGCACACCTCTAGCGCGATCATTTCCAGATCGAAGACGACGGTTCCGCCCTCGAGAAAACGTTGTATTCGAACCCCCAGCCCGACAATCCCGGGAGACGCCAGCCGTTGGGCACCGGGATATTCTTCCAGGACGGCCTTATCGGCAGGCTTCCGCCCTCTGCTCAGGAACACCTGTCGGACTCTTGGCCCAACGGCTGCTTTCCACCAGACGATGCCCATTGTCCCAAAAGCCGTGGTGATCAACTCGTAGAAGGGCTTTTCTATCTTCAAATCCTCACTCCCATCGATGGAAAGGATTATCGCATAGCCGGCGCCTTTCACCAAAGACTGTCTTGACACCTCCGCTCGATACGCCTATTATTTATCGCGGCCTGAGAGATCGTCATGAGCTTATTGAAAGTCCTTGAAACCAAATTCGCCGAGTTCAAGGACCACTGCGCGGCGAAATACCCGCTTCCCGCGCTCCGGATCGGCGACAAGACGGCCGTACTCCCGATCGTCCAGGGCGGGATGGGGGTCGGCATATCGCTTTCGAACCTCGCCGCCGCCGTCGCCAGGGAAGACGGGATCGGCGTCATCGCCGCCAACGCCATCGGCATGATCGAGGACGATTACTACGACGATCCCGCCGCAGCCAACGTCCGGGCTCTGCGCCGCGAGGTCCGCGAAGCGCGCCGAAAATCGGCCGGCCTCATCGGCGTCAACATCATGGTCGCTGTCGACTGTTTCCATCAGCTGCTCGACGCCGCGATCGAAGAAAAAGTCGATTTCCTTTTCCTCGGGGCCGGCCTGCCGGTCAAAGGGATCCCCGTCCGGGCCATCCGGGAATCGGGCGTAAAGGTGGTTCCGATCGTCAGCTCCGCGCGGGCGGCCCGCCTGATCTTCAAATCATGGGAAAAACATTACGGCGACCTCCCCGATGCCGTCGTGGTCGAAGGGCCCCGGGCGGGGGGGCATCTCGGATTCAAGCCGGAACAGATCGATCGCCCTGAATTTCAGCTCGAACGGATCGTCCCCGAGGTCATCGAAGCGCTCCGGGAATTCGAAGCGCGCTGGAACCGCGCGTTCCCGGTGATCGCCGCGGGCGGCATCTATTCGGGCGAAGACATCCATCGATTCCTGGCGCTCGGAGCCCAAGGGGTGCAGCTCGGCACTCGTTTTGTGGCGACCACCGAATGCGACGCCGACATCCGGTTCAAGCAAGCTTATCTGTCCTGCCGGGAAGAGGACATCGTCATCGTCCAGAGCCCCGTGGGCCTGCCGGGGCGGGCGATCCGCGGCCCCTTCCTGGCGGCGATCGCCCGCGGGGAGAAGAAGATCTTTCGGTGTCCCTCGCGCTGTCTCGAAAGCTGCGAAGCCGGCAAGGCCCGCTATTGCATTTCCGAGGCGCTCGACAGCGCCCGGAAGGGGGACTTCGAGAACGGCTTCGTTTTCTGCGGCGCGAACGCCCATCGGGTCCAAGCCATCGTGCCGGTGCGGGAGCTCGTCGCCGGGCTCAAGCAGGGATATGCCCTGGCCTGTTTTGCCGGCTCCCTGAGAGCGGAGTACGAAAAAGCTGCGGAAAAACTGAAGGTCTTGAAAGAAGAGTACGCGGCGACGCTGGCCGGCGTGCGGGCGAAGGTCCAGGACGACATGCGGCGCCTGGCGGAAGAAAACAAAGCCTGGTTCAGAGAAGAAAGAGCCCATCTTCGCGAACGGCTGAAACAGATCGTGGCCGAATACGCCGAAGTCAGATCCCGCTTCAACGAGCTCGACGCGGAACTCGGCTTCTTTCTGAGCCGGGCGGCCTCCCTGAACGCCGCATAGGATTCGGGCGGCCGAGCTTCGTTGACCGTCAGGGGACGGCCCTTAACGAAATGGCTGAACCTGGTTGAGCCAGCGCAGCACAAAAGGAAATTATTATCCCTATTGAAAGGTTATCAAGTTTACTTTGACGAGACGTCCGTACCCACTATCTTAGCGGCTAACCTCGTGTCTTCCTCCTCTCAGCGAAGGCGTAATTCCAGAACATAGAAACCCGCATCCCTGTTCACGACGTAGATGCGATTTTCTTGGACGATGACATCACAAGCGCTCATGAGTCGGCGCTCGATGTCGACCTCCACGGGGCTGGCCGGATTGGAGATATTCACGACCTTGAGCCCGAAGAAGGTGTTGGGGATGAACATGTAGTGTCCGGAGAAGCCGATATCGCCATAACAGTAATAGAGATCGACGGTGGCCCTCTCCACGGGATTGGCGGGGTCGGAGACGTCGACGATCCGGAGAATGTCGTAATTGTCATTGACAAAAGCGTAGTTCCCCCGGACGTTGATGTTATAAATCGTCCCTCCGGGCACGTGCGAGCCGACCTCCCGGGGATTCATGGGGTCGAAAATATCGATGATCCTCATGCCCTGCGAGGCACAGGCGAGATAGGCGTACCTCCCCGAGACGGCGAGCTGATAGGCATAGGCGGGCGTCGGGCAGGAGCCGAGAAGCCAGGGGCTCTCGGGTGTCCGTATGTCGAAGATCTTCAGCCCATATGGTCCGTCCGCGACGTAGGCATAGTTTCCGGATATGACGATATCCTGAGCTTGGAGGGAAGACATGTTCGAGCCCGCTTCCTCCGGGTGCGCCGGGTCGGAGATGTCGAAGGCGTGAAGGCCGGCCGTGCCCCCCGCGAGATAGGCGTGAATACCGCTGATGACGACGTCGCGGATGCCATACGGGGTATCGAGGCTGGCCGTCTCGGTGATGTTGGACAGGTTGGCCAGATCCAGGACCTTCAGCCTGTTGGAGGTCGAGCGACTTGTCCCAACATAGGCGTGGCCGACCGCGATGTCTGCGTATTGCGACAACCCGACGCTCTCCAGGGAGCCCACCTCCACGGGCGAACCCAGATTGGAGAAATCCACGACCCTCAAGGAATCCATCCACGACGAAACGAGACAGAGATTCCCGGCGACGGCAGGTCTCCAGATCCCTCCCGCTATCGGACTCGGGAACTGATAGGCCGAGAGCGCCAAGGGATTGAGAGGATTGGAGATGTCCAAGACGGTGAGCCTGCCTTGGCTGATATCGACGACATAGAGCCGGTCGGCGACGACCTTCAATCCGGTTGGATTGCGGATTCCCGTATAAGTCGCTTTCTCGACGGGCTCAAGGGGAGTCGAGATGTCATAGACATGGAGATAGTCATTGGTGAGGCCCAGGAAAAGGTATTGGCCGGTCTTATCGATAGCCAGGTCTCCGACATTCAGGCTGAGGAACTTATGCTCAACGGGCTCGGCAGGGTTTGTTGCGTCGATGACGCTCAGCCCGCCAATTCCCGTCGGCGTTCCGATGTGTGTGTGTCTCTTGACATAAACGGTGTTCCCGATGGCCGTGAGGAGGTGGGTCCGGCTGTTGAAGGGCACGAAACCGACAGCCACGGGAGCTGTAGGATTTGATATGTCGACGACGCGCAGCCCGAAATGGTAATCCGAGACGAACGCGTAATTCCCCGAAATTTCGATGTCCCGGACGAAGGACTGGACGCCGCAAGACCCGATGACCCATGGATTGTGGAGGTCGGTGATGTCCACGATGCGGAAACGTGTCCCTCCAGCGACGTAAACATGGTTTCCCCTGATGTCGAGCTCGCTGACCCCATCTGGAGCGAAGTTAAGCTGCGACATGACGGTGGGTTGCGCAGGGTCGGAGATGTCCAGGATCTCGAGCAAGCCGCCATGGCCGCGGATAGCCACGTTTCTGGATTCATCCGTCACAATCCCCATCGAGCTTCCGTAAGGCCATCCCCCCAGAAGTTCGAGATGGCTGTAGCCGGGACTCGAGATGGTGATCGTTCGAGAGGAGGCGTTGTTGCCGTCGTTCCGTTCGACGACGGCGTCAATGTCGTCGACGAGGACGCCGATGGTGTAGGTGCCGGCCGCGATGGTCGTCGGGATTTGCAGGCCGGGGTCGATGGGGAGCGCCGTTGTCCTCATCGAATCGGGGCCGGCGAAGAGGATGCGGCCTTTCCAGAGGAGAATATCTTCGGGCGTGACGAGAGCGTCGTTCGAGAGATAGATCCCGGCCGAGAGCGCCGGCGGATTCATGGCGCCGGATCCTAGATTGCCGACCGTGATGCTGACGGCGCCGCCGATTGTCTCGCCGGCCGAGGCCGAAGACGGGAGTGTCGCCGAGGAAACAGTGTAATCCGGCAGAATATGCGTGGCAGCGAAATTGGCCGAGACCGATTTCGCCTCCTTCATCAAGAGCTGAACGGTGGAGGTGATAGCCAAGGAATCGCCGCTCCAGCCGATGAGCACGTACCCCGGGTTGGGCGCGGCCGCGACCTCGACGAGTGCCCCATGGACGTATAACGGTTCATCCGGCGTCCGGCTCACCGTGCCGCCTTCGGGCGGCGAAGAGGTCGCCGCGAGAGGATACATGGCCAGGACGTTCAACGTCAGGGGCTTCGTGAAGGACTGTCCGTTGTCGTCGACGACCTTGATGTTAAGCGGGAACTGACCCGCGCTCGCCGCCTGGCCGCTGATGACTCCGGTCGCCGCGTCGATCGTGATCCCTTGCGGCAGTGATCCGGAAGGGCCGATGCTCCAGGAATAAGGGGGCGTCCCGCCCACGGCTTTGAGGTTCGCGCTGTACGGCTGGTGGATGACGGCGTTGGGGAGTGATGTCGTGGCGATCAGGATGTCGAAGTCGAATGTCGCTTCATAGACGCCCGCGGTCGTCCCGATGAACACATGGAAAGGATTGCGCGGGTCCAGGGCCATGGACTCGATGCCCGGGCTCAGGGGAAGACCCCCGTTGAACCGCGTCCAGGTCTGCCCGCCATTGAAGGAAACCTGGAAGCCGCTGGTATTCCATGTGCCGAGGTAGACGATATCGGGATCGGCCGGGTGGACGGCAACGGCACTCGCGTTTTCGCTGAGAATCTTGGACCAGCAACTCCCGCCATCGGTGCTCTTATATACGCCTCCGTTATTGACTTCTCCGACCATATACATGATGTTTGGATCGCCCGGGTATATCGCGATCTGGTCGATGCTGAGGAAATCCGGAAGCCCGCAGGTGATGTGCTCCCAGGTCTCCCCACCGTTCAGGGTTCTGAAAAGCCGTGTGTTCTTTCCGGGCGTGGGCGGCCATTCGGCCTGAGTGCTGACGAAGATGATGTCGGGTTGACTGGGATGCATGGTTAGTGTATCAATTACTGTATCCGTCAGCCCGGCGTTCTTCGGCGCCCACGTCACACCGCCATTGAGAGATATATAGACGCCCTCAGCCCCGGTCCCGGAACCGGAAACGCCGGCATAGAGGACGTTCGGAGCAGTGGGCACGATACCGAGATCGCTATCTCCGAAGCCCCCGAATGAGCCGCCGCTCGGATCGGTCCACGATCCCGAAGCTCCGGAATCCGTGCTTTTGTACACGCGGTCCCTGATGGAGTAAACGACTCCCGGAAGAGACGGATGTGTCGCGAAGGCCGCGATCTCCCAGCTGGGATGATTGATTTTTTCCCAGGTATCCCCTCCGGTAATGCTCCTGTATCCGCCGTTGATGGATCCTGCGTAGATGATGTCGGGATCACTGGCATCGATGTACAGGCTGTGTGATTCCGAGTGGGGGAAATTCTGGGCCCGGATGTTGTTATTGATGGCCGTCCAGGTCTGGCCCCCGTTGATGCTTTTGAACAGGCCCTCGGAGTCAGTTCCGGCGTAGAGGACGAGAGGGTTGGCAGGGTCGACGGCAATACAAGTGAGGTTGGCGGCGGCAACGTAATAGTCATTATAGCCGGCCCCTTCCCCTGTGTAGATCCGGATATTCTGGCCATTGACCGCGTAAAAGACCCCCGGGTCGGCGGGATTGATGGCGATGTAATACCCCGGCTGCCAGCGGATGCCGATCCCGGTTGTCACGCTCGACCATGTCATTCCGCCGTCGGCCGTCTTATAGATCCCATCTCCGAGGACGGAATCCTGGGCCGCCATAATGATGTTGGCCGTGTCCGCCGGGTTGATGGCGATCGTCTCGACCCTGGTAAAATAGGTGCTGCTAAGGTCTATCGCCCAGACGCCGTTGATCGATGTCCACGGTCCGCCGCCCACATTTCTGTAGATCCCGTTGGAGTAGGTCCCCGCGTATACTTTTGAGGGATCCATGGGGTCCACGGCCAGGAAACGGATTTTCGTGACGGGAAGCCCGGCGCTGACCTCGGACCAGCTCAGGCCACCGTTCTCGGACCTGTAGATCTTCCCTTCCTGGGTCCCGGCGTGGACGGTGTTGCCGTCCGTCGGATGCAAGGCCATTGCCGTGACCTGACCGGAGAATTGGCTGTCGATCCGGCTCCAGGTCGCCCCTTGATCGAGGCTTTTGAAAACGCCGCTATGGCTCGCGATGTAAAACTGCGATTGATTCCCGATGAGGAAGATCCGGATGTCCGTTCTGTCAAAGCCGGGGTTGGAAAGGAAATCCGTGATGTTCGTCCAGCCGACGCCTCCGCTCGTGCTCTTGTAAAGCCCTCTCCACTGGGGCGCCGCGTAGATCGTGTTCGGGACGTGGGTGTCCAGGGTAAGCCCTAAGGGGTTGATCCGACCGCCCAGCGGATAGCTCGAGGTCCAATACCCCTGATGAGCCGGATTGATGATGAGATTATAGGTCCGAGTCGCGAAAAGCGGCGTGGCGCGGGAATCTGTGACCCGGACAGTCCAGGGAAATTCCCCCGCTTCCGTCGGTGTTCCGCTGAGGCGGCCGTTCGTGTCGAGGGTCAGCCCGGCCGGCAGCCGTCCCGAGGCGATCGTCCATGAATAGGGAAGAGTTCCGTTGGCTGCCTGGAGCGTGAAGTCGTAGGGGGAATTCCACGCTCCGGTGGGCAGACTTCCCGTGGTGACCCACAGGGAGCCGCCGACGAAGGCCGTATAGTCCGCGCCGACGACGGGCAAAAGGACGTTGGTGTAGCTTCGGCTCGGCGGTTCGAAGGAGTAGCCGGACCTAACGGGTGTTACGGTGCCGCTCCAGCCCGGGCGAACCGAACCGGTGTAATCTCCGGCTTCATTCGTCAGCGGGCTTCCGGGCAGGCCGTTCATGGTCACACCGCTGAGGGGCGCGCCGCTCAACGTCACCCGGCCTGAGATCGTCGCCAGCGGGCCTTCGTTATAGCGGGCGCCGACCTGTGCCGGGGCAAGGGCGGTGTTGTAAACCGTGAGCTCGTCGAGCTTCCCGCCGAGCCAGTAATCAGACCAGTTGGCTCCCATGACCCAGAAGCAGCTGAAATTGGCGCCGGCATCGAACGGGGCGCCCGTGCCTGTCGTCTTTTCGGCTCCGTTGATAAAGAGCTTGTATTGGTTCCCCTGGATCGTCACCGTAAGGTGGTTGTAGGCGCCGAGAACAAAGCCGTTATCATTATTCGAGAGATCGACTTCTGTAGCGAAGGAGGGGCTTTCATAAGCGCCCTTCAGAAGCCCGTTGCTGGAGTGGATGACCAGCTTGGACCCTTCGATCGAAAGCTCGGCTTGAAAGCAATAAGGGAAGCCGCGGTCCGTCCGGTCATGCTGGAGCTTCCAGACGAACCTGCGGGAGGAGCTGAAATTGGCGATCTTGACATAGGCCATGATCGTCGCTTCGTTGGCGAAGTAGAAGGTCTTGTCGCCTCCCCAGCTCTTTTCGATCCAGCCGTATCCGGCCGTTTCGGCGGCGTAGCCCCAGCCGCCCGCGGCGTCGTTCGTGTAGGTGACGTTGTTGTGCAGGAGCCCATGGAGGCCTCTTCCCGAAGAGTCGAGAGCCGATGTCCCTCCACCTTCGTTGAGCTTCCAGACCAGGATCGGAGTGCTTGAGATCAGGCTGCCGGGATTGACGGTCACGCTGTAGGCCTGATAATTCCGCTGGGTGGGCTTGGTGGGCGCTCCCGAATCCGTAACGCGGACCGTGAAATCATAGGTCCCGGCTTTTATCGGGGTTCCACTGAGCGTGCCGTTCGAGGCCAGAGTCAGGCCATCGGGCAGTATTCCCGAATAGAGGTCCCAGGTGTAGGGAGTCGTCCCTCCTGTGGCTCCCAGGATTTGGCTGTAGATCTGCCCCTCGGTCCCGTTGGGCAGCCAGTCGGTCGTCACGGCCAGCGTCAACTGGTAGGCCACGTAGTCCTGGTCGGGGCGGTTGATGTTGATGTCCGTATAGCCGTCGGTTTCGGGATTGAAGCCGTAGCCGGCGAGGACCGGCCGGGCCATCCCTGAATAGCCGGCGGGAACGAATGTGATGTAATTCCCCTGGAGGTTCGTCGCCGGCGGTCCCGGCAGGCCCTCGAGCACGACTCCGGCGAGCGGCTGGCCGCTGGGTGGGGCGAGAGCGATGTGGCCGGAGATGGAATAACCCGTGCCGGAGTACTGGCCGATCGTGAGCGTGATTGCCTGCGTGGCGGACTGCTGAGGCCGCGTGGAGTCGCAAACGCGGACGATGAGATTGTACGTGCCCGTCGCCAGCGGGGTGCCCACGATCTCTCCCTTGGCGGTCAGCTTCAGCCCGGCGGGCAGTGGGTCGGAATCGGGGGTCAAACCCCAGTAATAGAATGGGCGTCCGCCAGTCGCTTGGAGCACGACGCCATAGGGGCTGAATTGCTGACCGTTTGGGATAGTTGTCGTCGTGATGACGAGGGCCGGTATTGGCGCGAGAACGGCGTTGATGTTGGCCGTGGTCTCGCCCCGCGTCGCGGCGACCAAATCGCCGGCTTCCAAGGTCCCCCTGTCGTTGTAGTATTCCGTGATAAAGGCGAGGTAGTTCGAGTCGGCGTCGAAAGAGACTCTGGCCTGGCCAGTGGTCAGCCGAGGAAGTGTATAGTTGCCGGCCGCGTCGGAAAGGGCTTGGGAGATGATGGCCGCCTTGATACTGTCACGGGCGGAAACCCTGACGCCCTCGATGGGCACGTCGCCGGCGGCCGTCACCCGGCCGGTGATGAAGCCTCCGTCGTCGTTGATCTGGGCGTTGATGTTCTCGACCTGCAGGCCGGCTCCGACCGAAACGAGGTCTCCCGCCGTGAAGGTCGCTCGATCATCGAACCACTCGACCGCCCAGTTACCGCCCCCCGGCCGGAAACGGATCTTGTAGATATCGGGCAGGACGCGGGTGATCGTGTAATTTCCATTGGCGTCCGTGGCCGCGCTATAGAATCTATCGGTCTCGATATCCATGCAGTGGACACCGATCCCGACGAGACCGTTCCCTGCGGCGTCGGTCACCCGTCCGGTGATCATCCCGCCCGTGTCGAGCTGGGCGTCGATGCCGGAGGTCGTCCCGCCGGCCGTGACCATGACCGGCTCGGCATCACCGATCAAGAGCTTATCGAGGTAGTACTCGGCGACATAATTCTGGCTCGTCACCGGCGGGCTGAAGAAGACCTTCAGCGGACCGGCGGGCAAACGGGGAATGCGATAATGACCGTTTTGATCGGTCGCCGCCGAAACCAGGGAGATTCCCGCGACATCGTAGGCCGTGACGGTGACGCCCTGGATGGGCGCCGGCGAAGCGTTTGTCACGGTACCCTCGATATACCCGCCCGGTCCGTAAAGGCCGTTGATGTTCGGCGTCGTCTGGCCGGTCACGACGGGCACGGGGACGGCGGCCTCGAAGGTCGCCGCATCATCATACCATTCGGTCCCGAGGCTGGTATTGCCCGGACGGAACCGGATCTTGTAATTGCCCGTGGGAAGGCGGTCGAGAATGTAGGAGCCATCCGTATTCGTGCTGGCGGCCGAGTAACTCAGCGCGTCCGCGCCGTAGGCCGCCACGCCCGAGGTCAATCCGTTCCCTTCGGCGTCCGTGAACCTTCCGGTGACGGTTCCGCCCTGCGCGAGACGGGCGTCGATGCCGCTGACCGTTGTGCCGGCGGTGAGGGGAATGATCTGGCCCCCATTGTATACTTGGCCGATATAATTGACGTCCGGGGCGAACGGATCCCGGTGATACCAGTTCTGGAGGTTGAATCGGACCGTGAAATTCCCTGGCGTCCAGTAGGCCTTGTAGGTCCCGTCGGCCCTCGTCGTGATCAAGGGCCGGCTGTCGTTCCAGTCAAAGGGAGTGTCATATAGCTCGACATAGACCCCTTCGATGCCGTGCCCCTCTTCGTCCGTGACCTGGCCCTCGATGAGGCCGAGGCCGAAGTCCGTGCCGATGTCGACGGAGAGAGAATAGACGGTCCCGACGCTACCAACGTAGCTCTGGCCGATGTAGTACCATCCGGCGGTGAGGTCCGCGATATAGGCATATTCGTCGTAATTGCTGCTGATGCTGTAGCTTAGAAGCTTCCTGTTGCCGCTGACGACGCAGAAATCAAGGTCATGTGCCCGGGCGGGATCGGGATAGCTCAGGCCCTTGATGTGGACCCTGAGGATCTTCTCTTTGTCCGAGTCCGGGACGTAGACCTTGAACCAGTCTTCGTCCGCAAGGACCAGATCATTATAGGTGCCCGGGACGATGACCGCGGCGGTCTCGAAGCTGTCGTTTTCTTCGTACGTGTCCTCGACCCCGCCGACGAAGGTAGCGGCGTAATCCTGGGCGGTTTTGCTGGACGTCACGCTGGAATAAGTTTTATTCGGCGGGTTGAACGTGAAGCCGGGAGCGGTCGGCACTACAGTGCCCGACCAGCCGGAAGGTACTGAGGCGGTGTAGAAGCCGTTCGAATCAGTTCGTGGCCCGCCCGGAAGCCCCGACATCAGGACGCCCGGCAGGAGAGCACCGTCCAGGGTGATAGCGCCGGAGATCGTGTACCCCACCGTGGCCGCGTAATCCTGGTTCTGAAGGGTCGTCGATACGTTGGAATAGACCCTGGTCGGTGGATCGAAGGCGTAGCCTTGGAGAGTCGGCATGACTGTACCAGACCAGCCGGGAGCGACGGTGGCGATATATTCGCCGAAGCTGTTCGTTATGGGATTGCCCGGCAGGCCGTTCATGACGGCCCCAGGAACAGGACGCGCGCCGGCCGCCATGACCCTGCCGGAGATCACGAAGTCCGTGCCTTTGTACGTTCCGATGGCTATCGTGAACGCTCGGCCATAGGTCTGGGGGGGACTCGCGGAATCGGCCACCCGGACCGTGAAGGTGAATGTCCCGATAGCCGTGGGCGTTCCTTGGATCTCGCCGTTGTCGTTCAAGGTCAGGCCGTTTGGCAGGGCCCCGGATTTGAGGCTCCAGTAGTAGGGCGGCGTGCCGCCGGAGGCCTGGAGAGATGTACTATAAACGACTCCCATTTCGCCGTCAGGAGCGAACGTTGTCGTGATCGTCAGGGGAGGAATCTCTCCGCCGCCCTCCTGAGTCCGGAATTCGAACACGTAGAATCCCGCATCCCTGTCCACGACGTAAATGCGGTTTTCACGGACAATAACCTCACAAGAGCTGCCGACCCGGCGCTCGATCTCGACCTCGACGGGGCTGGCCGGGCTGGAGATATCAACGACCTTGAGTCCGAAGAACGTGTTGGGGACGAACATGTAGTCTCCGGAGAAACCGATATCCCCGAAGCAATAATAGACATCGAGCGTGGCTATCTCCACGGGGTTGGCCGGGTTGGAGACGTCGACGATCCAGAGGATATCGCCAGTGTAGTTGAGAACATAGGCGTGGTTTTTCCAGACGGCGACGTTATACGCCGCTTCGCTGAAGACACGGGAGCCGACCTCCCGCGGATTCTGGGGATTGGAGACGTCGATGATCCTCAGGCCCTGTGTGTCACAAGCGAGATAGGCATATCTTCCCGAGACGGCGAGCTGATAGGCGCGGCCTGGCGTCGGGCAGGAGCCGAGAAGCCCGGGTCTTGCGGGCGTCCGGATGTCGAAGATCTTGAGTCCGTTCATTCCGTCCGCGACGTAGGCATAATATCCGGAAATGACGATATCCTGAGCCTGCGGGGCGGACATGGTGGAACCCACTTCGGTCGGGTGCGCGGGGTCAGAGACATCGACGGCGTGCAGGCCTGTCCCGTTGTTCGTGAGATAGGCATGAATTCCGCTCGCCACGACGTCATTGATGCCGTACGAGGTCTCGAGGCTCGCCGTCTGGGTGATGTTGGCCGGATTGGCCAGGTTCAGAATTTTCAACCGATTGGATGTGTTGCGGCTCGTCGCGACATAGGCCTGGCCGTTCGCCACATCCGCGTAATACATGATCCCGACACTCTCCAGGAAGCCCACCTGGACCGGCGAACTGAGGTTGGAGAAATCCACGATCCTCAGCGAATCATACCAGGACGGGACGAAACAGAGATTCCCGGCCGCGGCGGGTCTGGCGAGGGATGTCGCATCCTGGAATTGGAAGCTTGATATTTCAACGGGACTGGCGGGGGTGGTAATGTCCAGGATAAAGACTCTGTTTTGGTTTCCATCGGTCAGATAGGCACGGTCGCCGATGATCTTAATTCCAGCGGCAGTGTATGTTCCCCCGTAGGATGCGGCTTCAGAAGGCGCAGCGGGATTCGAGACATCGTAGATCTTGAGGCCGGTGTTCGTGTACACGTAAAGGTATCGGCCGGTCTTGTCGATGGCCAGGTCTCCGACGCTCAGGTTTTGAAGGAAGGTCCGTTCGACGGGATGGGCCGGGACGGACACGTCAACGATGCTCAGCCCGCCGACCCCGTACGGCCTCGTGACATGTGTGTGTCGCGTGACATAGACCGTGTTTCCGAAAGCCCTAATGAGCCGGGTGCGGCAGTCGGGCATTGGCAGGGAACCTACGAGGGCAGGGGCCGTGGGAGCCGAGATATCGATGACGCGCAGCCCGTAATGATAGTCCGAGACGTAGGCATGATTTCCCGCTATGTCGAAGTCCCTGATGTTGGATTGGAGGCCGCCGCAGGAGCCCATGATCTGCGGATTATGGAGGTTGGAAATATCCACGACGAAGAACTTTGTCCCTCCTGCAACGTAAGCGAGGTTTCCCATGATCTTGATCGCGTTGATCGATCCCGGCCCGAAGTTCAGCTGGGACATGACCGCCGGACGCGAAGGGTTGGAGATGTTCACGATTTCCACAAGGCCCCCGTGGCCGCGGAGAGCCACTTGCCTGGACACGGACACGTCCGCATCTACCCCCACCGTGGTCCCGTAGGGCCATCCGCCCAGGAGTTCGAGATGGCTGTAGCCGGTGGTCGAGATCGTGATCGTTCGGGAGGTGCTGTTGTTGCCATCGTTCAGCTCGACGATCGCGTCGATGTCGTCGACGATGACGCCGATCGTGTAGATGCCCGCTGCGATGGTCGTCGGAATCTGCAGGCCTGGGTCGATCGAAAGGGCCCTTGTCTCGTTTGAGGGAGGTTCGGCGAAGATGACCCGGCCCTTCCAGAGGAGGGTATCGTCCGGGGTGACCAGAGAATCGTCCGAGAGGTAGATTCCGGCCGTCACCTGACGCGGTGGGGTGGAACCGGCCCCCTGGTTGCCGATGGTGATGATGACGGCGCCGCCGATCATCTCGCCAGCCGCGGCCGAGCCGGGGAATACGGCCGAGGACACGAAATAGTTCGGCAGAGCAACCGTATGGGCGAAGTTGGCCTGGATCGACTTGCTCTCCATCATCACCACCCGCTCGGGAGAGATCCTTCCCGAAATGTCTCCGCTCCAGCCGACGAATGCATATCCGGGATTAGGCACGGCCGTAATTTCGACGATGGCTCCATGGGTGTACAGCGCTTTGTCCGGAATCCGGCTGACCGTTCCGCCTTCGGGCGGGGTGGGATTGACCGCGAGAGGATACATGGCCAGGACGTTCAAAGTCAGGGACTTGGTAAAGGAGCGGCCGTTGGCGTCGGCAACCTTGACGCTAAGCGTGAATTGACCCGCGGCGGCGGTCTGGCCGCTGATGACGCCGGTCGCCGGGTCGAGCGAGAGCCCGGCGGGAAGCGAACCGGGGGAGGTGAGGCTCCAAGAGTAGGGGGGCGTTCCGCCTATGGCTTTGAGGTTAACGCTGTAGGGCTGGCTGATGACAGCGTCGGGGAGACCTGTCGTGGTGATGACCAGGTCGAATCCGAACGTCGCTTCGTAAACGCCGGCGTTAGTCCCTAGAAACACGTGGAAGGGATCCCGCGGATCCAAAGCTATGGAGTCAACCCACGGATTCGGATACAGCCCTCCGACGAACTGCGTCCAGCTTTGCCCGCCGTTGAAGGAGACGTAGAAGCCAGGGGAACCAAATGTCCCGAGATAGACGATGTTGGGATCGGTCGGGTGGACGGCCACCGCGCCTGTGTTGTAGCTGTTGAGTTTGACCCAACAGCTCCCTCCGTCTGTGCTCTTGTAGAATCCTCGATTATACCCGACGGCGCCCAGGTATATGATGTTCGGGTCGCTCGGAGAGAAGGCCACCTGGGTTACGCCGAGAGTCTCCGGCAGCCCGCAGGTAACCTGCTGCCAGGTTTCTCCTCCATCCAGGGTCCTGAAAAGACGCGTATTGAATCCTTGCTGAGTGGGGTCCTGGAGCCGGGTGCCGGCGAAGAGGATGTTGGGCAAGCTGGGATGGATCGACAGGACGTTGATCCTGGTATCGGTCAAGCCGACGTTCTTCGGCGCCCAATTCGCGCCGCCATCGGTGGACTTGTAGACGCCCTCCTTCCCCGTATCGGGACCGTAAACTCCGGCATAGAGGACATCGGGGGCGCCGGGCACGATGACCAGATCCTTGTCCCAGAATCCTCGGAATGAGCCGTTGCTCGGGTCCATCCAGGATTCCAAAGCTCCGGAGGCCATGCTCTTGTAAACGCGGTCACTGATAGAAAAAACGGTTCCCGGACGAGACGGGTGTGTGGCGAAGGCGGAAGTTTGCCAATCGGGATGATCCATCTTTACCCAGGAATCTCCCCCGTCCACGCTCCTGTATCCGCCGTTGATGGATCCCGCGTAGATGATGTCGGGGTTGCCGGCGTCGATATGCAGGCTGTGGGCTTCGAAGTTGGGGAAGCTTTGGGCCCGGATGTTGTTGTTGACGGCCGTCCACGTCTGGCCGCCGTTGGTGCTTTTGAACACGCCGTCGCTGTTGGTTCCGGCGTAGAGGACAAGAGTGATCGGGTCGACGGCAAGACACATGAGGCCGGAAGCTGCAACGTAGCGATCGCTGTAGCCGGTCCCGCCGCCCGTATAGATCCGGATGTTCTGGCCATTGACCGCATAAAAGACGCTCGGGTCGGCGGGGTTGATAGCGAGGTAATACCCCGGCTGCCAGCGGATGCCGATCTGGGGTGTCACCCTCGACCAGGTCGTTCCGCCGTTGGCCGTCTTGTAGATCCCGTCTCCGAAGACCGAATCCAGGGCCGCGATGAGGATGTTGGCCGTGGCCGTCGGGTCGAAGACAATCGTCTCGACCCTGGTCAAATTGGTGCCGGCGCCGCCGGTCGCCCAGACGCCGTTGATCGAGGTCCATGCTCCGCCGCCGGCGCTCCTGAAGATCCCGTTGGACCCGGTTCCGGCGTAGATCTTCGAGCGATCCGCGGGGTCCACGGCCAGGAAACGGATTTCCGTTGCCGGGAGCCCGGCGCTGAAATCGGTCCAGCTCGAGCCGCCATTCACGGACTTATAGACCTTTCCTTCCCGGGTCCCGGCGTAGATGGTATTTCCGTCCGCCGGATCGAGGGCCATCGCAATGATCTCTCCGGAGAATCCGGCGTCGATCCGGGTCCAGTACGCCCCTTGATTGAGGCTCTTGAACAGGCCCCAGTTGCCCGCCATATAGAACTGTGATCCGTTCCCGATAAGGAAAACGTTGAGGTACTTCGTATCGAACCACGTTCCGGAGCCTGCGGTGGCGGTTTCCGTGAAGTTCGTCCAGCTTGCGCCTCCATCAGTGCTCCTGTAAATGCCCCTTGAGCCGACCACCGCGTACAGCGCGCTCGAATTCAGCGGGTCCAGGACAAGCCCCATCGGATTGATCTGTCCCCCAAGGGGATAGGTCGTGGTCCACGATCCCTGATGAGCCGGGTTGATGACCAGGCTGAAGCTCCGCGTGGCGAACAGCGGCGGGGAACTCGAATCGGTGACCCGAACGGTTAATGGATATTCCCCTCCTTCCGACGGCGTTCCCCTGACTCGGCCGCCCGATTCGATGATCAGCCCGTCCGGCAGCCGGCCCGAAGCGATCGTCCAGGAATAAGGAGGCGTCCCCCCCTGGGCTATGATCGTATAGTCATACGAAGAACCGGTACGCCCTGTGGGAACGCCACCTGTAGAAACGTACAAAGAGCTGCCGGCGTAGGCCGTAAAGTCCTGATTCATGAAATTCGCCGTCACGTTCGTGTAGGTCTGATTAGCCGGATTAAAGGCGTAGCCCGCGAGCGTTGGCGTGACGGTCCCCGACCAACCGGGAGAAACGGTGGCGACGTATTCACCAAGGCCGTTTGTGCCGGGACTGCCGGGCAGGCCGACCATGACGACCCCGGGAAGGGGCATCGGCCCCTCCGCCGTGATCCTGCCGGAAACGAGATGCCCCAAGCCCATGTAGGCCTCGATGGTGATCCTAAAAGCTTGACTATTAAACTGAGGCGTGAGCGTGGCATCGATGACCCGGGCCGTGAAGTCGAAAGTTCCGGTGGCCGTCGGGACTCCGTTGATGATGCCGTTGCCTTTCAAGGTCAAGCCGTTGGGCAGGGCGCCGGATTCGAGGCTCCAGGAATGGAATGGCTTTCCTCCCGAAGCCTGGAGATGGATCTCGTAAGGGATGGCCATTTCACCGTCCGGCAAAGACGTCGCCGAAATCGTCAAGGCCGGATAAGGATCGAGCACGACGTTGATTCCGGACGTCGTTTCGCCCCTCACCGTCGCGATGGGGTCGGCGAATTCATACGCGCCCTCGTTGTCGTAGTATTCCATGCCGTAGGGGAGAAAGCCGTAGACCCAATTGGTGACGAACTGGAGTTTGACCTGGCCGGTGGGAAGCCCGCGGAGGGTATAGTTCCCGGCCATATCCGTATATGTATAGGAAAAGTAGCGGAGGCCGTTGACGATGTCACGGGCTATAACCATAATGTTCTTGAGCGGGACACCGCCGCCCGTGACCTGTCCGGTGATGATCGCGCCGTTATCCTCGAGCCGGATGTCGATTCCTGGCACATTCTGCCCGGCGCCGACCGGGACGACGGATCCTTGAGGATAAGCTCCCTGATCGTCGTACCATTCCCCTGCGAGATTCCCTCTTAAAGGATAGCAAATGACTTTGTAATCGTCGGGAGATAGGCGGCTGAGAGTGTAATTTCCCGTCGCATTCGTCATCGCAACGTAATATCTGTCGCTGTCGGTATCGATGGCACCAATATTGATATTCCCCAGGGGATTCCCGGCGGCATCCGTCACCCGTCCGCTGATCGTCCCAGCCTCAGCAAGCTGCGCGTCTATGCCATAGGTCGTCTGGCCGGGCGTGACCGTGACGGGCTCGGCGTCCTTGAACATGAGCTTGTCGGGGTAGTGTTCGGCGACCATGTTCAGGGAGGACGGGGTGAACATGATCTTGATAAACCCTCCGGGCAAGGGACCGAGGCGATAATGTCCGCTTGCATCGGTCGTCGTCGAAAGCAGGGTGATGGGGAAGATCCTGGTGAAACCGTTCGGAACGACGGCGACATCGTTGGCCTGGACCGAAGCCGACGGAAGAGGCGCTCCCGTGCTGTCCGTCACCGTGCCTTCGATGTATCCGCCCGGCTCGAGCCCGAGACGGGCATTGATGTCCGGCGTCGTTTGGCCACCCTGGACATGCACGGGACTGGCCTCGTCGAAACTCTTCCCGTCATCGAACCAGACGCCCGGGATATCCGGCTCCCAGGGTTGGAAGAAGATCTTGTAGTTGCCCGTCTGGATACGGTCGATCGAGAAGAAACCGTCGGGATCCGTATCGATCCCGTATTCGTTGAGTGGCAGAGAATCGTAGAGGCCGACATAGATGCCATCGAGCCCGTTCCCCGCCGCGTCGGTGATACGCCCCGTGACGATCCCGCCGGCGGCCAGCCGGATGTCGATCCCGCTGACGGTCGAACCGGCGACGAGAGGCATAGATCGGCCGGGATCATAGGCGTCTCCGATATAGTTCATGTCCGCAGCCCACGGATCCCCGTGGTCCCAGTCGTAGGCGTTGAAATAGACCGTGTAATTCCCCGGCGTCCAGCCGATTTTGTAGGTCCCGTCGGCCCTCGTCGTGACCATGGGCCGGCTGACGTATCCGTCATAGGGGTCCCCTCGGAGCTCGACGTAGATACCCTCGATGCCGCTCCCCAGTTCGTCCATGACCCGGCCCTCGATGAAGCCGAGGCCGAAGTCCGTGCCGATATCGATGGAGAGGGAATAGACGATCCCACGGTACATTGAGCTTAAGCGAGGCAGTCCGATGTAGTACCACCCTTCGACAAGGTCCGGGATGAAAGCGTATTCGTCGTCGCCCGAGCTGACGCACTTGTTCAAGAGCTTTCCGCTCTCGGTGACGATCCATAAGGCAAGGTTGTATCTTCGGGTGGGATTGGGATAGGACACGCCTTTGGCGTGGACCCTCATGGTCCTTCCGGCGTCCGAGGCCTGGATATAGATTTTGAACCAATCCTCGTCCGCGCCCCCGACCAGGTCGTTGTACGTTCCCGGTGTGATGACCGCGGCAGTTTCGTACGAGTCGTTATCCTCGAAGCGGTCGTCGGCACCGCTGGCGTATGTCGCTGTGTAGTCCTGCGCCGCCTGTGGAGTTGTCACATTGGTGTATTCCCTGCTGGGCGGATTGAAGCTAAATCCCGGGATCGTGGGCGTCACCGCCCCCGACCAGCCGGCCGGGACCGCGGCCGTATATATTCCGCTGGTGTTTGTCCGCGGCTCTCCGGGCAGCCCCGACATCAGGACGCCAGGCATGGGAGCTCCGCCCAGAGTGATCGTGCCGGAGATCGTATAGCCCGGCGAGGCCAAATAGTCCTGATCCTGCAGATTGGCCGTCACGTTCGTATAGACCCTGTTCGGCGGGTTGAACGCGTAGTCCGCGAGCGTCGGCGTGACCGTGCCCGACCAGCCGGAGGAGACGGTGGCGTTATATTCGCCCAGGACGTTCGTGGCCGGACTCCCGGGCAGGCCGTCCATGACGACGCCGGCAACGGGAGAACCGCCCGCGGTGACCTTGCCGGAAATCACGAAGCCAGTACCCCCGTAGGCCGCGATGGTGATCGTGAATTCCTGCGTATCATACTGCGTTTCGAACCACTGGAGACGGGTGGAATCGGTGACCCGGACCGTGAAGTTGAACGTCCCCGCGGCCGTGGGATTTCCCCGGATCTCGCCCTTTCCGTTCAGGGTCAATCCATTGGGTAAGATGCCGGATTCGATGCTCCAGAAATAGAACGGCCTGCCGCCCGCCGCTTCGAGAGAGGCGCTGTAGAATGTGCTCTGCCTGCCTTCGGGCAGGGATGTTGTGGTGATGTCGACGGGCGTCCTCACGAGAGGTATAGCGCCGATGTTTGCGGTCTCCTCGCCGAGGAGAACGGGGAACACGTCCGCCTGGCCGAACGTGCTTTTTCCGGCATAGTATTCGGAGTTGTAGCCGAGGAAATACCGGTCGGCGTCGAAATAAACCTTATAGTTCGTGCCCGGGAGCCGTGGAATCCGGTAGTTTCCGGCCTCATCGGTCGCGGCCGAGGAGATGTGGGCTCCGAGCGTTCCTCTCGAGCTGTCGTAGGCCAGGACCCGCATGTTTTTGATCGGGCTCCCGTTTGTTACGGTGCCGGAAATGGTTCCGCCTGCGGCGTTGAGCTGGGCGTTGATATCCGGAACGACTTGACCCGTCCCGACAGCGATAACCCTCGCTCCGCTCGAAGAACTCCAGTCGTTGTACCATTCGGCCGCCAAGGACCCCGTTTCCGGACGGAAGAGGACCTTGTAGTCGTCCGGCCGAATATGGGCCAAGGTGTAATTCCCTGTCGCATCCGTCGTCGTGCCGTAATATCTGTCGCTGTTGGTGTCGAAACAACGGATCGAAATGCCGGGTATCCCGGCCCCCTGAACGTCGGTCACCCGGCCGGTGATTGTCCCGCCGTCGGAGAGCTGGGCGTCGACGCCGGATGTCGTCTCCCCGGCCTTGACAGGAACGGGAATCGCCGCGGTGAGCAGGTCCTCGTTCGGGAAGTATTTGGAGACGTAATTCCCTCCGGCCGGGGACGCGTTGAAGAATATTCTCACCTCGCCCGTCGCAAGACGGGGGATGAGGTAGTTCCCCGCCGCGTCCGTGTTGGCGCCGGACGCGTTGATGCCCGCTTCGTCGAAGGCCGAGACGAGCACTCCGCTGATCGGATTCCCCAGATTGTCGGTCACCCGGCCCTGGAGATAAGCCATATCTGGCCCGAGCTCGACATCGATCCCCGATGTCAACTGACCCCCCATGACGGGCACGGGCAGACCGCCCGCGAGAGAGGGGGAGCCACCGTACCATTCTGAGCCATAGTTAGCGTCGTGACGGACGCGGACCTTGTAATTACCCGTGGGGATCCGGTCGGCGATGTAGTTCCCGAGGACGTTCGTATAGCCCGATGTCACCATCGTGCCATCGCCGGCATGAATATAGACCCGGGCCATGCTCAGGCCGTTTCCGGAAGAGTCCGTCACCCGGCCCCAAATTATCCCGCCGGGCTCGAGTTGGGCGTCGATGCCCGGAACCGTGGCCCCGCCCAGAAGCGTCAGGACCTCGTTGGAGTTGTATGTTTTTCCCAGGTAGCTGGAATCGGCGACCAGGGGGTCCTGTTGCGGATCGGGATTGTAGACATTGAACCGCACCGTGTACTTGCCGGGGAAATAGCCGATCCGGTAATAGCCGTTGGCGTCCGTGGTGGTCATGGGACGGGAAATATCCCAATTAAACGGCTCGCCGTACAATTCGACGAGGATATTGGCCAATCCGTATCCGTTCGAGGTGGTCAGCCGGCCTTCGATATAACCGAGCCCGAAGTTGGTGCCGACCTCGGCCGTCAGAGAATAGACGATCCCTTCGGCGGGAATATAGGTCTGGCCGATGTAGTAATCGCCCGCGGCCACGCCGGCGATGAAGGCGTATTCATCGTCGCTGCCGCTGATGTTATAGCCCCACATTCTGTCCGAACCCAGGACGATCATGTCCAGATCCCTGCGGATATCCGGGTCCGGATAGGAGACTCCCTTGAGATGGATCATGAGGTCTTTGCCCGCGTCGGCCGGCGAAACGGTGATTTTGAACCAGTCGGGGTCTTTGAGGACGAGGTCCGTATGGGTGTCGAGCGAGAGCGGGGCGGCATTGTTGAAATAATCGTTATCCTCATAGGAGTCGTCGACTTGGGCCTCCATGACCCTGATCGTCCCCGTCGTGTCGGCGCCCAACGGCGCGTGCTGGGCATATATCCGGGCCGTTCCGGCGGCGTGGGCGGTGAAAACGGCGCTCTTGGTGTCGGCAGCCGGCGCTAAGTCACTGTCGACGACTCCGCCGGTCTTATTGATCAAGCTCCAGCCGACCGCGACGTTACCGATGAAATTGTTCCCCAAATCGCGCGAAATGGCGTAGACAGTCAGCATGTGGCCCGGTCCGAGGGTCTTTGTCACGACCTCGGTCCCCGTTCCGTCGGGGGCGTCCTCGATCCGGATCGCGCTCGCGGCGCCGATGAGGACGTTGAAGGAATTGCTCTGGCCCGTCCGGCCTCCGCCGGTCGTCTGGATGGTAACGCCTTGCGCGGCCTTCATGATGGCCACCTGGCCGGTCCAGACGCCGTTGGCGAAGGCGCCCGTCATCTTGGGGGAAATGGTCCCCGTCGTGTCGCTCAGAATATTGGCATCGGTGTAAGTCGTGACCGTTTTGCCGTCGGCATCCTTGGCGGTGATGGTGATCGCGAAGGGCACTCCGGCCGTCGCGTTGCCGACAGCGCTGATGTCGAAGTGATCCAGGATCACGGGGTAGGCGACGTAGTTCTGGCTCAGGAAATGCGACAGGACGTTGCTGTAAACCCTTTCGGCGGGGACGAAGGAGTAGCCGGCCTTGAAAGGAACCACCGTTCCCGACCAGCCTGCGGGCACGGGGTCGGAGTAGGAGCCCGAGGCGTCCGTTGACGGGGCGGAGGGCAGCCCTCTCATGAGGACGTTGGCGAGACGCGGGCCGCCGACACCGAGCGTGATGACGCCCGAGATGGTGAAGGTCGCCGCATCGGCTTCCCGTATGGTCAGGCTGTAGCCTTTTTCCTGGGTTTGGGCCGGCGTCGCGGAATCCCTGACTCTGACCGAGAAGGTAAAGGTGCCGGCGAGACTGGGAGTCCCGCCGATCGTGCCGAGATCGTCCATGTTGAGGCCCGGCGGGAGGGAACCCGAAACGCGCGTCCAGGTATAGGGCCAGACGCCTCCGGCGGCGCTCAGGGCCGTCCCGTAGGGCTTGCCTTTGGTCCCCACGGGGAGCGGCGACGGCGTGATGATGGCGAGAGGCGGCGGAGGCCCCACCGGGTCCTCGATGGCGATGCTGAAACTCTGGTTGGCCGACTGCTGGGGGGATCCCGAATCCGTGACCTGGACCGTGAAAGAATAGACGCGGGGATAGGTCCCGGTGACCCTCAGGGGGACCCCCGAAATCTGCCCCGACGCGGCATTGAGGGAGAGTCCCGGCGGCAGCTCGTCGGGATTGACCCACCAGGAGTAGGATCCGGTCCCTCCCGCGGCCTGGAGCTGGGCCGCCTCGGGCGGGTTCGGCGAAGATGGATAGGACATGGTCAGGAGCCCGGGCGGGAGAGACGACGTGGTGATGACGAGCAGCGTCGCATCGGTCTTGGGCTCCTTGATTCCCTTCGCGGCATCCACCGAGTCGACCGACTGGGCCGTCACCGCGGCGCCGACGGATTCGATGAAGCTCCCGATATCGACCGGGAGCTCGAATCCCTGGAGAGTGGTCATAGCTTTCATCATCCCGGTTTTTTCGTGGGATTTGATGATGCGGAGGTTGACGACGGCCTCTTCGCCGGGGCCGAGGGCGAAGGTCGCGTTCTCGATCGCGGCGTTACGGATGTGGGGATTGAGAAGGTTGGGGTTGCGGATGTGAGGATTGACAAAATCGGGATTGACGACATTGAGAAGAATTTCGTGGTGGGGCTCCTGCTTCAGCTCGCAGCCGTTGATGTTCATTTCGCTCTGGAGCGCCCCGCCGGCGACGGCCGGTGTGTAGTGGACCTTGTAGACGATGAGCTGGGCGTAGAGCCCCTCGGGCAGGGCTTCCTTGGCGATCAGCGTAAATGAGAAGGACGACGCCGTGTTGCCGGTGTTCTTGACCGGCCATTCCACATCGGTGACGGAGAGGTCGCTCGGACTTTCGTTACGGATGTGAGGGTTGCGGATGTGGGGGTTGACGTAGTTGGGATTGAGGTAGTTGGTGTTCCGGATATGGGGATTGAATAGGCTGGGATCGACGACGTTGGGGTTGACGAGGGCGGGATTGACCTCGTCGAGGTTGACGATATTCGGGTTGACGATATCGGTGTTGACGATATCCTCGTTGTCGATTTCCGGGTTGACGGCGATGGCGTTGACGGACCAGTTCCGGATGTGGGGATTCTCGATCTGCGGTTGATGGGTCTCTTCCCCGCCGACGACCCCGGAGCTCGTCGGGTCGCCGTTGAGGAGGACGGAGCCCGTCATCCCGTCGGGAATAATCAACCCGTCGGGGCTGTAGATCTCCTCGATACGAACGAGGACGGACGCTTTGGGATTAGTAGAGTTGATAAAAACCTGGCGGGAGATAGTCGAGTAGGGAGCGATCGTGACGTCTAGATATTCCAGGGGGTCGAATTGGAGGAATGAGGCCTGTCCGTTCGGGGGTTGCGCGGCGATCGTCAGGCGGAAGCTCCTCATGTCCCACGTGTTGTTCTTGACGAAGACGGCGAAGGCGCGGGGGACGTCGAGGTCGAGGGCCTTGGCGTTGGTCGGCGAGCCGGCCTCGATCCCCGAGATGAGCTGGGCCGTGTAGACGTTCTGGTTCCGCATGCCCGGCTGTTGGCCCCCCGTGCAGACGGGCCGGCCGGGAGTAATGTATTGCGTGAGCTGCGTGGAGGTCGGCGGAGCGTAATTCGCCCAGAGGCCGTCGAAGGGAGGACGGACGTCCCTGTTGTCCGTCCAGGCCACGTGAAACAGCGCGTTATCCGAGGCCGCCGTGTTGAACCGCCATCGCCCGTCCTCGCTCCGGACGAACATCGGCGAGGGCGCAAGATCGAGATAGTCGCCGTGGAAGGGGAGTGTCCCCGTGGAGAAAAGCGGATAATTGGGGGGGTTCCACTGCGACTGGAAGGCCTTGTATTTTCCCCTGTTGTCGCGGTCCTCTTCTAGGGTGAAATTGTAGCGGGAGATCTGGGTCGTTTTCCACTGGAGATTAGGGAAATCGACGGTGTCGGCCTGGGCGGCCCGGACATCGATCGTGTGCCTGAACGGCAGGCTGTCGCTGATCCAGTTGTCGAATCCAAATTCCGACCCGCAGTAGTCTGTCCGCTGGTCGTACCAGGCCAGGGTCAGCTTGCCCGCGGCGAAGGCCAGCGAAGGCATGAATTGATGGCCCTCGACGGAGGGCTGGCTGTCGATGGGCGCCCGGGTCGTCCAGGTCCGGCCGTCGGTCGAGGTCGCGAGGACGATCCGCGATTCCCCGGTCGGACCATACCCTCGTTGGGCCCAGGACAGATAGACGATCCCCTTGTCATCGACGGTCATCGTCGGATAGCTGTTCGTCCGGAAGGACGTTCCGTAGGGGAATTCCGTCGTGATCGTCGACGGCTGATCGAAAGGCCCTTGAAGCGATGTGAACTCGGCCACAAGCTTGGAGCTCTCGAACGTCGCCCCCTTGGTCCTCGACCGGGCGACCATGATGGAGCTGGTGTACTTTTTGGCGTCGAACCGCCGCCAGGCGACGTAGACATTGCCGTTGTCCCTCGGGTCGATGGCGATCGTCGCCCCCTGATGGAGGCCGCCGCCCTGGTTCAGGACGAGCGGCGCTCCCCACGACTTGCCGCAGTCGGTCGACTGGCGGAAGTTGATCGAGCTCGTCTGTGTCTGGGCTTCCTCGACGAAGATGCTGTAGGCGATATAGACATTGTGGCGGGGGATATTCTGGCCGGAGATCGTGATCAGCTTGGCCCCCGCCTGGGGAGCGTCCACGGCGATCCAGGGTTTGTCGATGAAAACGGAGGATACTTTGTTGTTTGTTGCGATGACCTGGGTGTCGATGTACTGGATGGCGTCGCCGGCTTCGGTGTTGTTCTTGTCGATGAACCGGGAGATGAAGAGAGCGCCGTTGACCCAACCCGGGATCTGCGTCCGGTTGAAGGCGATGCCGCTGTAGTAGAACATGCCGCTCGGGCCTGAACGGACGACCGGGTCGGCGGCGGCGGTGAAACCCTTTTTTTTGGCGGGGTTGAACTTGAGGGGAGAGGCCATTCCCGCGGCCGATGTATCCTGCGGAAAACCGGGAAGGAGCGTCGAGGCCCAGGACTGTCCGCCGTCGACGGACTTGTAGAGGCCCAGCCAAGCGTCGGGGGCTGCGGCCAACGGCCCTTCCCGGCCGGGCAGTTGTTCGTTTTCGAGGGGCATGTCGACGGTCCGGTAATCGTTGGACCCGGCGAGCAGATGGAGGGTGTTTCGCGTGGAGACTGTGATCGAGGGCTCGTTCTGCCGCTGGAGATAGGGGTCGCCGTTGGGCAGGGTGATCCCCGAGACCATGTTCACGTTCCGCCCCGCGGTGAGTTTCTTTTCCTGACCTTGATCCTGGAGCGCGGCGGACCCGCGCGATTCGACCGGAATCCCGGCTGAAGCGAAGATCAGGACGATGACGAAGAGAGAAAAAAAGAGATGACGGCGCGCCATAGCAACCCTCCCCGATGAAAGGAAATGCGAAAAACGGAGGAGGCGGCGGAGAGCCGAAATACTAGAGGAAAGCTAAACCGTGAAGATACCCCCAGAAGAAAAAGAAGAATCCTCCCATTCTCGCCCTTCCTTACCTTCCTTCAATGGCCTCATCCTAACCTTAAGAGGTAGCCCTTGTCAACCCCCCCACGACTAGCCCCCGGGATGGCCGTTTTTGGCCAGTATCTGTGTGTTATCTCGAGGTCACAAGGATTTCAGCCGTCGTCGCGCGTCCTCGACCATCGGATCGGCTTCGCTCTTTTCCTTGATGAGGAGGAAGGCGTTATAGGAATCCTTGGCCGCGGCGCTTTTCAGCCCTTCCTGGGCTCGGCCCAGGAAGTAGAAAAGGGGCGGCAGGCGGCGCATCGTGGGCAGGTCGTTCCAGAAAACTGCCGCGGCCTCGCCACGGCGCTTGAGGCACAAATCGAATTCCGAATAGGCCTCGGCGAACGACCCCGCCTCGAGATAGGCCCGGCCCAGGTGAAAGCGGACGAGCCACGTATCGGCGAGTTCCCGGGCCTGCTGAAACAACGTTACGGCATCGGAAAAGTCCCCGCGTTGGAGACTCAACCGCCCGCTGATCATCCGGGCGTAAGCTTTCTGGGCCGGCTCGAGTTTCATCCGCAGCGCGGCCGCGATATCCCGCGCCTTGTCGGGCTGTCCGGTCTCTGCGTAGACCTCGCCGGCGGCGAACATGATTTCCGCGCTCTTGTCAATGGATAGGCCACTGGCCGCCGCGGCGGACGCGAGATCTTTTCTCCCCTGGAGAAGGCGTGCCTGGGCGAGCATGAGGCACTTGTCGGCGGCCCTGAAAGCCATGTCGTTCTTGAGGTCGGCCGAAATCCCCGCCTCCAGAAGTTTCACCGCCTCCGAGAGACGGCCCTCGTAGACGGCCAAATCCGCAAGACCTGTCGAAGCCAGGGAGGCCGCATATGGGCTCTTCGGTTCGAGAAATTTGAATGTTTCAGCCGTCTGCGCCGGCAATCCCTGCGACACCTCTACGAGTCCTTTGCAGATGTAGATGTCCCAGTACTCGGGATCCTGGTTGATCAGGGCCTGGATTTCCTTTTCGGCCGCGTTGAAATCGCCCGCGGCGATGAGATACCAGGACAGGTTGTATCGGGGAACGCTCTCGTTGGGATTCAGCTCGACGGCCTGGCGGCCCATCTCCGCCGCCTTGGCCATGTTCCCCGAGATGGAATAGGCGAAGGCGAGGTTCGTGAATCCCGACGTGTCCGAGGGATACTTCTCGACGAGAGAGGCGAATTCCTCGATGGCTTTCGGATAGTTCCGGGTCATGAGATAATATCCGCCCTGAGTCCTGTGTTTCTCCCGTTCGCTCATCAAGTCGAGCCGGGCCTGGGCCATCTTGTAATACTTCTCCGCATCGTCATATCTCTGGAGGTTGAAATAGACGGAGGCGAGACCGGCGTAAGCCCGGCCGAGGTTCGGGTCGTAGTCGACGGCCCGGAGGAACCATTTGACGGCTTCGTCCCTGTCCGTGTGCATGAGCTCCTGGCCTTTCGCGTAGGCGTGCATGGCCTCCACCGAGGACGTCGTGAACGTCTCCTGATCCAGGACCTTGGCTGATTCGCGCGGAACCCCGGCCAGCTGAGTCCTCAATTTCGAGGCGATTCGGTCCGCGGCCTTCAGCACCTCCGCCTTGGACCGGACGTTCTGGGATTCCGGCCCGGCCAGTTCCTCGGAGGTCACGGGATCGACGGCTTTCGCTTTTAGGACATAGCCTTGGCCGCTGGTCTCGATCGAGCCGCTGACGAGAACCTTGATCCCCTTGCTGCGGCAGACGAGCTGGGCTCTCCCGATGTCGAGCCTTTTCCCCGATCCCGGATCGAGTTGGCCGGCCAGCTCCGCGGCCGCCTGACGGTCGAAAACGGTGATCGAGGAAGCGCCTTCGAGGCTGATGCCGAAGGTCTGTTCCAGAGCGCCGTCGAATACCGGATCTCCCGTCCGGTTGTCGAAATCCGCCACCAGGACCGGAACGGGCTCCAGGGTCCGAGGGGGAGGAGGAGGGTTGGGCTTGATGAAAAGGAAGGCCACCGCGGCCAATGCCGCCGAACCCGCCACGAGCGCCGCCGCCATGGCCCACCTGCTCTTGAAACCGAGCCATTGTTTCGGCGCCACTTCGCCTTGAAGTTTCTTGAGGTCGGCCGCGAAATCGGAGATTTTTTGGTAGCGCTTCGCGGGATCCTTGGCCAAAGCTCTGTGGAGGATCCGGCTGAGGGGCGGAATCATGGTTCGGGGTCTGACGAATACCGTCGGAGGTTCGTCCCGAAGAACGGCCGTAAGCGTCTCGATCGGTGTCTTCCGGTCGAAAAGACGCTTTCCCGTCGCCATTTCGTCCAGGATGACTCCCAAAGAGAAAATGTCTGATCTGGCGTCCACGGACTCGCCCTTCGCCTGCTCGGGAGACATATAGGCCAGGGTGCCGACGATCATGCCTTCGCCGGTGATCGAGGCTTGGGCCTGGGTCAGCGTTTGCATCAGCGATCGGGAGGTCTCGCCCGGAGCCGCTTCGGGCAGGATCTGTTTGGCCAACCCGAAATCCATGACCTTGACGTGCCCCTGGAGAGTGCACATCAGGTTCGCGGGCTTGAGGTCCCGGTGGACGATGCCCTTGGCGTGGGCCACTTCGAGGGCTTCGGCGACCTCGAGCGCCACCTTGAGGACATCCGGCAGCGGCAGCGGGTTTTCTGCGATTTTCTCCCGAATGGTTGTCCCTTCCACATACTCCATGACGATGTAGGCCGTATTTTCGATTTCGCCCGCTTCATAGATCTTGCAGATAAACGGATGGTCGAGGGCGGCCGCCGCCTTGGCTTCTCTCAGAAAACGCTTTCCGGCGACCTCGTCCTGGTGGAGCGCATCGGGAAGGAACTTGACGGCGACCTTGCGGTTCAGGCTGGTGTCCTGGGCGAGATAGACTTCACCCATGCCTCCCTTGCCGAGCAGGGAAAGGATCTCATACTGTTTGATGTTCTTGATCCGTGCCGGCATCGGTCCCCCTGCTTTACACCAGAGAAGAGGTTGATTTTGTATATCATACTCAAAAAGAGACTGTCAACGCGAACGTGGCGCGATCAGAGATTCCGCATAGCGGGTCCTTTTGGATTGAAGAAACGTCGAAACTCTGGAA
>CAZGJS010000002.1:0-183253 GCA_964525875.1 uncultured Eubacteriales bacterium
AGCGGAAGTTTTCACGTTGGTGGAAACCGGAAGTATTCATGTTGGCTTGACAGGGAGCCTGGGGGGATTGACAAGGGATTCGCAGTTGTGGTATAAATTCGTTCAAGTCAGGTTTCTATCGCGCCTGGCCGGATGAAGAGTGTGACATATCCATGGACGAACAGAGCAAAGGCTCGTTTTTAGACTTTCCCCATCCCCCCTAAAACACGTCGCCTATCTCACGGAATTCATAAAAAATACCACAAGGAGGTAACAAGATGAAGAACATCGTGAAAGGCTTAACGCTGGCGCTCGTCGTCGTGTTCGTATTCACGAGCTGCGCCAAGGCACCCACCCAGATGATGGACTCGGCCAAGGCCGCCATCCAGGGTGTGGTCGACGCCAAGGGAGGCGTCTACGCCAAGGACGAGCTGAACAAGCTCAACGGCGACCTCCAGGTCGCCATGGACGAGGTCACGGCCCAGTCCAAGAAATTCTTCAAGAAATTCGGTCCGGCCAAGGAAATGCTGACCAAGCTCGTCGCCGACGCCGATGCCGTCAAGGCCCTGATCCCCGGGCGGATCGCGGAAGCCAAGAGCGCCGCCGAAATGGCGGTGAACGAAGCCAAGGCGACCTGGGAAGAGGCCAAGGCCCTTCTCGAGAAGGCTCCCAAGGGTAAGGGCACCAAGGCCGACATCGAAGCCATGAAGGCCGACCTCGCCGGTCTCGAGACCGCGATGGCCGACGTCCAGTCCGCCGTGGCCGCCGAGGACTACTTCGGCGCCAAGGACAAGGCCATGGTCATCAAGGAAAAGGCCGCCGCGATCGTCGAGCAGGTCAACGCCGCCATCGCCAAGGTCAAGGGCAGGTGATCTTTCGCAAGACAGCCGTTTTCGTCCTGGCTGTTTTGCTTTTCGGTTGCCGAACCTCGCCGGTCCCTCCGGAGGTTCTTGAAGCCGATCTTCAGGAACAGGACCTCTGGAGGGCCGGTGCTTCTTTTTTCGCCGGCCAGGAGTACGCGGCTTATACTCAATCCCTGAAGTCCGCCCGCCGGACCCTCGACGCGGAGAACCTCAAGCTGGGCTGGTTCCGGGACTACGGCCGGGTCCGGGGGGATTTCGAAGCCGCCGTGAGCGCGGGTAAAGCCCTGAGATCCAAGGTCCGGTCCATCGTCGCCGTGAAGACCTCATCGCTTGCGGAGACGTCGGCCGCGGTCCGCAGGAGGCTCCAGACGCTCGACGGCCTGACCCTGTCCCTGGTCGAACGGGGCGAGGCCAGAAAGCAGTTGGCCCAGGCATCGATCCTGCTCTCGGAGGCCGATGGTCTGACGAAGCAGGCCAAATTCGACGAGGCGGCCGCGAAGCTTGATTCCGCCTCCTCTCTGGCCGCGGAGGCTGAGCAGAGTGTCGTTTCGTATATCGCCCGTTACCTCGACCCGGCCCAGGTCCGGGCCTGGAAGACCTCGGCGGACGAGACTATCGCCGACTCGAGGAAACGGGGCGTGACGGCCGTCATTATCAGCAAGCTCGAACGGCGTCTCCTCGTCTACAAGAACGGGGAGATCATCAGGAGCTACGATATCGGCCTCGGCTTCAACGGCCTCGCCGACAAGCGCCACTCCGGGGACAACGCGACGCCCGAGGGCCGGTACACGATCATCCGAAAGATCCCCTCCAGCCTGTATTACAAGGCCCTGCTCATCAACTATCCCAACGATGAAGACAGGAGATGGTTCGCCCGGGAGAAAGCCCGGGGCAACATTCCCGGGTCCGTCGGGATCGGCGGGGATGTCGAGATCCACGGCGGGGGCCCGGACAACCTGACACGCGGCTGTGTCTCCCTCGACAACAACAAGATGGACGAACTCTATGCCATGGTCTCGGTCGGGACGCCGGTCACGATTATCGGCACCATGGTACTCGAAAACTACGTCATCAAGGCCATCAGGGGCAATTGAGATGTTCGTGAAACGCATCCTCATCGCGGCGGCGGCCCTGTCCTACCTGGGCTTCCTGGCCGTTCTCGGGGCGGCGTATTTCATCGGCCTGAAGCAAGCTTCGGCCTGGCCGCAGGCCGGGGCGGGGAGGGCGATCGACGAGAAGGACCTGCCCAATGTCGAGAAAAACGTCCAGCAGCTCGAGAAGAGAATGAGCGGGCTCCTGCCGAAGGGTCTCTACATCGTCATCGATACGGCCGAGAACAGGCTCTATATCAAGAACGGGAAGGAGATCGTCCGCTCGGCCGTCGTCTCCTGCGGCAGCGGGGTCGTCCTCGAAGAGTCGGGGGGCAAGCAGAGGAAATGGGTCTTCGACACGCCGCGCGGCGAGTTCAACGTCAAATCGAAGATCACCAATCCGTACTGGGTCAAGCCGGATTGGGCCTTCATCGAGGAAGGGGAGTCCATCCCGAAGGGGTTGGAGGACAGGATCGAAGCGGGGACGCTTGGGGATTACGCCCTGGGTTTCGGGCAGGGCTACTTCATCCACGGCACGCTTTACACGCGCCTGCTAGGCAGGAACGTCACCCATGGCTGCGTCCGGGTCGGGGACGAGGACCTCAAGGCCGTCTTCAAGTCCGTGCCGATGGGCGCGAAGATCTACATCTACTAAGATCATGACAAAGACAAGAACGCTCGCGGCTCTCCTAGCGGCCGGCCTCGTCTGCGCTGGGCCTGCGGCGGGAGCGGACAAAGCCGACCTGGCAAAAAAGCAGAATTCCTTGAACTCCGAATACTCGCTGGCCAAGGATTCGAATTTTTATTTCGTCCTCGACGTCCTCGGACGGAAGCTCGAGCTCAGGGTCCGAGGGATGGTCCTCCGGTCCTGGCCGTTCCAGTCCATGAGGTTCTGGGGCCGGCCGGAATTTGCGGGAAATGTCGAACTCGTCCGGAAGACCGCGCTAAAGGCCCCGAAGAGGATCGTCATCAAGCCCGGGGGGGAGGCCGAAAAAGTCGAAGCGGCCCAGGCGCCGGCGGCCAATCAGCCCGGGACGAGGGCCACTCCGTCCAATCCCGAGGCATTCGACCTGGAGGCGCTGGAGCTCAAGGACATGCCTAAAAAGTTCAGCCTCGATTTCGACAACGGGCTCCATATCCAAGTCAAGGCGAAAGCGGCGGCTTCTGGAGGACTCCTGGGGTCGATGCGGGAGATCTGGCGCTGGTATGTCGATCTGCCGTTGCGGAATCTCTTCGGCCCGCATACGGGAACGGATTTCTCGGTGCTCGAGCTGACCTTCGATAACGACAAGGATGGCCAGTCGATTTACTGGCATTTCTTCGAAGGTATCAAGGGCATTATTCTTTAAAACACGCTGAAAATAAAAGAATTAATTGTCTTCAAAGAATTTCCGTCTATGACTTGACAAACATATACTAAGATTATATAATATCATTTCGCTAAATCGACAAGTTCAGGAGGACTGTTATGGGAAGAATAATCGGCATCGATTTGGGTACGACCAATTCCGTCGTCGCCATCCAGGAAGGCGAAAAAACGACGGTCATCCCCAACGAGGAAGGCGGCCGGACGACACCGTCCGTGGTCGCTTTCTCGGCCAAGGGAGAGATCCTGGTCGGTCAGGTCGCCAAGAGACAGCGCGTGACCAACCCGGAAAACACGATCTACTCCATCAAGAGGTTCATGGGCCGGCGTTACAATGAGGTCGGCCAGGAGATCAAGCAGGTCCCGTTCAAGGTCGAGGAGGCCCAGAACGGCGATGTCCGCGTCGAGGCCCATGGTAAGAAATACGCTCCCCCCGAGATCTCGGCCTTCATCCTCCAGAAACTGAAAAAGGCCGCCGAGGACTATCTCGGGGAAAAGGTGGAACGGGCCGTCATCACCGTCCCGGCTTACTTCAACGACAGCCAGCGCAAGGCCACCAAGGACGCCGGCCAGATCGCCGGACTCAAGGTCGAGCGGATCATCAACGAGCCGACGGCCGCGGCCCTGGCCTACGGCATGGATAAGAAGAAGGACGAGATCATCGCCGTCTACGACTTCGGCGGCGGGACGTTCGACATCTCCATCCTCGAGGTCGGCGAAGGCGTCGTCGAGGTCAAGGCGACCAACGGCGATACCCACCTAGGCGGGGACGACCTCGACCAGCACGTCCAGGATTGGATCGTGCAGGAATTCCGCAAGGAATCCGGCATCGATCTGACCCGGGACAAGATGGCCCTCCAGAGGCTCAAAGAAGCCGCCGAGAAGGCCAAGGTCGAGCTCTCGACCACCCTCGAGACCGAGATCAACCTGCCCTTCATCACCGCCGACGCCTCGGGGCCCAAGCACCTTTTGATGAAGCTGACCCGATCCAAGCTCGAACAGCTCTGCGAGGACCTCATTCAGCGGTCAGTCCAACCGGTGCGCCAGGCGCTGATAGACGCCAAGCTCAAGGCCTCGGACATCAAGGAGGTCGTCCTGGTCGGCGGCCAGACGCGCATGCCCCGCATCCAGCAGATCGTCCGCGAGCTCTTCGGCCGCGAGCCCCACAAGGGCGTCAATCCCGACGAGGTCGTCGCTGTCGGGGCGGCCATCCAGGGCGGCGTCCTCTCCGGCCACGTCAAGGATGTCCTCCTGCTCGACGTCACGCCGTTGACGCTGGGGATCGAAACCCTCGGGGGCGTTTTCACCCGGATGATCACGCGCAACACGACCATCCCGACCAAGAAGGCGGAGACGTTCTCCACGGCTTCGGACGACCAGCCGAGCGTCGAGATCCACGTTCTCCAGGGGGAACGGGAGATGGCCTCCAGCAACCGGACCCTCGGCCGGTTCCACCTCGACGGCATTCCCCCGGCTCCCCGCGGCATCCCCAAGGTCGAGGTGATCTTCGATATCGACGCCAACGGCATCCTCCACGTTTCGGCCAAAGACATGGGTACGGGAAAGCAGCAAGCCATCACCATCACCGGTCACAGCGGCCTCGAGGAGAAAGAGATCAACCGCATGGTCAAGGATGCCGAAACGAACGCCGCCGAGGACAAGAAGCGGCGCGAAACGATCGACGCCAAGAACCACGCCGACCAGCTCGTCTACAGCCTCGAAAAGCTCCTGCGGGAGAACAAGGACAAGGTCCCGGCCGAGGAAGCCGACCGGCTCCAGAAAGAGATCGACAACACCAAGCAGGCTATCGAGAGCGACGACCTGGAGCGGATCCGGAAGGCCGCCGCCGACCTGTCCCGGGCTTCCCACAAGCTGACGGAGATGATGTACCAGCAGGCCGGCCAGCAGCCGAGCGGCGGTCCCGACGGCGGTCCCGGCCAGCAGCAGCAACAGCAGGCTTCCGGAGGGAACGGCCGGGACAAAGACGGTTCCGGCGCTAAGGACGAGGAAGTCATCGACGCCGAAGTCGTGGACGACGACAAAAAGAGCTAGGCCCGGCGGCTCTGACGGGATACATCCGGGCCGGGAAAAGGCCCGTCTGTCCGAGGTGCGGTGATGGCGAAAGACTATTATCAAGTCCTGGGAGTCGCCAAGGGTGCGCCCCTTGCCGACATCAAGAAGGCCTACCGTAAACTGGCCCGGAAATACCATCCCGACCTCAACCCCGGGGACAAGACGGCGGAGGCCCGCTTCAAGGAGATCCAGGAAGCTTACGCGGTCCTGAGCGACCCCAAAAAGCGGGCTCATTACGACCAATTCGGCCGGGCCGGAGACATGCCCCCGGGCGCGGGTCCGGGAAGGCCCGGCGGCCCGGGGTTCGAGGGCTTCGATTTTTCCGGCTCCGGGTCTTCGACGTTCCGGGATTTTTTCGACCTTTTCGGCGGCGGCCGCGGGGCCGAGCAGGCGGGCATCGGACCGGAGCGGGGGGAGGACCTCCATTACACGATGCAGATCGGCTTCGAGGACGCCATCCACGGCGTCCAGACCCGGATTCGGGTCAACCGGCTGGCCGCCTGCGAGACCTGCGGCGGTCACGGCCGCGCTTCCGGAGGCCGCAAGCGGCCCTGCCCGGCCTGCGGCGGCAGCGGCCGCGGCACCGTCCAGCGCGGCTTCATGAAATTCTCCGGGGTCTGCCAGGCCTGCAGCGGGTCGGGGCAATCTCCGGGCGAGGAGTGCCGGGCCTGCCGGGGACAGAGTGCGGTCCCGAAATCCGACCTGATCTCCGTCCGTATCCCGGCCGGCGTCGACAACGGCTCCAAGGTCCGCGTCCCCGGCCGCGGCAACGCCGGCCGCCACGGCGGCCCCCCCGGGGACCTTTTCATCGTCATCGAAGTCGCTCCCCACGCTTTTTTCAAGCGGGAAGGTGCGACGATCTCCATCAGGATGCCGATCACCGTTCCCGAGGCCACCCTGGGAGCAAAGATCGAGGTCCCGACTCTCTGGGGGAAGACGACCATCCGCATTCCGCCCGGGACAAAGTCCGGCCAGAAGTTCCGCATTAAGGAGCAGGGAGCCCCCCTGGCCGGCAGGAAGGGCCGAGGGGACGAGTACGCCGAGGTTTACATCGTCCCGCCTCCCTTCGATAACCAGAGGATCCGCGAAATGATGAAGGAGTTGGAACAAATATCGGGCCCCAACCCGAGAGACACTACGGGGACGAACTGACATGAAAAAAGAACGAAAGGCAACCAAAGAGGGACCCAGCCGGTATTACCATATCAGCAGCGTCGCCGAGATGTTCAAGATCCATCCCCAGACACTCCGGCTTTACGAACGGGAAGGCCTGCTTGCGCCCTCCCGGAGCGAGGGCAACACCCGGCTCTATTCGGCCGAGGATCTCAAGCGCCTGGAGATCATCCTCAACCTCATCAGGGACCTCGGTGTGAACCTGGCCGGCGTCGAGGTCATCCTCAACATGAGGACGAAGATCGAGCAGATCGAGGCCGAGGTCAACCAGTTCCTCGAGTACGTCCGCCGCGAGTTCTTCCAGGGCAAGGAGGACGAGTTCGAGAGGAAGAAACGGGCCCTGGTCAGCGTCAGGCCGGGCGGCGTCGTCAAGGTCAAAACGACGGAAGATTGAGCATGGATTACCGGGATTTCTTCGATTCCAGGAGCCTTAAGCACTACCTGGAGGATATCGCGAAGTTTCCGGCGCTTACCGAGGCGGAGGAGAGGAAACTCGGAGAGAGGATCCGCCAGGGCGACGAAGAGGCCCTGCAGGCCCTCATCAAGTCCAATCTCAAGTTCGTCGTGTCCTACGTCAAGAAATACCGCGGCATGGGGCTGGGACTGCTCGACCTCATCGACGAGGGCAACATCGGGCTGATCGAGGCGGCCAAGCGGTTCGACCCGACCCGCAACGTCCGCTTCATCTCCTATGCCGTCTGGTGGATCCGCCAGGCGATCCTCCACGCCCTGACAATGTCCTCGCGCATCTTCAACATCCCCCAGAAGCTTTCCGACCAGATCTCCCAGATGAAAAAGAAGACCGCCGAGCTCAAGGTCGAACTCGGCCGGGACCCAACCCGGGAGGAGGTCGCCAAGGCCATAGGTATCTCGGTAACGGACATCGAAGATCTCGAGCTCCTCGGCGAGCGGAACCTGTCCCTGAGCGACAAGGTCAACGACGATGACCTCGAGGTCGAGGAACGAGTCAGCGACCCAACGTCGCCCTCGGTCGAATACCAGATCATCCAGGCCTCCGTCAAGCGGCAGATCCGCGAGATCCTGGGGGAACTGGATGAAAAAGAGGCACTTGTGCTAAAATTGAGGTTCGGGCTGGAAGACGACCGGCCGCTGACTCTTCAGGAGATCGGCCTTAAGCTGAAGCTGACTCGGGAGAGGATCCGTCAGATCGAGCAGAAGGCCATGAGGAAACTGGGCCGGTCGCACAAACTCCAGCACCTCAGAGGGTACCTCAATTGAGCGAACAGACGGTTTGTAAGAAGTGCCAGGGGACGGGCTGGCTCCTCGAGGACTCCGGCCGGGCCCAGGTCGCCAAGCGCTGCAGCTGTTTCACCGACCGCTGGAAGCAGTCCCTGCTCGACCAGGCCAACATCCCCCGGCGCTACCAGGCCTGCCGACTGGACAATTTCGAGGTCCACAACGACTCCCACCGGGACGCCCTGAAGATCTCCCGGCAGTTCGTCAAGAACTACCCGGCCCAGGACGTCGGGCTCGTCTTCATCGGCCCCTGCGGGGTGGGGAAGACGCACCTGGCCGCGGCCATCATCCAGGAGCTCATGCGGACGAAGGACGCCTCTTGCATCTTCTACGACTTCCGGGACCTCATCCGGGAGATCCAGAGCACCTTCACGCCCGAGTCGACCCTTTCCGAATCGGACGTCATCGCCCCCGTCTTCCAGTCCGAGGTCCTTGTTCTCGACGAGCTCGGGGCGAAGAGGACGTCGGCCTGGGTCGAGGAGACGGTCTTCTACATCATCAACCACCGCTACAACCACAAGAAGATGACCCTGTTCACGACGAACTATCCCGACACCGAGGACGAAGAAGATAAGCGCGATTCCTTTTACAAAAAAGGGGGAGAATCGCTCATCGACCGCATCGGCGTCCGGCTCCGCTCCCGGATCTACGAGATGTGCAAGGTCGTCGAGATGGGGGGCGACGACTACCGCAAAATGGCTAAGCAGGCCAGCTACCGGTTCTAGGGACTGTCCCCGCAGGGGACTGTCCCTCTTGCCTTTTCGGCCTCTTTTTGCTAAAGTAAATCGGCCTGCTCCTCGGTAGCTCAATCGGCAGAGCGGGTGGCTGTGTCAACGCAGCTTCCACGAGAAATCGTGGTTGAAAAACCGGGTGAATTCAGGGAAGCCTTCCCTTCGCGGAAGCGGAGAAAGGTAATCCTGAGCCAAGCCTTATCCCGGCGGGATAGGGAAGGTGCAGAGACTAGAGCATCGCTCGTACTCCGGAGGAACTCCTCCGGGGGAAGCGCCCGGCACCCTCAGCCCTTATCACGGGACGGGTGAAGAGATAGTCCAAGCCCAGAAGAAATTTTGGGGCGCTTGTAACCACTAGGTTGCAGGTTCGAGTCCTGCCCGAGGAGCCAATTTTTTCTTTTTGCCCCTTCCGTGCACAAGCCCTACACGTGCACGGGGACTCCCGCCACCTGCCTGAGAATCGGCAGCCGGCGAAAACCTCTTTCCCAGGGCTCCCTCTAATTAACCCAAATTTGTCCCATCCTTAATCGTTTCTTGATTCTTCCGCTTTATATTATGCGCGGACACTAGGCGTGTTCCCTCCCCAGAAGCCAAGTCCAGGGAGGTCAAGGTGCACCGATTCATGGCGAAAAGAGAACAAATGAAGATCGAGAAAGGAGAGAAAAGAATGAGCAAAAAACAGAAGCGTACCCTAGCCCTCGTCCTCGGCGCCCTGGTCCTGCCCTTGGCGAGCCTGCTGGCCCAGACGACGACCCCGCCACCTCAGACTTTTTCGACCACGATCTACCTTGATTACAGGTATTTCCTGAGCAACGCCGGACCCGTCACGCTCAAGCCCAGCAGCCCGACGACGGCCTACCTCAGCAACCAGTTCGTGTTCCGCCGGGCTTATTTCACCTACGAGAACAAGATCAACGACAACCTGAAGTTCCGCTTCCGCCTGGACGCCGATAACACGGCCAACGTCACCGGCGTCACCCTGACGGGCTCGCCAGTGACGGGTGTTTCCACGAGCAAGGACGACAAGCTTAGCTCCTTCATGAAGCACCTTTACCTCGAGTATTCGAACTTCCTTATCCCCAAGATGGTCCTGAATGTCGGCATGATCGAGACCCTGACCTTCAAACCGGCCGAGGAACGCTGGGGGCTCCGCAGTGTCGCCAAGACCATCACGGACGGCTACAAGGACATCACCAAGAAAGACATCCTGTCGACAAGCGCCGACATCGGCGCGACCCTGAAGTACTCCTTCGCCAAGCAGTTCCGAGTGGCGGCGGGTATCTATAACGGCACGCATTATACCCATGCCGAAAACGACAAGTTCAAGAAGCTCCAGCTCCAGGCCCAGTTCACTCCGGTCGCCGGTTTTTCGATCGTCGGCTACTACGATTCTGAGCAGAAGCTTCCCATCGCGTCCATCCCCGCTGAGACCAAGCCCGTGGCCCAAACCTATAAGATCGACGGCTTCTTCGAGATGGTCAAGAACCTCGTCATCGGCGCGGAATGGTTCACGTTTAAGCACGACCTCAATCAGACGGCGGGTGAAAAATATGACATGGGCGGCTGGTCGGCCTTCGGCCGCTACATCGTCAAGCCCGACAAGCTCTCCCTGTTCGCCCGGTACGACCGCTACATGCCGAACAGCCTCGACCGGGACCTCGACATGAGCCTGGTCATCGCCGGCTTCGAGTGGGCCCCCTATCACGCTAGCTGGAAGCTCCAGCCGAATATCTGGATCTACAACTACACCAACGGAGTCCGCTATAACGCCAACGCGACGAAGAACAGCGACATCGTCTTCAACCTGACGTTCTTCCTGTCGTTCTAACGGGGCGATTCCGGAGATCGTGAACTTCCGTAACAAAGGAGAAAAGATATGAAAAGAATCATCACGACAACTCTTGTGACCATGGGGCTCCTCCTCGGCATCGGCGGTCTGACCGCCGCCCAAAGGGGGAAGATGATCCAGGTCAAGGGCTCCGACACTATGGTCAACCTCGTCCAGATCCTGGCCGAGGAGTACATGGGCAAGACCCCCGGCGCGGCCATCGCCGTCCTCGGCGGCGGCTCGGGCACGGGCATCTCCGGCCTCATCAACCAGACCTGCGACGTCGCCAACAGCTCCCGCGAATGGAAGCAGAAGGAGATCGACCAGGCCTGGGAAAAGGGCGTCAAGCCTCGCTTCTTCGTCATAGCCGTCGACGGGCTGAGCATCGTCGTCAACGAGAAGAATCCTATCGAGCAGCTGACCATAACCCAGGTCGGCGCCCTCTACCGCGGCGAAGTCAAGAGCTGGAAGGCCGTCGGCGGGTCCGAGAAGGCCGTCTCTCTCTACGGCCGCCAGTCCAACTCCGGAACTTACGGCTTCATGCAGGAGTTCGTCCTGGGCAACAAGAACTACTCGACCGACATGAAGGAAATGAACGGCAACGCCCAGATCATCGAGGGCCTCCTCCAGGACGAGGGCGCGGTCGGCTACGTCGGAGTCGGCTACCTCTTCGACCAGACCGGCCAGGTCCGCAAGGGCCTCAAGATCCTCAAGATCTCCAAGACGCCGGGCGCCCCTTCCTTCCTGCCCACCGACAAGACCGCCGTCGATTCCGGCAACTACCCGATCGCCCGGCCTTTGTACATGGCCACGAACGGCAAGCCCAAGGCCGAGGTCGCCGGGTTCCTGAGCTGGATCAGCGGCCCCGAAGGCCAGGCGATCGTGGAGCGCGAAGGCTTCTTCGCCATCGGTGCCGATCACAAGGCCCAGAACGAGAAGAACATCAGGTGATCGACCCCTTTCCCGGAATAGCGTAGATTCCGCTGGTGAAGAAGGCCTTGGCCGGGCGATGCGAAAAAAGAAATGGGCGAACGTCAAAGAAGCCGCTATCAGGGCCTTCTTCTTCACCTGCGGGATCTTGGCCGTCCTGGTCCTCATCGGGATATTCGCCACGCTCCTTTACACTGCCATCCCCGCCTTTCGTGAGATCAAGGCCTCCGAATTCCTCCTGAAAACCACCTGGGACCCGACCTCGCCGGAGAAGGCCGAATACGGCATCCTGGCCATGGTCATGAGTACCCTCATGGTCACGGGTGGGGCGCTCCTCCTGGCCGTCCCCATCGGGATCGGGGTCGCCGCCTACCTCTCGGACGTCGCCCACTGGCGGGTTCGGGAAATCCTCAAGCCGGTCATCGAAATCCTGGCCGGTATCCCCTCCGTCGTCGTCGGCTTCCTGGGCATCGTTCTCTTCGGACCCGTGATCGCAAAAATCTTCCATACAGGCCACGGCCTGAACGCCGTCAACGGGAGCTTCCTGTTGGCCATCATGGCCCTGCCGACGATCATCAGCATCTCCGAAGATTCGCTGAGCGCCGTCCCCGCGGCCTATGGCGAAGCCTCCCTGGCCCTGGGGGCCTCGCGCTGGCAGACCCTCGTCCGGGTCAAGCTCCCGGCTTCTCTTTCGGGGATCATCGCCGCCTCCATGCTGGGCATGGGGAGGGCCATAGGCGAGACCATGACCGTGCTCATGGCCACGGGCAACGCCAGGTCTTTCCCGCACGGCTTCCTGGACTCGGTCCGGACCATGACGGCCAATATCGCCATCGAGCTCGGCGAGGTCCCGTATTATACGACCCACTACTACGCCCTCTTCGCCATCGGGCTCGTGCTCTTCATCATGACCTTCGCCGTCAACCTGGCCGCCGACGTCGTCCTCCGGAAATACCAGGAGAGGGAGCGATGAGGAAGTCGACGAAGAAAAAGATCGTCCAGGCGGTCGGCTTTTTTGCGCTCCGCGCGGCGATGGGCCTCGTCCTCGCCGTCCTCCTCCTATTCCTCTTCGACATCGGGAAAAAGGGGGGAGGGGCGATCTCGTGGGAATTCCTGAGTCAAGCCCCGAGGCGGGGCATGACCGAGGGGGGGATCTTCCCGGCCATCGTCGGGACGTTCCTGGTCACCGTCATCACCGCGGTCTTGGCCGTCCCGCTGGGGATGGGGGCCGCCATCTATCTCCACGAGTACGCCCGGCAGACGCGGCTGACGCGACTAATCCGGCTGTCCATCAGGAACCTCTCGGGCGTCCCGTCCATCGTCTACGGTCTGTTCGGGGTCATCCTCTTCGTCAACATCCTGCGCTTCGGCACGTCGATCCTCTCGGCCGGGCTGACCCTGGGGTTGATGACCCTGCCCTGGACGATCACGGCCAGCGAGGAGGCCCTAAAGACGGTCCCCGATTCGTACCGGGAAGGCGCTCTGGCCTTGGGGGCGACGAAGTGGCAGTCCATCCGGACCAACGTCCTGCCGTACGCCGTCCCCGGCATGCTGACCGGGACCGTCCTCGGCCTGGCCCGGGCGGCGGGGGAGACGGCGCCGATCATGTTCACGGGAGCGGCCTTCTACTTGCCGTACCTGCCGAAATCCCTGGGCGACCAGTTCATGGCCCTGCCCTACCATCTCTACATCATGGCCACTCAACACCACGCCATCGAGCAGGTCAGGCCCCTGGCCTACGGCACCGCCCTCGCCCTGATCGTCCTCATCCTGGGGCTGAACATGACGGCCGTGGTCCTGCGCTACAGGATGAGAAGGAAGCGAAGATGAGCCCCGAGACAAGCGTCGCCAAGATCGAAACGAAAGACCTCGATTTCTACTACGGAAAGAGCCGGGCCCTGAAGCGCGTTAGCATCTCCTGTCACAGGAACCGGGTGACGGCCATCATCGGACCTTCGGGGTGCGGGAAGTCGACTTTCATCCGGACCCTCAACCGGATGAACGACGTCATTCCCGGGACTCGACTCGAGGGGACGATCCTCCTCGACGGACACGATATCCACGCCCCCGACGTCGATGTCGTCGAGCTGAGGCAGCGGGTGGGCATGGTCTTCCAGAAGCCCAACCCGTTCCCGAAATCGATCTATGACAACATCGCCTACGGCCTCCGGATCAACGGGATGAAGAACAAGAAGAAGCTCGAGGAGGTCGTCGAGAAGAGCCTCAGGGGGTCAGCGCTCTGGGATGAGGTCAAGGACCGGCTGGACGAGAACGCTTTCGCCCTGTCGGGAGGGCAGCAGCAGAGGCTCTGCATCGCCCGGGCTTTGGCCGTCGAGCCCGAAGTCATCCTCTTCGACGAGCCGTGCTCGGCCATCGACCCCATCGCCACCGCCAAGGTCGAGGACTTGATTGAAACCCTCGAAAAAAGCTACACTGTCGTCATTGTGACGCACAACATGCAGCAGGCGGCCCGCGTATCCGACTATACCGCCTTCATGATGCTCGGGGAACTCGTCGAGTTCGACATCACGGAGAAGATCTTCACGAACCCGGCGAACAAGCTCACGGAAGACTACATCACGGGGCGGTTCGGATAACGCGGGGCCGTCCCGACGGCCGGAGGAGACACCATGTCCAAAATTGAACGCCCGTTCGACGAAGAGCTGAAGCTACTCAAGGAGAAGCTTCTGGAGATGGCCGCGAGGGCCGAAGAACAAATCGCCCTGGCCATCCGCGGCCTCAAGGACCGCGAGGAAAATCTCGCCTGCCGGGTCCTCGAACGGGAGGAGGCCATCAACCTCCTCGACATCGAGATCGACGAGATGGCCATGCGTCTCCTGGCGCTCCGGCAGCCCATGGCCACCGACCTCCGCTTCATCACCTCGGCCATGAGGATCGGCAGCGACCTGGAACGGATCGGCGACCTGGCCGTCAACATCGCCGAGCGGACCATGGACCTTCTCAAGCACCCCCAGCTCAAGCCGCTCATCGATATCCCCCGGATGGCCGAGATGGCCCAGGAGATGGTCCGGGACGCCCTCAACGCCTTTATCAACGGCGACGACAAGCTGGCCAAGGACGTCTGCGAGCGGGACGACCGGGTGGACGAGCTGAACGACCAGGTCTTCCGGGAGCTCCTGACCTACATGATGCAGGACGCGGGAACCATCGCCCGGGCCGTCGACCTGATCCTCGTCGGGCGGCACCTGGAGCGGATCGCCGACCACGCCACCAACATCGGCGAGGACGTCATCTACATGGTCCGGGGCAAGACCATCAAGCACCACGCCGAAGAGGGGCGGGAGGCGCGGCTCAAGACCTGCACCGGGGGCGAATAACGCGCCCGGGTCTCCCGTCCGGCTTGTCCGCTGCCGGCCTTGTCAGCTGAGTTTCCGGATCCGAACCTCGATGTCCTTTTCTTCCTTAAGGAGTTTAACCAATATCGACGTGTCCGTTTCCCCATAGTGGTAGGGATAAAGGACCCTTGGGCGAAAGGCGCGGGCCGCATCGGCCACCATCTCGGGCGTCATGGTGTAAGGGAGGTTCATCGGGAGGAAGGCGACGTCGATCGCTTTCAAGGCCTTCATCTCCGGCGTATTCTCGGTGTCTCCGGCGATATAGACCCGCTTGTCTCCGAAGGCGATGACGTAGCCGTTGCCGCTCCCCTTGGGGTGGAAGGGGTTTCCGTCCGGCATCTTGTGGGCGATGTTGTAGGCCGGGACGGCCTCGATGGCGAGACCGAGGACGGTCCGGGAATCGCCGTTGGCCAGGATGAGGGCGTTCGGCAGTTTCCCGGAGCAGGCCTTGGAGCCCACGACCAGGGTGTCCGGCTTGAGGATGGCCTGCAAGGCCTTCGGGTCGAGGTGGTCGAAATGGTCGTGGGTGACGAGGACGAGATCGGCCTTGGGGAGCGTGCCGTAGTCGGCGACTTCACCGTAGGGGTCGACATGGATCGTCTTGCCCTCGAAGGTCATCATCAGGGTCCCGTGCCCGAGGAAGGTGATCTCGAGGTCGCCCTTCGATGTCGGGATGACATCTTTCTTGAATTTCTGCCGAGCCGAGGCGATTCCGGCCAGGCCCAGGACCAGGATACAAAGAGCCAGAATGAGTTTGCTCATGGTGCGTCCCTCCGCGCGTTTTTTCTCATTATATCCCCGGGGGGCACCCGGGGCAAGTCGATGCCTCCGACCTTCGAGTCCCGGGTCGTCGAGGAGTCCGCAAACGGCCTCAGGGAGAGACGCGGGCGTGGAGGGAGAGGAGGGCAACGAATGTTAAGATATGATAAAGGCCGGGAGGACAAAAAAAGGGTGTCAAACGGATGGCTTTTCATTATAATACCTCATCATGCGAGAAGAGAGGGGAAGGATGTCTCCTGTGATCGCCGCTCTCGACGACGAGGCCGATATCCTCGAGCTCCTGAAGGTCAATCTTCAAATGGCCGGTTACCGGTTCGAGGGCTTCCAAGAAGCGGAGGACTTGTACCGCTATCTGGCCCATGAAAAGCCGAGCCTTATCCTGCTCGACCTGATGCTCCCGGACACCGATGGACTCGAGGTCTGCCGGCAGATCCGGAAATCCGATGGTCTTGCGTCCATCCCCATCATCATGCTGACGGCCCGCGGTGACGAAACGGACAAGGTCGTCGGGCTCGAGCTCGGCGCCGACGATTACATGACCAAGCCCTTTTCCGTCAAGGAGCTCGTGGCCCGGATCCATGCCGTCCTCCGGAGGCCCGGCGGGGGAGAGGCGGCGCGACGGATCACCGTGGGCACGCTGGTCATCGACCTTGACAAGTTCGAAGTCACGGCGGAGGGGGCAAAGGTCGAGCTGACGGCGACGGAATTCAAAATCCTTCAGCTCCTGGCCTCGCGCCGGGGAAGGGTTTTCACCCGCGACCAGATCCTCGATTTCCTCTGGGGCACCGAGAAGGCCGTCGTCGACCGGACCGTCGACGTCCATATCCGCAACCTGCGGGAGAAGCTGGGCGCGTCGGCCTCCCTGATCAAGAATATCCGCGGCGTGGGGTACAAGCTCGAAGAATGAAAAAAACGCTTTTCATCAGGATCTTCTCGGGCTACGCGGCGGTCATCGTCCTGCTGGCCGCGGCGGTCATGGTCTTCGCCCTGCCGCTGATACGGAAGCACTACATCGCGGAGCGCGCGGCCGGCCTGGAGCACCTGGCCCTTCTCATGGAGGGCCAGGTAATCTCCCGCCTCACCGGCTCGGGGACCGAGGACCTGGCCGGGCTCGTGGCCTCCTTCGGCCGGAAGACGGGGACGAGGGTCACGGTCATCGATGCGGACGGGGAGGTCCTGGCCGACTCGGAGAAGGAAGCCTGGGACATGGAGAACCACTTCTACAGGCCGGAGATCCAGGCGTCCCTCCACGGCGAAAAACGCATGTCCATCCGCTTCAGCTCGACCCTCAAAGCGGAGATGCTGTACATGAGCATCCCGCTCACGGCGGGCGGCCGGGTCATCGGGGCCCTCCGCTTGAGCCTGTTCATGAAGGACCTCGAAGCTCTCCTGGACTCCGTGCGCGCCGACCTGTTGAAAGACGTCGGCTTGGCGACCCTCGTCGCCCTGGTCCTGGCCTTCTTCCTCACCCGGTCGGTGTCCGCGCCCGTCCGCGAGGTCATCGACGCCTCGGCGCGGGTGTCGGCCGGGGATTTCGACGTCACCGTCTCGACGCGGCGAAGCGGGGAGTTCCGGGGTTTCGCCCGGAGCTTCAATGCCATGACCGGGAAGCTCAAGGCCATGTTCGAGGAGATCCGGGTACAGAACGAGGAGATCAGCGGCATCCTGGCCTCCATCCGCGAGGGCCTGTGCGTGCTCGACGGGGACGGCCGCATCGTCCTGTGCAATGCGGCCTTTCGCCGGATCGTCAGGAACGACGCTCCGGACGGGCGGCATTTCTGGGAAGTCGTGCGCAGCTCGAGTCTCGCGGACATCGTACGCAAGGTCCGGGAGACCGGTGCCGACGCGTCCGAGGAGGCGGCGATCGGCGAGCGGGCCTGCCTCTGCAGCGTCGCCCGCCTCGCCGCGAGCGACCGCCTGGTCTTGACGCTCCACGACATCACCGAGTTCCGGGCCCTCGAGAAGACCAAGAAGGACTTCGTCGTCAACGTCTCTCACGAGCTCAAGACGCCCCTGACCGCGATCAAGGGCTTCGTCGAGACCATGATGGAGCGCCAGGCCGGTGACGAGAATCGTCCCTACCTCGAGATTATCCAACGGAACACCGACCGGATGATCGCCATCGTCGAGGATCTCCTCGTCCTGTCCCGGCTCGAAGCGCGGGGGATGAGGATCGAGAAAAGCGAGGTCCAGGTCCGGCCGCTTGCCGAAAACATCCTCAAAATCTTCGAAAAGCGTGCTCAGGAGAAAGGTCTGACCATCGCGCTGGACGCCGCCGAGGACCTGCCCGCGATACAGGCCGATTCTCTCCAAGTCGAAGGCCTGATCCTCAACCTGGTCGACAACGCCGTGAACTATACGGACAAGGGATCCGTGACCGTCCGCCTGACCGCAAAGGAGGGGCGCGTACTTATCGAGGTCGAGGACACGGGCATCGGCATCGACGCCGTCCACCTGCCCCACATTTTCGAGCGGTTCTATGTCGTCGACAAGTCCCGGTCGAAGAAGCTCGGCGGCACGGGCCTCGGCTTGTCCATCGTCAAACACATCGTCCTAGCCCACCAGGGAACGGTCTCCATCAAGAGCCGGCTCGGCGAGGGGACGACGGTTTCGGTCCTCCTGCCGGTTGCTTGAGCGAGGGATTTTTCCCCGCAGGTTGGGGCGGCTCGGACTCCGCGAATTTCAGAGTGGCTTCCCCGGATAACGCCAGGGGCAGGGGGCCATCGCCAATTCCTCCATGGGGATACCCTCGGGATGGTCGGCCAGGCAGGTGTCCGGGTCGCAGCAGGTCTGACAGACCCGCTTGAAGGCCCGGAAGCCGTGGAGCCTGACCCGCGGGCTGAGGAAGCCGTGCTTGACCGGCTCCTCCCGGAGCAGGTCCGTGCTCAGGTATTTCTTGTTGTCGTCCGAGAGGACGGTGACGACAACAGCGTTGCGGCCGAGCTCGTTCTGGACCATCAGGGCGCCCAGGAAGTTCGCGCCGGAGGAGATGCCGACGGCGACGCCGACCTCGGCTGCGAGCTTCTGGGCCATGATGATGGAATCCCCGTCGTCAACGGCGACGACCTTATCGAGCTTGGTGAGGTCCACGATCGGCGGGATGAACTCGTCGGAAATGCCTTGGATTCGGTGCTTGCCGACCTTGTGGCCGGTGGACATGGTCGGTGAGTTCGATGGCTCGAGGGGATAGAGTTTGACCGCGGGGTTCTTGAGTTTCAAGAAGCCGCCCGCCCCCATGATGGTCCCGCCCGTGCCGACGCCGGCGATGAAGGCGTCGGGCCGGAGGTTCTGCCAGCGGAGCTGCCACCAGATCTCGGGTCCGGTCGTCCGGAAATGGGCGTCGACGTTATCCTCGTTGGAAAACTGGCGAGGGAGGAACGAGCTCTCCAGGGAAGAGGCGTATTCCTCGGAGAGCCTGATACTGCCGAGGAAGCCGCCCTCCTCATGGGATACGAGGCGCACCTTGGCCCCGAGGCTGCGGATGAGGTCTTTCCGTTCCTGGCTCATCCAGTCGGGGATGAATATGGTCACGGGATGCCCGAGGGCGCGGCCAATAGCGGAGAAAGCGATGCCGGTGTTGCCGCTCGTCGCCTCGATGATCGTCGCTCCCGGCTTAAGGGTGCCCCTCTCGTAGCCGCGCCGGAGGATGTGATAGGCCATCCGGTCCTTAATGCTTCCTGTCATGTTGATGTTCTCGGACTTGGCGTAGAGGACGCGCTTCTCGCCATCGAAGCTGAAGTCGATGGCCAGAAGGGGCGTATTGCCGATCCAGTGCCCCAACCCGTTCAACCTGGTTTTGAGGATGTCGTCGATTGTCATGGCCGGCCCATTATATTCAATCCCGGCCGGTCAGGCAATGCGGCGGAGGCCTTGGCGCCGGCGCCCGAGTTGCGCGGCGGAGCGGTTGGGGTAAAATAGGGGAGAGCATGATCTATTTTCTGAGCCTTGGCAGCAACCTGGGAAACAAGACAAGAAACTTGGCCCGGGCCGGGCGGCTCCTCCGCGAGAGCGGAGTGGAAGTCCTGGCGGCGTCTGCCATCTACCTGACGGAACCCGTCGACAACCTCGACCAGCCTTGGTTCTTGAACCAAGCCCTCGAAATCCGCTCCGCCCTCGACCCGCCGGCCTTGCTCTGCCTCGCGAAATCGGTCGAAAAAATAATGAAGCGCGTCCCCAGGGCCGACAAGGGGCCGCGGACGATCGATATCGACATCCTTTTCGCCGGCGACACCGTTCTGGACACCCGGGACTTGGTCATCCCGCATCCGCGGCTGGCCCAAAGGAATTTCGTCCTGGTTCCTTTGTGTGAGATCGCTCCCGAAATCCGCCATCCCATCTTGGGCAAGACTATCAGGGAACTGGCTTTGTCATCCTCCGACCCCGCGCGGGTGATCGCGCAGAAGCGCAGGCACTCTTGACGGCCGGAGATTGCCGACCTGGACATGCTGAAGGGTCCATTGTCGAGAGATCGGACCGCACGCATGGAAGAATCCGGCGCTCTCGCGCGTCTAAAATGGAAAGAGGAGAGCTTTGCATGAATATAAAGACGGTTGCCATCCTCGTCGGATGTGCTTTGCTAGGTATCGCGGCTCAGGCCATGGAGATCCGGGGGACAGTGGTCAGTCCCGGCCAGAATCCGGTCGGCGCGGCCGTCGTCCTCCATCGGGAGAGCGGGGCCAAGACCGAAACCGACGCCGAGGGCAAGTTCTTCCTGGACCTTCCGGAATCGGACCGTATCCGGCTCGAGGTCGTTCACCCCGATTACTACGAGCGCGAATTCCTGATCGAGCGCAAAGCCCTCGGCAAGAAGCTCCTGCTCGTCCTCGTCCCGCTGATCAAGCAGAACGAGGAAATCGTCGTCACGGCGCTGCGATATCCCGAGCCTTCTTTCAAAGTCCCGGCGGCCAGTACCGTCATATCGGGTGAAGCGCTGTCTGAGAAGATGGCCCCCAACCTCACCGAGGCCCTGCAGGACATCCCGGGCGTGGGGGCTCTCGGCTCGGCCGGATTCTCGCTCGTCCCGTCCATACGGGGGCTGGCCCGCCGCAGGGTCCTCTATCTCATCGACGGCGCCCGGCTCGAAAGCGACCGCCGGACCGGCCCCAACGGCTCTTTCGTCAGCCCGGAGGACATCGAACGGATCGAGGTCCTCCGAAGCGCCTCGTCGGTCTTCTACGGCTCGGACGCCATAGGCGGAGTCATCCACGTCATGACCCGGAGCCCCCGCTTCGATGGCGGTATCCACGGCCGCCTCCTTACGGGATACGCCACGGTCAACGGAGAGATGGGACTCGGCTTGTCGCTGGAGGGTTCAGCCAAGTTGTGGGCGTTCTCCCTTTCTTTCCAGTACGCAGACGCCGACGAATACCGGGCGCCGGGCGGGACGAAGGTCCTCCAGTCCCAATACACCCAGGGAAGCCTTCTCGCCAAGATCGCCCACCGCACGGAGAAAAGGGAGATCGACATTGGATTCCTCGGGGCCCGGGGGACGGACATCGGCAAGCCGAATACCACGGCAGCGACCAAACCGACTTGGTATCCCCGGGAAAACCAGAATCTCCTCCAGTTCCACTGGAAAGAAAAGAACGTCGGGAAAGACGGGGAAGTCCTCTTCCACGCCTTCGTCAACCCCAATTTCTTGGAAACCTTGACCGACACGTACAGCGGTTTTCTGACCAAGGAATCATTCGCCAAGACCGACAGCGCCGAGTTCGGGGCTCAGCTGTCCTACGCCAAGAGGATCGTGCCCTCCTTCAGGCTCGAGGGCGGCGTCGATTACTTCGGGCGGGGCACGGCCGACGCTTACAACAAATACACGTCCTTCGACGAATTCGGCGGCGTGACCGAGGTCGTCGAGGAATATCCATACGTCGACGGCAGCCGGGACGACCTCGGTTTCTTCCTGTCCGCGGATTATTCGGGGATCAAGCGGCTGGATATCCTGGGGGGCGTGCGCTACGATTTCCTCCAGATGAAGGCCCTGCCCCGGGGAGAAGAGTCGCCTATCGTCACCAAGGAGGGGCAGGCGGCCGGCTTCCTAGCCGTCTCCTACAAGCTCGCGGAAAACCTGATGGCTTTCGTCAACCTGTCCAGGGCCTACCGCCTGGCCAGCATCAACGAACGCTTCTACACCGGGATCAGCGGCCGCGGCTTCATCGTTGGAAACCTGGACCTTCGGCCCGAGAGCAGCCTCAATCTCGACGGCGGGCTGAAACTCCTCGGCCGGCGTCATTTCTTCGGACTCTACGCCTTCCGCTATCAGATCGACGACATGATCGAGCGCTATCGGCTCGACCCTTCGACATATACCTACGGTAACATCGAAAAGGGCCGGCTGCAGGGACTCGAGTTCGAGGCCGAGGCGTTTCTCCTTCCCGGCTGGAAGGTCTTCGGGAACGTCGCTGCGATCCGCGGCAGGAGCGTGGAGACCGGCGTCCCCCTGAACGACATCCCCCCCTTCCAGATCTACACGGGGACGAGGGTTTGGAAGGGGAAGTGGTCGGCGGAGCTCAACGCGACATTCCGCCTAGCCAAATCCAATCCGGGACCGGCGGAGATCGATGTCGCCTCATCGGAACTCGTCAACCTCAAAGCGACCTATCTCTGGCACGGCTTGAATTTCTATGTCACACTCGGAAACATTTTCAACGCGGCCTTCGTCGCCAGGGCGGATTCCGAGGCCATGGTCGAACCGGGGAGGAACCTGCGCCTCGGGTTCGTCTACGCGTTCTAGACGCGGTGTTCCCGGAGGCGTCGGCCTCAGAAAGCGTCGACGAAGTGCTCGAGCCGATAGCCGTTCCCGTCACCGAACAGGATGGAGATGACGTCGAAACGGCAGGCGGCGTCGCCGAGGGGGTTCTCCACCAAGTAGCCCCGGGCGATCTTCCGGATCTGCCTCTGTTTGCCGGGGGTCACCGCTTCCTCCGGACGGCCGAACGACTCGTCGGCCCGAGCCTTCACTTCGACGAAGACAAGCGTCGGGCCGTCCCGGGCGATGATGTCGATCTCGCCGCGGAACATGCGGAAGCGCCGAGTGACGATGGCGTATTTTTTCTTCTCCAGATAGGCGCAGGCGATCTCTTCGCCCCGAAGACCCAGGGCCTGAGTGCTGCGCTTGCCGTCCGTCACGGTCCTTGAACGACTCCTTCGATAACTCAGGTCCGCGGGGGGACGATTTTTTTCCAGCGGATGCCGTCCTTGGTGTCCTCGAGGAGGATGCCTTCCCGCAGCAGCTCGTCGCGGATCTGGTCGGCCCGGGCGAAATCCTTGTCCGCCCGAGCCTTCTGCCGGGCTTCGATCTTTTTTTGGATATCAGGCTTTAGGCTTTCGCTTACATCGATTCGTTTGGTTTGTTCCAACTTAACTATGACCTCTTCGGTGACGAGAACAACTTCCGGAACTTTCTGCTCCTGGTGCCCCGAATCGACTCTGAGCGTGACTGATGTGGGCTCGATACCCAAAACGCTATCGATGGCTTTAAAGAATGCGGTCAGCTCCGCTGCGTTTTTTGCCGTAATTTGTCGATTGGCAATGAGCGTGTTCGCTTTTGAAATCAGGCCAAAAAGGGCTGCGAGAGATTCGGCGATGTTGAGGTCGTCCTCGAGGCCAGCGGAGAAGCCGGAACGGGCGGTCTCGATCAACCCGGTAACCTCGGGACTCGGGGGGCCGTCGCGCTGCACGCCCCGGAGGTCGACAAGAAAATCGCGGATCCTATTGCGACTCGACCGGGCTTGTTCCAAAGCGTCCAAGGTGAAGTTGAGCATCTTTCGATAGTGGGTGGAAAGGAGGAGAAAACGGACCTCGTACGGGTCGTAGCCCCGTTTCAGGACGTCGCCGAGTGTATAGAAATTGCCCTTGGACTTGGCCATCTTTTCGCCGTCGACGATAAGGTGATGGCAGTGCAGCCAGAAGTTGACGAACTTGACGCCGTTGGCCGCTTCGGATTGGGCGATCTCGTTCTCGTGGTGGGGGAAGATGTTGTCCACCCCTCCGCAATGGATGTCGAACGTCCGGCCGAGGTACTTGGAGCTCATGGCCGAACATTCGATGTGCCAGCCCGGCCGGCCGGGCCCGATCTCGGTCTCCCAGACGGGTTCGCCCTCCTTGGGCGCCTTCCACAAGGCGAAGTCGTGGACGCTTTCCTTCTCGTATTCGTCGGCGTCGCCGCGGCTCCCGGGCCGGAGGTCGTCGAGATTGATCTTGGACAGGCGGCCGTAGCCGGGGAACTTGGCGATGGCGAAGTAGATCGACCCGTCCTTTCTGTAGGCGAAGCCTTTTTCGAGGAGGACTTTGATGATCTCGACCATTTCCCGGATGTGCCCGGTCGCCCTGGGATAATGATCGGCGGGGAGAATATTCAGGATGTCGCGCTCCCGGTCGAAGGCTTCGATGAACGGCCGGGTGTATTCCTCGAGGCCGACGCCCTTGGCGTTGGCGCCGCGGATCGTCTTGTCATCAACGTCGGTCAGGTTCATCACGTGGGTGACCTTGTAACCGGAGAACATGAGGAAGCGCTTGAGCAGGTCCTCGAAGACGTAGGCCCGCCAGTTGCCGATATGGGGGAAGTCGTAGACCGTCGGCCCGCAGGTGTAGAGCTTGACTGAGCCGGGCTCGATCGGCTCGAACGCCTCGACCTTGCCGCTCAGGGTGTTATGAAACCGGATCATCTCCGCTCATCTTAGTGATTCGTCCTTCGGCCGTCAACCCTTAAAGAGGGACAGTCCCCACAGGTCCCCTGTGGGGACTGTCCCTCCGGGGCGAGGTTGAACGCCGCGAGCGATTGTGACATAATTTGCCCTATTATTCTCTTGTTAAGGCAATTATCATGACCACAAAAATCGGCATCCGCAGAGAGGACATCAACAGGTGGGAGAAGCGGGTCCCGTTGATCCCGTCTCACGTCCGGGAGCTTGTCGACAAGCACCCCGTCGAGATCAGTATCCAACCCTCGGAGATCCGGGTCTTCAACGACGCGGACTACCGCTTGGCCGGGATCCCGGTCGAGGAGGGGCTGTCCCCGTGCGCCATCGTCCTCGCCCTCAAGGAGATTCCCCTCGAGCTCATCGAAAAGGACAAGGTCTACGTTTTCTTCTCCCACACCGCCAAGGGCCAGAGCCAGAACATGCCCATGCTCAAGCGGATGATGGACCTCGGCTGTTCCCTCATCGACTACGAGAAGATGATCGACGAGAAGGGCCTTAGGGTCCTTTATTTCGGCAATTACGCCGGGCACGCCGGGATGGTCGACACCCTCTGGGCGCTCGGCCGCCGCCTCGATGCCGAAGGCATGGCCAACCCCTTCACCATCCTCCAGCCGACCCACCAATATAGGAGCCTGGTCGATGCCAAGGAGGCCGTCGGGAAGCTGGCCTGGAAGGTCATCCGGGAAGGGCTGCCCAATGCGCTCGGCCCCGTCGTCTTCGGGTTCTTCGGGTACGGCCACGTTTCCCAGGGCGCCCAGGAGATCTTCGACATCCTGCCCGTGGAAGCGGTCAGGCCGGCCGACATCCCGAAGCTCTTCGAGGGCAGGGGAGAGGCGCCCCGGACGCTCTACAAAGCCGTTTTCAAGGAAGAGGACATGGTCAGGCCCGTCGACCCGGCCAAGCCCTTCGACCTCCAGGATTATTATACGAATCCGGAAAATTACAGGTCGGTGGTCGAGGAGGTCATCCCTTATCTCACGGCCATCGTCAACGGGGTCTACTGGACCCCGAAATACCCGAAATTCATCACCAAGAGCTTCCTGAAGACGCTTTACGGGTCCGGCTCGCGGCCGAGGCTCCGGGTCGTCGGCGACATCACCTGCGACATCAACGGCTCCATCGAATGCACCGTCAAGGCCACCGACTCCGAGGACCCCGTCTACGTCTACGACCCGGCCGCGGACGAGCCCCTCATGGGGTTCGAAGGGAACGGTCCGGCCGTTCTGGCCGTTTACAATCTTCCGGCGGAGCTGCCGCTCGAATCCTCGACCTATTTCAGCGGCAAGCTGAAAGAGCACGTCCCGGCGGTCGCCGCCGCCCATTTCGACAGGCCGTTCTCCGAATGCGGCCTGCCGGATGTCCTGCGCCGGGCGGTCATCCTCTACCGGGGCCGGCTTACCCCGGATTACGCTTATCTCAGCCGGTCCATCGGATAGACCGCACCGCTCCATGGAGAAGGCCATGAAAAATGTCCTCATTCTGGGCGCCGGCTTGGTGGCCGGGCCGCTCGTCAAATATCTTCTCGACCAGCCGGATTTATCGGTGGTCGTCGCCGACGTCGAAGTCGCCAGGGCCCGGAAACTCGTTGCTGGTCATCCGCGCGGTCAAGCGGAATTCCTGGACATTTCGGACAAGGCGGCGCTCGCGGCCGCGATCGGACGGGCCGACCTGGTCGTCAGCATGGTGCCGTACACATTTCATCCCGTCGTCGCCTCTCTTGCGATCGAGCAAGGGAAAAACATGGTCACCGCTTCCTACGTCAGCCCGGCGATGCGAGAGCTCGACGCCAGGGCCCGGGAGAAGGGCGTTCTTCTCCTGAACGAACTGGGTCTCGATCCGGGGATCGACCACATGGAAGCCATGCGCATCATCCACGAGGTCCATGACTCCGGCGGCCAAGTCCTCGCCTTCACCTCCTACTGCGGCGGACTGCCCGCCCCCGAGGCCAACACCAACCCGTTCGGCTACAAGTTTTCCTGGAGCCCCCGCGGCGTTTTGCTCGCTTCCAAGAATTCGGCCAGGTTCCTCAAGGACGGCCAGATCGTCTCCATCCCGGCCGAGGACCTCTTCGCCCGGCCGGAGATCATCCCCATCTCCGGGCTCGGCGCGTTCGAAGGCTACCCCAACCGGGATTCCGTTCCTTATCGGGACATCTACGGCATCCCCGAGGCGAGTTCCATCCTGCGTGGAACGCTCCGCTACCCCGGCTGGTGCGCTACAATCAAGAAGATGGTCGAGCTGGGGCTACTCGACGACACGCCGAAGGACAGGACCGGCTCGACCTTCCTCGGCCTCATGCGGGAGTTTTCCCGGGACACGCCGGGCGAGGACGTCCGGGCCGCCGTCGCCCGCCGGCTTGACCTCGATGCCGGCTCCGAAATCATCCCCAGGCTGGGGTGGCTGGGTCTGTTCGAAGAAAGGAAACTCCCAGCCGAAAAGGGCTCGGCCCTCGACAACCTGGCTGCCCTGATGATCGAAAAGCTCGCCTATGCCGGCGGGGAAAGGGACATGATCGTCCTTCAGCACGAGTTCCTGGCCAGGACCGAATCGGGGCGGAGCGAGAGGATCGTTTCGACGCTCATCGATTACGGCGTACCGGGCGGCGATTCGTCCATGTCCCGTACGGTCGGACTGCCTGCGGCCATCGCCGCCCGCCTCGTCCTCGAAGGAAAGATCCGCATGACGGGAGTCCAGGTGCCGGTCCATCCCGACATCTACGGGCCCATCCTCGAGGAACTGGGGACGCTCGGAGTCCATTTCGCGGAGACGCGCCGGGTGCTCTGAGCCTGTCATGAAAAGAAAAGCCTTCGTCGCGGGCCAGTTCTATCCCGGCGACGAGGAGCGGCTTCGCCGGACCATCGAAGAGGTGTCGGGGCATCAGGGAGCCCCGAAAAGAGCCATCGCGGTCATCTCACCGCACGCCGGCTACGTGTACTCCGGCCCTGTCGCCGGGGCCGTTTTCGCTTCGACAGTCGTCCCCAGGACTGTCGTCATCCTCGGCCCCGGGCACAGGGCAATCGGCTCGATCTTCGCCATCCAAGGCCGAGGAAGCTGGCTGACGCCCCTCGGCGAAAGTCCGATCGAGGCGGACCTGGCCTCACAGATCAGGAAGCGATGCGCGCTTGTCGAAGAGGACGAGCAGGCCCATCTCTGGGAGCATTCCTTGGAGGTCCAGCTGCCGTTCATCCAATACTTCCGGAAGGACGCAGCCATCGTGCCCATCTGTGTTTCCCACGGCGCCGGATACGGCGAACTCGAGACTCTGGGCCGGGCCCTGGCCGAGGCCATCCGTGACTTCGGGAGGGAGACGCTCATCGTGGCCAGCACGGATATGAGCCATTACGTCAGTCAGAAGACGGCCGAGAAGAAGGACATGTTGGCCATACGCAAGATCCTCGAACTCGACCCGGCCGGTCTGTTTGAAACTGTGACGGTTGAGCGGATCTCGATGTGCGGCTACCAGCCGACCTCGGCCGCTCTCGTCGCGGCCATCGGGCTCGGCGCGTCCGGGGCCGAGCTCGTCCGCTACCAAACTTCGGGCGAGACGACCGGGGACTACGCCCAAGTTGTTGGTTATGCTGGAATTAGGGTCTTCTAAACAAGGGCGCCCTGACTTTCAGTCAGTTGACAGCCCATCGCTTTTAATGCTATAGAAAACCCTTAAGGAATCGGATGATCAGGTCTGTATTGCGCGATAAGGACAAGATTGTCCTGACCCTCGTCATCGAGAGCTACGTCCGCCACGGGCGCCCGGTGAGCTCCGGGTCCATCTCCCAGACGAGACGGATCTCCGCCTCCCCGGCCACGCTCCGCAACATCATGGCCAAGCTCGAGGAGATGGGTTTCCTGTCCCAGCCGCACACGTCCGCCGGCCGGGTCCCGACCGACAGGGGTCTGCGTCATTACGTCGGGGGCCTCTTGGCCAAGAAGGGCCTGCCGGAGGAGAGGGCCGCCCTGATCCAGGAGGAATTCCCCAGCCGGACAGCCGACTTCGATTCCCTTCTCATCCAGGCCTGCCGGATCCTGGCCGATTCCTCGGACAACCTGGGCTTCGTCATCTCCCCGCATATCTTCCGCCTTCCGTTCGAGCACCTGCGCTTTATCAAGATCTCCGACCGCAGGATCCTGATCATCCTGGTGACCCCCTTCCACATGGTCCTGACGGAAACCCTGGAGTCGCCGCTGCCCCTGACCCAGGCCGAGCTCGACCGGGCGTCCCAGCACGTCAACCAGAATTTCCGGGGGAAGACGATCCTTTTCGTCCGCCACGCCCTGCTCCAAGAACTCCCGCATCACCGTGTCAAATACGAAGACACGCTGAATAAGCTCCTCGACCTGATCAAGGCCTCGATCGCCAAGGGGGAGGGGGAGAACCGGATCTTCCTCCAAGGCACCTCCCGGCTCCTGGGCAAGGCCGAGCTCTTCAACATGGACAAGCTGCGGGCCCTGTTCGAAAACTTCGAGGAGAAAGCCGCCCTCGTCAAGCTGCTCTCCGACTTCATCAGCCTCGACCGGGTCAAGGTCCTGATCGGTTCGGAGGTCAACTTCCCAAACGTCCAGGACTGCTCCCTCGTCCTCTCCCACTACGGCTACAGCAACCAGGTCCTGGGTTCCCTGGGTATCATAGGCCCGAAACGGATCCCCTACGAGAAAATCATCCCCCTCGTCGACCGCATGGCCAAGCGCCTGAGCCTGGCCATTACGGTCTTCGGTAGAGAGGTCAGCCTATGACGGACGAAAAAGACAAGCCCGGCGAAGAGATCGAGTTCCTCCCCGCTCCGCCGCCGTCCGGGGAGGAGCCGCCCAAAGAGCCGACGCCCCCGCCGGCCGTGGAGAAGGCGGATAAAAAGGAGCCGGACGACAAGTCCGCCTCGCACGAAGGCTCCCGTCACCTCAAGGAAAAGCTGAGGAAAAAAGAGGCCGAGGCGAAGCATCTCAAGAAGGAGCTGGACGAGCTCAAGGAGCAGCATCTCCGCAAGCTCGCCGACATCGAGAATCTGCGCAAGCGCTACGAACGGGAAAAGAGCGATCACTTCCAGTACGCCCTGAGCGAGCTCCTGCTCGAGCTGCTCGCCATCTCGGACAACTTCGAACGGGCCCTCCAGATCGCCCCCGCGGATGCGGACGGGAAGACGTTCCGGGACGGCGTCGAGCTCATCCACAGGATGCTCCAGAGCCTCCTCGTCAAGAACGGCGTCCAGCCGATCGTCCTCAAGGACAGGGCCTTCGACCCCAACCTCCATCATGCCATGGCCATGGAGGAATCCGAGAACGTCCAGGAGCCCGAAGTCGCGGAGGAGCTCCAGAAGGGCTACATGCATCACACCCGTCTCTTGCGTCCGACGATGGTCAAGGTCCGCGTTCCGAAGAAAGGGTAGGTACGATATGGGACACGTCATCGGCATCGACCTCGGCACCACGTATTCCTGCATCGCCTGTCTCGAAGCCGGCAGGCCCCTCGTCATCCCCAACCTGGAAGGGCTTCCCACGACTCCTTCCGTGGTTTCCTTCACGGGTTCCGGGGAGCGCCTCATCGGGACACTGGCTATGCGCCAGGCCGTCACCAACCCCGCCAACACCTTCTACGCGGTCAAGCGCCTCATCGGCCAGAAATTCCACTCCTCGGGGGTCCAGGAAGCCCAGAAAAGGTTGCCCTACAAGCTGAAGGAGGCCCCCAACGGCGACGTCCTCGTCGTCCTCGGCTCCAAGACCCTGAGCCCGCCTGAGATCTCCTCGATGGTCCTGGGTTACCTGAAGGCCTGCGCCGAATCCTATTTCGGCGAACCGGTATCGGACGCCGTCATCACGGTGCCGGCCCATTTCAACGACCATCAGAGACAGGCGACCAAGGACGCAGCCACGATCTGCGGGCTCGAGGTCCAGCGGGTGATCAACGAGCCGACGGCCGCCGGGCTCGCCTACGGGCTCGACACCAAGAAGAACGGCCTGGCCGCGGTCTACGACCTGGGCGGGGGGACGTTCGACATCACCATCCTCGAATTCAGCGACGGCGTCTTCAACGTCCTGGCCACCAACGGCGATTCCTACCTCGGCGGCGAGGACTTCGACAACCGCATCCTCGAATGGCTGGCCGAGGACTTCCTGGCGGAGACGAAGATCGACATCGGGGCGGACAAGCTCGCGCTCCAGCGCGTGAAGGAGGCCGCGGAAAAGGCCAAGAGGGAGCTGTCGTTCACCATGGAGACGGAGATCAACCTGCCCTTCATCTCATCCGACAACAAGGCCGGCTCGAAGCACATCCGCAGAGCGCTCAGCCGGAAGACCCTCGAAGCCATGACCGGCGACCTCGTCGAGCGGACGGTGCCGCGCATCGAGCAGGCCCTCGCGGACGCCCGGCTGAGCCCCGACCGGATCGACCACGTCATCCTCGTCGGCGGCCAGACCCGGATGCCCCTGGTCAAGCAGAAAGTCACGGAATTCTTCGGCCGGGCGCCGGAGGAACATGTCAACCCCGACGAGATCGTGGCCATGGGCGCGGCCATCCAGTCGGGGATCCTCGACGGCCGGGTCCGGGACCTCGTGCTCCTCCTCGACGTCACGCCGTTCGCCCTGGGGATCGAGACGGAAAACGACGGTTACGAGATGATCATCGAGAGGAACACGACCATCCCGACGCGCAAGGTCAAGGCCTTCACGACCGTGGAGCACAATCAGAGGAGGGTCCGCATCCATGTCCTGCAGGGCGAGGGCTTCCTGGCGTCCATGAACAAATCGCTGGCCGTCTTCGAGCTCGTCGGGATCGAGCCCGCCCCGGCCGGGGTACCTCAGATCGACGTCACCTTCGAGATCAACGCCGACGGCCTGGCCCGGGTCTCGGCCAAGGATAAGGAGACCGGCCTCGAACAGAAGGTCGAAGTCAGGCCGTCCTCGGGCCTCCTGCCGACGGAAGTCGAGGAGATGCGACGGCGGCAGACAGGCCGGGAAGTCGTCAAGCTGGGGCCGAATGGCTAAAAAGGATTATTACGTTGTCCTCGGCGTGGCCCGGGACGCCTCTGTCGAGGACATCAAGAAGGCCTACCGGCAGCTCGCCCTGAAGCACCACCCGGACCGCAATCCCGGCAGCAAAGAGGCCGAGGAGAGGTTCAAGGAAGCGGCGGAAGCCTATTGCGTCCTGGCCGACGACGGGAAAAGGTCCGCCTATGACCGCTTCGGGCACGACGGCCTGCGCGGCGAGGGATTCTCCGGCTTCGACTCCTCCGTCTTCGGGGACTTCGAAGATATCCTGGGGAATTTATTCGGGTTCAGCTTCGGCGATTTCTTCGGCGGGCGGAGCGCCGGCCGAGGCGGCCGGCAGGGGGGCCGCGACCTGACCCTGGAGGTCGAGATCGGCCTCGCAGAGGCCGCCGCCGGCGTGGAGAAGGAGATCAAAATAAACCGGGCGGAGACCTGCCCGGCCTGCCGGGGCTCGAAACGGAAGCCTGGGACACGGGCGACGTCATGCCCGACCTGCGGGGGCGCGGGACAGGTCCGTTATCAACAGGGCTTCTTCACGCTGGCCCGGACCTGCCCGCGGTGCCGGGGCGGGGGGGAAGTCAACGTTTCGCCGTGTGAATCCTGCCAGGGGAAGGGCCACGTCAAGGAGAAACGCTCCCTCAAGGTCCGCATCCCGGCAGGCGTCGCGGACGGGTCGCGGCTGAGGCTCGTCGGTGAAGGCGAGTCCGGGGAGGAAGGCATGCCGACCGGGGACCTCTATGTCGTGACCCGGGTCCGCAAGCACCCCTTCTTCGAACGGGAGGGGAACGACCTCGCTTGCGAGATCACGGTCTCCTTCACCCAGGCCGCCCTGGGCGCGCAGATCGAGATCCCCACGCTCGAAGGGAGCGAGATCCTCAAGGTCCCGGCCGGGACCCAGCCGGGTGAGATCGTCCGCATCAAGGGTAAGGGCATCCAGGACGTCGCGGGGCGGCGGAAGGGCGACCTTTTCGTCAAGGTCCAGGTCCGGACGCCCGATAATCTTTCCAAAGACCAGAGGGCCCTGCTGAAGAAACTGGCCGAAGTCCGGGGCGAGGACATCGAATCGGTCGACAAGAGCGTCATCCACCGGATGAAGAACATATTCCAGTGAGCCGGCGACAAGCGTGACCGCGAATAGTTAGTGACATGTTTCTTCAAGGGCAGAAAGTCGGGAAATACGAGGTCATCCGGTCCCTCGGCAGCGGCGGGTTCGGCTCCGTCTACCTGGCTAAGGACACCTGGCTCGACATTAAGGTTGCCATCAAGGTCCCCCACAAACAGTCCGCCGAACTCTACAAGCTCCTCAAGGAGCCGCGCCTCCAGGCCGCCCTCAGCCACCCGAACATCGTCCGGATGCTGGCCGCGGAGAAGGAGAAGAACGTCTTTTTCATGGTCATGGAATACATCAAGGGGCCGACCCTGGAGAAACTCCTGGAAAAGGAGCGGATCCTGGGGACGGAGCAGGCCATCGACTTCATCAAGCAGATCTCCTACGGTGTCGACCACGCCCACAAGGCCAAGATCATCCACCGCGACCTCCGGCCCTCGAACATCATCATCTCCGAGGACGGAACGGCCAAGATCACCGATTTCGGGACATCGGCCTGGCTCAACGCGGTGCCCTACGCCTCGACGCGGATCGGCTCCCCGCCCTACATGGCGCCCGAGCAGTTCATGGGCAAGGCCGGGTACGGCGCCGACCTCTACTCCTTAGGCTGCATCTTCTACGAGATGATCATCGGCCGGCCGCCGATCTTCGACCCGGATCCGTTCAAGATCTTGGAGATGGCCCAGCAGGGGAAGATCACGCCGCCGAGGATCAAGAACAGCCGCATCCCCAAGGAGATCGACACCATCATCATGCGGGCCCTGGCGCCGAAGGTCGAGGACAGATACCAGAGCGCCTCAGAGGTCATCCGCGACCTGTCTCTCTTCAAGGGCAAGACCCCCAAGACCTCGGAAATCGACGACATCATGCTCCGAATCAAGGCCCGGGAGCAGAAAACGACCGCCCTCTGCCGGAACTGCCGACGGCCTCTTCCTCCCAAGTCCCGCAGCTGCCCTCACTGCGGGGAGAGCGTCTGATCCCCTCTGGAGGCGATTGACTTCGGCCGCGGGGATGAGATAACATGAATACTTCATGACCTGAGGACGACGAAGGAGCGGCTGATGAGCCCATTCATCGAAAACGGGACCGTCTGGATGAACGGCAGGCTGGTCGCCTGGAAAGACGCGACGATCCACCTCGCCTCCCATGTCATCCATTACGGGAGTTCGATCTTCGAGGGCCTGCGGGCCTACGACACGCCTCGCGGGACGGCCCTCTTCCGCCTCCATGACCACACCCGGCGGCTCTACAATTCGTGCAAGATCTACCGGATGGAGATCCCGTTTTCCCAGGACGAGTTCAACCGGGCCGTCGTCGAGACCGTCCGGGCCAACGGCCTGAAATCCTGCTACGTCAGGCCCATCGTCTACCGGGGGTACAACAGCCTGGGCGTCAATCCCTTCCCCAACCCCGTCGACTGCGCCGTCCTCGTCTGGGAGTGGGGCAAGTACCTCGGCCCGGAGGCCATCGTGAACGGCGTGGACGTCTGCGTGTCCTCCTGGTGGCGGATCGCCCCGAACACCTTCCCGGCCTTGGCCAAGGCCGGGGCCAACTACATGAACTCCCAGCTCATCAAGATGGAGGCCCTGCTCGACGGCTACGAGGAGGGCATCGCCCTGAACATCCGGGGCCACATCAGCGAGGGGAGCGGCGAGAACCTCTTCCTGGTCAAGGACGGGACCGTCCTGACGCCGCCGCTGTCCTCCTCCATCCTGCCGGGGATCACCCGGGACTCGGTCATGAAGCTATTCCAGGAGATGGGCGTACGCTGCGTCGAGGAGACCATCCCCCGCGAGCTGCTCTACATCGCCGACGAGGTTTTCTTCACCGGCTCCGCGGCCGAGGTCACGCCCATCCGGTCGATCGACAAGATCGTCATCGGGAACGGCAAGCGGGGACCCGTGACCGAGAAGGTCCAGAAGGCCTTCTTCGACGTCATCGACGGCAAGCGGGAAGACGTCCATCATTGGCTGACTTTAGTCTGACAAACCTTGCGAGGAGGCTCTCATGGTCATCGATGAATTCCTGAAAATCGCGATCGAACGGGACGCGTCGGACCTTCACTTCAAGGCCGGGAACAACCCCATGATCCGCGTCCACGGGACGCTCATTCCTCTGACCGGGTTCCCCCGGATGACAGCCCCCGACTGCGAGGAGTTGTCGAACCAGTTGATGACAGAATTCCAGAGGAAGAGGCTGCAAGAGGACCTCGACATCGACCTCGCCTATAGCCTCCCAGGTTTCGGGCGCTTCCGCGGCAGCATCTACCACCAGCGGGGTTCGCTGGCCATCGCCCTGCGCATCATCCCTCTCGAGGTCAAGACGATCCGCCAGCTCCTCTTGCCCGAAGTCCTGGAGAAGATCGCCTTCTACCAGCGGGGCCTCGTCCTCGTGACAGGGACGACGGGGAGCGGCAAGACGACCAGCTTGGCGGCCATGGTGGACTACATCAACACCTTCCGCCGGGAGAACATCATCACCATCGAGGACCCCATCGAGTACCTCCACAAGGACAAGAAGAGCACCATCAGCCAGCGGGAGGTCGGGATGGACGTCATGAGCTTCGCCCGAGGGCTGCGCGGCTGCCTCCGCGAGGACCCCGACGTCATCCTCGTCGGGGAAATGCGCGACCTGGACACGATCGAAACGGCGCTCCACGCCGCGGAAACGGGCCACCTGGTCCTGAGCACGCTCCACACCCTCGACGCCCCCGAGAGCGTCAACCGGATCATCTCCGTCTTCGCCCCCCACCACCAGCGCCAGGTCCGGCTCCAGCTGGCCAGCATCCTCAAGGCCATCATCTCGATGCGCTTGGTCCCGCGGATGGACGGTCAGGGCCGCGTGCCCGCCGTCGAGGCCATGATCGCGACCCCCTACATCCAGGAGTGCATCGCCGAGAAGGACAGGACCATGTTGATCCGCGACGCCATCGCGGCAGGCGTTTCCCAGTACGGCATGCAGACGTTCGACCAGTCCATCTACCAGCTCTACCGCGACGGCTATATCTCCTTCGAGCAGGGGATGAAGTACTCTTCCAACCCGGACAATTTCAAGCTCCGCATCATGGGCATCCAGTCGACCATCGACATAGCAACCGAGGAGATGGAGAAAGGGATGAGCAAGATCGACCGGGACGAGGGGGGGCAGGAAGAAGACCGTAAATGAAGGCTCAGCGCGTCCGCGAAACATTTCTCCAATATTTCGCCGACCGGGGCCACAAGGTCGTCAGGAGCTCGCCCCTCTTGCCCAAGGACGACCCGACCATCCTGTTCACCAACGCCGGGATGAACCAGTTCAAGAACCTCTTCCTGGGGTTCGAGAAGCGCGGCTACAAGAGGGCGGCTACGGTCCAGAAGTGCATGCGGGTCAGCGGCAAGCACAACGACCTCGAGACCGTCGGCAGGACGGCCAAGCACCACACCTTCTTCGAGATGCTCGGCAACTTCTCGTTCGGCGATTACTTCAAGCGGGAGGCCGTCGGCTTCGCCTGGGAGCTCGTCACCGGCGTCTTCGGCCTGCCCGGGGACCGGCTGTACGCGACGGTCTACCTCGACGACGACGAAGCGTTCAGGATCTGGGCGGACGAGGTCGGCCTCCCGAAAAAGAGGATCTTCCGCTACGGAAAAAAGGACAATTTCTGGGCCATGGGCGATACCGGCCCATGCGGCCCGTGTTCCGAGCTCCACTACGACCTGGGCGAGGACCTCGAGCCGGGCGACCCCTTTGCCCTGATCGAGAAAGGGAGCGACCGCTTCCTCGAGCTCTGGAACCTCGTCTTCATGGAGTTCGACCAGGACGAAAACGGCGTCCTGCGGCCGCTGCCGTCGCCGTCGATCGACACCGGCATGGGCCTCGAACGAATGGCCGCGGTCGTCCAGGGCAAGCGCAGCAATTTCGACACCGATCTGTTCATGCCCCTCATCGAGAGCGTGAGCGAGCTGGCGAAGAGGGAATACCCGGCCGGGGACGAGGGCGACGTTTCGGTCAGGGTCATCGCCGACCACATCCGGGCCGTCACCTTCCTCGTCGGCGACGGCGTCACTCCGGCCAACGACGGGCGGGGTTACGTCCTTCGCCGCCTCATCCGCAGGGCCTACCGGCAGGGGAACCTCATCGGCATCGACAGGCCCTTCCTCTACGGGCTCGTCGGCCGCGTCGGCGACATCATGAAGGACGCCTATCCGGAGCTCCTGGCCTCGATCGAATATATCTCCAAGGTCTGTCTTTCCGAGGAGGAGCGTTTCTCGTTCACCCTCGCGTCGGGCCTGCGCTATTTCGACCAGGTCGTCCGGGAGACGCGTGACCAGGGCGGCACGATCCTCCCCGGGGACAGGGTTTTCAAGCTTTACGACACCTTCGGCTTTCCCCTCGACTTGTCGCAGGAACTGGCCCGGGAAAAAGAACTGACCGTCGACGAATCCGGCTTCGGCCGGGAGCTCGAGGAGCAGAAGCAGAGAGCCAGGCTTTCTTGGAAGGGCGAGGCCAAGCGGAAGGAGAAGCCGGCCTACGAGGAGTTCAAGGACCTCAAGGTCCGCTCCCGTGTCCACGAGGCCGGGGAACTCGCGGACGTCCTCGTGACCGGACTGCTCAAGGACGGCCGTAGGGCCGAGGTTCTCCGGGCCGGCGAGACCGGCGAGGTCATCCTCGAGGAAACGCCGTTCTATGCCGAGGCGGGCGGCCAGGTCGGAGATACCGGATCGCTCAAAGGGACACGGTTCTCGGCCATCGTCGAGAACGCGTTCTCGATCACGCCCGAGATCATCGCTCACGGCGTCAAGGTCCTTTCCGGAGAGGTGCGCGAAGGCGATCGCGTCGACGCCGCGGCCGACCTCATCCGCCGGCAGGCGATCTCGAACAACCACACGGCGACGCACCTCCTCCACGCGGCCCTCCGGCAGGTCCTGGGCGACCACGTCAAGCAGGCGGGCTCGCTCGTCGCGCCGACCCGCCTGCGCTTCGATTTCACCCACTTCGCCGCCCTCTCGCGCGAGGAGGTCAGGCGGGTCGAAGAGATCGTCAACGAGAAGGTCCGGGCCGACATCCCCCTCGAGACCCGGACGACCAGCCTCGATGAAGGGATCCGCGAAGGGGCCATGGCCATCTTCGAGGAAAAATACGGCGAATCCGTGCGGGTCGTCGGGATCGGCGACTTCAGCAAGGAACTCTGCGGCGGCGTCCACGTCCACGCCACGGGCGAGATCGGGGTGTTCAAGATCCTGTCCGAGACGAATGTCGCCTCGGGCATGCGGCGCATCGAGGCAGTCACCGGGGAAGGGGCCTATCTCTACGTCCGGGAGCTCGAGGACCTCATCTCCGGCCTCGAGAAGGGTTTGGCCGTCTCGCGGAAGGACCTTCCGACGAGGATTGACAAGCTCCTGGCCCGGGCTGAGGAGCTGGAGAGGGAGAACCGGGCCCTGCGCAAGAAAATGGCGGGCGGCCCCGGCGATGACGGATCTTCCGTAGGCGGAAGGGCCGCCGTCAAAACAACGGTCAAGGGGGTCAACGTCCACGTCCAGAGAATAGACGGATTGACCATCGCCGATCTCCGCGACAGGGCCGATTCCCTGAAGCAGAAAATGGCGAGCGGCGTCATCGTCCTGGGCGCCGCCGGTCCCGAAAAGGCCTTCGTCGTCGTGTCCGTAACCAAGGACCTGACCGTCCGCATCCAGGCCGGCGCCCTCATCAAGGAGATCGCCCCGGTCATCGGCGGGGGAGGGGGCGGCCGGCCCGACTTTGCCCAGTCCGGCGGGCCGCGCACCGGCGAGCTCGACAAGGCCCTTGAGCTCGTCCCGGCCCTCATCGAACGCCTGGCCGCCTGACCCCCTAAAATCACCCCCGGCGGGGATTGCCAAACGGGTTGCTTTTTGCCATTATAAGAGCAGACGGGCGATGAAGACCATCAAAAAGGGATTCGCGGCTTTCCTCCTCCTGGTCCTTGCGCCCTGCGTCTTTTCGGCCACCGCGGCCGATCTCCGCAAACTCTACGATCCGATCATCAAGAAGGTCGCCGGGAAATACCGGATCGACCCGGCGCTCGTCCACGTCATCATCCGGGCCGAATCGAACTACGACAGCTTCGCCATTTCGGACAAAGGGGCCATGGGCTTGATGCAGCTGATGCCCACAACGGCCAAGCAGTACGGGGTGAACAACGTTTTCGACTCGGCCCAGAATATCGAAGGCGGCATCCGCTACCTCGGGGATTTGGTCAAACTCTACGACGGCCAGACCCGGCTCGTCCTCGCGGCCTACAACGCGGGACAAGAGGCGGTCAGGAAGTACAAAGGCATCCCGCCCTATCCGGAGACAAAAGCTTATATCGCCGGGATCATGAAGAACTACCAAAAGCCCTCGGTCTTGGCGAAAAATCCCGTTTTCATGGGCCGGGATGCCTCCGGGCGGGTGCTTCTGACGAACGACCCGGAAGCGGTCAGGAAGAAGTAAAGCTCTGTTCAGATATTTCGCAGAAGTGCGGCTCCGAGTCGCTCCTCCTCACTTCTGCCCATAGCTCCCCGCCGGTCAGCGTACCGGCTGGAGGAAACCCTTGATCAGCAAGTTCCGGGGGATGATCTCGAACGTTGCCGGGAGCCGGCCGAGCTGTTCCCCGTCGAGTTCGAGGAGGACGTCCTCGTTGTCCTCCGGCCAGGCTTCGACCTTGCTTCCCCGGATGACGGTGACCTTCGGATGCGAGACGTGGCTGCCGTTCATGAGCTTCCAGCCGTGGCGGCAAAACTCGAGGAACTTGAAGCCCCTGACGAGGACGCTGTCGAAGAGCCCGTCATCGAGCTGCGCCCCGGGGGCGACTTTCATGCCCTTGCCGAAGATCCTGCCGTTGGCAATCGCGCCGATGAGATACTCGCCCTCCGGCAGGTTCTTCCCGTCGACCCGGATCCTGACGCGCTTGTTCCTGTACTTGACCATCGTCGTGACCAGGCAGCGGACATAGGACGAGGCCTTCCTCTGGAGACGCTGCTCGTTGACCCGCCGGACGACCTCGCCGCCCAGGCCGAAGTCGGCGACGTTAAGGAAAAACCGTTCTTCCTCCCCGCCGGAGTTCGAGCGGAAGCGGACCTTGCCCACGTCCATGCGCACGGAAGGGGCTTCCGAGATCACCTTCAGGGCGTCTTTCAGCCCAGCGGGGATATTCAGGCTCTTGGTCAGGTCGCAACCGGTCCCCGAGGGAACAATCCCCAGCGTGGTTTCGGGGTTGATGATCTGCCGGTCTTCGAAAAAGCCGTTGGCGATCTCGTTCATGGTCCCGTCGCCGCCGACGCCGATGACGAGCTCCGTCCCGTCCTTGATGGCCTGACGGGTGATCTCCGTGGCGTGGAGGGGCTGCTCCGTGAACTCGAACTTAAACTCGCGGATGAAGCCCTTCAGTCCTTCGCGGATCTCCCCCCAGCGTTTTCGGGTCCGGCCCCGGTTCGATTCGGGGTTGACGATGACCTTTGTTTTAAGCCGCATCGCGGGGTACCTGCGGGGCCGAGGGCGGGGCGGCGGGCGGTGGAGCCTGGGGCTTTTTCTTGGCGAAGATCGATACGCCGATGATCCCGCCGAGGACGCCCACAACGGTGAAAACCGCGGCGGTGAGGAACAATCCCAAAAGGAACAAACCCGGCGATTGGATGCCCGCGCCTCCGTCGAGATAACCATCCAGATTCGAAGGAATATCGTAGCCGAACTCGGAGACCTTGCGCATAATCCGGTTGGCCAGCTCCAGGTTGAAGGGCCGGAGGGGGATGGACATGAGGGTGTCGACGACGGCGGCCACGATCCCGGTGAGTGCGCCGACGATGGCCCCGTCGCCGGAGGTCAGGACGCCGACCGTGTGCTTCGCCAGGAGATTCACGGCGAGCACGGCGCCGCCGACGATCCAGAGGCAGCAGAGGCAGTTGCCGGAGCTGACGAAGGGGAGGCCCGACAGGACGCCGGCCACGGCGCCGGCGATGAGGGCGGGCCGGAGGTACTCGGGCTTCTTCTGATCCATGGCGCCTCCTTTTGCGGCCGGAGCCCTATTCTACGTCGTTTGCCCGATTTTTTTCAAGTGCCCGGGCGGCGGCCCTTTTTCGCCTCGTGAGAAGGAGGTCGGCGAGGCCGGTCACGAAAAAGAAGGGCAGGACCGTCCCCCAAACGATCCCGGTGGCGAAACGAGCCCCCATGGGGCTCGTCCATATCCCCAAAATGCCCGCCGCCCCGTCCAGGGCCAATGGCAAGGTCAGCGGCAGGAAAACACGGACGGAAGGGAGCTCGAGCTTCGAGAAACCGCGGATAAAAGGATAGAAAACGAGCCCGGCCGCGAATCCCGTGTAGATCCCCAGGCACCGGCCGCAGACGGCGAGCGGATGGCCATGGAAAGTCAAACACCTTCCCGGGATTTGATGGCAGACGGGCGAAAAGGCCTCGTAGAGCAGGCGCGCGACCCCGGCCGACCCCCGAGCTGCCAGGGCGGGGGCCAGGAAAATGGCCGAGAGCCAGATCGCGGTGCCGGCGGCGGTCAGGAGATATACGGCGAGGACGGTCCGCGATATTCCGGGGCGCGACATGGGCCGTATTGTACCATGGAAGCCGGGGCTCGGCGATGCCGGGGAATTACAGATTGACCCGTTCGCCGAGCTAAGCCCCGCCTTTCAAGGCGGGGATAAGAAGCGAGGCTCAGGGTTAATCCCGAACAAGCCCCGGCATTCATGCTGGGGAGTCTAGGGATTGACAGGAGAGGCCGTCCTTGGGTAAATTAGGGCTATCCGAGCTGCGCAATTTGCGTTGGATAGGAGGACGCGATGACCGGATTCCGGAAGGGTTCCCTAGTTCTGCTCTGTTCGATCATTCTGGCTTCGTCCTGGGGGTTCTGCCAGACCGAGGAGGCGAATAGGATCCTCGGGCAGGCCGGCGGAGGTGTGCTGACGATCATCGGCTACGGCGCCGACAAGGCCGAGATCATCAAGGGCTCGGCCCTGGCCCTGGCCGAGGACGTCGTCGTTACGGCCTATCATGTCATCGCCCAGGCGTTCGATGTCGAGGCCGTCAACTTCAAGGGGAAGAAGGTCAAGATCGAGGGCGTTCTCGGTGTCGACAAGGCCCGAGATATCGCGCTGCTCAAGCTGAAAGGCAAGGTCCAAGCCCTGCCCATCGGCACGATCGACAACCTGGCCGAGGGCGCGCGCATCTTCGCCCTAGGTTCCAACGAGTCGGGCCAGATCGTCATCTCCGAAGGCGCCTTGCGCCGGGTCGTGGACATCGGCGCCGAAGGCAAGATCCTCGAGGTTTCGCTGTCCGTCCCGGAACAGTTCCGTGGCGGGCCCCTCCTCGACGTCAACGGCCAGCTCGTGGGGATGCTCCTCGTCCTGGAGCGGTCGCTCAAAGTCGGTCTTCCCATCGGGGCCCTGGTCAGCGTCCCGCGGACCGGGAAGGTCGTCGAATTCAAGGCCTGGACCCAGGAGAATTATTTTGAGACGGTCGAAGGGAACGTTTTCGCGGGGCGGGCCGCGTCTGCCCTCGACGAACAGATGACGGCCCGGCTCTACCTGGAGAAGGCGGTCAAGCTCAACCCCTCCTATCTCGATGGATATGTGAAACTTGCCGATATCTACGCCAAGCAGCGCGACTATACCGCGGCCGCCGCAGCCTATAAGAAAGTGACCGAGCTCGACGCCTCGCGGGCCGACGCCTTTTACGGGATGGGCTCCGTCCTGACCAGACAGAGGAAGTTCAAGGAAGCGGTCGAAGCCTTGGAAAAGGCGGTCGCCCTGAACGTCGCCAACAAGGAGGTCCAGTTCGACCTCGGGACGGCCTACGAGGAACTCCAGGAGTTCGACAAAGCCGCGGGGGCCTACGAGAAGTTCATCGCCCTCGCCCCGGCCGTCTCATGGAACGCCTACCAGCGCCTGGGGATCTGCCGGACGAAGCTCGGGCAGTTCGATGCGGCCATCGCCGCCCTCCAGGAGGCCCAGAAAGCCCAGCCCAAGGACATCAAGGTCAATTTCAACCTGGCCGAGGCCTACGAGAAAGCCGGCCAGTTCGACAAGGCCGAGGCCGTTTACAACATCCTGGCCGAGATCAACCCGGCCGATGCCAAGACCTACCATCGCCAGTCCTACCGGATCTACGATGTCGCCGGGAAATACGAGCCGGCCATCACGCCGGCCAAGAAGGTCATCGACCTCGAGCCGAAGAACGAGATGAACCACTATTACCTCGGGTTGACGTATTTCAAGCTCCAGAGGTACGACGAGGCCGTCGCTGCTTTTCAGCAGGGGCTGGCCATCAAGCCGGATTTCGCCCATGCCTGGTTCCAGATCGGTTCCGCCTATTTCAACCAGAAAAAATTCAAGGAGGCCGCGGCAGCCTACAAGAAATACACCGAGTTCACCCCTGACGACCCGTCGGGCTGGCTGAGCATCGGCGTCTGCTACATGCAGCTCAAGGACCACGAGTCCGCCTTGGAGCCCCTGAAAAAGTGCGTCGAGCTGAAGCCCGACAACGCAGTGGCCTGGTATAACCTGGCCATCGTCTACATCAATCTCAAGGACAACTACAGCGCCAAGGAGGTCTACAACAGGCTCGTCACCCTGGATCCGTCCCTCGCGGAAAGGCTGAAAAAGTACCTCCGCTGAAAGGTTCCCGTCCGGAAATTGACAGGGCCGGACTTCGGGCCTAAAATAGAAGTCCCGCCCGCGGGGTAAGACATTCATGTTTATCCCCGAAAAGTATTCATTCGAAGAAAGATAGATCGAGAGGAAAGGGCAGATGGCGGAATTGGCAGACGCGCTAGGCTTAGGACCTAGTTCCTGATGAAGGAGTGCGGGTTCGAGTCCCGCTCTGCCTACTGACGTCCGGTACCACAACCCACCGAGAGGAAGAGAAGAAGAGATGAACGCACCAGGAAGGCAGAGCCGGCTCATAGATGTCAGCCCGAGCCGCAAGGAGATCGAGCTCGAGATCCCTCCCGACGAGGTCCTGAAGGAATACGAGAAGATCCTCGGCGAATACGCCGGCAAGGTCAAGCTCTCCGGTTTCCGGCAAGGTCACGCGCCCCGGGACATGGTCCGCAGCCTCTTCGATCACGACATCAAGCACGATGTCTACGATTCCCTCATTCCCCGTGTGCTCGAAGAGGAGCTGAGGGGACTCCGGCTGAACCCCGTCAACGTACCGGTCCTCCGGGACCTGAAACACGAGGACGGACAGCCCTTGCGGTGCACGGCTGCCTTCGAGGTCCTTCCGGATTTCGAGCTTCCCGACTACAGGAAGATCCAAGTCCCCGGGCGGACGTCTGAGGTCGGCGAAGAGGACGTCGACAAGATCCTCGAGGACATCCGGGCGAGGGCTGCCGAGTACGTGCCGGTTGATGGCAGGGGAGTGGGGGACGGGGACTATGCAGTGGTCGAGATGCAGGGCCGGGACCGGCGGACGAATCGTCTCCTGCCCGTCGAGAAAGCGGTCGTTCTGGCCGGCCACGCCGAGAACGAGCCCGCCCTGAACGAGAAGATCACGGGCATGAAAGCGGGCGAGGAGGCCGCCTTCGAGGTCGCGTATGCGAAGGACCACGCTAACCGGCGCGTAGCCGGGAAGGACATCGCCTACAGCCTCAAGGTCAGGGAGGTCAAGGAGAAAAAGGTCCCCGAGCTCAACGATGAATTCGCCCGGACGGTCGGGACCCCCGAGGGCCTCAAGGACCTCCGCGAGAAAGTCCGTAAGGAGCTCGTGGAGGCCCGGGAAAAGGCCGGGCGGAACGAAACGGCCTCGGCGGTCCTGGCCGAGGTCGCCAAACGGGTTTCCCTGGAATTGCCCGAATCCGTGGTCGAGCAGGAATCCCTGGCCGTCCTGAAGCGGTTCCTTTCCGCCTCCCGGGACCGGCGGATCTCCCCGGAAGCCCTCGAGGGGCTGAAGGCCCAGGCCCGACGCCAGGCCGAAGATCACGTGAAAAACCATCTGATCCTCGAGAAGATCGCTAAAAAAGAGGGTTTCGGGGTCACCGAGGAGGAGATCCAGGCGGAAATCCGGGACCTGGCCCGGGCCAATCACGTCCCTGAACCCTATCTGGCGGACATGCTCAAACGGGAGGAACTCATCGAGACCCTCCTCTTCCGGAAGACGGTTGACTTTCTGGTGAAAACGGCTATAATTAGTTAACCAAGGTCCAATGCTCACGGCTCCCGAGAGCGCGTCAGATCACCGATAAAACGGCTCAATTTTCGATGCCGCGTGAGTACCGTACGCTTTTAAGCCGGCCGGGGGCCCTTGAGGGCCCGGAGCGTAAACCATGCAGGATTCCAACGAGCACATCGAGGTCCTGAGGAACATCCCCCTCATTCCGTTGAGGGATCTCGTCGTCTTCCCCGCGACGCTCGTCCCGTTCATTGTCGGGCGCTCGTCCAGCATCCAGGCGCTGGAGAAGGCCGCCGAGAAAGACAAAATGATCTTCCTGGCCGCCCAGATGGATGCGTCGGTCGACAACCCGACGCCCAAAGACATCTACTCGGTCGGTGTCACGGCCAAGATCATCCGGACCATCAAGAGCGACGACCGCAACATGAAGGTCATCGTCGAGGGGAAAAGCCGGGCCCGGGTCGTGGAGTACCTCAGCACCTACCCCTACTACCAGATCCTGGCCAAGGTCGTCAAAGAGGTCGAGGACCACGTCCCCGAATCCCGGGAACTGCTGAAGCGGGTCCTGGCCCTGTTCGAGGATTACCTTAAGCTCAACCAGAACACCAACTTGGATTCGATCATCCCCGCCCTGAGGGAGAACACCCCGGAGCGGATCTCTGACATCATCTCCTCCCACGTCTACATGCCTCTCGAAGAGAAACAGAACCTGCTCGAGACGGTCAACAGCTTCGAAAGGCTGAGGCGGCTCAATTACGTCCTGGAGAACGAGATCCTGAAGATCCACACCTCCTACCAGAAGGACCCCCAGCGGGCCTCCCGGCGTCGGACGGGGTTGAAGGACCAGCCGCCAGGTCAGAAGGGCGGATTCCCGCCCGGGTCGCCGAATTTCCGCAAGGAAGACCAGCCCAACGAGATCGAGGAGCTGCGCCAGAAGGTGGCCAAGGCCAAGATGCCCGCGGACGCCGAGGAGAAAGCCTACAAGGAGATCGAGCGGCTGGAATCCATGCCGCCGATGTCGGCCGAGGCCACGGTCAGCCGGAACTATCTGGATTGGCTCCTCTCCCTGCCCTGGAACAAGAAATCAAGGGAGAAACGGGAGCTCAAGGAAGCCGAGCGGATCCTCAACGAGGACCACCACGGCCTGGAGAAGGTCAAGGAGCGCATCACCGAGTACCTGTCCATCCGCCAGTTGGTGAAGAACCCGAAGGGGGTCATCTTAGGGCTCGTCGGGCCGCCCGGCGTCGGCAAGAGCTCGCTCGGAAAATCCATCGCCCGGGCCACGGGCCGGAAATTCGTCCGCCTGTCCCTGGGCGGCGTCCGCGACGAAGCGGAGATCCGGGGACACCGGCGGACCTACATCGGCGCCTACCCCGGGCGCATCATCCAAATGATCAAGCGCAGCGGGACGAAGAACCCCGTTTTTCTCCTGGACGAGGTCGACAAGATGAGCATGGATTTCCGGGGCGATCCGGCTTCGGCCCTGATGGAGGTCCTCGACCCCGAGCAAAACAGCACCTTCCTCGACCATTACATCGACACCGATTTCGACCTGTCCCAGGTCATGTTCATCGTCACGGCCAACATGGTCGATCCCATCCCCAAGCCCCTGATCGACCGGATGGAGATCATCCGTATCCCGGGCTACATGGAGGACGAGAAGGCCGAGATAGCCAGGCGCTTCCTCCTGCCCAAGCAGATGTCCGCTCACGGGCTGACCGAGGAGAACATCAAGATCACCGACCAGGCCCTGCTCAAGCTCATCCGCGGCTACACCCGCGAGGCCGGCGTCCGGAACCTCGAGCGGGAGCTCACCACGATCTGCCGCAAGATCGTCAAGCGGGTCGTCGAGCAGGGCAAGGACCACAAGGAGAAGATCACGCCCAAGAACCTCGAGGGGTACCTGGGCATTCCCAAGTTCCGCCGGTCCGAGTTCGACAAGAAGGACGAGGTCGGAGTCGGCACGGGCATGGCCTGGACGGAATTCGGCGGGGAACTCCTGAGGTTCGAGGCGACGAAGATCCACGGCAAGGGCAATTTCACCCTGACCGGCCAGCTCGGCGAGATCATGCAGGAGTCCGCCCAGGCGGCTTTCTCCTTCGTCCGGGGGAAGATCTACGAGCTCGACATCGCCCGGGACCTCCACCGGAATTCCGACATCCACATCCACGTGCCCGAGGGGGCGACGCCCAAGGAAGGCCCTTCGGCGGGGATCACCATCGCCACCGCCATCATCTCCCTCCTGACCGACATCCCGGTAAGCAAGAAAGTGGCCATGAGCGGCGAGATCACGCTGAAGGGCAAGGTCCTGCCCGTGGGCGGGATCAAGGAGAAGCTCCTGGCAGCCTACCGGGAAGGCATCCGCGAGGCCATCCTGCCCCTCGACAACCGGCCCGACCTGAAGGACCTCCCCAAATCCATCAAGACGGGAATGGCCATCCATCTCGTCGAGACGATGGACGACGTCCTGAAGTTCGCCCTGACCCGCGAATTGCCGAAGAAACCCGCCGAGGCCCGGGACAAGAAGGCGCCCGCCGCCGAGGCGGAGCGGTCGGCCCGCAAGGCGGAGGAAGAGGCGGCTAAGGAGCCGCCCCTGACCAACTGAACCCGTTTTGACCGATTGACCTATATCGCCAATCCATTTTGGGAGAAAAGCCACACATGGTGACTAAAAAGAACGAGACCGAAACGAACCCCAACAAAGAGTACAACCTGGTCGAGCTCGAGGAGAAGGATGTTGCGGCCCTGAAAAAGGTCGCTTTGGGCATAGGCATGGACGAGAAGGAGGTCGAAGATCCCAGCAAGCACCACCTGATCTTCAAGATCCTAGAGGCCCAGGCCAAGAAACAGGGCCTGCTGTTCTCGGAAGGCGTCCTCGAATGCCTGGAGGACGGCTTCGGCTTCCTGCGGGCCCCGGAATTCAGCTACCTGCCCAGCCAGGACGATATCTACGTCTCGCCGTCGCAGATCCGGAAGTTCCAGCTCCGGACCGGCGATACGATCTCGGGCGTCGTCCGGGCCCCCAAGAACGGCGAGAAGTACTTCGCCCTGATCAGGATCGAGGCCGTCAACTTCATGCACCCCGACGTCATCATCGAGGAACGGCGGAACGTCCACTTCGAGAGCCTGACGCCGCTCTACCCCTTCGAAATGATCAAGCTCCAGGACGGCAACGCCAAGAACATGAACGCCCGGGTCATGGAGCTTCTGACACCCATCGGCAAGGGACAGCGCGGCCTCATCGTCTCGCCGCCCCGGGCCGGCAAGACGACCATCCTCAAGACGATCGCCAAGTCCATCGAGAAGAACCACCCGGAGATCTTCCTCATCGTCCTGCTCATCGCCGAGCGGCCCGAGGAAGTCACGGATTTCAAGCGCAGCGTCAACGCCGAGGTCGTCGCCTCGACCTTCGACGAGCCGCCGACGCGCAACGCCCAGGTCGCCAACATCGTCCTGGAGAAGGCCAAGCGCCTCGTCGAGATCAAGCGGGACGTCGTCATCCTCCTCGATTCGATCACCCGCCTGGCCCGGGCCCACAACGCCATCGTCCCGCCCTCGGGCAAGGTCCTCTCGGGCGGCATCGACGCCAACGCCCTGCACAAGCCCAAGAAGTTCTTCGGGTCGGCACGTAAGATCGAGGAGGGCGGCAGCCTGACCATCCTGGCCACGGCCCTGGTCGACACGGGCAGCCGGATGGACGAGGTCATCTTCGAGGAGTTCAAGGGCACGGGCAACATGGAGATCAACCTCGACCGCCGGCTCGTCGACAAGAGGATCTTCCCGGCCATCGACATCAGCCGCTCCGGAACGCGGAAGGAGGAACTCCTCATCGAGGAACTCGACCTCAACCGGATCTGGATCCTGCGCAAGGTCCTCAGCCAGATGAACGAAGTCGAGGCCGTCGAGCTCCTCATCGACAAGCTCAGCAAGACCAAGGTCAACCAGGACTTCCTCAACGCCATGAGCAAGGGCATGTAAGGGGGAGGCCCGCGCCGTGAGAACCCTAGGCCTCATCGGAGGCATGACCTGGCATTCGACCGTCGACTACTACCGGCTCATCAACGCAGGCGTCCAGGAGAGGCTGGGGGGCTCCCACTCGGCCGACCTCATGCTCCTATCGGTCGACTTCGAGCCAATCGAAGACATGCAGGGGAGAGGCGACTGGGAAGCCATGGGCCGGCTCATGGCCGGCGCGGCGCGGACGCTCGAAGCCGCCGGAGCCGACGGCCTGGTGATCTGCGCCAACACCATGCACCGCCTGGCAGATGACATAACCGCAACCGTTCGGATCCCCCTCATCCATATTGCCGATGCCACGGCCGGCGCGATCAAGAAGGCCGGGATCTCGACGATCGGCCTCCTCGGCACCCGATACACCATGGAGCTCGAATTCTACCGCGGCCGGCTCGAGAAGGACCACAGCCTGCGGGTCTTAATCCCCGAGGAGCCGGGACGGACGCGCGTCCACGATATCATCTACAAGGAGCTCGGCCTAGGGATCGTTCGCGAGGAATCGCGGCGGGCCTATATATCGGTCATAGAAGAGCTGAAACGCCGCGGGGCCGAGGGCGTCATCCTCGGCTGCACCGAGATCCCGCTTCTCATCAAGGCCAAGGACAGCCCCGTGCCGGTTTTCGACACGACCGCCCTCCACGCCGCCGCGGCGGTAGACTTCTCCCTCTCGGCCTGACCCCCGGCGGCCGGTCTCAACGGACGATCTTGAAGTTGAAATCCGTTCCAAAAAAGAATTTTGCGGGATTCATGCCGGTAGCCGGGGAATATCGGCCATAATCGTGGTTGAGGCCCCGAATCGGGACAGGCCGTGAGCACGGAGATCTATTTCTTTTCAGGAACGGGGAACTCGCTCCACGTCGCCAAAGAGCTCGGGAGGAGACTGCCCGATTCGCGCCTCATTCCGATCGTCGGCCTCCTGCACAAAGACGGCATAAAAGCCGGCGCGGATATGGTGGGACTGGTCTTTCCCGTCCATGCTCTGACCATACCGCTCGCCGTCAAAAGATTCCTGAGGAAGATCGATCTGAGTTCGGCCGAGTATGTCTTTGCGGCCGCCACACGGATGGGCCTCCGGTTCAATGGATTTGCGACATTGGATAAGATGCTGAGACGAGGGGGAAACAACCTCGATGCCGGCTTCATCCTGAACATGGCCAGCAACGATGTCAAGGACATCCATTATCGAACCCCGGCTGAGTCCGAGATCACGAGGCTCGAGGCCGCGGTCCAGGAGGATCTCGAGGCCATGGGGACTCTGATCTGGAAAAGAGAGCGCCGCCGTGAAAAAGACGCCGGGTATCTGATCGACGTGAATCCTTGGCACGAAAGACTCGTCGTATCGCTCATGAACCTGTCCGAACACGTCGGCGGGGTCAATTATTACTGTTGTGATTCCGTCCGCACGGGCTGCGGCCTCTGCGAAAAAGTCTGTCTGTCGCAAAAGATCAAAATGAACGGGGCCATGCCGGTCTGGCAGAAGGAGGTGCTCTGCTACATGTGCTACGCCTGCGTCAACTATTGCCCTAGACAGGCGGTCCAGATCAACGACATTCCGTATGTCAAATCCTATACGAGACAGAATGGGCGGTATTTTCATCCGTACGCTACGGCCGTCGAGATCGCGCGCCGGAAAGACGTAGCGGATTTATAAATTATTCATTATCATGTAGATACAGGACTCGTCAATCGTATAGCATTGAATATAAATAAGATGCAGACAAATCGCGCCTAATAGCCCCGGCAGGACCCTGACCTGGAGAAATAATCGTCAGGCGATCTGGCGGCGGGGGACACCCATAAAAACGGGAAATGAAGGAATCAAGCTGACAGCGGTGGTCGATGATCAGGAAATGCGAACAGCCCCAACGACATCAAACTCCGGAAGGAAGCCTGAAGCGGCGGGACTTCGCGGTAGGGAGTGGAGCTAGCGCAAAGCGCCCGGAAGCCTGCAATTCTTATCGACTCGGAGAAGGCCCTCAGCCAAGAAAAGCGGCGTATAGCTTGTCATGTCATCGTGATCCCGTGACGTGCCGATCTTCGGGAAACAGAGAAAGCCGGGATATTTCCACAAATGCCCAAGTCGAGGGCGGTGGCCTTATCCACAGGTTGTGGATAATTGAATCTTATTGATAAGAAAAGAAATGGGCCGGAAACCTAAACTGAGTCGCATAAGAGTTATTATGTCAACTAACGTCATGCAGTCTGTAAAGGTCTCGAAGGCGACCGGATGTTGTTTATTTTCAACGGATTATCGCGGTTTGTGGAAACCGATTTTCCAGCGACCCTACCCTTTGAGCGCCGGCGCCTCGTCCTTTTTCCGGATCTGGTCGATGATCTCCTGAAGCACCGCGATGATCTCTTGTTTCGAGACCGTCTGTTTCTTGAATTCGAGTCTCAGCCGGAACTTGTCGGTGTTATCGGGGACGAAATTGTAGACGTAATACTTGAGTTTCTTGGTCTTCCCTTTGAGATATTTTGCCAAATCTCGCGTATCCTCGCGGGTCAGGCGCCGGTCGACGATCTCCCGGGCCAGTTTGAGCATGTCTTCGTCCGATTTTTGCTTGGCGATCTCGATGATGGTCGTCCGGCTGAAGACCCCGGTCTCTCGGATGATGTCCCTGACATTCCTGGGTATCTTGGCTATGGACAAGATCTCGGTTATCGTCGAACGGGCCTTACCGATCTTATCCGAGATCTCCTGATGATGGTACTTATGGATGTCTGCCAGGGCCTGAAGCCCGTCGGCCTCTTCGAAAATGTCGAGGTCCTTGCGTTGGAGGTTTTCTATCAGGGCGATCTCCATGGCCTCGTTGTCCGCGACGTCCATGTCGATGCAGGGCAATTCCTTGAGGCCGATGTTCTTGGAGGCAACGAAACGCCTTTCGCCGGCGATGATCTCGAAGCGGTTGCCCTTGGCTCGGACAAGGATGGGCTCCAGGATGCCCTTGCTTTTGATCGATTCCTGGAGTTCCCCGATATTGCCGAGTTCACATCGGGCCTGATGGGGATTCGGGTCAATTTTCTCGATAGGAATCATGCGGAGCCTCGGCCCGAGCGACCTGGCGGAGATCAGGTCGACAAAATGACCATTGTGTTTCATCTTAACCGTTTCCGGCAGGCCGGATCTTTTAGTTTTTTGCACGATGCATTATCTCCTCGGCGACTTTCTGATATTGCTCCGCCCCGATGGAATTGGGCGCATAAGTGAAGATCGATTCTCTGTAGGCCGGGCTTTCCTCGAGTTTGACGCTCTTCGAAATGAAGGTCTTGAAGACCTTGGCGCCAAAGACCTTTTTGATACGCTCGACGACGTCGCGGGCCAGGTTCGTCCGCTTGTCGAAGAGAGTGATCAATACCCCCAGGACCTTGAGGTTGGGGTTTGCGATCCGCTTCACTTTCTCGATCGTCTCGAGCAGGTCGTCCGTTCCCTCCAGGCAGAGATATGAGGATTGAATAGGTATGAGAATGTAGTTCGCCGCGACCAGGGCGTTCAAGGTAATAAGCCCAAGGGTGGGAGGGGTGTCTATAAAGATGAACTGGTACTTGCCCCGAAGCTGTTCCAGAGCGTCCTTAAGGCGGAAATGACCGTCGAACTCGCCCGCCAGCGATGGTTCGAGCTTGGCCATGGAGATCTTCGTAATGGCCATGTCCAGGCCGGGGATGTTTGACCTGACGATGATGTCCTCGATCTTCTCGGTCTTGGACATCAGGATGTCATAGAGAGATTTTTCATATTTTTCGGGGTTGTTGACCGTCGAGATAGTGCTATGGGCCTGCGGGTCCATGTCAAGCAGAAGAACTCTTTTTCCCATCAAGGCGATGGCCGCTGCGACATTGATCGACGTGGTCGTTTTTCCGACCCCGCCCTTCTGATTCGTTATCGCTATGATCAAGGGGCTTCTCTCCCTCCAAGAACGAATGCACAACAAGAATAATTTATAGTCCCCGGGATGATAAAAAGCAATAGAAGCAGAACATATTTTGAAAGAATGCATAAATAATTTTTTGTTAAGGATGGTTGCCGGACCTATCTCTAAGGCGGAAACAGGCAATGTCGGCATGCCGACATATTGCGTAACTCGTTGATGTTTATGTGGATAGTTATGTTTTTATATAAAATATGCGCGCCTCCGTGGGCTCACCGAGTGTCCATAAAAGTTTTAGATAAGAAAGCCGACAGGCCCGCATAAATATTCGGGATCAGCACATGCCAATGCGGGCGAGCCGATCCATCGAGTTCACGTATCAGAATATGTGCCGAGTTTTTTTGTAGATTCAAATCTATCTCGAAGAGGTGCGCAGCATTTAGTCGGATTTGACGCAAAATAGGAATTGCCAAGAAAGCTCTCCCCTTTTTTTATATTGAGCATGTGAGCTAAGCAATAACGAAAAGGCCGCGATCCTGTTGTTGGGCAGACGGGTTCCTGCGGGTTTATTATACAGTAATCTATGCATTATAAGTAGCAGATAATAAAGCATTTACTCGAATATTTTATAACGCATTGATTATAAACAAAATAAATGTTTAGCCCGGGGCCGGGCTTGCCCAGGTGTACACTTCTTTTGTACTCGCCCATGGATATAGGCTATGGGAGAAATGCTCCGGGATATATGGTAGCCGTTTGGAACAGGACGGGATTTTGCGTACAATGGTGACCGCGACGATCATGACCGTTGAAGTCGAATCGAAATCAGGGTTTCTCAGGCGGCTCGGCCTCCTGGACACGTCATTCCTCGTTATCGGCGCCGTTGTCGGTTCGGGGATCTTCATGACCCCCGGGCTCATTGCCGCCGGTCTCCCCTCGCCCGGTCTTCTCCTGACGGTCTGGCTGGCCGGAGGCCTTGTCACTCTCTGCGGGGCCCTTTCGTTCGCCGAACTCGGGGCCATGTACCCGCAGGCCGGCGGCCAGTACATCTACATCCGGGAGGCCTACGGCCCGACCGCGGCTTTTCTATTCGGCTGGGCTTTTTTTGGTTTCATCATGTGCGGCGGGCTGGCCGCCCTGGCCGTGGCGTTCGCCGAATTCCTGGGCTCGTTCGTGCCGCAGCTCTCGACGGGACAGGTTCTCTTTAAGGTCGAGGCGGCCGGACTCGCCTACAGCCTCTCGGCCGGACAGGTCGTCGCGGCCCTGTCGATCCTGGCCTTGACGTTCGTCAATTCCTTTGGCATCCGTTCCGGCGCCGTAGTCCAGAACCTCCTGACCGTTTTCCGTCTCGGCACAGTCGCCGCACTCGTCGGGCTGGGTGTCCTCTTCGGTGTTAAGGCGGGCGGCGTGAATTTCCATCCCCTGTTCCCGCCGGGGCCGCCCTTCCCCGCGATCCTCAAGCCGCTCGGGCTGGCCCTCGTGGCCGTATTTTGGACGTACGACGGCTGGTACTCGGTCAACTGCACGGCCGGGGAGATACGGGACCCGGAACGCACTATTCCCCGCGGCCTGACCCTGGGCGTCCTGGCTGTCACCGTCATCTATGTCCTGGTCAACTTCGTCTACTTGCTGGCCCTTCCCCTCGAAAAGATCAGCGGGGTCGTCCGCGTCGGCGAACTGACCGCCTCTGCCCTTTTCGGCGGCGGCGGAGCCGCCTTGTTCTCGGCCCTGGTCATGGTCTCGGTCTTCGGCTGTCTGAACGCCAACATCCTCTTCGGCCCCCGCGTTTTCTACGCCATGGCCCGGGACGGGCACTTTTTCCGGGCCATGGGCCGGTTGGGCGCGCGGAGCAGGGTCCCCACCGGGGCCCTTTGGGGTCAGGCGGCCTGGTCCTCCCTGCTCTGCCTGTCGGGGACCTACCAATCGCTCTACGAGTACATGGTTTTCGCCCTCCTCCTCTTTTTCGCGGCGACCGGGCTGGCCGTCTTCGTTCTCCGGCACAAGAGCCCGGATATGCCCCGCCCTTACCGGACCTGGGGATATCCCGCCGTTCCCTTGATTTTCATCGTCATGTGCCTGGCGGTATTTTCGAGCATTGTCATCTCCCAGCCGCTCAAGTCCGCGGCCGGGGCCGGGCTGCTTCTGGCGGGATTCCCCGTCTACCTGGTCTGGAAGGGCCGCGGCGGCCGCAACCCGGCCGGGACGATAAAAAAAGATTCCCCGGAAACCTAATTTCGTTTAAGATGATGCCGTTCGAAAAACCGAGAAACCGATGACCGACACGCCCTTCACCGTCCTTGTCCTTCCCGACGGGATCAAGGTCCGGGCCCGGGCCGGCGAGGTCCTGTCCGACGTCCTCGCCCGGGCCGGCATCCCGCTCAGCCTCTACTGCAGCCAGCGGGGAATCTGCGGCAAGTGTGCCGTCCGTATCCTCAGCGGTCCCCTGCCCTTCCCTGCGGCGCTCGAGGCCTCCCTTCTCGAGAACCGTCAGCTCGGCCCCGACCATCGGCTGGCCTGTCGCTATGAAATCCGCAGCGACATCACCGTGGAAACACTCCCGGGGTCGCGCCTTGAAAAGATCGATGTCCTCGACACGGGAGGCCCCTCGGCGGTCTTCATCGACCCGGCCGTGAAGAAACTCTCGATCGTCCTGGAGAAGCCGTCCCTGTACTCACCAACGGCAGTGGCGGACACCCTCCGCGCGTGTCTGAAGTCGCCCGGACTCGGCCTTCCCCTGGCGGTCCTGTCGAAGCTCGGCGGCCCGCTCCTCGCTGGGGGACGGCCGGCGACCGCCGTCCTCTACGACGACCGGGAGATCCTCGACATCGAACCGGACGATACCGGGAGCGAGGCCTACGGCCTGGCGGTCGACCTGGGCACGAGCACGGTCGTCGCCGAGCTCGTCGACCTGAGGACCGGGAAGGTGGTTGAGCGTGCCGCCGCGGTCAACGCCCAGAATTCCTACGGCGCGGACGTCGTCTCGCGGATCACTTTCGCCTTCGAGAACCCCGAAAACCTCCAGCGCCTGAAAAACTCCGCCGTCCAGCTCATCAACGATCTCGTCTCAGGCATGTCCAGGCGGAGCGGGGTCCCCCGTCACCGCATTTACGATGCGGTCATCGCAGGGAACACGGCCATGAACCACATCCTCTGCGGCGTCACCGTCGACCCGCTCGCCCTCGCCCCCTTCCACGCCGTGTTCTCGAGCCTGGCGCCGCTCCCCGCTTCCGAAGTCGGGTTCGCTCTCCATCCCCAGGCCAGGGTCTACATCGTGCCCAACATCAAGAGCTTCGTCGGCGGGGACATCACGGCCGGGCTCGTCGCCTCGGAGTTCGCCGGGAAGGCCGCGAACGAGCTCTACATCGACCTCGGAACCAACGGCGAGATCGTCCTCAAGAAGGGTCGCGAATTCGTGACTACGTCGACGGCTGCCGGTCCGGCCTTCGAAGGCATGAACGTCAGTTGCGGCATGCTGGCGGTCGCCGGGGCCATCCATCGGGCCGAATGGGACAACGGTTTCAAATTCCGCACGGTCGACGACCTCCCCCCCCAGGGCGTCTGCGGAACCGGCCTGATTGACATCCTGGCCTTGGCCCTGGCCCAGGGCGTCCTCGGCCGCGATGGCCGGATCGCCGGACCGGAAAAGAAGATCCGGCTGACGGACCGGCTTTCCCTGACCCAGCAGGACGTCAGGAGCGTCCAGCTGGCCGTGGCCGCGGTCAGGAGCGGGGTGAGGCTGATGCTCCGGGAGTTCCGTGTTTCGATGGCCCAACTCGAGCGGGTCCTCGTCGCCGGTGCCTTCGGCAGTTCCCTGGACATCGAAAACGCCCAGGCCTTAGGGCTTCTGCCGGACCTTTCCGGGCACAAGGTCGCATTCATCGGCAATGCGTCCCTGGCCGGGGCCCGGAAGCTCCTCCTGTCCCGGTCCGACCGGACGGCTGCGGAGACCCTGGCCGCGAGGATCGCCCACGTCTCCCTGGCCACCCGGCCGGATTTCCAGGACGAGTTCGTCCACGCCCTCGAATTCAAGCCGTATCCCGGAGGGGAAAAATGACCTTGCCTCTTCTCGACCTCGTCAAGACCCGGACGGTCCTCCTCGACGGCGCCATGGGGACCGAACTCATGGCCCGGGGACTCCCCCAAGGGACGGCGCCGGAAGCTTGGAATGTTGAGCGTCCCGGTCTCGTCAAGGAGATCCACGGCGAATACTTCGCGGCCGGAGCGGATGTCGTTTCGACCAACAGCTTCGGGGGAAGCTCTATCAAATTGGCCGGCCACGGCCTCGGGGACAGGACCTATGAGCTGAACTTGGCGGCGGCCCGCCTGGCCCGGGAGATCGTTCCTGCCGGACGCTACGTGGCCGGAAGCATGGGCCCCACTGGAAAGTTTCTGAAGCCTCAGGGAGAATTCACCGAGGAGGACTTCGCCGCCGCTTACGCCGAACAGGCCCGCGGCCTCGCCGACGGCGGGGCGGATGTCCTGCTCGTCGAGACGCAATACGATCTGCGCGAGGCTCTCGCGGCGGTCCGCGGCGCGCGAAGGGTTTCTTCGCTTCCCGTCTTCGTCACCATGACATTCAACTCGTTCCCGCGGGGCTATTTCACCCTCATGGGAGACACCGTCGCCCGGTCGGCCGCGGAGCTCGAGAAGGAAGGCGTCGGGGCGGTGGGGGCCAACTGCACGCTGAACAGCGAACAGATGGTCGGCTGCGTCCGGGCCATCAGGGAAATGACGGCCCTGCCCATCATCGCCCAGGCCAATGCCGGCCAACCGGTCATCGGCCAGGACGGCCGCGTCGGCTATTCCCAGGCCCTTGAAGATTACGTGCGGTTCGTCCCTGAGATCGTCCGGGCCGGCGCCGGCTTGGTCGGAGGCTGCTGCGGGACGAACCCGTCGTTCATCCGGGCCATGGCCCGGATAATCAACCCGTTCGACACCCCGGTCTAGTGCCCGGGATGTGCTCGGGGCTAAGGAGTCGTCATGAACAAGGATGAGCTTTTAAAGAACATGAACGAAGCGATCGTGGCCGGCGACAAAGCGGCCGCCGTGGCCCTTGCGGCGGGCGCCGTCCGGTCCGGGGCCGACCTTCTCGAGGTCATCGAGAAAGGATTTGTCCCGGGTCTCCAAAAGGTCGGAGAGCTCTGGGAACAAGGGGATTATTTCCTGCCCGAGCTCATTTCGAGCGCCGAGGCCATGAAGGCGGCCATGGCCGTCCTCGAGCCGGAGCTCGACCGGATGAAGATCGAGACCCGGACGGGCGGGAAAGTGGTCATCGGGACGGTCGAGGGCGACATCCACGATATCGGGAAAAACCTGGTCGCCTCGATGCTCCAGGCGGGCGGCTTCGAAGTCTTCGACCTCGGGGCCGACGTCAAGCTCGAACGGTTCGTCGAAAAGGCGGAGGCCGTGGGCGCGGGGATCATCTGCCTGTCCGCCCTGCTGACGACGACCATGACCAATCAGAGGCGGCTCATCGGGATCCTCCGCGACAGGGGGCTCCGAGACAAGTACAAGGTTCTCGTCGGCGGCGCGCCAGCCAGCCGCAAGTGGGCCGATGAGATCGGAGCGGACGGCTATGCCGAAAACGCGGTTGCCGCGGTCAAGCTGGTCCGGACCTTTATCGGCCGGGGCTGAGACGGAACCGGGCGAACGAGCCTGGGGAGAGAGAGAGGTTAGGGATGATCGAAACAAAAAGGCCGAAACTGGAACTGCTGGGCGGGGCGCTCGTCGAAAGGATCGTGGACGAGGGACTGACGCTCCTCGAAACGCAGGGCATCATGATCGAGAACGCCGAGGCGCTTCGACTTCTCGGCGCCGCCGGGGCCGTCGTCGACCCGGCCTCCCAGCGGGCCCGGCTCGGCCGGAAGCTGGTCGAAGGTTTTCTGGCTTCGACGCCGTCCACGATCATGCTTTATGACCGGAGCGGCGAGAAGGCCTTTGCCGTCGGCGGTGACGAAGTCCATTTCGACCCCGGCTCCGCGGCCGTGACCCTCCTCGATCACGACACGCAGGAGGAGCGCAAGGCCGGGACCGCCGACCTCGTGGAATTCTACAAGCTCGTCGAAACCTTGGAGCACATCCATTTCCAGAGCACGGGCCTCATCTCCTCCGACGTCCCGGCCGAGATCTCCGACTGCTACCGGCTTTACCTCGGACTGTGCCTTTCAGCCAAGCCGTTCGTCACCGGGACCTTCCGCGTGGAGGGCTTCCGGCCGATGAAGGACTTGCTCGTCGCTGTCCGCGGCGGCGAGGGCGAACTTCGCCTCAAACCGCTGGCCATTTTCGACGCGTGCCCCTCCCCTCCTCTCAAATGGAGCAACCTGACCGCGCAGAGCCTGCTCGAAGCGGCCCGGGCCGGCATCCCCTCCGAGCTCATCTCCATGGGCATGACGGGGGCGACTTCGCCGGCCACGATCGCCGGGACGCTCGTCCAGCACGTGGCCGAGAACCTGTGCGGCCTGGCCATCTGTCAGGCCGCCGCTAAGGGCGCGCCGGTCATCTTCGGCGGCTCCCCGTCGAGCTTCGACATGAGGAAGGGTACGACCCCCATGGGCGCCATCGAGACGATGATGATCGACTCGGCCTACGCCCAGATCGGCAAGTTCCTGAAATTGCCCACTCATGCCTACATGGGGCTGAGCGACGCCAAGGTCAACGACCCCCAGGCGGGGTTCGAGACGGCGATGGGCGCCGTCCTGGGGGCCCTTTCCGGGATCAACGTCATCTCCGGTCCGGGGATGCTGGACTTCGAGAGCTCACAGAGTCTCGAAAAACTGGTCATCGACGACGGCATCTGCGCCATGGTTTACCGTCTCCTGGCCGGCATCGCCCAGCGTGACGACCCCATCGCCTTGGACGTTTTCGAGGGCTTCACCCCCGACATGAAGTTCCTGTCCCTTCCCCACACCCGCCAATGGTACAGGAAGGAGCACATCCTGGCCGGCCTAGCCGACCGCGACCCCTACGAAGCCTGGGTGACGGCCGGCCGGACGTCCATCGTCGACAAGGCCCATGCCGACGTCCGGCGCCGGCTCGGGAAGTACGATGCTCCTCCGCTCGCCGGTCCCGTCCGCAAGGAGATGGACAAGATCATGGCCGCTTATGCCCGGTCCCAAGGCGTCGGCCGGCTGCCGGTGTGGGAGCTCTAGCCGGGCTAATCCAGGTCCCAGATCTCGAGATAGTCCGGGACCTCGACCGTCCATCCCCGCTCCCGGCGGATCCGTTCGGCCGTATTCCGGGCGACGTCCGCGTCACCGTGGGTGACGAACAGACGGCGCGGCGGGGTCCGGTAGGCGTCGAGCCAGCGGGCGAGCGCCTTGCGATCGGCATGGGCCGAGAAACCGTTGATCTTGGCCACCCGCGCCCTGACCGGGAAGGTCCGGCCGAGGACGCGGACCTGGGGCGTCCTCTCGAGGATCTGACGGCCCAGGGTTTCCCGTGCCTGGTAGCCCACGAAAAGGATGGTGGAGTCGGGGCGGGTGATGTTATGGGCCAGGTGGTGCTTGATCCGCCCGCCTGTGCACATTCCCGAGCCGGCCATGATCACGGCCGGACCGCGGGCGGTGTTGATGGCCCTGGACTCCTCGGGCGTCCGGACGATGACAAGTCCCGGGAAACGGAAGGGGTGTTCTTCCGACGTGAAGAGCTTCCGGGCTTCCTCGTCCAGGAACTCGAGGTGGCGCTCGAAGGCCTGGGTCACTTCCCGGGCCATGGGGCTGTCGAGATAGACGGGCATCGGCGGGATGGCCTTGGCCCGGACGAGCCGGCTGAGATGGAACATCAGGTCCTGGGCTCGTTCGATGGCGAACGTAGGGATGACGACGTTGCCGCCCGCCCTGGCCGTGTCGCGGATGATCCCGCCCAGCAGTTCGCCCACCCGTCCCTGGTCTTCGTGGTCCCGGTCGCCGTAGGTGGATTCCATGACGACGTAATCGGCTCGCTCGAAGACGGAAGGATCGTGGACGAAGGGACTGCCCCACTGGCCGATGTCCCCCGAGAACACGATCGTCCGGATGCCCTCCTTGACCCCGACGCTGAGCTCGACCATGGCCGAGCCGAGGATGTGGCCGGCATCCCGGAAGCGGAAGGCCACCCCGCCGCCGAGCGGGCGGGATTCGTCGTAGGGGACCTCCTCGATGAGGGGCATGGTCGCCTGGACGTCCTCTGTCGTGTAGAGCGGGACTTCCGTGGGGAGACCGGAGCGCCCTTCCTTCTGGTGGCGTTTTTTTTTGTAGGCCGCGTCTTCCTCCTGGATTTTCGCGGCATCCATGAGGGCGATGGCGAGAAGGTCGGCCGTGGCGGACGTCGTCAGGATCGTCCCGGCGAACCCGTCGCGGACGACCGTCGGGATGAGGCCCGAGTGGTCCAGGTGGGCGTGGGTGAGCAGGATGAAATCGATGTCCTCTGGAGGGACGGGAAGCGGCAGCCAGTTCCTCTCGAGGTAGGGTCTTTCCTGGTGGAGGCCGCAGTCGACGAGGATGCGGAGCCCGTTGGCCTCGACGAAGTAACAGGAACCCGTGACCTGCCGCGCCGCCCCGAAGAAAGCCAGCTTCATGCGGTCACTCATGGCTCAATAGGGATGCGACCTGTAGAATTCAGCCTGGGCGGCGAAGAACAGGGTCTTGACCCAGATCCGGAACAGCACGTTGAGCTGCATCCAGACGAAGCCCAGGAGGACGAAGAGGACCGTCGGTCCGGAGAGGAGCCCAAAGACGGCGTAGAAAACGACAGTCCCGGCGACAAACCCGGCGACGATCAGCAGATAGAGGGCCCAAGACCGAAAAAAGCGCTTCTTGAGGAAATTGAGGGCATGACGGAGAGCCCGCAGGACCTTGGTTTCTTCATCGGCGACGACGGCGATGCGGGCGTAGTCGAAGACCATGTGGACGACGGAGAGAAGGAGAAGGGCGGCCAGGAAATGGAGGTTCCTCAGGATGACCGACGTCCATTCCGTCCAAGCGTTCTCGATCCAGAGGTTCATCAGGGCCGAGAGCAGGCGGAGGATGACGCCGAAGGTCAGGATGAGGAAGACGAGCGAGGCGAGGAACAGCCGGACGAACCTCCAGAAATAGCGGCCGCAGTCGCTTAAAAACGCTTGGAGGGTCGGCCGGCCTTCCCTGTCGAGGAGGCGGCCGATGATGCCGCCGTTGAGGAAGACGTAGAGCACTAGGAAGAGAAGGGCCGAGACGACGAGGCCTCCGATGACGGCCGGCATCGCGTCCTGGTACTTGAGGACGGCCTCGCCCAACCACATGAGGTCGAAGGACCGGATGTTCGAACCCAGGTAGGAATGGCCGAGCTCCTTCTGGGCGAGGTAGAAGAGAGGAAAAGCGACGACCGCGGCGTAGACGATGTTGACGACCCAGAGGATGACGAGCAGCCGCGGTTTCCGAAACGTCGTCCCGATGCCTTTTACGATGGCTTTGAAGACGCCCATGTGACCCTCCTTAGCTCCAGGAGCTGATGAAATGGAGAAAGCTCTGCACGGTGAACAGGAGCTGTGTCATCAGCTTGACGACGTTGCGGCGGATGCCGTCGACACCGCGGCTGTTGTTGGCCAGGTTGGCGTCGATGAGCCAGACGCCCTCCGGGTCGATCTGGGCGCTTTCGACCTGGACCGGCTTGACGAACTCCAGGCGGGCCCAGCGGGCCTGTCCGTCCCAGGACCGCGTTTCCGTCGTCCCGTCCTTGAACCGGACGAGGACCTTGACCTGGGCGTCGCCCCGGAGGCGCGCCTCGCCATAACGCCTCAGGACGACCGTCGTCAGGTACTCGAACTTGGCCTTGGCTTCCGGGGACTTGGCTGCCCCGGCGTTGAGTTCGTCGATTTTTTTCGAGGTCATTTCTTCCCTGGCCCCCTTGACGTCGAAGACACCGCGCCGCGCGCGGGGGACTTTGACCGACGCAACCTCGGCGACACCATAATCGAAGGCCTGCGTCGAATCGAAAAGCTCGTCGAAAAACCAGGACATGTCTTTGCCTGCGACCTCGTTGACGACGCCGATGAATTCGGCTTTCCCAGGGTGCTTGTAGCGATAGCCCATGTGGTAGGTCCGCATGACCCTGGCCCATGTCGGCTCGCCGAGAAGCCCTTCGAGAGTGCGGAGGAGGGTCGCCGCGCGCATGTAGACGTTGGCGCCGTAGCTCCCGCCGTTGTAGAACCTCCAGGACCAGGCGGTCACCGGGTCGTAACGGACGGTGTTGATCGCCGCGACCCGGTCGAGTTCGAAATCGAAGGTCTTGGGCAGGCGGAGCAGCCAGGTGAGCGGGATGCCCTTGAAAACGATCGGCAGGGCGCCGGAACCGTAGGCCCGGGCCATGACCTGGCCCGTCGAGTAGGTGTTGAAGCCCTCGTCGAGCCAGGCCGCCTCGAATTCGTTGTTAGCCACGAGTCCGTACCAATAGCCGTGTCCGAACTCGTGGACGATGACCCCCTCCGGGGAGAGGATGTCCTTGCTCGTCAGGACTCGCGTGCCGGCGGTGAACAGAGTGGGATATTCCATTCCGCCGCTCGCGGTGCGGAACGGTGGGTCGACCATCGTCACGGTCTCGTAGGGGTAGGGGCCGTACCAGAGACCGTAGTACTTGATGGCTGCGCGGAGAGCCCGGAAATGGCGATCGACCTGCTGCCGGTGCTCCGGGGCGATGAGCAGGGTCATCTTGACGTCCGGGAGCTTGACTTCTTCGACGGGCAGGCCGAGAAGGGCGGCTGTCTCCCGGTATTCCTCCGGGCTCACTTCCTTGTCGGCGATGAAGTCGCGTTCGATCTTGAGGTAGCGGGGGTCGGCCATCCAGGCGAAGTCGTGGATCATGGGCTGGCGAAAGGTGTATGTGGATTTCTTGACCGATCCGTCGACCCGGACGTCGGTTTGTTTTCCGGACGAACCGACCACGAAATCCTCAGGCACGGTGATGTGGACGACGAAGTCCGCGAAGTCGGCGAAGAACTCGGAATTCTGATGGTACGCGTGGGCGTTCCAGCCTTTTCCCTCCTCGTACACGCCCGGCTTGGGGAACCACTGGGCGATGAAAAAGGAGTCCTTGTAGTAGCCCGAGCGGGCCACGGTCCGGGGGATCTTGCTCCGGAATTCGAGCTGGAGACGGACGCTCTCTCCGGGCTGGACGGGTTGGGGGAAGAGGACCCTCGCGACGGTCTGGTCATCCGGGTGCTCCGGTCCATCCGGGGTGACGAATTGGAGGTCCGGCTTGAGGTCCGAGCCGTCCGCCAGGCGGATGTCGGTGATGTCGATCCAACCCCATTCGCCGTCATCGGGAGCGCGTCCCCGGCCGAACATCGATTCAGCCCGGGCTTCGCGGAGAAAGGCGCTCTCTTCGTTCTTGAAGGCGTTCCAGTAAAGGTGGAGGAGCATGTCGGGGACGGCTTCCCGGGCCGTGTTGGTCCAGACGATCTCTTCCTTGCCGAGGAGCATCTTGCCTGCGGCGTCGAGCTCGACCCAAATCTCGTAGCGGAGGGCTGGAGTGACGGCGACGCCCGCAGCCTCCTGCCGCGGAAGCGCCCGCGGCGGCAGGACAAGGAGAGCGGCGCCCAATAAACACACGGTGCCGATGCGTTTTCTCATTCTGAACCCCCGTATGGTGATGGGCTTCGGTCAGGCCGGAGAATCTTCAAGGTCAGTCCCGAAGCCATTCCTCCCAGGCGATCCGCCTGGGGAAATACATGAAGACCAGGAGGAGGGAGGCGAAGACGAGGACGTAGAAGTCGATGTTATAACCGCTGAGAAGGAACAAACCGAAGCCGAGGATCCCCGGAATCTCTCCCAGGACCATGGTCACGATCGCCGCCCGCTGGAGCCGGTGGAGGGCGGTTTTGACGTCCTCCCGGGGGACCTTCCTGAGGAGCCGGGGACGAAGAACGCGTATGAGGACGATGACGGCGGCGGCCGCCCCGAATACGGCGTAACGGAACTGCTGGATGTTGGCCAGCGTGACGAAGCCGCGGAAAGGCCTGTACACGGCCCGCAGGACTTCGACGAGGCCCAGATAGACGACCAGGCTGGCGATGATGGCCGTCGCGATCAGAGTTACGGATTTAAGATGGACCCGGAGCTCGTCCTGGATATCCATGTCGACCTCCTCGCGTGCGCGGCCCGACAGCCGGCCGCACCGTCGGAATTATATGAAAATCGGGGTCCGCAGGCAAACACCATCCCCGAAGCGGCGGCCCTTGGACCGGGGCTCAATCGACATAGAGCAGGAAGCCCTTCAAGTAGGATGTCTCCGGGTGATAGATGTTGATCGGGTGATCGCAGGCCTGGCGGTGCTTTTGGAGGATGCGGACCCGCCTTCCCGCCTCGAGCGCCGCCTGGAAGACGACCTGCTGGAAGAGCCCCTCGTCGACATGGTGGGAACAGGAAAACGTCAGCACGAGCCCCGGGCTGCGGACCCGTTGGAAAGCCAGGCGGTTGATGTCCTTGTAGCCGCGGCAGGCGGCGACGACGTCGGCCTTTTTTTTGGCGAAGGCCGGCGGGTCAAGGATGATGAAGTCGTGATCGAGGGCCGGTTCCCTCAGGAATTCGAACACATCGGCCGTGAAGAAGACCCCGGAATCCGCGGCAAGGCCGTTGAGCTCGAAATTCTCCCTGGCCAGCGCGATGGCCGAAGCCGATGAATCGACGGAGTCGGCCCGGGCTGCCCCGCCCTTGAGAGCGCAGACCGAGAAGGCGCCTGTATAGGAGAAGGTGTTGAGAACCCGCCGGCCGGCGGCGAAGTCGCGGACGAGCCTCCGGCTTTCCCTCTGATCCAGGTAGAAGCCGGTTTTTTGGCCCTGGGCGAAACTGACCCAGTAAGGGATCCCACCCTCGATGATGCGGACCTTGTCGACCTTATCCCCCGCGAGGAGGCCCTCGGTCTCTTCGAGCCCTTCTTCCCTCCGGGCCGGCAGGTCGGATTTTTCGAGAACGGCCCGGGGCCTTACCGCGCCGGTCAGAGTGTCCAGGATGAAAGGTTTGAGCTTTTCCATCCCCAGCGTCGCGAACTGGAGGACGAGCACGTCGTCGTAGAGGTCGGCGATGAGGCCGGGCAGGCCGTCGCCCTCGGCGTTGATCAGCCGGCGGGCGTTGGTCACGGCCGGGTCGAAAAGCCCGGCCCGCAGGGCCAAGGCCCGCTCGACGCTCGAGCGGATGCCCTCTTCGGGCGGCTCGTTCCCGAAGCTGACCATCCGGCCGGTGATCGAACTTTTCCGGTTGAAATAGCCGTGTCCCAAGAGATCGCCTCCGGAGCTGCGAACGGGAAGGACGGCGCCGTTCTCGAACTCGGGCAGGTCCCGGATGGCCCCGGAGAAGATCCAGTGGTGCTTGTTCCGGACGGCCTTATCCCGGCCGGGCTTGAGGACGACGGCGTTCACTCCGGCCTCCCCGGCTCGTCCCGCCCGAATGCTCGCCGGCCGAGGAGGCCGGTGAGCATTCGGACGACGGGCCGGTCGGGTTCCGAAAAGAGAGCTTCAACCATGTCCCCGGGCGCCTGCCAGCGGATCTCGTCGTGATCGGTGAGTCTGAAGGAGTCCGAAAGGAGCTCCGTCCGGAAGACGAGGAGCTCGAAGGCCATGAGGGCACCCGAAAACGGGACGGAGCACAGAAGGTCGCCGACCCGCGTGCGCACCCCCAGCTCTTCCTCGAGCTCCCGCTCCAGGCACCTTTCGGCGGTCTCCCCGTCCTCGAGCTTCCCGCCTGGAAATTCCCACATCCCGCCGGCCATCAGCCCCGGCTTCCGCCGGGCGACGAGGATCTTCCCGTCTTTTTCGATCACGGCGGCGACGACCTGACGGATATTCTTTTCCACGGCTTCTCTTTGGCGCTGTTCGCCTTCTCATCTTAATTCACCGCCACCCGATTGACAAGTGGCCTCGAGGTTAACCGGTGTGGCAGCCACCCCATTTCGCTCGGGTTGTTTCCGCCGTCGGCCGCGCGGAGGGTCCTCGGGGGTCGTCTTCGTTCGCTGCGGTGATTCTATACGCCTTCCCGGGCCGGATCCGATGGGAGGAGTCCGCGTATCCGTCCCGGGAATGCTAAATCCCCGCTTTATGCTCCCGCCGACGACACCCCTCAGCCCCTGTTTCCGCAGCCTCCTTTTTCGCCTCGTCGACAAGAGGTTGTCCCGATCTTCCTAATAAATTGGGCCGAATGGGGTCATCAGAGAGAGCATAAGCGGTGATTTAGTCGGGCAGCGTGCCGGATGAGGGCAGTTTCAGGGGAAACCGCCAAAACGTGTTTGAGCTCGGCGTAGCGCACGCCGAGCGAGTTGTTTTGGCACCGCTGGGGGCTGGGATCCACTCGCCCCAGCGGCGTGAAAAATCACCGCAGCGAACGAAGATGATCCCCGAGGTCCAACCCTTTTAGAAATGACGGTGCCTATGACTTGTGCTAGAATAGCCGGGCCATGAACATAGCTTTCCTCGCTTCAGAAGTCATCCCCTACGCCAAGACGGGCGGCCTGGCCGACGTGGCCGGGGCCCTGCCCAAGTTCCTGTCCGGGCTCGGCGCCGACGTCCGGGTCTTCATGCCGCTCTACCGGGAGGTCCGTAAAAAGAACCTGCCGCTCGAGCCCGTCCTCGCCGACGCCTCGCTCGACCTGGGCGGGAAGCGGGTGACGTTCTCGGTCTTTGCGCACCGCGCCGGAGGCCTGTCCGTCTTCTTCATCGATCAGGCGGCCTACTTCGACCGCGACCAGCTCTACGGGACCCCGGCGGGCGATTACCCCGACAACGCCGAACGCTTCGCTTTCTTCAGCCGGGCTTCGCTCGAGACCATGCGGGCGACCGGCTTCCGCCCCGACGTCGTCCACGGCCACGATTGGCAGGCGGCCGCGGCCTTTGCCTATCTCAAGTTCAGCTACGCGGACGACCCCTTCTTCGCCGGGACGCGCTCGCTTTTCACGATCCACAACCTGGCCTACCAGGGATTGTTCGAAAAGGACGTCCTCGGCCGCATCGGGCTGCCCGAGTCGCTGTTCAACATGAACGACCTCGAGTTCTTCGGCAAGGTCAACATGCTCAAAGCCGGCATCCTCTACGCGACGGCCGTGACCACGGTCAGCCCGAGATACAGCCGCGAGATCCAGACGCCCGAATTCGGCTGCGGTCTCGACGGTCTCCTCCGGCACAGGGTGGACGCGCTCCGCGGCATCCTCAACGGCGTCGATTACCAGGATTGGGATCCCGCGACCGACCGGCTCATCCCCCGGAACTTCGGACCGGCCGACCTGGCCGGGAAAAAGGACTGCCGGGCGGAGCTCATCCGGATGTTCGGCCTCGAAGCGCCCGCCGACCTTCCCATCGCGGGCATGGTCACGCGCCTGGCCGGGCAGAAGGGCCTCGACATCGTCTGCGAGGCGCTGGACTCGCTCTTCCGCCTCGGCCTGACGTTCGTCATCCTGGGCACGGGCGACCAGAAGATCCAGGATTTCCTCCTCGCGGCCCAGAAGAAAAACCCCGCCCGCCTCGGGCTCAAGATCGCCTTCGACGAGAGGATCGCCCACACGATCTACGCCGGGAGCGATATCTTCCTCATCCCCTCGCGCTACGAGCCGTGCGGGCTGACCCAGATGTACGCGCTGAAGTACGGGACGATCCCCGTCGTCCGGGCCACGGGCGGGCTCGCCGACAGCATCCAGGAGTACGACCCCGTCGCCGGACGCGGGAACGGCTTCAAGTTCGTCGAGGCCGCGCCCGAAGCGCTCCTCTCGGCGGCGGCCCGGTCGGTCGAGGCGTTCCGGCGGCCGGAAGCGTGGAAGGCCCTCGTCGGGAACGCCATGGCCGCGGACTTTTCCTGGGAGCGCTCGGCGGCGGCCTACCTCGACCTTTACAAGAAGATCGCCGCGACCGCCTGAGCCGCTAAAACCGCCGGAGGAACTGGGCCGCCGTTTCCGGCGGGACGGGATTGATATAGAATCCCGTCCCCCACTCGAACCCCGCGACCTTGGTCAGGATCGGGAAAATTTCCAGGTGCCAGTGGAAGTTCCTGCCGATCTCAGGCCAGCCCTCGAGCGACAAGGAGGGGTTGGGGGCGTGATGGAGGACCATGTTATAAGGCGGGTCTCCGATCGTCTCCTTGAGCCGGGTGAGGGCGTGTTTCATCGTCTCGGCCAGGACCAGGAGCTCGGCCTCGTCGACGTCCGTGAAAAACGGCGAATGCCTCAGGGGGTAGACGGCCATCTCGAAGGGGAAGCGTGAGGCGTAGGGGGCGACGACCGAGAAATGCCGGTTGAGGATAACCTGCCGCGCCCCGGCCGCCGCTTCCTCCCGGAGGATCCGGCAGAAGACACATTCCTTGAAGTTCCGGAATAGCCTGTCGGCGCCGTAGATTTTCTCCTTGATCCGCTTCGGGACGATGGGCGTGGCCACGATCTGGGAATGGGGATGGCTCAGGGACGCGCCCGCCTCCTTGCCCTTGTTCTTGAAGAGCTGGACGTACTGATAGTGGAGCTCCTGCTCGATGGCCTTGATCCTCAGCTGGAAGACCCGGAAGACGTCCCGAATGTGCGGGACGGGGAGGTCGCTCAGCTCGAAGCCGTGATCGGGATTCTCGATGACCACTTCGTGGACACCGATCCCTTCCATCGATTGAAAGATGCCGCTCGTCGGCTTGGGCGGCGGCGTGCCGCGGTTCAGGGCGGGGAACTTGTTGGGAACGACCCGGACCTTCCAGCCGGGGGAATCGGGCGCCGTCCCCGCCGCCCTCAGGGCGAAGACCTCGGGCGGGGTTTTCGTCTCGTTGCCTTCGCAAAACGGGCAGAATCCGACGGGCTCCGCGGTCCGCGCCGTTCCGCCGGCGGGCCGGAAATCGTCCGGACGCTTGCTGCGTTCCGTGGCGATGATGACCCATCGTCCGCTGACCAGGTCTTTTCTCAGTTCCGACATCAGTCGCCTATCAGCTGCTTGATCTTCGATTTGAGCTCGTCCAGGGAAGCGGACTTGACGACGTAGGCGTCGGCGGCCCAGGTCATGAAATCCTCCTTGTAGCTCTGGTAGGCCGAGTTGATGATGATCGGGATGTCCTTGCGGAGCCCCATGATCTGGGTGATGAGCTCGATCCCGTTCTTGCCCGGCATGCGGATGTCGGTGACGATCAGGTCGAAAGCCGTTTTTCCGAGCTCGGCCAGGGCGGCCTCGGCGTCGGTCACCGCGGTGACGGCGTAGCCCTCCCGGCTCAGCTCCTCTTCATAGAGCAGGCAGAGGGCTTTCTCGTCCTCGACCAGCAGGATATTCTTTTTCATGGCCTTTCACTCCCTTTCGCGGCAGACAAAAATGAGTTTGAACAGGGCCCCCTTCCCCACCCGGCTCTGGACCTCGACCTTGCCGCCGCAAGTGTCCATGACCCTCTTGATGAAGGACAGGCCGAGGCCCATGCCTTTTTCCTTGGTCGTGAAAAAGGGCCTGAAGAGCTGGTCCCTGTCCGGGTTGGAGATCCCCTTGCCCGTGTCCCGGACGGAGAGGACGAGCCCGTTCCTGTTCTTCCGGTACGCCCGGACGGTGATCCCTCCCCCGGCGGGCGTCGCGTCGAAGGCGTTGTCCAGGAGGTTGCGGACGACCTCTCCGAACGAGGTCGGGTCGGAGAGGATCTGAGGCAGGCAGGGCTCCAGCTTGACTTTCAGCGCGTATCCCTGCGATTTCGTCTGGACCTCGGGGCTGTCGAAAACCCCGGCCAGGACCGGCCCCGGGTCGAAATAGACGGGCTCTTTCAGGCTAACCTTGAGGAAGTGGCCCATCTGGTAGATGATGTGCTCGAGGCGGCGAACCTCATCCCGGATGATGGTCAGGTTGCGCCGCTTCTTGTCTTCCGGGACGTCGGGCTTGAGGAGCTGGTCGGTGAACCCGCCGACGGCGACGATGGGGTTCCGGAGCTGGTGGGTGACGAACATGGCCATCTCGCCCATGGCCGCCATCTTCTCCGTTTCGAGGAGCTTGCGGTGGAGCGTCGTCGAGTAGATGTAATTGCCGGCGATCAGGCCGCAGAGGCCGGCCAGCTTGATATCGGCGGGCGTGATCGGCGTCCCGGTGATGGCGTTGTCGAGGATGATCTCGCCGACGATGTCGTCCCGGGCGAGAAGCGGGATGCAGAGGAACTCGTCGACCCCGATGATGTTGAGAAAGCGGCGGTCCACGAGGGGCTCGCTCGCGGCCTCGCGCACGAGGAGGATCTCCTTGCGGCAGGCCGCGTAGGCCGGGATGAGGGCGCCTTCCTCGTCCGCCGCGTAGACGAGCCCCTTAAGGCGGCCGCTGAGGGTGTCCTCGTTCTTACTGACGAGGGCCCGGTTGTGCTCGATGATCTCGACGTAGCCGATGCCGGGGGTCGACAGGACCTCCCAGATGAACCCGGCCTCCTCAGCCGAGCGGGGGCCCAGCCACATCTCCCCCTTGAGGCGGCCCCCCTGCTTGAGGAAGAGCATGGCCCGGTTGAAACCGACACCCGAACCCGAGGTCAGCGCCGTCAGGATGACGAGGAGATTATCCTCGAGGGAAAAGGGCTGGAAGAAGCTTTGGGAGATGATCGACAGCAGCATCATCTCCCGGGGCGCGTCCCGCTCGAAGTCCGGGGAGAGGATGTTGTACTTCTCGATCATTCGGACGTCCAGCCCTTGGGGACGACCCGGATGCCGGTCTTGCTGATCTTGAAATTCCGGCAGTCCCTGTCGGCGTCAAAGCCGACCTCGAAGCGCTCGGGGATGGCCGAGGACTTGTCGATGATGACTTTGCGGAGCCGGGCGCCGCGGCGGATGTGGACGTCCTCCAAGAGGATCGAATCCACAACCTCGGCCCCGGCTTCGATGCGCACGCCCGGGGCGATGATCGATCTCTCGACGAGGCAGCCCGAGAACGAGCAACCGGCGCCGATGATGGAGGAGCGGATCTCTCCGCCGGCGATGAACGTCGGCGGATACTGGGGCTTGTAGGTCCGGACGGGCCAGGCCGGGTCCTTCAGGATGACCGGCGGATCCGGCCAAAGGAAGGCCATGTTGGCTTCCCAATAGGCGTCGATCGTGCCGATGTCCTCCCAGTATTCGTCGAAGGTGTAGGCGAAAACGCGGTGGCCGCCGACGAGGGCCGGGATGATGTCCTTGCCGAAATCGTGGGTGCTCCGCGGGTTCCGGGCGTCCTTGATAAGGGCCTTGATCAAAACGGGGGTCTTGAAGAGATAGACGCCCATGGAGATGAGGCTCTTGCCCGCGTCCCAGGGCGTTCCGAAGGGCTTTTTCGGTTTTTCCATGAACTCGACGATCTGCCGTTCCTCGTTGACGCCGATGACGCCGAAGCGGGAGGCGTCTTGGATGGGGATCGTCCGGGTCATGATCATCGCGTCGGCGTCGGTCTGGCCGAAGAAAAGCAGCAGCTTCCGGTAGTCGGCGTTGTAGACGTGGTCCCCCGAGAGCACCAGGACGGCCTCGGGGTTCTCCTGCTGGATGGTGTAGACGTTCTGGAAGACGGCGTCAGCCGTCCCCTCATACCAGTGGTCGCCGACCCGGCCCTGGGCGGGCAGGGAGAAGATGTAGTCGCCGCTCTCGGAGTGGAAGATGCTCCAGCCGTTGAGGATGTGGCGTTCGAGGGACAGGGACTTGTACTGGGTGAGCAGGACGATCCTGCGGAGGCCGGAGTTGAGGGCGTTGGACAGGCTGAAATCGATGATCCGGTAGGCGCCGAGGAACGGGACGGACGGCTTGGCCCGGTCGCGCGTCAGCGGGTAGAGGCGTTCGCCCTTGCCGCCGCAGAGGACCATGACCAGCGTTTTCTTAGATAACAGTTCCATCGGGCAGGACGACCTCCTCGAACAATCGGTCTTCCGTTTCGAAGACGCGAAGAAGGGACATTTCGGCGTCCGTGAGGATGCGGCCTTCCTCGAGCCACCCGGCGAGCGTCAGCGCCCTCTCGAAGTGTTCGGCGGCCCTGTTCTCGGCATAATCCCGGGCCGACCAGGTCGAGATGAGGAACGGCCAGTCCGAGCTCTCCAGCAGGAACTTCTCGCGGAAGAACTGCTTGAGGACGCGCCGGTCGAGGCGGGCGAGGCGCGGCGTGAGCGCGGCCGTCTCCTCCTCGATCCTGTATATCTTCTTCCAGATCCAGGCCGTGTCGTCGTTGAGCCAGATCCAGTGGAATCCGCCCTGGCCCCATGAGCCCTCGGGAAGCGAGATGGTGGTTTCGGGCGGCAGCCGGTCGAGACAGCCGCCGGCGGTCATGGGCGTGATCGGTCCGGCCGCGAGTTTCTTGATGACGAGGTAAAGCCACTCGGGCCCCTCGAACCACCAGTGGCCGAACAACTCCGTGTCGTAAAGGGAGACGACCGAGCCGGCGTCTTTTCCATTGAGGGTCTCCTCGATGACGGAGACGAAATGCCCGGCGTGCTCCTCCATCCTTTCCCGGGTCCGGGCCGGGTCGTAGGGCTCCTTGAGGCCCAGGTCGGCGTCGCTCGAGGTGATCCTCCAGTAGCGCATGCCGCCCGGGAAATGTTTTTTGTGGAATTCGAGATAGGCGCCGTCCCCGGGATAACCCATGTTGCGGCTCCAGACCTGCGAACCGGAGACGTCGTCCCGGGCGAAAAACGGCACGTGCGAGGGATGGGCCAGGTAGGAGGAATACGGGTCCCGCGGCAGTTCGTCCGTCGGCTTGTAGGAACCCTTGAATTTCTCCCAGAGGAGCTTCAGGCCGGGAAACCGGTCGAGATAGACGCCCTTGGCCTCCCCTCCCTTGAGGAGATGGGCGTCGACGAAGAAATAGCCGACGCCTTCCTGGCCCAGGATCTCATCGACGCCGAGCCGCGGATAAGGCGCTTTGTTTTCGACCGGGGATTTCCAGTCGTAACCGGGCCGGTAGGCGCATTCGGGGATCCAGAACCCCCGGGCCTCCCGGCCGAAGTACTTGCGGTAGGTGTAACGCCCCTGCCGGACCTGCTGGCGGACGCTTTCGTCCCTGGCGAGAAGCGGGAAATAGCCGTGTGTCGCCGCCGAGGTCAGGACCTCGATGTGGCCGCGGTCCTGGAGGGAGCGGAAGGCGTCGATGATGTCGCCGCGACAACGGCCGTGGAAATCGACGAGGAGCTTCCGGTACCAGGCCTCCCAGAAATCGGTCAGCGAACGCAGGGCGGCATTCCCCGTCCGCTCGAAGTACTCCCGGTCGCGGACAGCGATCTCGATCTTCATTCTCAGGTACTCGTCGAAACCCCGGGCGAAGCCGGGATCCTTGAGCTGCTCCATCAGCACCGGGGTGAAGCTGACGTTCGTCCGGGCCGCGATCCCTTCGTCGGCCAGCCGCTCGAAGACGTCGAGGAGCGGCATGTATGTTTCCGCGGCGGCCTCGTAGAGCCAGTCCATCCCGTGCGGCCAACTGCCATGGGCCAGGACATAGGGGATGTGGCTGTGTAGGACGAGAGAAAAATACTTATCGGCCATGATGCTCTTTCAAGACGATGATCAAGCGTTTTTTTGCGTTCCCGGCCAATGCCAACTTCCACACCGGGCAGAAACAGTATCCTTGGTGAATTATATCAAAACCCCCTTCGGATTGGGAGAGCGTCCGAAGGGCGAAGGACCAGAGGGCGTCCGCGCCCTCGGCCTCGAAGAGCAGACGGCCTCCGTAGAGGGCCGCTCCGTCGGGACCGCGGAGCTCCAGCTCGTGGGGGAAGGCCAGGAAGTTCCATTCCGATCCGTATCTCAGGGACAGGCTATTTCCCGAGAGGTTCTCGACTTCGATCACGACCCGGAGCGAACCGTCCCCGGGTTCGATCGTCCGCCTGACGGTGATGGGGACGCGGGAGCTCCCGGCCCAGACCGCTCCGCGGCGCTCCAGGACGAGCGTCTTCCCAGCGGCCTCGAACGAGAACGGCCGGCCGACGAAATCCCCCTGTTCTCCGTAGTCGACCTTCCGGAAATCCTCCGCTTTCGTATCGGCGTGGAAGAAATGGTCGATGAGCGAGAATCGAGGGTACCAGTCGGGGCGGGTCAGCTCTTCGGCTCCGGGCGGCAGCTTCTTGCCGAGCTCGTGGATGCTCTTGCCCGACCCCTCCTCCCCCTCCCCGGCTTCCGGCGACCGGTGGTAGGATTCGCTGCGCCGTGAAAGGACGTCGGAAAGGTTCCGCGACCAGGGGCGGTAGTCGAGCTCGACAAGGGCTCCGCCCGAGGCCGGCTTGATCAGCAGGCCGAAGACCGGGTCCCGGTAAACGAGCTCATCCCGGCCGTCGCAATCGTAGTCCAGGCTGCTCCAGCCGTGCGGATCCGGCGTCCGTTTCTCCGCTTCGAGGAGATGATGAAAGACGGCCTCGCGGAGATGGGGCAGATAGAGACCACCGAATACGCCATGCCAATAAGGGTCGTTGCATTGGCCCTTGTAGAGGTCTTTGAGCGCGGCCGCCTCCGCCCCGGCGGAGCGGACAGCCCGCGAAACCATGACCATCCGCTTGTGGAGGTGGTTGGCCTCCGGGTACTTGCGGAAGAAATCGCGGAAGAACCCGCCGCGCAGGAACCGGCGGGCTTCCAAGCCGGACCCGGCCTTGAGCCTCTTGAAGGCCGCCTGGTCGTCCGGCTCGAGGACCCACTCCATCATCTCTTCGTAAGACGCCGGCGGGAGATAGACCCTGCCCGAGGGCGGATGAGAGTCCAGATACTCGGAAAAGGACATCGTCCGGATGCCCTTGTCTTCGACGTAGGTGAGGAACCGCTCGAGCCAGCCTTCCTCGAACACCCATTTGTGGGTGCCCGGCCAGACGCCGAATTTCTCACCGTCGTCCCCGAGAATAGCCGTCCCGCCCGAAGCCCGGAGGCCTTCGAGATAGGTGTCGATGTCATCGAGGCCGTGGAACGGCACGAGGTAGCGGAGCTTTTTATCGATCGGAAAAAGCCGCAGACTCCGGCCTTCTTCCTCGGTGACATATGTCGTGGCCAGGTCGCAGAGCCCGGCGTAGTGAAAATGCTCTTCGTCGAGGAGGGTGTATTCGATGCCGGCCGCCGCCAGGGACTTGGGCAGGTGGGGCTCCCAAACCCTTTCGGCTAGCCACAGCCCGCGCGGGGCCTGTCCGAAATTCTCCCGGAGGTAGTCGTTCATCATCCGGACCTGCCCGACCCGGTCCTCTTCGGGAATGATCGACAGGATGGGTTCGTAGAAGCCTCCGCTCAGGAGTTCGACCTGCCCCCGGCCGGTCAGTTCCTTGACGAGGTCCCAACAGGTCCGCTCGTTCTTTTCCATGTACTCCCAGAGAGGGCCGGAGAAGTGGAGGGCGAAGCGAAAGCCGGGATGCCCGGCCAGGCCCTCCAGCAGCGGCCGGTAGCAGTCCTCGAACGCGTCCTTGACGACGTGGTCGAAATTCCCCACCGGCTGGTGGTTGTGGACGGCGAACAGGAAGACGAGATCGTTCATTCGGGCTCAAATCCCTTCCTGGGCGAGGATGTAGGCGAGAGCGGCCAAGATGACGGCTTGAAGCTTGAGCTTGCGCGGATGGACGCTCGAGACGACATCGAGAGCGGAATGGTGGACGTCGAAATAGGCCTGGGCGTTGATCATGACGGCCGCCGGCGCCGGCCCCCGTCCGGGCGTCCCGCCGTGCCCGAGCGAAAGGAGAAGAGCACAAGGGCCAAGGCGAGCAGGGTCCGAACGGATTTTTTTTTCATGTCTTTTCCGGCCCCGTTTCGTTTTCTTCGTCCCAGTGCTCGAAACAGGCCGCGTCACAGAAATGATAGACGTAATCCTTGCCCTCGGCGTGGAGGGCGGCCGCTTTGGGGATCTCGGCTCGGCAGACGGCGCAAGCGACTTTTTCTGGTTCGGCAGGCTTATCCATGGGTTCGTCCTTTCAACGCCCGGGAGCCTCGGGCGACGCCCGGATTGGGCTCCCTCACCGATGGAGGAAACAGCGTTCCGAATCGAGCTCTCCAGGTTTTCGGGTGATGATCATGGCCAGCCCGAGTTCGTTGGCCTTGTCGATGACCTCCTGGTCCTTGATCGAACCCAGCGGGTAGATGATGGCCTTGATGCCGTGCTTGGCCGCGAGCTCGACGACGTCGGGGAAGGGCATGAACGCGTCGGAGGCAAGGACGCACCCGTCGGGGCCGTAGCCGCGCCGCGAGAGCCTAATGGCGTCCTCGGCGGAGTCGATGCGGCTGCGCTGGCCGGAGCCGATGCCGTGCGTCTTGTCGGACGTCCCGATGACCACCGCATTCGACCGGGTGAAGCAGGCCACCGTCCAGTTGAACAGCGCGGCCTTGACTTCCTCGGGACCCGGTTTCTTAACGGAGACGATGTCCACCGACTCCGGCGAGACGATCTTCGAGTCGAATCGTTTCTGGACGAGCAGCCCGCCGGCCACCCGCTTGACTTCGAGGCCGTTGTCGACGGACGGCGCGTCGAGGTGAGCGCCCATCCGGACGACCCGCAGGACCTTCCTCGCGGCCAGGACGTCCAAGGCTTCCGGCGCGTAATCGGGGGCATAAACGACCTCGATATTGCGCGGGCTCTCGACGAGGAGCCGGGCCAGGGGCTCGGTGACGCGGTAGCTGAAGACGTCGACGCTGCCGAAATTGGAGAGCGGGTCGCATTTCCAGGCTTTTTCGAAGGTCTCGACCGGATCGTCTCCGAGGGCGACACCGCTCGGCATTTCATGCTTGATCAGGACGCACGCCTGGCGGCCATTGAACACAGCGACGAGCTTGCGGGCCAGCCTCTGGCCGAGGTCCATGTCGCCGACGTTGATGTAGCTCAGCCCCTTCGTGCCCTCCTGGAGCACTTCGAGGTGGCCCATGTTCGGGCCCTCGGCGCCGGCCTCCTGGTAGAACGCGGCCGGATAGCCGGGGTTCTCCCCGTAGCGCATGGGGAATTTCTTGACGAACCGGTCTTCACCCAGGTCGAGCGTTTCCGGGAAATCCTCCCCGACCTTGGTTTGGTATTGGCTGCGGGCCGTTCGCTCGGGCTTGCTCATCGCTCATGTCCTTTCGTGGCGGTTGACGATGTGGACGTCGAGGTCGTCCGGCCGGGAGAGAGAAGCCATGACGCAGGCGACGGCGACGCGGAAGTCTTTTTCCGGAAGGACGGGGCCGAGCTCGCGGTAGACCGTTTCGGCCATCTCCCGGGCACTCGCACCGGCGAGTTCGACGCGATGCGGCTCGCCCGCGAAGGCCGGCAGGGGGTCTCGGTTGGGACCCTCATAAGTGGAGACCAGCCGCCCCTCCCCTTCCCGGAGCGGGACCTCGAAGTAGCTCCTCAAAGTCTCGCCCGACTCGCCCCTGCGGACGAGGCTCAATCCGGCCGAGCCGCGGACGAAACAGCCGCTTATCCGCGGTGTGAAGATCGGGGCGTCGGGTTCATAGTCCCAGCCCGCCAGGGCCTTTGCCAGCACGCTGACCGGCCCGGCCCCGGACGCCAAGCCTTCCCGGATGTCGGCCGTCTGCTTGCCGTTGGAGACGGCGACTCCCTCTTGTCCGAAAAGGAGGGCCGGGTAGACGAGAAGATCGACGTTTCCCTTCTTCAGGACGTCTTCGTCGGTCGGCTGGACCCAGATGCCGCGGTCGCGGAGGACCAGTTTCCGGGCCTGGCTCGAGGGCGAGCGCCCGGTGATGGCGTAGACGATCACGGTCCTTGCGCCTGCGGAAGCCAGGCCCATGGCGATGAGGCGGCCGGGGTATTCGAGCCTCGAGAGCAGTCCTGTCGTCTTGTCCATCGTCTCGTCCTTTCGCGCCTATTGATAACACAGCCCCTCGCGCCTGTCAAAATCTCTTCGGGTCGCGTAACTCGCTCGGCCGCATGACGCCACCCAAGCTGGGACGGGGACCATCCAGAGCCCCCGTAGCGGAGGGGGACCCGCCGGAGGCGGGGGAACCGCCGGGACTGGTTCCCGGGGGGCCGGGGGAAATGGATGGTCCCCGTCCCAGCGGACAAGAGTGGCGTCGTAGGACTTGAGGGAAGTTCGGCGAATCTGATAGAATCCGGAGGAGATGCGGTGAAGGAGGCCGATCCGACGATGAAGAAGACCGACTACCCCGAGGAATCCTTCCGCGACCCCGAATTCCTGGAGTCCCTGGAGGGGCGGACGCTTCGCATCCTGAGCGAATACCTGGGTCCCATGGCCCGCCTCGACCGGGCCAAGATCAACAGTACGATCCTTTTCCTCGGCTCCGCCAAGGCCGACCCGACCAACGCCGATTCCGATTTCCACCGCTACTATTGGGAGGCGGAGGAACTGGCCTATCTCCTGGCCAAATGGGCCATCTCGCTGAAGAAACCCAAAGGCAAGGATTTCGTCGTCTGCACGGGGGCCGGCCCCGGCATCATGGAAGCGGCCAACCGGGGCGCCTCCCGGGCGGGAGGAAAGACGATCGGGATGAACATCTCGCTCCCCCAGGCGCAGAACCCGAACCCCTACGTCACGCCCGAACTGTCCTTCTCCTTCCACTATTTCTTCATGCGGAAATTCTGGCTCGTCTACAAGGCCAAGGCGGTGATCATCTTTCCGGGAGGATTCGGCACGCTCGACGAGTTCTTCGAGATCCTCACCCTGCTCCAGACCAGCAAGATCTCGAAAAAGGAACTCGTCCTCTACGGCGGGGCCTACTGGCGGGACCTCATCAAGTTCGATTCCATGGTCGAGAAGGGGGCCATCTGCGCCGACGACCTCAAGCTCTTCCGCATCTGCTCGACCCCTCGCGAGGCCTTCGCATATCTCAAAAAGAGGCTGACGGGTTTTCTTGGCTGACCTAACCGGGGTTCGAAGGACGGAGCGCTGCGGCCGAGTTTGCGCCGTCCTCGCCGTCGCCTTGACCCTCAGCGCGGCCGCCTGCGCCAGGCTGCCGTATGCCCCGAAGAGCGGCGTCGAGGTCGGGGTCGCCTCCTGGTACGGGCAGGAATTCCATGGCCGTCCGACTTCGAGCCGCGAAGTCTTCAACATGAACGACATGACGGCGGCCCACCGCACGCTGCCCTTCGGGACGCACGTCATGGTCACCAACCTCGAGAACGACCGGTCGGTCGTCGTCCGCATCAACGACCGGGGGCCTTTCGTCCGGGGCCGGGTCATCGACCTGTCCTACGCCGCCGCGCGGGTCCTGGGCCTCATCGGACCGGGAACGGCCCGCGTCCGGTTGGAAAACATGGGCGGATTCCGGGAGCCGGCCCGGGAGTCCGGGGGGATCTGGCTACAGGTCGGCGCCTTCTCGGTCCAGGAGAACGCCTACGCCCTGAAAAAACGATTGGACAAGACCTATCCGGGAGTGGTCGTGACGACGCTCAAGACCGGGAACGGGATCTACTTCCGGGTCAGGGTCCGGGCCGATGGGAATTCGGCCGACGCTCTGGCCTCGCGATTGGCCGGAGAGGGCTTCCCCGTCATCCTCATCCGCGAATAAAAGCCGCCCCGCCGAAACCTACCGGTTTCTCTCCCGGCGCTTGTAAAGATAGGCGGCGTCCCGGAGCTTGTTCTCGACCCCGTCGTGGACGGCGTATGTCCCGCCCTGTTCAAGGCAGGCCGCGCCGAACTCGCCCTTCTTGTTGAGCGCGTAGAAATTGAGACCGAACTTGGGCCGCCCGTCGGCTTCGCAGAGCCGGGGCACGAGCTTGGTCTTGGCGACGATGGCCTCGCATGTCTTCAAGCAGGCCTGCTCGGGCGACATTCCCCGTCCCATGAGGTCGACGATCCGGAAGCTGGCGCAGGTTTGGAGGTTGGCCTCGCCCCGCCCCGTCGACCCGGCCGCGCCGATCTCGTTGTCGACGTAGAGTCCGGCCCCGATGATGGGCGAATCCCCGACCCGTCCGGAGAGCTTCCAGGACAGGCCGCTCGTCGTGGTCACGCCGGCCATTCTTCCAACGGCGTCAAGGGCGATGCAGTTGATCGTCCCGTGCGTGCTCATGACCGAGCGGAGCTCTTCGGGAACGCTGTCGGACTTCGGAGAGAACCAGTTGTCACGGTTGGACATGGTTTCCTTCCAACGCAGCCAGGCGGCGCGGGACTTCTCCGTCAGGAGGTCCTCCTCTTTGAAGCCGTGGGCCCGGGCGAACTTGAGCGCGCCTTTCCCGACGAGGAGGACGTGGTCCGTCCTTTCCATGACCAGGCGCGCCACTTGAGATGGATTCTTGATGTTCCGGAGGGCGGCCACCGCGCCGGCCGTGTGCGTCGGCCCGTACATGACCGAGGCGTCGAGCTCGACGACGCCGTCCTCGTTCGGCAGGCCGCCGTAGCCGACGGACATGTCGTCGGGGTCGTCCTCGACGATGTTCACTCCAGCGATGATGGCATCGAGGGGGTCGCCGCCGGACCGGAGGATCTCCATGGCCTTTTGGGTGGCCCGGATCCCGTTCCCGCTGGACACGACGCGGGGCCCCGCGCCGGCCGCCGGAAAAGCGGGCGCAGGAACAAGCCCGCAGGCGAAGAGCGCGGCCGCGCCCGCCCCGGCCCCGGTCTTGAGGAAATCACGTCTCGAATATTTCGCCATCTCGCTGTCTCTCCTTATTATTCAGAGGTCTCGTTCAGGTTCTCTTTTTCCAGGTCCTCGAGGAGTTGGACGAGGACGGTGTGGTCGCCCTCGGGAACGTCGAACTTGTGCGCGCTGCCGGAAAAAACGTCCGTTTCCCGGCCGTCCACGAGAAGCTGGTACTTACCCTTCTTCAAAAAACGCAGCCTGATTCCCCGCCTTTTCAAGGTTTTGACGTTGAAGGACACCTCCGATTCGTTGTAAAGGAAGCGGCGGATGACCGCGCCCCCGTCGACGGCCAGGATGGTCTCGCCCTCCTCGCGCAGGACGGTCGAGGAGTTTCCCGCCTCGACCTCGTAATGGCGGCCCTGGACGAGGACGCGCGACAGCTTTCCCTTGCTGTCCGGCTTGAGGATGCCGAAACGGAACCCCTCGTGCGGCGTGAAGTCAAGGAATTCTTCGACCGCGATCAGGGCGGCCAGGGGGCCGCCGCTCTGGTAGCGCTGTCCGCCCGCCTCTCCGGTGAGAGAATCGAAATTCTCGGGAGAGAGACCGAAACTCTCCCAGCTCCGCAGGAACATCTCGGCGCTCTTGCGGGCGAATTCGGAAGCGACGGCGTCGAACCCATAGGCTTTCAATCCCTGGTAGACGAGGTAGTTGGTCGCGGGCCAGATCAGACCGCGCCAGGACTGCTGGCTCTCGGGCCTGAAAGACGGGTCGTCCCGGGAGATGGACGGGATGACGTAGTCGCCCCAGAACTGCTTGGAGTCGAGCAGGTGCTTGAGCATCCTCTGCGCGCGGGCTTCGTCGGGGATCCTGGCCAGGAGAGGGAAAAAAGCGGAAGCCGCCTTGTGGATCGAAAATCGGCCGTCCCAGTAGCGGTCGTAATAGAAACCGTCCTTCTCGTTCCATAGCCGGGAGTTGACGAGGGCCCGGGTCTTCTCGTACTGGTCGCGGTAGCGTTCGACGTCGACGGGGCGTTCGAGGATCGAGGCGATCTCGGCCAGGCACCAGGCGTCCAGGGCGAATAGGGAGTTCAGGTCGACGCAGTTCAGCATCAGGGTGCCGGTCTCTTCGTTGAAGGGGGCGTCGTCCCAGTTGGGCAGGTCGCCCTGCCCCGATTCCCAGCCGGCCCTCATCCGTCCCGAAGCGTTTTTCTCCCAGGAAGGGACGTTCCTGCCGACGAGCTCGGCATCCGACCCCCACTCGAGGAGGCCGTCGCCGTTGCCGTCTCTCCGGGCCGTACCGTTCGCCCGCGGCGCCATCCAATAATCGTGCCAGCGCTGGAGATAGGGATAGGCGTGCCGTAGGATCTCCATGTCTCCCAGCCGCCCGAAAAGCTTCAGGACGACGAAGGCCCCGATGGGAGGCTGCGAGCGGTCGGCGGTGCCCCCGAAACGGCCCCGCCAATTCGGAATGTTCCCGTTCGGGTACTGAGTTTCCAGGACGGCCCGGAGAGCGTCGACGGCCAGTTTCTGGCTTTCGAGGACGAGCCCCAGGGAGTTGAACAGGGAATTCTCGCCGAGGATCGTCCAGTGGTCCCGGCCACCATCCGGCCTGGGGAGGATACCGGCCCGGCTGGACGGCGCGTAAAGACGGTGGCTTCCTGCCTGGTAAAGGACCGTCCAATGCAAGCTATTGGTGATCGCCTCGGGCACGCCGACGTAGGGGCCTCTGAGCTTGACCCGTTTTTCTTCATAAACGCCGGCTTCCTCGTCGATGAAGGCGCCGATGGTCTCGGCGTTCTTATAGCGGTAGATGCGGTTGCCCACGGCTTGGGCGTCTGCGCCGACCCCGGCCACGAAGGCGATCGTGCGGTTGGCATCCGGGAGGTAGGACAGGGCGAGGCCGCCGGCAGGGGCGGAGGCCGGCTCCCCGGGTCGGTTCGTCCAGATCAAGTAGGACGGATTCCCCGGAGCGCCGCAGCGTCCCCGGACCTGGCCGTCGGCGAGTAGGGCGTATTCGCCTTTGAGGTCCCACGGGAAATAATGGACGATGGTGACGCGGACGCCCTCAGGGCAAAGGATGCGTCCGATGACGGTCGTCTCGTCGCGCCGCGACCATTCCACGGTCAGAGTCAACTTTCTCGGCGGGGGCTTCATCAGGATGGGCGTGTCCTCGCCCATCTTGAAAGGAAGTCCGAGGTCGAACTTGACGCGGGCGTAGAGACCGTCGGGCGAATGCGGACCGACCTGGGAGACGAGGTAGTAGAAGTCCCCGCCCTCGGCGGTCTCGCCCACCCTCTCGACGCGCAGGAGGAAGGCGAAGGCGCAATCCTTGGCCGGGGCGATGACCAGGCCCGGCCAGCCGGGCCCGTCGAGCGATCCGACGAAGGTGTCTTTCCAGGGATAGAAGATCTCGGGCGCGAGGCTGGACGTTCCGATGAGCAGCAGGCCTAGAACGAGGACTGTTTTTTTCGTCATCCCGGGGATCCTGGCCGGCGCGGCCCTCCTCGCCGTCTACTTTATGGAAATCGGGGCTTTTAATCAAGTTTAGGAAAGTGCTTTTCTTTTCGAGCTGTGATAGATTGAGTTTTACGAATTCCGGTGGAGGAAATCATGGATTTCCGGCTCTATTTTCGTTCCCGTCAGGGGGAGATGGTCCATCTCCTGAAGCAACTCACGATCCTCGAATCCCCGACCCACGACAAGAAGGCGGTCGACGCCTGCGCGGCCTTCGTGGCCAGGGAGTTCAAGAGGATCGGATGCAAGGTCACGACTTTCCCCCAGAAGGATATCGGCGACCTGACCGTGGCCGAGTTCGCGCCGGGCCGCCTGAAAGACGCCGACGACGAGATCCTCGTCCTGACCCACGTCGACACCGTCTGGCCGGTGGGGAAGATCGTCAAGATGCCTTTCTACATCTCCGGGAACAAGCTTTACGGCCCCGGTGTCCTCGACATGAAGGCCGGAGTCGTGATGCTCCTGACGGCCCTGCGGAGTCTCAACGGCCTCAACGTCAAACCCCGGAAGCGGATCACGGTCGTCGTCAACACGGCCGAAGAGACGGGGAACCCCGCGGCCCACGACCTCATTCGCAAGCTGGCCCGGAAGGCCTCTCTCGTCCTTTGCCTTGAGCCCGCCATCCCCGGCGGAGCGCTCAAGCTCGAAAGGAAGGGCCGGCTGGTCGTCCGCCTTGACGTCCGCGGCCGGGCGGCCCACGGCGGGAGTCCCGAGAAAGGGGTCAGCGCCATCGAAGAATTGGTCACCCAGATCGCCCGCCTCAAGAGGCTGAGGACCGGCGAAACCACGGTCAACGTCGGCCTGGCGGGCGGAGGCGAAAAGGCCAATGTTGTCGCCGAGAACGCCTGGGCCGTGCTGGACATCCGCTTCTGGAAGCTCACCGATCGGGACCGGGTCCTGAAGATCTTGCGCGAAGCCGTCCCGGCCCTCAGCGGGGCCCGACTCAAGGTCTCCGTCGAAAGCACGACGCCGCCCATGGAGAAGACCAAGGCTTCGGAAAAGCTCTTCGTCCGGGCCCAGGAGATCGCTGCCGGCTTAGGGCTCTCGCTCAAGGGAGGGAAAACGGGTGGCGGCTCGGACGCGTCGATCGCGGCGGGCATGGGGATCCCGACGCTCGACGGCCTCGGCCCGGACGGTGACGGGATCCACGCCGAACACGAACATCTGCTCCTCTCCTCCTTCGTCGAACGGACGGCCCTGCTGACCGAATTCTTGAAGGACCTGTGACGGTTGACTTCGTCCGGAACCGTTTGATATCTTAGTTTCACATACTTTATAAGGAGTGCATCGTGATCAAAAAGTATTATCTCCTGTCCCCCGGACCGACGCCGGTGCCCGAGCGGGCCCTGTCGGCGGCCGCGGAACCCATCATCCATCACCGGACCCCCGAGTTCTCGGCCATTTTCATGGAGGTCACGGAAGGCATCAAGCAGGTCTTCGGCACCAAGGAAGAGGTCTACATCCTGACGTCCTCCGGGACCGGGGCCATGGAGACCGCCGTGGTCAACCTCCTCAGCCCCGGCGACAAGGTCCTGACCATCAACGGCGGCAAGTTCGGCGAGCGCTGGGGCAACGTCTGTAAGGCCTATGGCGTCAATTACAAGGAGATCGTCCTCGACCCGTGGGGCAAGGACTTCTCCAAGGACGAACTCGAGGCCGAGCTCAAGGCCATGCCCGACTGCAAGGCCGTTTTCGCCACCCTGTCCGAAACCTCTTCCGGGGCCATGTTCGACATCCAGGGCTTCGGTGAGGTCGTAGCCAAGACCGCCGCCGTCCTCGTCGTCGACGGTATCTCCGGGTCGGGCGTCACGCCCTGCCCCATGGACGACTGGAAAGTCGACGTTCTTCTTTCCGGATCGCAGAAGTCCTTCATGATCCCGCCCGGCCTGGCCTTCATCGCCCTGAGTCCGAAGGCCTGGGCCCTGGCCGCGAATTCCAAGCTGCCCAAGTTCTACTTCGACCTCAAGAAGGCCAAAAAGAATCTGGCCGATAAGACGACGCCCTGGACCCCCGGCGTGTCGCTCATCATCCAGCAGAAGCACGCTCTGGATATCATCAAGAAGATGGGCCTGGACGCTTTCTTCGCCCATCACCGGATCCTGGCCGACGCGACCCGGGCCGGGGTCAAGGCCCTCGGCCTGAGCCTCCTCTCCCAGCGGCCGGGTAACGTCCTGACCTGCTGCAAGGTCCCGGAAGGGATCGAGGGCTCGAAGCTCGTCAAGACCATGCAGGGCAAATATATGGCCTACATCGCCGGCGGGCAGGATCCCTACAAGGGGAAGATCTTCCGGATCGCCCACCTCGGCTACATGGGCGGCTTCGACATCATCACCGCCCTCTCGGCGCTCGAGATGACCCTCATGGACCTCGGCTTCAAATTCGAGGCGGGGGCCGGCATCAAAGCGGCCCAGGCCGTCCTCAAGGAGAACTGGCAATGACCAAGATCCTCATCGCCGATGGCATGGACAAAGAAGCCCTGGAACTTCTTCGGGCCGTGCCGGGTTTCGAAATCACCGTCAACAAAGGGATGAGCGAGGCTGACCTCGTCCAGACGGTCCCCGGCTTCGGCGCCGTCGTCGTCCGGAGCGCCTCCAGGATCACCCGCCCGGTCATCGAAGCCGGCAAGGACCTGAAGGTCCTCGTCCGGGCCGGCATCGGGCTCGACAACATCGACCGCGACGCGGCCAAGGAAAAAGGGATCGCCGTGGCCAACACGCCTGCGGCCACCTCCATCTCCGTCGCCGAACACACGTTCGGGCTCATGCTCGGGGCCGTCCGTAACCACGCCAAGGCCGTCCTGTCGATGAAGGCGCACAAGTGGGACAAGAAGGCGCTCGAGGGCACGGAACTCTTCGGGAAGACGCTGGGCATCATCGGCTGCGGCCGGATCGGCATCGAAGTCGCCAGGAGGGCCCTGGCCTTCGGCATGAAGGTCCTCGTCTATGATGTCATCCCCATCAAGACCGACGTCGCTGTCAAGCAGGTGCCGCTCGAGGAGCTGCTGGCCGCCGCTGACCTCATCACCCTCCATGTTCCCAAGCAGGCCAAGCCCATTCTCGGCGAAGCCGAGTTCGGCAAGACGAAGAACGGGGTCATCATCGTCAACGTCGCCCGCGGCGGGGTCGTCGACGAAAAGGCCCTGCTCGCCGCGCTCAATTCCGGCAAGGTCCGGGCCGCGGCCCTGGACGTCTTCGACAAGGAGCCGCCCGAGGACTTCTCGCTCGTCGACCATCCCAACGTCATCCCCATCCCCCACCTCGGGGCCGCCGCCGCCGAGGGCCAGCAGAGGGCCGGCCTCGAGGTCGTCCGCATCCTCAAGGAAAAGCTGGGATAACGGTTCTCGCGGAATTCGGATCGGGCGGCCCGTAATGGCCGCCCTTTTTTACGCCAGGCCACGGTTCTGCTAGAATAGGGCCATGATCTACCTCGACCACAACGCCACGACACCCGTCGACCCGGCCGTCGCTGAGCGGATGACGTGGTTTCTCAGGGAACACTTCGGCAACCCCTCTTCTATCTACCCGATCGGGCGGAAGGTCAAGGAGTTGATGAACGAGGCCAGGGAACGCGTCGCAGGCTCCCTGGGCGTCGACCGCGGCGAGATCTTCTTCACCGGCTCCGGTACCGAATCCGACAATTTCGCCATCTTCGGGACCTTCGATGCCGCGCCGGAGAAAAACGAGTTCGTCACATCGGCTATCGAGCATCCGGCCGTCATCGAAGCGGCCAAAGCCCTGGAAAAAAGAGGGGGCAAGGTCACCTTTCTCCCCGTCGACGAGTACGGCACCGTCAGCCTGGACGACCTGCGCTCAGCGCTGACTCCGAAAACGGGCCTCGTCTCGATCATGCACGCCAACAACGAGATCGGCACGATCCAGCCCGTCGCCGAGATCGTTCGGATCGCCCACGAGCGGGATATCTCCGTTCACACGGACGCCGTCCAGAGCTTCGGGAAGATCGACGTCGACGCCCGCAAGCTCGGGGTCGATTTTCTGACCGTTTCCGCCCACAAGATCTACGGCCCCAAGGGCATCGGAGCGCTCTACATCCGCCGGGGGGCGAATATCTGCCCCTTCGTCCGGGGCGGCCGTCAGGAGCGCGGTCTCAGGGCCGGGACGGAGAACACGGCCGGGATCATCGGTTTCGGGGAAGCCGTCCGCGTCCTCGAGGAAAAAGGCCGCAAGGAACGCTCCCGGGTCGAAAAGCTCGCCGAGGCTCTGAAGAAGAGGGTCGAGGAGAGGATCCCCGGCGCAAGGTTCAACGGCCACCCGGAGAACCGGATCAAGAGCACTCTTAATTTTGCCTTCCCGGGCATCGAGGCGGAAGCTATCCTGTTGGCCTTAGCGACCAAGGAGATCTACGTATCCACGGGCTCGGCCTGCAGCGAGGAATCGGAGGAAGTCTCCCACGTCCTCCAGGCCATCGGGCTCAAACCCGAGATCGCCCGGTCCTCGATCCGGATGTCCCTCGGACGCTCCAACACGGAAGAGGATATTGACGGCGTCCTCCGCGAGCTCCCGGAGATCATCAAGAAACTGCGGGCCATCACGGCCTTCCACCCCGAAGGCTGAAGCGCCGGCCGCTAGGCCGGAGGCTCACGGAGCCGGCGCAGGTACAGCTCGCGGACGGTCCGGAAAAACTCCTGACACGGCCCTCTCCGGAAGTCGGGATAGGTCCAATCCAAAGTTTTGACCCCCGTCTTTGTGAATAGGAATTCGAGGTGGGCGTAGATGCCCCGCCCGAGAGGGATGCGGTGGGAGAAATCCTTGGCTGTGGCCATGACCAGCGCGGAGGCGGTGAGATAGCCGGGGTCGATGTTGACGGGCCTCCCCGCCGCGCCCGTTTCCCGGCGAACAGCCTCCTCGAGGTCGTTCGTCCAAAGCTTCAGGCCGACCAGCGATCCGGGACCGACCAGCCCGGCGAAACTCATGAATCGTCTCTTAAGATTGGGGCCCATTTCCGGTTCGTAATAATCGGTGAGGTCGAAAGTGAACGCCGGGCTCTCCATATCGACCGGCCCCCACTCCCCGATGAGCCGCCGCCGGACCTCTTCGTACAGGGCTTCCTCTTTATAGATGACCCCGCAGACGAGCTTGACGGGCGCGAACGCTTTCGGCTGAGCCATGTTCCTTCGCCGAGTATATCCCATCCCATTGCTATCATTAAAGGGATAAGGGTTCGGCGAATAGTATCCACAGCGCAGAGGTGTTCTCAGAGAAGGCCGCGGGAAAAGGGGGTGAGGGTATCGTCGGAGGGAGCATAAAGCGGTGATTTAGACTTCCCGGGCTGGATACGCGGACTCCTCCCATCGAATCCAGACCGGGAAGACGTAAAGAATCACCGCAGCGGACGGAGACGATGCCTGAGGCCCCTCAGCGGCCGCCGGTGGGAATCCCCGAGCGACAAAGGGTGGAACTTGAAAGCGGATCAGAGTCGAGATTGCACCGGAGGCGCATTTTCCCTATAATTAGCCCATCATGAAATGGGTCTATATCGAGGACATCGCGCAATACGACGGCCAGGATGTCGAAGTCCGCGGCTGGGTCTATAACAAACGCTCTTCGGGCAAGGTTCGCTTCCTGCTCGTCCGCGACGGGACGGGCCTCGTCCAGGCGACCGCCTTCAGCGCCGAGAAGGACTCCCCCCTCTTCCAGAAATTCGACCGGCTGACCCAGGAGTCCTCGCTCGTCGTCCGCGGCCGCGTCCGGGAGGACAAGCGGGCGCCCGGCGGTTACGAACTGACCATCGCCGACCTCGACATCGTCCAGGTGGCCGAGAACTATCCGATCACGCTCAAGGAGCACAGCACCCCCTTCCTCATGGAGCACCGGCATCTCTGGCTGCGGTCCTCGAAGCAGCATGCCGTCCTCCGCGTCCGGGCCGAGGTCATCAAGGCCATCCGCGATTTCTTCGACGGCCGCGGTTTCCGCCTCATGGACACGCCCATCCTGACCCCGAGCGCCTGCGAGGGGACGACGACCCTTTTCGAGACGGAGTATTTCGACCAGAAGGCCTACCTCAGCCAGAGCGGGCAGCTCTACAACGAGGCCACGGCCATGGCCTTCGGCAAAGTCTATTGCTTCGGCCCGACGTTCCGGGCCGAGAAATCCAAGACCCGGCGTCACCTCATCGAGTTCTGGATGGTCGAGCCCGAGGTGGCCTTCGCCACGCTTGCGGACATCATCGAGCTCGGCGAAGACCTCGTGCTGTTCATCATAGAACGGGTCTTGACCAGGCGCAAGCACGACCTGGAAACCCTCGAGCGCGACACGTGGCCCCTCGAGGCGGTCAAAAAGCCCTTCGCCCGGCTGACCTATGATCAGGCCGTCCCCCTGCTCCGCGAGAAAGGTTCGACGATCGAATGGGGGAACGACTTCGGCTCGGCCGAGGAAACGCTGATCTCCGAGGTCTACAACTCCCCCGTTTGCGTCACGCACTTCCCGACGGCCATCAAAGCCTTCTACATGCAGCCCGCGCCGGAGAACCCGGACGTCGTCCTCGGGGTCGATTTCCTGGCCGCGGAAGGCTACGGCGAGGTCATAGGCGGCGGCCAGCGCATCCACGACCTGGCCCTGCTCGAACGGCGTCTCGAGGAACACAAGCTTCCCCGCGAGGCCTACGAATGGTACCTCGACCTCCGCAAGTACGGTTCCGTCCCGCATTCGGGATTCGGCATGGGCGTCGAGCGGATGGTGTCTTGGCTCTGCGGCATCAAGCACATCCGCGAAACCATCCCGTTCCCCCGGCTTCTCTACAGGATCTATCCTTGACCCGACCGACGCGCGGCGCCCCGGGCGGCCGGCGCGCCGCTGAAAAGATCGCTCTCATAAGTCTAGGCTGCGCCAAGAACCTCGTCGACAGCGAGGTGATGCTCGGGGCCCTGAAAAAGACCGGGTTCGTATTCGTCACTCGGGCCGAGGACGCGGACGTCGTTATCGTCAACACCTGCGGCTTCATCGGGCCCGCCCGGATGGAGGCCGAGGAGACGCTGGGGACGGTCCTCCGTCTTAAAGAGAAAGACCCGCGGAAAAAGATCGTTGCCGCCGGATGCTACGTCGAGCGGGACCGGCCCGGTCTCCAGAAAAAATTTCCCGGGGTCGATGCCTGGACCGGCGTTCGGTCCTTCGACCGCATCGCGGCGATCGTCCGGGGGCAGCCCGTCTCCGGCCCGGACCGGACGTTCCTTTATTCGGACCAGTCGCCGCGTCTCGTTTCAACGCCCGGAACCTGGGCTTACGTCAAGGTCTCCGAGGGCTGTTCCCACCGCTGCGGCTTTTGCGCCATTCCATTGATCAAGGGGCCCTACGTGTCCCGGAGCGTGGCCTCCGTCGTCCGCGAGGTCCGCGCCCTCGCCGGCCTCGGCGTCAAGGAGATCGATCTCATTTCGCACGATACGACCTGGTTCGGCCGTGACCGCGGGATGCGCCACGGCTTGGTCAGGCTGCTCGAGCGCCTCGTCCGGACGAGCGGCGTTGAATGGATCCGATTCCTCTACGGCTATCCCGGGGAGATCACGGACCCCCTTCTCGAGATCATGGCCGACCCGAAAATCTGCCGTTATTTCGACATCCCCTTCCAGCATTCCGATCCCGGTTTGATCAAGGCCATGAAGCGGGGCCTCGATGGAGTCCGGGCTCTCCGTCTCCTAGACCGGATCCGAGAGAAGCTTCCCGGCGCCGCCGTCCGGACGTCGCTCATCGTCGGTTTTCCGGGAGAGGGACGGCAGGAATTCGCCGGTCTGTTGAACTTCGTCCGGGCGGCCCGCTTCGACCACCTGGGGGTCTTCACGTATTCGCCTGAGAGGGGGACGGCGGCCTTCGGCCGTCCGGATAACGTCGGAGCGGAGGAAAAGGAACGACGCCGCGGTGTGATCATGGATATCCAGGCGGGCTTGTCTCTCGGGAGGAACAGGGGCTACTTGGGGCGGCAGTTGGAGGTTCTCGTCGAGAGACGCGAAACCGGAGATTCGCGCCTCTGGGTGGGACGGGGCCGTTTCCAGGCCCCGGAGGTCGACGGCGTCGTCCGCTTCAGCCTGCCTTCCGAAATGACCGCCCCCGCCTCCCCCATCGTCCGGGTCGAGATCACCTCGGTCGGAGCCTATGACCTCGAAGGAAGTCTCGTCCCATGAAAACCGCAGCGAGGATCCTGGCTACCTTCTTCGGTATCGGTTTGTTCCCCGTTGCCCCGGGCACGGTGGCCAGCGCCGTCGCGGCCCTGGCTTACGGGTTCGCCCTTCACGGGCTCGCCTGGCCCCTATATCTCCTCCTGCTGGTCCTCCTCTTCTTCGCCGGGGCCGCTGCCTCAGCGGCCCTCGCCGCCGCGCTCGGCCGCCCCGACCCGGGCCGGATCGTGGTCGACGAGGTTTGCGGCCAGCTCCTTGCCCTCGCCTTCCTGCCCGCCGCCTGGGTGCCCGTAGCCGTCTCCTTCGTTCTCTTCAGGTTTTTTGATATCATCAAGCCCTGGCCGATCCGGAGACTGGAGAAGCTCCCCGGAGGTTGGGGCATCATGGCCGACGACATCGGCGCGGGTTTGGCGGCGGCGGCACTGAGCCGCCTGTTCTTGCTCTTGGTCTGAGGTTCGGGAGATCATGAAGACGGAGATCATCGCGGTCGGTTCGGAGCTCCTGACCCCCGACTTCCAGGACACGAATTCCCTCTTCTTGACCACCGGATTGAACGGCATCGGATTGGGCGTTTCTTTCAAGACGGTGGTCGGCGACGATGAATGCGACCTCGCCCGGGTCTTCCGGACGGCCCTGAGACGTTCCCGGCTCATCCTGTGCATGGGCGGTCTCGGACCGACGGAAGACGACCGGACCCGGGAGACTCTGGCCAGGGTCCTGGGGCTGAAACTCGTCTTCAGCAAGGACATTTTCGCCCGCATCCGGGAGCGGTTCCGCCGGAGGGGCATGGACATGCCCCCCTCGAATCGCAAGCAGTGTTATGTGATCGAGGGTGCGGAGGTCCTGGACAACCCCAACGGGACCGCTCCGGGCTTGTGGCTGGCCGCGACGCGTCACCGGATCGTCCTGCTCCCCGGCCCGCCGCGGGAGATCCGGCCCATGTTCGAGAACCACGTCCTGCCGCGGCTCGCGGTCAGCGGCGCGGAATTGATGGTCCGCCGGGCGATAAGGCTCACCGGGTTGGGCGAATCCTCCATGGAAAGCCTGATGAAGCCGGTCTACGCGGCGGTCCCCGCCGGCATCTCCGTGACGACTTTGGCGAGCCCCGGGGATTTGTCGATCCGCCTGACTTACCGGGGCGCGGCTCCCCGGGCAGCGGCGGAGACGGGCCTCGACGGCTTGGAAATGAAGGTCAGGAAGGCGTTGTCCCCGTGGATCTATTCGCTGAACGGCGACAACCTGGAAACCGTCGTGGGTTCGCTCCTCAAGGAGAAAGGCAAAACGGTGGCCTGCGCGGAGTCCTGCACGGGCGGGCTCCTGGGCCACCGGCTGACCGGCGTTCCGGGAAGCTCGGCCTATTTTCTCGAATCCGCCGTCGTCTACAGCAATGCGGCAAAGGCGAGACGGCTGGGAGTGCCCAAGTCGCTCCTCGAAAAGCACGGGGCGGTCAGCGCCGCCGCGGCCCGGGCCATGGCCGTCGGCGTCCGGAAAACAGCGCGTTCGGACTTCGGCCTGTCCGTGACGGGGATCGCCGGCCCCGACGGCGGGACGGCCCGCAAGCCCGTCGGGCTCGTCTACATTGCCCTGGCTCATGACAAGGGCTGCGCGGTCTTCCGAAACCTTTTTTTCGGCGGCCGGGCCCAGGTCAAGTTCCAATCCTCGCAAAAGGCCCTGGATATTTTGAGAAAATTCCTTATCAAGGGGACCCGAAAGCTTTATAATAGATAAAAGGCATTTTCGTGAGGACTTTCATCGCCATCGACCTCGAGCCCGGACTCAAAGCGGCCCTTCAGGGTCTCATCCGGGCTTTGAAAACGACGCGGGCGGACGTGCGCTGGGCCCAAACGAACGGCCTGCACCTGACCTTGAAGTTCCTCGGTGAGATCGATGAGGAGAAGTCGGCCGTCGTGAAGAGGACCCTCGAGGGGGTCGCCGGGCGCCATGCCTCTTTCCCTCTCCGTCTCGAGGGAACGGGCGCATTCCCCGGCGAGCATAGGCCCCGAGTCCTTTGGGCGGGTTTCGCCGCCGAACCTGGGCTCCTCGCCTTCCAGGAGGAGCTCGAACGTGAACTCGAACGGGAGGGCTTTCCCCGTGAGGAGCGCCCTTTTCACCCCCACCTGACCCTCGGCCGGGTCAAGGGGCCGGGCCGGGTCCGCGAAGTCATGCTCGAACTCGAGAAACACCGCAGCGAAAGTTTAGGGGAGATGACCGTCCACAAGGTCGCTCTTTTCGAAAGCCGGCTTCGCCCTGAGGGCGCAGAGTACCTCGTCCTCGCCGACTGTGAGCTCACGTGAGGATATTCATCGCCGTCGCCGCCTATTTCGTCGGGTCCATCCCCACCGGGTATCTCCTTGTCCGGCTGACCGCGCGCAAGGACATCCGTCAGTTGGGGAGCCTGAGCATGGGAGCGACAAACGTCCTCAGGGTCAAGGGTTGGAGAACCGCCCTGCCCGTCGCGGCGATCGACGTCCTCAAGGGCTTCCTCCCCGCTTTCTTCGCCCTGAAATATTCCGGCGATCCCGTGTTCGCCGCTTTTTGCGCCTTTCTCTCGGTCGTCGGTCATTGTTTTCCTTTCTCGATCGGGTTCACAGGGGGCAAGGGTGTCGCGACCTCCCTCGGGGCCTACGCCGCGATCGATGCACTCCCCCTGCTGGCATGCCTCGGCCTCTTCCTCATCATCGTTGCCGTCAGCCGTCACGTCTCTCTGGGCTCCCTCGTCGGCTCCCTCGCTTTTCCGTTCCTCGTCCTCCTCATGGGCGGTCCGAGGGGTGTCTTCTTCATCAGTTTCGCCATCGCCGCCCTGGTCGTCTTTCAGCACCGGGGCAACATCGGACGCCTGGTCAAGGGAACGGAACCGAAACTCGGAGATAAGTCCCCATGAACGCGGCGGTCATCGGCGGCGGCAGCTGGGGCTCAGCCTTCGCTAGGTACCTCGGAACGATCGGCCTGCCGACGCGCTTGTGGATACGGGAAGAGGACATTTATCAGGAGGCCTTGAGGACCGGAGAAAACACCGCTTTTCTGCCCGGGTTCGCCTTTCCCGCGGCCGTCGGGTTTTCCAACGACCTCAGGGAAACGGTATCTATCGCCGACGTCGTCTTCGTGGCCGTCCCGTCCCAGTTCTGCCGGACCATCTATAGCAAAGTCTCGGCCGTCCTTAGGAAGGACCAGATCGTGATCAGTCTGACCAAGGGATTCGACAAGAGGACCATGATGCGGATGAGCCAGGTCATGGAGGAGGTCTTCCGGCCCCATGTCCGGCCCCGACTGGCCGTCCTTTCCGGACCGAGCTTCGCCCGGGAGGTCGCCGCGGGCTTCCCCACGGCCCTCGTCGTTGCCTCACGCGACCAAGCGACGGCCCGGGACGTCCAGCACCTCATTTCCAGCCTGACCATACGGGCCTATACATCGAGCGACGTGACCGGGGTCGAAGTCGCAGGCGCCCTGAAGAACGTCATCGCTATCGCGGCCGGGATCGCCGATGCGCTGAAGTTCGGCTTGAACTCGCGGGCCGCCCTGATCACCCGCGGGCTCGTCGAGATCACCAACCTGGGGCTTTCCCTTGGCGCCAGGAAGGAAACCTTCTCGGGACTCGCCGGGATCGGGGACCTGGTGCTGACCTGCACCGGCGAGCTGAGCCGGAATCACCGCGTCGGTCAGGAGCTCGGCAAGGGCCGGACGCTCGACGAGATCCTGGCCGGGATGAAGATGGTGGCCGAGGGCGTCCACACTACCCTGGCCGCCCGCAAGATCTCCCGGGCCTTGGGAGTGGAGATGCCCATTTCCGAACAGATCTACCAGGTCCTCTACCGGGGAAAACCGCCGGAGAAGGCAGTGACGGAGCTGATGTCCCGGGCCCTTAGGGCGGAGTGACCCCCCAAGTTTTTCGGACAAGGAGAAGACCGATGCGAACCAAAGTCCTAGCGGTCCTGAGCATCTGCGCCACCCTGGCCTTCTGCGCATCCACGCAGGCGAAGGTCAAGAGAAACCGGGAGAAGGACCCCAATTACCAGTACAACCTCGGGCTGTTCCACCTCAACCAGAATAACGTCGACGAGGCCGTGAAATATTTCGTCAAAGCCCAGACTTTGGACACCCGGTTCTATCTCGCCTTGAACGCCCTCGGGCTGGCCCATTCCATGAAGGGCCGGCTCGAGGAGTCGGTCAAGGCCTATCAGAAATGCCTGGAGATCAATCCCCGGTTCACCGAGGCCCGCAACAACCTGGGGACCGTTTACCAGGAGTTGAAGCTCCTCGACAAAGCCGAGGGCGAATTCAAGGCGGCCCTCCTCGACCTGGGCTACCAGAACCGCGAATTGCCCTACTTCAACCTGGCCCGGCTCTACGTCCTCCAGAACCGCCTCGAAGAAGCTCTCGAGAACGTCGAAAGGTCCATCCAGATCAAACCCCGCTTGGCCATGGCCCAGCACCTCAGGGGGTTTATCTTCGAAAAACGGAACAGTCTTGACGAGGCCATCGCCTCCTACGAGGCGGCGGTGAAGATCGTCCCCGAAGAGGTCACCTTCAGCTACGACTTGGGAGTCGCCTATTTCAAGAACGGTGATTATGCCAGGGCCAAGGAGATCTTCCTCAAGATCTCGGGCAAGATCTCGGACGCCGAGACCAAGGACACGATCAGCCGTTATCTGAAGATCATCAACGACAAGCGATAAGCCGCCCGCCGGACGCGGGCCCGGCTTATGTACCCTCGCGCCAGTCGGCCAGGTATTTTTTCTGGCCGGCGGTCAGCTTGTCGATCGCGGCGCCCATCGAAGCGAGTTTCAGGGCGGCGATCGCCTCGTCGATCTCTTGGGGGACGGGGAAAACGATCTTGTCGAGGCCTTCGCCGCGTCCGAGCAGCCAGCGGACGCTCAAGGCCTGGTTGGCGAAGCTCATGTCCATGACCATGGCCGGGTGCCCTTCGGCCGCGGCCAGGTTGATCAGGCGCCCTTCCCCGAGGAGGTGGACCCGCTTCCCGTTACGGAGCGTGTATTCGTCCACGAATTCGCGCACCCGCCTTTTCCCCCGGGACAGGGCGGCCAGGGCCGGGATGTCGATCTCAACGTTGAAATGCCCGGCGTTGGCCACGATGGCCCCGTCCTTCATGCGCAGGAAATGCTCCTTGCGAATGACGGCCTTATTCCCTGTGACGGTCAGGAAGACGTCGCCGATCGCGGCCGCAGCGGCCATGGGCATGACCTCGTAGCCGTCCATGACCGCCTCAATGGCCCGGATGGGGTTGATCTCGGTGACGATGACGTGGGCGCCTGCGCCGCCGGCCCTCATCGCCACGCCCTTGCCGCACATCCCGTATCCGGCCACGACGAACTTGAGGCCGGCGAGAAGGACGTTGGTCGCCCGAAGGATACCGTCGAGCGTGCTCTGGCCGGTGCCGTACCGGTTGTCGAAGAGGTGTTTCGTCTGGGCATCGTTGACGGCGATGATGGGGTAACGGAGGACGCCGTCCTTGGCCATGCTCTTCAGCCGGATGACGCCGGTCGTCGTCTCTTCGGTGCCGGCCAGAATGCCCGGGAGGAGGTCCCTCCGCTTGGAATGGGTGACCGAAACGAGGTCCGCCCCGTCGTCCATAGTGATGGCCGGGCCATGGTCCAGGGCCTGAAGAATATGGCGGTAATAAGTCTCGTGGTCCTCCCCCTTGATGGCGAAGACGGGGATCTTATGGTATTTGACCAGGGCGGCGGGAATGTCGTCCTGCGTGCTGAGGGGGTTGGACGCGCACAGCCGGACGTCGGCCCCGCCGAGTTTCAGGGCCTCCATGAGATTAGCCGTTTCCGACGTGACGTGGAGACAGGCCGAGATGCGCACCCCGCGAAGGGGCTTCTCCTTGGCGAAGGTCCCCTTGATCTTTTCCAGAACGGGCATGGAACGGGCCGCCCATTCCATCCTCAAGCGTCCCTTGGGAGCCGCGGTCAGGTCCTTGATGTCATGGTCCATGGTTTCTCCTCAGTATTCGGGCTCAAAATAGCACATTCCAGAGGGGTTTTCAACAATGACGCTTTGTGTTATTGTTAAAGCTTGTACGGTTCCATGGCTTCTTCTTCAGGTATGAATAAAGCGGCGCGTTCGCTCTTCCTCATCCTTCTGACCCTCCTCGTTCCCGCGTCTTTCCCGGCGGCCCCGGTCCAGGACGCGGCGCCGAACACCCTCGGTTTCGAATTCCAGGAGCACCGCCTGCGGAATGGACTTCGGGTCATCTTGTCCGTGGACGACAGGCTCCCCCTGGTGACCGTCGCCGTCGCCTATGGCGCCGGAACGGTCCGCGAGCGGCCGGGCCAGGCAGGGCTGGCCTACCTCCTCGAAAACCTGATGTTCCGGGGGTCCGAAAACGTCGGCCCCCTCCAACACGTCGGTTTTGTCCAGAGGGTGGGCGGGGAGCTCAACGCGACCACGACCCCGGACAGGGCGCTGTTCTATCAGACCTTGCCCTCGAATTATCTTGCCCTGGCCCTGTGGCTCGAATCGGACCGGATGAAGTCGCTCGCCATCACGCCCGCAGCCATCGAAATAACGCGGGGCGACCTCCTCAAGGAGCACCAGGACCGGCTCGCCTCGGATCCCTATCTCGAGAGTTTCGCTCTGTTCGACTCTCTCCTCTTTCCCGATTTCCCCTACGGCCATACCCTCATCGGCACCGGCATGGAGCTGCGGGGCCTCACCGAATCGGACGTTCTGGCTTTCCACCGGACTTACTATGTCCCGGACAACGCAGTCCTCTGCATCGTCGGCAATATCGATATCGCCAGGACGAAGGAACTCGTCGCCAGGTACTTCGATTCCATCCCGCCGGGGATGAACGTCCCTGCTCCGCCCCGGCCCGTATTCAAGAAAGAGAACGACGCCGTCGTGAGGATCGCCGGGATCCGGGCGGCCGGCGCCGGATTCCACATGGGATTCAGGTTCTACCCCCTTCAGGCGGGCGACGTGTATTCCCTCAGGATCCTGGAATATCTCCTCCTGAAGGGCGAAACATCCCGGCTAAGGAACCGTCTCCTGCGGCGGGACCTGACCGCCCGTTATCTCAGCGGCGCGCTGGAAGACCGGCTGAGTGTGTCGGCCCTGAAGGTCTTTTGCCTCAACACCAACGCGGTCATGGCCGAGCGTTCTCAAAAGGCCATCCTTTCGGAAATCGACAAGCTGCGGACGAATCCCGTCTCCCAAGACGAGCTCAATAAAGCCAAACGTCTTTTCAAAGTGGACTACCTCAACCGGCTGTCGACCCGCTTGGGAAGGGCGCTTTTTCTCGTCGATGCCGCCCTCGCCGGGACCGGTCTGGCTTCCCTGGACGGGGAATTGGACAACTACCTCCGTGTCAGTCCTCCGGCCCTAACGGCCTTTGTCAACAAGTACTTCATCCCCCAAAACAGGGTCGTCGTGGAGATCGGACCACAATGAGGCCCTCAGCACCCGCCCGCCATCCGCCGGGACAGGCCGTCGGATTCCTGCTGGCCGCGGTCCTGGTCGCCCTGCTCCCGGCGGCGCCTTCGGCCGGCGCCCAGGAACGTTTCCGGAGAACGCCTCCCCTGCCCGACGCCAAGCCCCTGGAGCTCAAGCTGCCGAAGATCGAATACGTCCGCTTGTCGAACGGACTTACCGTGGCCACCGCCCGCCGGCCGGAGGCTCCCGTGGTCACGCTCCAGCTCGTCATCCGGGCCGGCGAGGTCGATTCGCCGCCGGCACTGCCCGGCGTCGCCGCCATGACGGCGCGCATGATCGGCAAGGGGACGAAAATGTTGTCGGCCGATTACCTCGAGAACATGATCGAATCCATGGGCGCCGAGTATTCCTTTACTGTCCTCATGGACTACACGGTTCTGACCATGCACGTGCTCGAGGAATACCTGGACCGGGCGATCTACGTCTTGAGGCTCATCGTCCTCGAGGCCGTGTTCACGGAGCGTGAGCTCGGCGCGGTCAGGAGAACCGCGTTCTGGGAGCTCTACGAACAGAAGAAGAATCCCGAGGTCCTCGGCTGGAGACAGCTCCTCAGGATCCTCTTCGAGAACCATCCCTACCAAACAGCCACATACTCCGAGGAGGTCATCAAGTTCATTACGACCAAGGACGTCTCCGCCTTTTACGGTCGTTTCTACCGGCCCGGAAACGCCGCCGTCCTGGTTTCCGGGAACATCGACGGAGCCGCCATGGCGAAGAAGCTCGAAAATCATTTCAACGCCTGGGTCGGCCAGCCCGCTGAACGGGCCGCCGTTCCGCCGCCGTCCCCCAACAGCAGGGGCCGAATTTGCTATGTCGAAGTTCCGGACGTGTCGGACGCGACGATATTCGCGGGGAACGTGATCATGCCCGCCTCGGACCCGGACTTCTTCCCTTTCCATGTCCTCAAGCAGGTTCTGGGGGGGACGACCCGGAGCCGCCTGTTCATGAACCTGCGCGAATCCAAAGGCTACGCTTACTATGCTTTCAGCGAAACGGAGTTCTTCCGTTCGTGCGGCGTCTACTGGGCCCGGGCGCGCGTCAGGCCCGAATTCATCGTCCCCGCCGCTTGGGAGATCGTCCGGGAGATCAAGACCTTGTCCGCGGAAGCCCCCGTTCCCGCCGAGATCGAGGAGGCCAAGTCGTTCCTCATCGGGAATCTGCCGACGCGGTTAGAATCCCTCGATGGATTCGCGGACTGGATGGTCCGCGCCGTGGCCCTTGAGCTCGACGACGGGCAGTGGGACAAAGGACCCGAGCGGCTCAAGCTCGTCACCGTCGAGAGGGCCCGCGCGGCGGCCCAGAAATACCTCTCGGGAAATCCTGTCATCGTCCTCGTCGGCCGGCCGGAGTGGCTCGGCCTTTACTTGCGCGAGTTCGACACGATCGAGGTCTACGACAACAGCGGGGCGCTCAAGACGACCCTGCGCAAAGGAGAGCAAAGATGAAGCTCGTCGAGTGCGTGCCCAATTTCAGCGAAGGCCGCGACCAGGAGAAGATCAAGGCCATCGTCCGCGAGATCGAAGCGGTCCCGGGCGTCAAGCTCCTCGACGTCGATCCCGGGGAGTCCACGAATAGAACCGTCGTGACCTTCCTCGGGACCCCCGAATCCGTCAAGGAGGCCGCTTTCCGGGCCGTCGCCAAAGCGGCGGAGGTCATCGACATGCGCGGCCACAAGGGCGCCCACAGCCGCATCGGGGCCACGGACGTCTGCCCCTTCGTCCCGGTCTCGGGAGTGACCATGGAGGACTGCGTCCGGCTGGCCGAAGAGCTCGGCGCCCGCATCGCCGGAGAGTTGGGGATCCCGGTCTATCTCTACGAATCCGCCGCCAGGACGCCCGAGCGGCGGAACCTGGCCACGGTCCGGGCCGGGGAATACGAGGGCCTGCCCGAAAAATTCAAGGACCGCCGCTGGGCGCCCGATTTTGGCGAACCCGTTTTCAACCCCAAGTCCGGCGCCACCGTCGTCGGCGCCCGCGAATTTTTGATCGCCTACAACATCAATCTCAACACCCGGGACAGGAAGCTGGCCCACGAGATCGCCCTGAGCCTCAGGGAGAGCGGCCGGGCCAAGCGTGACAAGGAAGGGAATGCCGTCAAGGACGGGCGCGGCAACGCGGTCAAGGTGCCGGGCAAGTTCAAGGAGGTCAAGTCGGTCGGCTGGTACATCGAGGATTACGGGCTGGCCCAGATCTCGGTCAACTTCACGAACTACAAGATCACGCCCGTCCACGTCGTCTTCGACGAGGCGCGGAAGCTGGCCGGGAAGCTCGGCCTCCGGGTGACGGGCAGCGAGCTCGTCGGCCTCATCCCCAAGGAAGCCCTCCTCATGGCCGGCCGATACTACCTCGAGAAGCAGGGCAAGAGCCCCGGCGTGCCCGAAGATGAACTTGTCCGGACCGCCGTCCGTTCCCTCGGGCTCAACGACGTTTCCCCTTTCGACCCCGAAAAAAAGATCATCGAAAACCAATTCGAGAAAGACGGGCATTCCCTGGTCGGGCTGACCCTCCGGGAGTTCGCCAACGAGCTGTCCATGGACTCTCCTGCCCCCGGCGGGGGGAGCGTCGCGGCCCTCTGCGGATCGCTTTCCGCGGCCCTGTCCGCCATGGTCGCCAACCTGACCATCGGCAAGAAGGACTATGAGGAGGTCCGCGAAGAGATGGTCGCGACGGCCGTCCGGGCTCAGGCCCTCAAGGACGGGCTGCTCGAAGCCGTGGACAGGGACGCCCGGGCCTTCAATAAGGTCATGGAGGCCTTCCGCCTGCCTAAGACGACGCCGGAACAGGCCTTCGAAAAGGAGCGGGCCATCGAGGAAGCCAACAAGGAAGCGACCCTCGTCCCGCTCGAGGTGCTCGAAAAGGCGGGCGAGGCGGTCGCCCTGGCCCGGCTCGCCGCCGCGAAGGGCAACAAGAACTCCGTGAGCGACGCCGGGGTGGCCGGACTCGCCGGCCAGGCGGCGGGAGAAGGGGCCTACTACAACGTCCTCATCAACCTCGCCGGCATCAATGACGACAAGTTCATCGTCGACGTGCGGCGGCGGGCGGAGCGTCTTATGCAGGCCCTGGACAAGGAAGGGAAAGCCGTCAGACGCATTCTCGGGAAAGCCCTGAAGGTCCCCGCGCGCTGAGGCCAGATCTCTAGCCCGGATCCCTCATATTGGGTTCTTCTCCCGATGTCGGGGAAGTCCTCTATTCGGCTTTGCTCAGGATATCGCCGCCTCATGCTGGACTTCCCTACTTTTGGGAGAATGGCTTCACTTTCCGCGGTCGGCGGAGCCCCGGCCTTTTTTCAGAAGCGAAAAAATCCCGAAAGCGAGGAAACAGAAGATCACGATTGCGGCCGACGCGGGGATATTGAGGGCGAGCGACAGGCCGAGGCCCGCGCCGACCGAAACGACGGCGACGGCGGTCGATGCCCACACGGCCGTTCTGAAGCTCGCCGCGACCTGGAGTCCGGCCGCCGCGGGGATGACGATGAGCGCGGCCACGAGGAGGATGCCGACGACCTTCATCCCCAGGACGATCGTGACCGCCGTGAGAACCATGAGCAGCACGTCCAGCCGGCCGACCTTGACCCCGGCCGCCCGGGCCGATTCCCGGTCGAAGGTCATGTAGAGGAGCTTGGCGTAGTTCATCCTCACGGTCAGGAGGACGGCCGCGGCCAGAGCCACGGCCAGTCCGACTTCGAGCGGTTCGATGGCCAGGATATCCCCGAAAAGATAGGACATGAGTTCGACATTGAAACCCCTGGCCATCGAGGCCAGCAGGACGCCGACGGCCAGGCCCAGGCTGCTGAAAATGCCGATGGCCGTGTCGCCGTAGAGCCCGGCCCGGTCCTTGAGCTTAATGATGGCGACCGCCGCCGCGACGGCCACGACCAGGGCCGCCGCCAGGGGGAGGACGTTCAGGAAAAGACCCAGGGCGACGCCGGCGAAAGCGATGTGGGCGAGGCCGTGGCCGATCATCGCGTCCTTTCTCAGGATCAGGAAAAGGCCCAAGACGGCGCAGGCGACGGCGATGAAAACGCCGGCCAGGAAGGCCCGTTGGATGAAGCCGTAGGTGAGGAATGCGGGCATGACAGTCCTAGTGTTCGTGGGCAATCAGGTGGTCGCCCCGGCTGACCATATCGCGGAAGACCGCCGACCGGCAGAAATCCTCGTGGCTTCCGTGATAGGCCAGCCTCTGGTTGAGACAGGCCACGCTGGTGACGTGCTTGTTGACGATGCCTATGTCGTGGGTGACCAGGACGATGGTCAGGCCCTCCTTCGAGTTCAAGCGGTCGAGCATGTCGTAGAAAGACCCTTGGGTTTCGGCGTCGACCCCGGTCGTCGGCTCGTCCAGGAAGAGGATCCTGGGCGAAGTCACGAGCGCCCGGGCGATGAACACGCGCTGTTGTTGCCCGCCGGAGAGCCGTCCGATGGTCCATTTACCGTAATCCGCCATGCCGACCTCATCGAGGGCCCGGAGGATTTCGCCGCGGCCTTCCCGCCCCGACCGGGCCCGGGGCTTGCGGTTGGACATGAGGGCCATGCCGACGACCTCCTCGACCGAGGCCGGGAAGAACGGGTCGATGTGGGTGGCTTTCTGAGGGACGTAGCCGATCTTCCGCCAGTCCGAAAATTCCCCCAGGGGCTTGCCGAAGACCTCGACGCTTCCCGCCGAAGGCTCGAGAAGGCCGAGGGCGACCTTGACCAGAGTGGTCTTCCCCGACCCGTTCGGTCCAATGATGGCCAGAAAATCCCCCTCCCGGATGGTCAGGTCGATGTCGACGAGGGCGGGGGTTCCGTCGTAGCGGAAGGAGACATCGCGCAGGACGATCAGGTCCATGGTATCACCGGCACCCCAGCCCGTCGCGCAGGCTGTTCAAATTCTCCTCCATGAGTTCGAAAAAGCCCACCCCGCGGTCCTGCTCGTCCCGGGTCAGGTTGTGGCCGGCGTGGAGGACGAGGATGCGGCCGCCGATCTCGCGGGCCAGCGTCTTCGAGAGGGCGGGCGAGACGGAGTTCTCGAAAAAGACCGTCCGGACCCCCTTTTGCCGGCAGAACTCGACGGCTTTCATGAGGTCGATAGGGCGGGGCTGGGCGTCCGGGCTCAGGCCGTAGAGGGCCGTTTGGACGAGCCCGTATCTCCGGGCCAGGTAGCCGAAAGCGCCGTGCCCGGCGAGGACGATGTCCCGTCCCCGGCATGCGGCCAGGCCGTCGCGAAATTTCATGTCGAGCTGCCGGAGCCGGGCCGTCAGCCTGTCCGCGTTCTCCGTAAATTCGGGGCGGCCCGCCGGGTCGATGCGCGAGAGCTCATCGGCGATCTTCCGGACGATCCGCGCGTCGAGCTCAAAATCGAGCCATACGTGGGGATCGAGTTGTTCGTGGGCGCCCTCCCCATGTCCGTGCTCGTCGTCGGCCGCGGCCTGGAGGAGGCTCAGGCCCGCCGTCACTTCGAGGGTACGGACCTTGCCGCCCGGCAGGGCCTTGAGCAGGCCGGGGAGCCAGGGCTCGAGGTTCGCCCCGATATAAACGAGCAGGTCGCATGCCGCCAAGCGGCCGATGTCGCCGGGCCGGGGCTGCCAAGTATGGACCCCGGCGCCCGGAGGGAGGAGAAGTTCCGTTTCCCCCCTGTCGCCGGCGACGGCCGCAGCGAACTCGCGGAGGGGGAAGACGGTGGCCATGATGCGGACCTTGGCCGCGAGCGGCGCGGCACCCGTTGCAGCGAGAGCCAGCGTCGAGGCCAGGAGGACGCGGCAGAGCGATCTCACGATTCGGATTATACCCGGGAGGACGGCTTGAATCCATCGCTTTTTTGTGGCATCATAACCGTCTCGTCATCTCGATCAAGAAGGAGTCGTCCATGGCATTCTCTCTCGGCGAACTCAACCCTCGGCTTCTCTGGAAGCATTTTGCGAAGATCCTGACCATTCCCCACTGCTCGGGCAACGAAAAAGCCCTCGGGGATTATGTCCTGTCCGTGGCCAAATCCCTGAACCTGCCCGGCAAGCGCGACAAGATCGGCAACGTCCTGGTCGGCAAGCCGGCGACGGCCGGACGGGAGAGCGCCGTGGGCGTCATCCTCCAGGGCCATCTCGACATGGTCTGCGAGAAGAACTCGGACAAGGTCCACGATTTTTGCAAGGACCCGATCCTGACGGACATCAAGGGAGAATGGGTGTATGCCCAGGGGACGACCCTCGGGGCCGACAACGGCATCGGCCTGGCCGCAGCCCTGGCGGTCATGGAGGACAAGACGCTCGTTCACGGCCCCATGGAATTCCTCTTTACCGTCGACGAAGAGACCGGCCTGACCGGAGCCAACCGGATCCAGAAAGGGTTCCTGGCCGGGAAGAAGCTCCTCAACCTCGACAGCGAAGACGAGGGGACGTTCACCATCGGCTGCGCCGGCGGGGCGGACTCCGAGCTCTTTTTTCCGGTCGAAAGAAAAAAAACGGCCTCGAAGAACCTCTATCGCCTGCACATCACCGGCCTCCGGGGAGGCCATTCCGGCCTGGACATCAACCAGGGCCGGGGCAACGCGATAAAGCTCCTCGCCCGGATGCTCGGACAAGCCCAGGCGACCGCGCGTTTCGAGGTCATAAGCCTCGAGGGCGGGAGCAAGCATAATGCCATCCCGCGCGAAGCCGTCGCGGTCGTCGCCTGTCCTCCGGTCCAGGTCCGGGCCCTGACCGTGGCGCTGAAAAAGGCCTTCGATAAGATCGCTATCGAGTATAAGGCCGTCGAAGCCGAGGCCAAGTATTCGATTGAACCCGCGGCCGGCAAAGACTTCGCTCTGACCCAAGGGTGCCGGCGCGTCCTCCTCAATTTCCTCCTCGCCGTTCCCCATGGCGTCATATCCATGCACCCGGAGATCGCCGGACTGGTCGAGACGTCGACCAACCTGGCCATCGTCAGGACCGACAAGAAAGAGCTCAAGGTCCTCTGCAGCACGCGCAGTTCTGTCGCCTCGGCCCTCGAAGCGACGCGGGACATCATCAAGTCCGTCTGCGACCTGGCCGGGGCCCGGGCCGAATTCAAGAACGGCTACCCCGGCTGGATGCCCAACCTCGCCTCTCCCCTCCTGAAGCATTTAAAGGAGATCTACGCCAAGACCTTCGGGAAAGAGGCCGAGGTCGTGGCCGTCCACGCCGGCCTCGAATGCGGCATCATCGGCGAAAAGTTCCCGGGCATGGACATGATCTCGTTCGGCCCGACGATGAAGAACCCCCATTCGCCCGAGGAGCACGTCCATATCGGGTCGGTCGAGAAATTCTGGACGTTCCTGACGACGGCCCTGGCCGAACTGTCGAAGTAGTTCCTTACGAAGGCGAATCCGGGGACGTGAAAAGACGGAAGTTTCTGGTAGTGGCGGGGCTCCTGGGCACGTCCGTTTCCAGGGTCTTCGCCGGTATCGGAAGGAGAAAAACCATGAAAAAACAGGTTCAAACCGATAAGGCCCCGAAAGCCATCGGCCCCTATTCGCAGGCCATCATTGCTAACGGGTTCGTCTTCTGCTCGGGCCAGATCCCCATCGACCCGGCTACCGGAAACCTCCTCAACGGCACGATCGAGGACGAGACGCGGCAGGTCCTCAAGAACGTGGGGGCCGTGCTCGAGGCCGCCGGTTCCTCCTATGACGACGTGGTCAAGACGACCGTCTTCCTCCAGGACATGAACGATTTCGCCAAGATGAACGCGGTCTACGCCGAGTTTTTCAAAGCCCCCAGCCCGGCCCGGGCCACGGTCCAGGCCGCCCGTCTGCCGAAGGACGTCAAGGTCGAGATCGAGGCCATCGCCCTGGTCAAGTAGCCGGATAGGGACTGCCCCCATCAAGATTACGCTAAAATAATTAAGCCGTGCCGATATACGAATATCTTTGCAAGAAGTGCGCGCGGCGCTTCGAATGCCTGGTCCAGGGCGGCCGCGACAAGGATGTCGTCTGCCCCGACTGCGGCGCCCCGGAACCGCAGAAATTGATCTCGTCCTTCGGCATCGGCGGCGGTTCGAGCCGTATCAAGGCTTCATCCTCAAGCTGCACGAGCTGTTCGACCAAATCGTGCAGCACCTGCCATTGAGCGTCCCTCTCCCGTCCAGGTCAGCGTCGATAGAGGTCGCAGCCCGTTAGGGCCCGATAGGCCCTCCCCCGCAATTACGACCGCTTCCGGGCGACCATACTAGAAGACGTGCGGCTATTGACTTATTCCCGGCGATGACGTTTAAATAGGCCTTCGCCCATGGAACGCCGACAACAGACCCCTTCCCTCCGCATCGGGGTCGACACCGGCGGCACGTTCACCGACTTCGTCATCTGGAAAGACGGCCGCCTCTTCAACAGGAAGCTCCTCTCGACCCCGCAGGACCCCTCCTTGGCCATCTTCGAAGGAGTCGGTGAATTCCTACGGGCCGGCCCCGCCGTCTTCATCATCCACGGCACGACCGTAGCCACGAACGCCCTGCTGCAGAGAAAAGGCGGCCGCGTCGCCCTGGTCACGACGGCCGGCTTCGAGGACATCCTGGCCATCGGGCGCCAGACCCGGCGCGAGCTTTATTCTCTCCAGCCCGAGGAGAGGTTCGAACTCATACCTGCCGGGCGCAGGTTCGGTATCCGGGAAAGGACACTCGCCTCTGGCCAGGTCGAGAAAACGGTCAGCCGGACCGAGGTCCGCAAGGTCATCGCGAAGATCCGGAAATCCGGCGCCGAGGCCGTCGCCGTCTGTCTGCTCCATTCCTACGCCGGCGCAAAAAACGAGGATGTCGTGGCCGAGGAGCTGGCCCGGGCGGGGCTGCTCGCCTCGATCTCGAGCCGTCTGATTCCCGAGCATCGTGAATTCGAGCGGATGTCGACCACGGCCACGAACGCCTACCTCATGCCGGTCATGGACCGCTACCTCCGGGAACTCGACCGGCGGCTCGGCCAAGCCGAGCTGAGGATCATGCAGTCGAACGAAGGGTACATCTCCCCCGCCAGGGCCCGGCTCGAGCCCATTAAAACCGCTCTTTCGGGGCCGGCGGGGGGCGCCGTCGGCGCCCACGTCCTGGCCCAAGCGGCCGGAGTCCCGAACATTATCAGCTTCGACATGGGCGGGACGTCGACCGACGTCTCGCTCATTGAAGGCCGGATACGGAGGACGCACGAGGCCCGGATCGGGGATTTTCCGATACGGCTTCCCATCATCGATATCCATTCCGTCGGCGCCGGGGGAGGCTCGATCGCCTCTACCGACCGGGGAGGATCACTCAGGGTGGGGCCTCAAAGCGCCGGGGCGGACCCCGGCCCCGCCTGCTACGGCAAGGGGGACCTGCCGACTGTCACGGACGCCAACCTCTGTCTCGGTCGCCTGGATCCGGAGTTCTTCCTGGGCGGCCGGATGCGGATCCATCCGGAACGCAGCCGGGCCGCCGTTGGGGCGCTGGCCCGCGGGATCGGCAAATCCGCCCGCGAAACGGCCCTCGGCATCGTCGCCATCGCCAACGCCAACGTGGAAAAGGCCATCCGCGTCATCTCGATCGAGCGGGGATTCGATCCGCGCGCTTTCGCCCTTTTCTCGTTCGGCGGGGCGGGCGGCATGCACGCGGTGGAGATGGCCGCCCACCTGGGCATGCCCACAATCATCGTCCCCCGCAACGCCGGCGTCCTTTCGGCCTTCGGCCTGCTCATGTCGGATTCCGTCAAAGACTACACGAAATCGCTCATGAAGCCGGATTCCCTGGTCACCCTGGCCGGCCTCGAGTCGGAATTCCGGTCCCTCGAGGAAGCCAGCTTCCGCGATATGAAGGAGGACGGGTTCGCCGCGAAAGACGTCGTCCTCGAACGCTCCCTCGACTGCCGCTATCTCGGCCAGTCCTATGAGATCGACGTGCCTTACAGGAAAGCGCGGACCGCGGCGCGTGCTTTCCTCGAGAGCTTTCATAGCCGGCACCAGAAGCTCTATTCTTACCGCCACGACCGGAGGCCGGTCGAGATCGTCAACCTCCGGGTCAAGGCCGTCGCCATCACGCCCAAGATCCCGCTGGTCGAGGAACCTGGACAGAGGACGCTCGACCCGAGGGCCATGGTCAGGAAACAGCCCATTTTTTATGGAAGGGCCGCCGCCGAAGGAATGGTCATCGATAGGTCGAGGCTCGCCCCGGACAACGCGGTCCGCGGCCCGGCCCTCGTCATCGACCCCGAATCGACGACCTTTCTCCCTCCGGGATACGTCGCCCGGGTCGACGGATACTCGAACCTCATCATCCGCAAGGCGGGGCCGCGATGAAGAAATTCGACCCCATCGAGCTCGAGCTTTTCAAGAACGTCTTCATCGCCATCTCCGAAGAGATGGGCGCCGTCCTCGGCCGTACCGCCCTCTCCCCGAACATCAAGGAACGAAAGGATTACTCTTGCTCCCTTTTCAACGAGAAGGGCGAGACGCTGGCCCAGGGCTCGCACATCCCGGTCCACCTGGGCGCCATGCCCCTCTCCGTCCAGGCCGCTCTCAAGGCCGTGACCTTCGAGAAGGGCGACCTGGTCATCCTCAACGACCCCTATCGGGGCGGAACGCATCTCCCCGACATCACCTGTATCTCCCCCATTTTTCTGGGCCGGAAGCTCAGCTTCTTCGTGGCCAACCGGGCCCATCACTCCGACGTGGGCGGGATGACGCCGGGCTCCATGCCCCTGGCCACCGAGCTTTTCCAGGAGGGCCTGATCATTCCGCCGCTGAAGCTCTATTCCCGCGGCCGGATGAACAAGGACGTTTTCGACCTTATTCTTTCGAACGTCCGGACGCCCGACGAGCGCCGGGGCGATCTCCTGGCCCAGTTCGCGGCCAACGAAATCGGCCGGGCCCGGCTCGAGGAGGCCGTGGCCAGGTTCGGCGCCGGAAAAGTCCGCCTGTACTCCGGGCTCGTCCAGGACTACACGGAAAAATTCCTCAGGGAGACGATCAGGACCATCCCCGACGGCGTCTACGCTTTCGAGGATTTCCTGGACAACGACGGGATTTCGGCCCGCTCCATCAAGATCGGTGTCCGCGTGACGATCCGCGACGACGAGGCCGTGGTCGATTTCAGCTCCTCGTCCCCCCAGACCGAAGGCGGGGTCAACGCCAATTTCGCCATCACCTGCTCGGCCGTCCTGTATGTCTTCCGGTCCCTCGTCGAAGAGGACATTCCCTTCAATACCGGCCTGATGAGGCCGCTCGAGATCGTGGCCCCCAAGGGCTCCATCGTCAACGCCGAGTTCCCGGCCGCTTGCGCCGGAGGGAACGTCGAAACGTCCCAGCGCATCGTCGACGTCCTGCTCGGCGCCCTGGCCAAGGCCGTCCCGGGCAGGATCCCGGCCGCGAGCCAGGGGACGATGAACAACATCGCCTTCGGCGGCTACGACCCGTGGCGGAAGAGGCACTTCGCCTATTACGAAACGATCGGCGGCGGCATGGGCGCCGGATCGGACGCGGACGGCCTCGACGGCGTCCATACCCATATGACCAACTCCCTCAACACGCCCCTCGAAGCCCTTGAAAATTACCTGCCGATAAGGATCCGGCGTTATGGCCTCCGAAAGGGCTCCGGCGGAAAAGGGCTCCACGGGGGCGGCGAAGGGATCATCCGCGAGTACGAATTCCGTGTCTCCGCCGCGCTGACGATCATGTCGGAACGCCGCCGGTTCGCCCCCTACGGGGCATGCGGCGGCGGGCCGGGCGCCAAGGGAAAAAATACGCTCATCTCCCGGGGCCGCACGAAGACGCTGGGCTCGAAGGTCAACGTCAAGCTCCGGCCCGGAGACGTCCTCCGGATCGAAACACCGGGCGGGGGCGGCTATGGCCGGCCGCGGAGGTAACCTACTCCGTTCCATGAAAAAATTCTTGCTCCTCCTCGTCCTTTTCTCTTCGACCCTCTGCTGTGGACGGAACCCGGGACAGGTGAAAAGGACAGTCGCGGATGGCGTGGAAACCGTTTTCAACGGGCTCGATCCCTACATCATCAAAGGAGAGCCCGGAGTGCTGCGGCTCGAAAAAGCGTTCTCGATCGATACGGAGGACGAGGACCGGCTCAAGACGGGATTGACGGACATCGAAACCTTCGACGTTGATTCCGCCGGGAACATTTATCTGATCCAATGGAACACCAAAACCGACTATATCCACAAATTCGGCAAAGATGGGAATTGGCTCAAATCCTTTTGCCGGCAGGGCCAGGGCCCCGGAGAGATCGAGTGGGGCGGTACGATCATGATCTCCGCCTCGAGTGAGCTTATCGCCAAGGACCCGTCGCAAGCCAAGTTTCTGGTCTATGACCAAGATGGGCGGTTTCTGCGCGAAACACGCCTCCCCCGTATCTTGGGGATCGACCATCTCTTCGAAGACGGATCGTATCTCGTCTCTTGGCAGGATAACGGCATGGAGCTCAAAAGCTTTGTCAACCATGTCGCCGTATGCGATTCCGGATTCGGAAAGAACCGGGAGCTCGGCACATACGAATTCCCGAACGCGCAGATGGCTGAGAATATCCTTGTCGGGCAGGGAGCTTTCATTTATGGCGCGTCGAAGGACCGCATTTTCGTGGGGAACTCGGCCTGGGGCTATGAGATCCGCGTTTTCAGCCTTAACGGAAAACTGTTGCGCAAGATCCGAAAGGAGTATCGGCCCGTCCCCATCGATGAGGAGTTCAGGAAGGCCTTTCTCGCCCGCATCCCCGACGGATCGCCCTGGAAGAAAAAATATCGATTCGCGGACGACTGGCCTTCCTTCCGGTTCCTGTTCACGGACGACGAAGGCCGGCTTTATGTCATGACCAGGGAGCGGGGCCCGACTCCCGGGGAATTCATGTACGATATTTTCAGCGCCGAGGGTGTCTTCATCGGCCGGACGAGCCTCGGAAATTCCGGTCCCTCCTATCCCAAGAACGCGATAGCGAGCAATGGACGAATGTATTCCCTGAATGAAAAGGAAAACGGCTATAAAGAGCTGGTGGTCTATCGCATGAACTGGAAGGATGAACGATGAGAAGAGCATTGGCCCTTGTCCTGCTATCGGCTGTCTGGCTGGCCGCCCCCGTTTCTTGTATCGGCGCGGGCGACGCGTCGTTGTCCATGCCCGTCCGCGGGGTTTGGATGCACCCGGGCTTTTTCGGCCCCGATCAAACGGCCGCCGTCGAAAAGATGCGCCTGACCCTCGACGAGTACGTCAAGGCCGGCATTAACACCCTCATCATGTGTATCAAGAACACCTCGGGGCACGTGTACTATGCCAGCGAGATCGGCGTCAGGGACAAGGCCTGGGACTGGGATTTCTTCGGGGTCTTTCTGGCCGAGGCGAAGAAGAGGAAGATGGAGGTCCACCCGTGGTTCTGCGTCTTCCCCGAGTCGGCCATCCTGGGACAGGTCCAGGAACACCCCGAATGGCTGATCGCGAGCCCCAAGCGAGAGATGGTCGGTGCGGTCAACCCCGCCCTCCCCGCCGTCCGCGAGTACGAGATCAGCCTGATGCTCGAGGTCGTCCGGAAGTACGACGTCGGCTGGGTCCATCTCGACTACATCCGTTATCCCTGCGAGCCGACGGAGCCCTATTTTAGCTTCGACCCGGAGACGCTCCGGCTCTTCAAGCAGGACACCGGCATCGACATGGCCGCCGTCAAGGCCCGCGATTCGGGCAACATGGCCTGGAACGAGTGGCTCCGCTGGAACACGGACCGGGTGACCGTTTTTGTCCGGGAGCTCAAGGACGCACTCAAGGCGACGGGCCGGAAGGTCAAGATCAGCGCCGCTGTTTTCCCGGACGCCAAGAACGCCGCCGTTCTCATCGGCCAGGACTGGCCGGCCTGGGCCCATGAGCGGCTCGTGGACATGCTCTGTCCCATGCTCTATTCGAACGACGCCGGGCTCTTCGAGAAACTCGTCCGCGAGGCCGTGGCCTACGGGAAAGGGCGCTCGCAGGTTTGCCCAGGGATCGGTATCGGCACCTCCCATAATCAGAACACGCCCGAGGGCATGGTCGAGCAGATGAAACTTAGCAAATCCCTCGGCGCCGACGGAGTGGTCTATTTCTCTTCGAGCAGTTTGAACCAGCCCTTCCTCGAGAAGTTGAAAGCCGCGAGGAACTAGGTTTTTTTGAGCTTCGTTTTTTCGATGAGAAGCATGCCCTGGTAGGACACGTAGTTCAGGAGGATCATCACCCGTTCGCTGTCGCCGACCTCTTTGCGGAAGATCCCCTTCAGACCCTTGAAGGGCCCTTCGACGACTTCGATCTCGTCCCCGACGGCCGGTTCCTCGCCGTATTTTTCGAAGACGACGAGCCCGTCCCGCTCGCGGGCCCTGATGCCCATGACGATTTCCTCGGCGATAGGGGTGGGACCTTCGTCGTTGCCGACGACGCGCTTGACTCCGCGGGTGTATTTCACCATCTGGAATTGCGCGGGAAATTCAAACTGGAGGAAGGCGTATCCCGGGAAAAAAGGGCCGACCCGTTTTTCGTGGAGGTACTTCGGGCAGTAGACGGTGAAGCCGCCCTCCTCGAAAAGCCTCTCAACCTGGCTCTCTTTCTTGGGCTTGGTGTTGATGACGTACCAGCGGAGCATCAGCGAACCTTCAGCTCTTCGTCGGTAAGCCGCATGCCGCGATAGACCGACGGCCTGCGGTCTTCGAGGAAATGCCGCCGGGCATGGGAGGCTGCGTTTTTCCGGAAATCGCAGTCGGCATAGAGGATGAGGTCACGGCCGCGCTGGGCCCGGGCGACGACCCGGCCGTCGGGGTCGGCCACGAACGACTCGCCGGCGAACTCGAGCTTCTCCTCCCGTCCGACCCGGTTGACGAGGGCGGCATAGTAGCCGTTCTGGAAGGCGGCCACCTGGAGTTCGGCTTCGAAAATGCCCTCGGTCCACTCCCCCACCGCTCCCGCCTGGGGCACGACGACAAGCTCCGCCCCTTCGAGGCGCAGGCCCCTCATGAATTCCGGAAAATGGCGGTCGTAGCAGATGGCGACACCGATTTTTCCGGCGGCCGTCGCATAGACGAAGTTCTCCCGGTCTCCCGGGGTGTAGTAGCCGCGCTCGTGAAACCCGGGTCCCTCCATGATGTGGACCATGCGGGTGACGCCCAGGATCCGGCCGTCCGCGTCGATGACGGGCGACGCATCGTAGGTGCGATCTCCATCACGTTCGAAAAGGTTGAGGACGGCGACAGCGCCCGTCTCCCGGGCCAGGGCGCAGAAAAGGTCCGTCGTCGGGCCCGGGATTGTCTCGGCCTTGATGAGGTCTGCGGGTGTCGCCGGCCGCTCCGGGTAGAACCGGGAAAAGGCCAGCTCGGCGAAAGCGACGAGCCCCGCTCCCGCCTTGGCCGCTTCGAGAAAGGCGAGCCTCCCCCGGACCCGGTTTTCTTCCGGATCGCCGGTCGCGTGCTGCTGGACGAGCGCGATCTTCAAGCGCGGCAGGCTTTTTCGATATCGGCAACCGTCTTGGGGATGGGCGGGCCCAGGACCTTGTGGCCCTTCTCCGTGACCAGGACGTTGTCCTCGATCCGGGCGCCGCCGAAATCAAGGAACTTCTCCGCCTCGTCGTAGGCGATGAATTCCCGGAACTTCTTTTCCTTGCGCCATTTTTCGACTAGGGCGGGGATGAAATAGAGTCCGGGTTCCACGGTCATGACATGGCCGGGCCGGAGTTCCTTGGCCATCCGGAGATAGGCCAAACCGAACTGGCCGCTCCTCTCGACGCTCTTGTCGTAGCCGACATTGTTTTCGCCGAGGTCCTCCATGTCATGGACATCGAGGCCCATGGTGTGCCCCAGGCCGTGGGGGAAAAAGAGGGCGTGGGCGCCGGCGGCGACGGCCGCGTCGACGTCGCCCTTCATGAGGCCCAGGTCCTTGAGGCCGGCGGCCATGACCCGGGCCGTCTTTAGGTGGATCTCCTTGAACATGACCCCGGGCTTCATGGCCCGGATGGCCGTTTCCTGGCCGGCCAGGACGATCTCGTAGACGTCCTTCTGCCTCCGATTGAAACGGCCGCCGACGGGCACCGTCCGGGTGATGTCGCAGGCATAAGAGAGGGCCGATTCCGCGCCGGTGTCGACGACGAGGAGCCTGCCCTTGACGAGCATGTTGCCGTGATAGTGGTTATGGAGTGTCTGGCCGTTGATGGTCACAATGGGCGGGAACGCCAGGTGCATGCCCCGAGAGAGGGCGATCCCTTCCATGGCCCCCGAGATCTCCCGCTCATAACGGCCGGGCTTGGCCAGCTTCATGGCGGCGAGATACATGTCGTGCGTGACGTCCAGGGCGGCTTCGATCTCGCGAACCTCTTCCTTCGACTTGAAGAGCCTCAGGGCGATCACAGCTTTGATGAAAACGGGGGATGCCTTGGCCTTGAGGTCCTTCACCGGAAGGCCCAGAATGTCGCCCAAGGCCTGGGCCGAGTCCGCCCTGTAGGGCGGAAGATAATGGACCGGGCGCCCGGCAGCCAGGGCCTTGCTCACCGCCTCTCCGAAGGCCGCCCGGGGGGCGGTATGCCTGACGCCGACTTCGAGGGCCCGGTCTTTCATCTTGGGCAGGTTCCCCATCCAGATGATGTCTTCGATACCGATGTCGTCACCGAAAAGGACGTCCTTGTTTTCGTCGATGTCGACGATGGCGGCGAGACCGGGCGAATCCAGCCCGAAGAAGTAGAGGAAAGAGCTGTCCTGCCGGTAATGATAGGTATTGGCTGGGTAGTTCATCGGGCTTTCCTCGTTCCCGAGGAACAGGAGCAAGCCGGACCCGACCTCCTTCTTCAGGAGCTTTCGCCTTTGGATATACGTTTCGGGTTTAAACATGTCGTCCTCCTCGTGAAAGTAAGAGAATTATATAACAGATAACCGGACGACGTTCAACCCTGCCTGAATGTCCGGCATTGAAACCCTGTTGGAGCGGTGTTATGATTGGCCGGAACTTTTGAGAGGAGGACGGAATGGGAGGATTTTTCGGGGTCGTCGCCAAGCACGATATCGTCGAGGACCTGTTTTACGGCACGGATTACCATTCGCATCTCGGGACGAAGCGCGGCGGCCTGGCCGTCGGCAACGGGAACGGCATCGTCCGCTACATCCACAATATCGAAAACGCCCAGTTCCGGTCGAAATTCGGCGAGGACATTGGCAAGCTCAACGGGACGCGGGGCATCGGCGTCATCAGCGACTACGAAGACCAGCCGCTCCTCATCCGGTCCCACCTAGGGCTTTTTTCGATCGCCACGGTCGGCGTCATCAAGAACGCTGACAAGCTCGTCGAAAGGGCCTTTCGCGGCAAGTGCCTCCACTTCTCGGAAATGCGGGGCGGCGAGATCAACCCGACCGAGCTCGTGGCCGCCATCATCAACCAGAAGGACACTTTCGAGGCGGGCATCCAGCAAGTCTGGGAGCTCATCAAGGGTTCCTGCTCGATCCTCATCCTGACCGAGGACGGCGTCCTGGCCGCCAGGGACAAGCTTGGCCGCACGCCGGTCGTGCTGGGGAAAAAGCCGAGGGCTTTCGCCGCTTCCCTCGAGACCTGCGCTTTCCCGAACCTTGACTACGAGATCGACCGCTACCTCGGCCCGGGCGAAATCGTCAAAATTACGCCCGACGGGTGCGAGCAAAGGGTCCCGCCGCGCGATAGGCTACAGATCTGCTCTTTCCTCTGGGTCTATTACGGCTATCCCGCTTCGAACTACGAGGGCATCAACGTCGAGATCGTCCGCAACCGGTGCGGGGCGTTGCTGGCCAGGAACGACGAGGTCAAGGTCGATCTCGTCGCCGGCATTCCCGACTCGGGCATCGGCCACGGCCTGGGCTACGCGGCCGAGGCGGGCGTCCCCTTCCGCCGGCCCTTCGTCAAGTACACGCCGACCTGGGCCAGGAGCTTCATGCCCCAGAACCAGGACGTCCGCGACCAGGTGGCCCGGATGAAGCTCATCCCCATCCGCGAGATCATCCAGGGCCGGAAGCTCCTTTTCTGCGAGGACTCGATCGTTCGGGGGACCCAGCTCAAGGACACCATCCAGCGGCTTTATGATTCCGGGGCCGTCGAGGTCCACATGCGGCCGGCCTGCCCACCCCTCGCCTACGGCTGCAAGTACTTGAATTTTTCGCGCTCGCGTTCCGTACTCGACCTGGCCGCGCGCAAGGCCATCGCCGCCCTCGAAGGCCCCGACGCTAAGAACGTCGAGGAATACGCGAAATCGGGGTCGGAGAAATACGAGGCCATGGTCGCCTGGATCTCCCAGAAGCTCGGCTTGACGACCCTGAGCTACCAGCGGCTCGAAGACCTCGTCGAAGCCATCGGGCTGCCCAAAGAGAAGCTCTGCACCTTCTGCTGGGATGGCGTCGGCGTCGATTGAAGAGGGGGGATTTTCGGGTAAAAAAATGGTAGCGGGGGTTGGATTTGAACCAACGACCTCCGGGTTATGAGCCCGACGAGCTACCAGGCTGCTCTACCCCGCGATACCAGCGTCATTATATCAAATCCGGATATATTGTCAACGCCGATTCGCCCTGGCCTATCCTCGCCTAATTTCCGGCTTGACTTTGGCGGTCGGGAAAACTAAATATAGGGGGAAATTCAATGGCTTGGGCTGTTTTTTTTATCCTCTCCTTCCTCTGTATCGGCTCGGCCGCGGCCATGATTTTTTCGCGAAACCAGGCCCATAACGCGCTTTTTCTCGTTCTTTCCTTTTCGAGCCTGGGCGGGCTCTTCGGCCTGCTCGACGCTCCCTTCGCCGCCGCCGTCCAAGTGCTCGTCTACGCCGGGGCCATCATGGTCCTCTTCCTTTTCGCCATCATGATGTTCAATCTCCGAGGAGAGCTTCCCGCCCGGGTAAAGAAGGCCCGGCTGGCCCTCACGGCCGGGCTGGGTTTGTTCCTCCTGGCTGAGCTTCTTCTGGCCGGCCGTAAGCTCGTCCTCGGCAGCTCGGGGGCCGCGCCGGCCGCCGGCAGCGACACGGCCCGGCTCGGCCATCTCCTTTTCTCGGATTACCTCTACGCGTTCGAGGTCACGTCCCTCCTCATCCTTGCCGCCCTCGTTGGCGCGCTCGCCCTGGCCGGCAAAAAGGAGGGCGCATGATCATCCCTCCCTCGGCGTTTTTCATCCTGGCCGTCGTCCTCTTCGTCCTCGGAGTCGTGGCCTTTTTCGTCAAGAAGGACCTGCTGACGCAATTCATGGCCGTGGAGATCATGCTCAACGCGGGGAATCTCGCCTTCCTGGCTCTGGCCAAATCTCTTGGCAAGGCGGAGGGACAGGTCATCGTCCTGTTCATCATCACCGTAGCCGCGGCCGAGGCAGTCATCGGTCTGGCTATCATCGTCCTCATTTTCCGTCAGCGGAAGACCATCCAAACCGACGACCTCAAGGACCTGAAGGGATAGCATGTCCGAGTTATTCTGGCTGATACCCCTGATACCGGGTGGGAGCTCGCTCCTGCTCGTCCTCTTCGGGGCGAAGCTTTCCCGGCGTTGCGTCGCCTGGCAGGCTTGCTCGGCCGTCTTCCTTTCGTTTCTACTGTCCTTAGCGGCGTTCGTCCATCTCGCCCGGCTTCCTCCCGCGAGCCCCGGCCTCAGCAAGACCTTGCTCCCCTGGATCTTGAGCGGGTCTTTCTCGTCTCCCGTCGCCTTCGTCTTCGACCATCTTGCGGCCGTCATGGCGCTTGTCGTCACGGGCGTCGGCCTGCTCATCCATGTCTACTCGACCGCCTACATGGCAAAAGACCGGTCATACGCAAGGTATTTCGCCCACCTCAACCTGTTCACCTTCTTCATGCTCGTCCTGGTCATGGCCTCGGACATCGTCCTCATGTTCGTCGGCTGGGAAGGCGTCGGACTCTGCTCGTATCTCCTGATCGGCTTCTGGTTCGAGCGGCCGGCGGCGGCCAAGGCCGGCATGAAAGCTTTCGTTGTCAACCGGGTCGGCGACGCGGCCTTCATCGTCGGCCTCCTCTTCCTCCTGGCCAACGTCGGCGGCTCCAGCTTCGCCGCCATCAACGAAGCCGCCGCAAGCGGCCTCCTCCCCTCTGGGCTCGTGACCCTGGTCGCCATCCTCCTTTTTATCGGGGCGACGGGAAAATCGGCCCAGATCCCCCTATACGTCTGGCTTCCCGACGCCATGGAGGGCCCGACGCCGGTGAGCGCCCTCATCCACGCCGCGACCATGGTCACGGCGGGGGTCTACATGGTCTGCCGCCTGAGCGGTCTCTATGCGGCCTCCGCTCCCGCCTCGACCGTCGTTGGCGGGATCGGCGCCGCGACGGCCCTGTTGGCCGCGACCATGGCCCTCGTCCAGAACGACATCAAGAAGGTCCTGGCCTACTCCACCATCTCCCAGATCGGCTACATGTTCATCGGCTGCGGCGTAGGTGCCTATGCCGCCGGGATGTTCCACCTCGTCACCCACGCTTTCTTCAAGAGCCTGCTCTTCCTGGCCGCGGGCAGCGTCATCCACGCCCTGGCCGGGGAGCAGGACATGCGCCGGATGGGCGGCCTCAGGAAGCATCTCCCGGTGACCTTTCCCGTATTCCTCATCGGGGCCCTGGCGATTTCCGGAGTCCCGTTCCTCTCGGGTTTTTTCTCCAAGGACGCCATCCTGACGAGCGCGTTCGCCGGCGGACAATATGCCCTCTGGGGGGCCGGGCTCCTCGGCGCCGTCCTGACGGCGTTCTACATGTTCCGGCTGGTTTACCTGACATTCTATGGAGAGGAACGGATGACTCCGGAAGCCGGTCTTCACATCCATGAGTCGCCGCGCGCGATGACCATTCCTCTCGTCTTCCTTGCCGCCTTCTCCATCCTGGCCGGCTACGTCGGACTGCCTGTCCTTTTCGGCGGGAAAGCCGACCTCTTCGGCCGCTTTTTGGAAAGCTCGGTCAAGACTGTCAGCCATCATCTAGCCGCCTCTACAGAGGGACTGCTCGTCGTTTCGGCGACGGCCGCGGCGCTCCTGGGCATCGCCTTGGCTCATGTTTTCTACCGCAGGACGCCCGCCCTTCCCGCCCGTCTCGCTTCTCGTTTTCCCGGTATCTACCGGCTCCTCGTCCGCAAATATTATATCGACGAGGTTTATGACGCCGTCGCCGTCCGGCCGCTGGTCAAAGGGGCCGAAAAGGTCTATGAACATTTCGACCTCAAGGTCATCGACGGCGCGCTCAACGGGTCGGCTTCTGCCGCTTCTCTCGCCGGCAAGGGCTTGAATTTCCTACAGAGCGGTCTCGTTCGCGACTACGCCCTGGCTTTTCTTATCGGGGCGATAATTTTCCTGGGGTTCCTGCTGCTATGACCGCGAACCTGCCGCTCGTTTCCATAGTCGCGTTTCTGCCTCTCGCCGGTGCGCTTCTCCTAGTTTTTTTCCGGCGGGAGTCGGTCAAGGCCATTCGGACGGCCGCACTGGTTGTGTCGCTCCTGACCTTCGCCTTCTCCCTGCTTCTCTTTTTTGGGTTTGACGGAAAGGCCGGCCTTCCGGAGTTCGTCGAACATGCGCCGTGGCTCGGGCGCGGCCTCGATTATCACGTCGGGGTCGACGGCATCAGTCTCTTCCTCGTCCTTCTCGCGGCTTTCCTCACTCCCCTGGCCCTTCTGTCATCCTGGCGGGCCGTTAACGACCGGGTCAAGGAATTCTCGTTCTTCATGCTCGTCCTCGAAACGGGCATGATCGGCGTCTTCGTTTCCCTCAACCTCTTCCTGTTCTATGTTTTCTGGGAGGCCATGCTCATCCCGATGTATTTCCTCATCGGGATCTGGGGGGGGCACCGGCGGGTCTACGCCACCACGAAGTTCGTCCTTTTCACCATGTTCGGAAGCCTGCTCATGCTCGTCGGCATCTTCGTCCTCTATTCCGCTTACCACCGGGCGACGGGGTCCTTCTCCCTGGCCATCTTTGACCTGGCCGGCGCCAGTCTCTCCCCCACCCTCCAGACCTGGGTTTTTCTCGCCTTCGGGTTGGCTTTCGCCGTCAAGGTACCTCTTTTCCCGCTTCACACCTGGCTCCCCGACGCCCACGTCGAGGCCCCTACGGCCGGGTCCGTCCTTCTGGCCGCGGTCCTCCTTAAGATGGGGGCATACGGCTTCCTGCGCTTGGGGATCCCCTTGTTCCCCCAGGCCGCGGCGTCCTTCGCTCCGGTCCTGTCCATCCTGGCCGTCATCGGGATCATCTACGGCGGCTTGATGGCCCTCGTCCAGAAGGACATGAAGTCCCTTGTCGCCTACTCGAGCGTCAGCCACATGGGCCTCATCATGCTGGCCGTATTCTCTCTCAACTTCGAGGCCACCGAAGGCGCCCTCTACCAGATGCTCAACCACGGCTTGAGCACAGGCGCGCTTTTCCTCTGTGTCGGGATCCTCTACGAGCGGACGCACACCCGGCTCATCAAGGATTACGGCGGCGCTGCCGCCCGGATGCCCGTCTTCGCGGCCATCTTCCTCGTCTCCGTGCTCTCGTCCGCGGGACTGCCGGGACTCAACGGCTTCGTCGGGGAGATCCTGTGCTTCTTCGGCATATTCACCTCGAACAAGCTCCTTGCCGGGTTGAGCGTTTCGACCGTCATTCTTTCGGCCGCCTATCTTCTCTGGCTCTACCGGCGGGTCATGCACGGCCCGCTCAAGGACCCGGACGGCCTTCTCCGGGACGTCGATCGGCGGGAGGTCGCCACCCTTGCCCCCATCGTCGTCCTCATCGTCCTCATGGGCCTTTTTCCCGGCGCCATCCTGAGGAAGATGGATGCTTCGGTCACCCGTTATATCGAATCCGTCAGGGCCAAGGCTCCGGCCTCGCTGACCTGGAAGGTCCCCGTCGGGCCGGCCGAGACCGGACCGCTCGTCGGGGAGAAGGAGCGCTAGGATGACGACGTTCCTGGCCCTCGCCCCTCTGCTCGCCGTCGTTTCGGGCGCCCTCGTCGTCCTGCTCGCGGAAGCGTTCATGAAACGGGCCAACCGGGAGCCCCTCGGCTGCCTCGCCGTCATCGCCCTCCTCGCGGCCGGTTTCTTCACGGTCCGCTCCTGGAACCAGGGTTTGAGCTTTTTCGGTGGGCGTCTCCTCCTCGACCGGTTCGCCCTGCTCCTCATCGCCGTCTTCGTCGTCATCGGCCTCATCGTCGTCCTGATGAGCCTGGAATACGCGGCCCGCCAGGGCTTGAACCTCGGCGAGCTTTGCGGCCTTGTCCTCCTGGCCGTGTCCGGGCTGATGATCATGGTCTCCTCGACGGATTGGCTGGTTGTTTTCCTGGGCCTCGAGGTCCTCTCGGTCGCTTCTTATGCCCTGTCGGGGCTTAAGAAGACCGACAGGACTTCCTCCGAGGCGGCGGCCAAGTACTTCCTGATGGGAAGTTTCGCCGGCGCTTTCTTCGTTTTCGGCCTGGCTCTCGTTTTCGGGACGTCGGGAAGCCTCGATTTTGCCGGGATCCTCTCCCCCGGAGCGTCGCGAGCCGGCCTCTCTCCCGCTGGCGCCGTGGGCCTGGGGCTTATCCTCGCGGCCCTGGGCTTCAAGATCGCCATTGCCCCCTTTCACATGTGGGCTCCGGACGTCTACGAGGGCGCCCCGACGCCCGTGACCGTATTCCTGACCGTCGGACCCAAGGCCGCCGGACTGGCCGTCCTCTTCAGGCTCCTTGTTCCTCTCCTGAGGAACGAACCGTTCGCCGCCGTCTTCGGACCTGCTCTAACCCTCATGGCGGTCCTGACCATGTTCGCCGGCAACCTGGCCGCGCTCCGTCAAAGAAGCGTCAAGAGGATGCTGGCTTATTCGAGCATCGCCCATTCGGGCTATCTCCTCGTCGCCGTCATCGCCGGGGACGGCCCGAGCCTCGTCTTCTACCTCGTCGTCTATCTTTTCATGAACGCCGGGGCGTTCAGCGTCCTGGCGGCCATGTCGCGGAAGGGCGCGGAATACACCTCTCTCGACGACTTCGCCGGCCTCGGCCGCCGCTATCCGTGGCTCGCCGCGTGTCTCTCCGTCTTCCTTCTTTCCCTGGCCGGCTTTCCGCCCACGGCCGGTTTCCTGGCCAAGTTCCATGTCTTCAGCGGAGCAGTCAGGGAGGGGCATGTCGCGTTGGCCGTGGCCGCCGTCCTGGCCAGCCTGATCTCGGTCGCCTACTACCTGAAGGTCATCGTTGTCATGTACATGAAAGACGAGAACGGCGAGGTCGCCATCGACCAGGAGAATCCGGCCCTCTACTTGGTCACCTTCTTGTGTTTGTTCGGGACGGTCCAATTGGGGTTGTGGCCGGGGAACCTCCTAACGCTCATCCGCCAAGCCTTCTCTTCGGTTCTCTAGCTTTCGAGCCCCACCTGCCCGGCTAATCCAGCTCTTTGCCCATCGTCTCGGGTATGCCAATCCAGAACACCGCCGCTGCCAGGAAAGCCGCGGCGATCAGGATGAACGAAAAACCGAATCCCCGCCTCTGGGCCAGGGAGCCGACGACAAAGGGCGCCGCGGCGCTGACGATCCGTCCGGTGTTGTAGGTGATGCCCTGGGCCGTGGCCCGGACAGCCGTGGGGTAGATCTCCGCCGTCAAGGCGCCGAAACCCGTGAAGTAGCCCGTGCCGAAGAAAGCGAGGAATGGCCCCAGGATGAGGAGAAGAAGCGGCCGACGCGTCTGGGAGTATAGGAGCATGAATACAGAGGCGGCAAGAAGGAATCCCACATACGACCGCTTCCGCCCGAGCTTGTCGCTGATGAAGCCGAAAGTTATGTAGCCCAGCCACATTCCGGCCTGCATGAAGATGACCAGCCCGGACATCGTCCGGGGGCTGAGGCCAATGCCGCCCTGGTCGGGGGCCATGGACAGATAGGCCGGCAGCCAGAGGTTGAAGCCCCACCAGGCGAACATGGTGCACGCGTTCATCGCGGTCACGAGAATAGTCAAGCGAAGCCGAGCTTTCCCGAAGATCTCCCCGAATCCGGACCGGACGCTCGGCGCCGCCGCCCGGCCCGCTTTCCAGATCTCGGGTTCCCGGACTCGCCTTCGTATCCAGAGCGTGAAGAAAGCCGGGATGACGCCGACGAAGAAGACCCCTCTCCAGCCCCAGACCGGAAGGACGAGCGCGGCGACGGCCGCCGCGGCAGCGTAGCCGACGGCCCACGAGCTCTGGACGATGCCCAGGGCCTTGCCGCGGTGCTCGGCCGGCCAGGTTTCTGAGACGAGAGCGGCGCCGCTGGCCCACTCCCCGCCCATGCCCAGGCCCAGGAAAATCCGGAAGACGGCCAGCATGACGACGCTCGAGGCGAAGCCGCAGGCCGCGGTGAAAACCGAATAGATGAGGATGCTGCCCATCAAGGCCCGGCGGCGGCCGAAGCGGTCTGCGATGATGCCGAAAACCAGGCCGCCGACCGCGGAAGCTATGAGCGTCAGAGAGCCCAGAAGTCCGGCCGTCGCCTTGGCCATGTTCATGTCGGACATGAGGGCCGCCAGGACCATGGCGTAGAGCATGACGTCGAAGGAGTCGAGCATCCAGCCGAACGAGGCCGCGATGAGGGCCCGCCGCGCGTCCGGCGACGCGTCCTTCCACCAGTCGAAACGGGTCATCGGATCGGCACGCCCTTATAGCGCAGGTAGATGATACAGCCGAGCCCGTAGATCACCCATCCTATCAGCGAGATCAGCCGGCCGATCCGGGATGGGAAGATGACGGGGATCAGGAAAACGACGACGGGAATTCCGGCGATGACGGCTCGCTCCTCAATCGTCTCAGCAACGACAAAAGCCCAGACCCCGAAAATGACGGCAATCCCGATTCCGATGCCCGCATAGGGGATTTGGGGGATCATCGACCCGTTTATAGCATAAAATCGCCGCCCGGGACAGGGCGCGAAGCCCGTCAGCGTGTGACGAAAAGCAGATAGAGATTGACCCCAAAAATCAGGATGATGCCGAACGAATCCCAGGCCCAGACAAAACGCTTTTTTTCGGAGTTGTAGATGAGGCCGGCGACGGCCAGCCCGGTCATGGCCATGGCCAGAAGCGTGGGGATCATATGCTGGCTTTCCACGAACGACAGGAGCGGTCCCTTGAAATAGAACAGGTCCAAGACGGCCAGGATGAACATGTTGAAGATGTTGCTGCCGAAGATGTTGCCGACGGCCATGTCCACGGCTCCGATCCTCATGGCGGCGACGCAGACCGTCAACTCCGGGAGCGAGGTCGAAATGGCCACGAAGATGTTCCCGACGAAGGTCTGCCCGAGCCCCGTCATTTCGGCGATGCCCTCGGCGATCGAGGGAAGGAAAACGGCGGCGCCGACGACGACGGCCGCGTGGAAGGCATACCGGAGAATTGCCGCCCGCAAGGTCATCGCGGACGACTCGCGATCTTCGGCCAGACCGGCAGCTGAGGCCGAGCGCCTCCTCTCGAACTTGAAGGCCATGCGCATCGTGCCCAGGTAGCCGGCGATGAGGAGTGGAGTATAGAAGCCCACATAGCCCAGCCCGGGAAGCCTCGCTCCAAGGAAGAGGCTCAACGAGACTCCGCCGAGGAAGAGGACGGACATCCCCGCCGAAAAAATGTTCGCCTGGTTGATCTTGGACGACAGGGGCACTTTTCTCGACAGCGTATCGAGTAGCCCGAGGATGAGGACGTTGAAGACACAGCTGCCGAGAATGTTGCCGACGGCGATATCGGGGAGGTTCGACGCAACCGCGCTCAGACCCGTGGCCAGCTCGGGAAGCGATGTGACGCCGGCCATGAGGACCAGCCCCAGCCAGAGCCCGCTGAGGCCGGTCTTCTCGGAAATGACACTGCCGTAGCGGGTCAGTTTTGTTCCCGAGAAGAGAATGAGGCCCGTCACCCCGAGGAACTCGAACCAGATAATCATTCCTTACGCCCCTCTCGAGTTTCAACAAACAGTAAAAAGAAACGGCCGGAGCGGGACGTAAGCCGGATCCTGTTCCCGCCGAAACGGGCGACGGTCATTTGACTAGGCCCCGGGTTGCCCCGGGGCTCGAGCGGCCGACCCGCCCCCTGGGACGGGCAGTCCCAAAACGGGGCTCGTTTGGCCTTGCTCCGGATGGGGTTTGCCTTGCCCCCGTCATCGCTGACGGGGCGGTGAGCTCTTACCTCGCCATTTCACCCTTGCTCCCCGGGGAGGCTGCGCCTGCCCTGGAGGGCGGTGTGTTTTCTGTGGCACTTTCCCCCGGTCGCCCGGGGTCGCGGTTAGCGACCATCCTGCCCTTCGGAGTCCGGACTTTCCTCCCCTCCTCCCTCGCGGGAAGGAGCGGCGACCGTCTCGCCCACTCCGGCCGTTATCTTTATACCGTATTGTTCGAGTTTTTTATAGAGGTTGCTCCGCGGCGTGTCGATCTCCCGGGCCGTCTGGGAGATGTTCCAGCCGTTGGCTTCGAGCTTGGCCAAAAGGAAATCCCGCTCGGCCAGGTCCCGGAATTCGCGGAGCGTCTTGACCCCGGCCGCTTCGGGCAGCGACGCCTCCGGCTTCTCCCGCAGCGGTTCGGGGAGATCCCTTCTCTCGATCGTGTCCCGGTCGGTCATGATCATCAGCCGCTCGACGATGTTTTTGAGCTCGCGAACGTTGCCCTTCCAGGCGTAGCGGGACATGGCTTCGAGGGCCTCAGCAGAGAACTTCCGCGGCCGAAAGTTATTCTCCTCGGCGAACGTCCGCGAAAAATAGTCGACGAGGAGCGGGATGTCCTCCGGCCTCTCGCGCAGGGGCGGCGAATAGAGGGGAACGACGTTGAGCCGGAAATAGAGGTCTTCCCTGAACCTCCCTTCCTGAATCTCCTTGCGGAGGTCCTTGTTCGTCGCGGCGATGACGCGGACGTCGACCTTGGCGATACGGTTCGACCCGACTTTCTGGACCTCGCCCTCTTCGAGCACACGGAGGACTTTGGACTGCGTCCGGAGGCTCATATCGCCGATCTCGTCGAGAAAAATGGTGCCGCCCTCGGCCTGCTCGAACTTGCCCGTCTTCTTCTCCGTGGCCCCGGTGAAGGCGCCCTTCTCGTGGCCGAAAAGCTCGCTCTCGATGAGCTCCTCGGGGATGGCTGCGCAGTTGACCTGGACGAACGTCTCCCGGGCCCGCAGGCTGTGGGTGTGGATGGAACGGGCGATGAGCTCTTTCCCCGTGCCGCTTTCGCCGTAGATCAGGACCGTGGCGTTGGTCGGCGCGATCTTGAGGATCTCCTTCCAGAGGTTCTGGATGGCGGGGTGGTTGCCGACAATCTCGTAGTGTTTCTCCGCCTTCTTCTTGAGGTCCTGGCACTCGCGGGCGAGGCTCGTCTGCTTGAGGGCGTTGCGGATGCTGATGAGGACGCGCTCCCTGTGTAGCGGCTTCTCCAGGAAATCGAAAGCGCCCAGCTTGGTGGCCTCGACGGCCGCATGAATCGTGCCCTGTCCCGAGATCATGATGACGTCCGGGACGAAGGGCCTCTGCTTGAGCTCGGCCAGGACATCGAGGCCGCTCTTCCCCGGCATCTTGATGTCGAGAAGGACGAGGTCGATGCCGACGGTCCCACGAAGCGCTTCCAGGCCATCCTCGCCGGTCCCGGCCTCGAAAAAGTCGTATCCCTCGTACTCGAGGATCATCTTCAGGGATTTACGGATGTTCTCCTCGTCGTCGATGACGAGGATCCTCGCCTTCCTCTCTGGTTTCATGGATCTCTTGTCCTCTTATTCTGATTCTAGCACACTCCCCCGCCCCGAGCAAAAGCGGCCAATCCCGATAACAAGGGAGAAGTAAAGATATTTTACAGGCGGGACACGTTTCTCCGTGACCCGGCCCCGTTGGAGGAGGTTCGGGGTTTATGATAAGCTAGCAAGGGATTTGCTGGAAAGAATGATGGTGGCTAGGAATCTTCGGAACGCGTCAGGACTTTCGGGCGGGCTCCTGTTTTTCTGCCTGATGGCCTCCCTCGTGTCTGCCCGGAGCGTGGAGAATCCCGGCAAATTCTTCGTCCTCGACAACGGCATGCGCGTTTTCCTCTATGAAAAACGCGACCTGCCCCTCCTCCACGTCGTCACCGGCTTCGACGTCGGCTCCAAGAACGAAACCGACGAAACGAGCGGCCTGGTCCACCTCCTCGAGCACTGCATTCTCTTCCGGGGGACATCCTTCCGTTCCGGAGCCGAGGTCAGCGCCGATATCCGCCGTCATGGGGCCTATTTCAACGCCAACACGGGACAGGACCTGTCCCTTTTCGAGATCTCTCTTCCCGCCGAGCACGCCGAATTCGCGCTCCGGAACCAGAAGGACATCCTCTTCGGGCTCGACTTGAGCCAGATCGAACTCGACGAGGAGAAGGAAGTCCTCCTCGAAGAGTACAACCAGATGGAGGACGATCCGCAGCGGAACGCGGTGGACCTCGTCCTCCAGGCCCTTTTCCCCGGACATCCCTATGGACGTTCGGTTTACGGACGGCGGGAGGTCATCCGAACGGCCACGGTCGAGGGGGTGCTCGGCTTTTACCGGAAATATTTCGTCGCCGATAACTGCGCGCTGGCCGTCGTCGGCGATTTCGCGACAGCCGACATGGAGCGGTTGGTCCGGGATGTCTTCGGCCCGCTGCCGAAAACGGGTCTCTCGCCCGAGACGTTTCCTGGCGCCCTCCCCTTGAAAAAAGCCGTCGTCCAGCGCTTCGAGCGCGATGTCGAGGACGCCTATCTTTTTATCGGCTTTGTGGCCCCGGACTACAACCACGCCGACCAGTACGCCATGAACGTGCTGGCGGAGGTGCTGGGCCGGGGGGTCAACCCCCTTCTCCCCGCCCAGCTCCAAAGAGAACGGGATTCGGTCCAGACCGTCTCCATGGCCTACCTCGCCTTGCGCTTCGGCGGAGCGGCGATCGTCTCCATTAAAATGACTCCCGGGGACATGCCGGCCATCTATCGCGCGGCCGTGGGATATCTCAAGCAGGCTCATAACGAAGCTTATTCGAAAAAGGATTTCATGGGCGAGGCCGAAATGTCCGCCTTCGACTACCTAGAGAGCGCCAAAAATCAGATCCGGTTCGCCGTGGGGCGAGCCGAAGAATCCGGGCTGCAGCTGGCCGGATCGCTGGCCAGGCACCTCCTCCTCAACACGCGCGATAAAACCGGGCGATACCTGGATGAGATCGGGAGGGTCGATTCGAGCGACCTCAGAAAAACGGCGGCCAGGTACCTCGGCAAGGGCGAATACGTCGCCGTTTCCATCGTCCCGCGGAAGGGCGGAAAAGGATGAAACGCGCTCCGGCAACGCTTTTGTGCACGGCCCTCATGATGACGGGCTGGTCGGCCGGCCCTCGTGAGCTGCCCTGGAAGGAGCGCCCCGAAAAATTCACGCTGACGACCGGCCTCCCCTGCGTTTACCAGAAGGACAAGAGCTCGCCGACGACGGTCGTTGGGCTGTTCGCTCCAGGGGGCAAGTCGGCCGTGCCCAAGGCGCTCGACGGGTTGGCCTACCTCGCGACGCGCCTGACCCTCGAGATCCCCGACGAGGGCAAGGTCCAGGACCTCATGTCCCAGGCGACGCGGTTGAGCGTCCTCTGCTCGGAGGACTTCTCGGCTGTCCTCATCGAGTGCCTGTCTGAAAACCTCGAAGAGGCCCTCCGGGTGGCCGGCAAGATCATCCAGGACCCCCTCATCACAAGTCTCCGGATCGGCCGGACCAAAGAGATGATGAAGCTCTACGGGCGGTCCGAGGAGGACGAATCCACCATCGCCGCCCATAACGCCGTCATGAAGGCCTTTTTCGACGGAAACGGCTGCGGGACCGCCGTTTACGGGACGGAAGAGAGCCTCAGGGCCATCGACCGGAAGGACGCCCTCGCCTTTTACCGCCGCTTTTTCACCAAGCCGAACCTCTTTTTTTGTGTCGGGACGGACCTCGAGAAGGAGCCGGTCCGGGCCCTCCTCGAGAAGTATTTCGCCAAGTTTCCGGATGGTGAAGCCGGGGGCATCGCTCCGGCCCCGCCGGCCCTTCCATCCAACCGCAAGATCGTCCTTCCCAAGGACACGAAACAAACCTATATCAGCCGCGCCTTCGCGCTTCCGGCTCCGGACGCGCCCAACCAGGCCAAGGGATACCTGCTCGAGACCCTTCTCGGGAAGGGCCCCGGATCGCGGCTCTGGGGATTGCGGATGACCGAAAAGCTGGCCTACAACGTCGACGCCCATGTGACGTGGACGAAAAGCTCGGGAATCCTCGAGGCCTACCTGGAGACCGAGAACGCCAAGAGCCCCCGGGCGTCAGAGGCGCTCGACCGGACTCTCGCCGGCCTCCAGGACAAAGGGATCACGGAGGAAGAACTCCGGACGACCAGGACGATGGCCAAGGCCCAGCTCCTTCGCGCGACGGAAGGCAAGGCCCCCCGGGTGCGAATTCTCGGGCTTTTCGAGGTCCTCGGGCTGGGCCATGGACATCTCGCGGGGCTCTTCGAAGCCATCGATGACGTCACGCTCGAGGACATGAACGCCTACATACGCGAGGCCCTCGCCCCCGAGAGGGCGCTCAAGGTGACCATCGGACCGGCTGGGACCGGTCAAACGCAAGGAGGCCGTTGATGCCGGGCTTAAGCGAAAAAGACCTTGTTGACCTCGTACGCTCCGTGTTCCCCGGGGACACCGGAGACCGCGCCCTCGGGATCCTCGTCGACATCCCGCGCGACCCCGCCCGCGACAACCCGGATTGGAAGGCTCGAAGGGCCATGGCCGAAGATTGGCACGCTCGCCTCAAAGCCGGAGCGGCGGCCGTTCCCCTGGAGACCGTTCTGCTCGTCGCCTACCCCGACGTCGGCTCCAACAACGCCGACCTGCCGGCCGAAGCCATGATCATGAACGCCGGCCTTCCGGGCGACGCCTCCGGGCTCGCCGGCCGCGGTGTGCTCCTTCCCTTTGAAAGGATCTTCCGGGAAACGCAGCTGTTTCTCGCCCCGACCGAGTACTCGACGACGGCCCCGCTCAAGAACGCCGCCGGACGCCACCTCTTCCGCGCCGCCACGATGCCCGGCTTCTCCGATCGGATGATCCCGGCCTTGCGCATCGACTACGGCGAGGTCGGTCGCCGCGTCGGTCTCCTCAAGGCCAAGCTGGACAGGGCGGAAGCGGCCGAGGTCGAGTTCCTGGTCGACGGCGAGCGGATCTGCGTCATGGTTTTCGACCTTCGGCACCGCACGGCCCATGAAAGCAGCGGACGTTTCCCGGTAAAAGGCACGGCCGGAAACCTCCCCAGCGGAGAAGCCTATATCGTCCCCTACGAGGGCGAAATGAAGGAAGCCAGCCTGACGGAGGGCATCCTCCCCGTCGAGATCGATGATGAGATCGTCATGTTCACGGTCGAAGGCAACAGGGCCGTCGCCGTTCGAGGTTCCGGAGCAGCCCGGGAAGCCGAGGCCGCCCATCTCGAAAGAGAGCCCGCCTACGGGAACATGGCCGAGCTCGGTTTCGGCGTCTTGGGCGATTTCGGGCTGCTTCCGGTCGGCGAGATCCTCCTCGACGAAAAGCTGGGGCTGCATATCGCTTTCGGCCGGAGCGACCACTTCGGAGGCCGGGTGGGCCCGGCCGACTTCTCTTCCGCCGCCGAGGTCATCCATCTTGACCGCATCTACATCCCGGCGACCCAGCCGAGGATCCTCGTCCGCTCCGTCGTCCTCCGCCACCCGGACTCCACCCTGGAGGTCCTCATGGAAAATGGCCGGTATACGGTCTTCTAGGCCTCAGCGAAATTCTTTGCTGCGGATTCGCTACTCCGCCATTTTCTTGTAAGACGCGAAGCGCTTCTTGGCCTCCTCGGCGGCGCGGGCGAAGAGCTCCGTGGCGATTTCCGGGTTCTGCTGGACGAGCGTCCGGTAGCGGACCTCATTCTTGAGGAACGCGTCGTATTCGAGCTTGGGTTCCCGGGAGTCGAGCTGTAGCGGGTTTTTGCCTTCCTTGGCCAACAACGGGTTGAAACGATAGAGGATCCAGTAGCCCGTGTCCACGGCCAGCTTCATCTCGGCTTGGGCCTTGCTCATGTCGATACCGTGGTTGATGCACGGCGAGTAGGCGATGATGATCGCCGGGCCGGGAAAGGCCTCGGCCTCGAGGAAGGCCTTGAGGCACTGGTTCATGTTCGCGCCCATGGCCACGGACGCGACGTAGACGTAGCCGTAGCTCATGACCATCCGGCCGAGATCCTTCTTGGCCGTCTTCTTGCCCGAGGTGGCGAACTTGGCCACCGAGCCGAGCGGCGTGGCCTTGGAGGCCTGGCCGCCGGTGTTGGAATAGACTTCGGTGTCGAGGACAAGCACGTTGATCTTGCGGTTCATGGCCAGGACGTGGTCGAGGCCGCCGTAGCCGATATCGTAGGCCCAGCCGTCGCCGCCGATGCACCAGACGCTTTTCTCGACGAGGAAATCCTTGAGCTCGTCGACCTTCGTGAGATAGGGCTTGGCCCCGTTGGCCTTGGCCAGCGCCGCGGGCAGCGCGGCCCTGACCGCCTTGGCGGCGGCCTTGGCTTCCTCGCCCGTCGAAGTCCAGGCGCCCTTCATCTTGGCCAAAGCGTCCGTGAGCTCGGGCAGCGTTCCCGCGGCCAGGGCGCCTTCGATCGAAGCCGCCAGCAGACGGCGGTTGGCGTCAACGGCCAGGCGCATGCCGAAACCGTATTCGGCGTTGTCCTCGAAAAGGGAGTTGGCCCAGGCCGGCCCCTTGCCTTCGGCGTTCACGCAGTAGGGCGAGGTCGGGAACGTGCCGCCGTAGATCGACGAGCAGCCCGTGGCGTTGGCAATGATCATCCGGTCGCCGAAGAGCTGGGTGGCCAGCTTGACGTAGGGCGTTTCGCCGCAGCCGGCGCAGGCGCCGCTGAATTCGAACAGGGGCCTCAGGAACTGGCTGCCCTTGAGCGTGTCGGGCCTGATGCCGTCGACGACGTTGTCGGGGAGCCTGTCGAAGAATTCGGCCTTCTGGGTCTCGCCCGCAGCCCGCAGCTCCGCGATGGATGTCATGACCAGGGCCTTGTTCTTGGCCGGGCAAACCTGGGCGCACGAGCCGCACCCGACGCAGTCCTCGATGTAGCACTGGACGCGGTACTGGAGGACCCTGTCGTTCTTGGTGTTGGATTTGAGGGCGGTGAAACCCTGGGGAGCGCCCAGAAGGTCGGCCGGGGCGATCTGCTTGGCCCGGATCGAGGCGTGGGGGCAGACGAAGGAGCACTGGTTGCATTGGGTGCAGTTCTCGGGGATCCACTTCGGGCATTCGACGGCAATGCCGCGTTTTTCCAGACGGGAAGTCGCCGTGGGCACGGCTCCGTCGAGGGGCATCTTGGAGACGGGCAGGCTGTCGCCCTTGAACCGGGTGACGGGATCGATGACCTCCCGGGCGAAGGTGCCGGCGTCGTCGGGGACGATCTTGGTGACAGGGGCCGACTTGGTGATCTTGGCCGGGATGGGGATTTCTTCAAGGGCGGCGGCGGACCGGTCGACGGCGTCCCAGTTCATCTGGACGACTTCTTGGCCCTTGCGGACGTAAGTCTTTTCGATGGCCTTCTTGATGAGCTTGATGGCCTCGTCCCCGGGGAGGACTCCGGAGAGTTTGAAGAAGCAGGCCTGCATGATCGAGTTGATACGCAGGCCCAGGCCGAGCTCGCCGGCGATCTTCAGGGCATCGATATTGTAGACCTTGACCTTCTTGGCGATGATCGTCTTCTGCATGTCCTCGGTCAGGTTCTCGAAGACCTCGTCGGTCTTCCAGTTGGAGTTGATGAGGAACGTCCCGCCCTCGCGGATACCCTCGAGGATGTCCAGCCGCCCGATATAAGACGGTTTGTGAAGGGCGACGAAATCGACCGTGCTGAGGAAGTACTGCGATTGGATGGGGCTTTTCCCGAAGCGGAGATGGGAGATGGTGACGCCGCCCGATTTTTTCGAGTCGTACTGGAAATAGCCCTGGCCGTACATGTCCGTGCTATCGGCGATGATCTTGATCGAGTTTTTGTTGGCGCCGACCGTCCCGTCCGAGCCGTAGCCGTAGAACTTGCAGCGGACCGTGCCGGGGAGCTCGGCGTCGATGGCCGGGCCGACGGGGATCGAAGTGTGGGCGACGTCGTCCGTGATGCCTACGGTGAAGCCGTGCGTCGCCTGCCCGTCGAGATGGTCGTAGACGGCCTTGACCATGCTGGGGGTGAACTCCTTCGAGGAGAGGCCGTAGCGGCCGCCGATCGTCTTGACCGGCCGGCCGGAGAGGGCCAGGGCGACGTCGAGGTAGAGCGGCTCGCCGATCGAGCCGGGCTCCTTGGTCCTGTCGAGGACGGCGATCTTTTTCACCGAGGCCGGGATGGCCGCGAGGAGGGCGGCCGTATCGAAGGGGCGGTAGAGCCGGACCTTGACCAGCCCCAGCTTGGCCCCGCGCACGTTGAGGTAATTAATCGTTTCCTCGGCCGTTTCAGCGCCCGAACCCATCATGACGATGACCTTGTCGGCGTCGGGCGCCCCGAAATAGTCGAAGAGGTGGTATTGACGGCCGATGACCTTGGCCACCTTGTCCATGTAATGCTGGACGAGGCCCGGGCACTCGGCGTAGTACTTGTTGACGGTCTCCCGTCCCTGGAAGTATACGTCCGGGTTCTGCTGGCCGACCTTGAGCATGGGGCGCTCGGGGTTGAGGGAGCGTTTCCGGAATGCCTCGAGGTGCTCCGGCTCGAAGAGACCGGCCAGCGTCTCGTAGGAAACGAGGTCAACCTTCTCGACGACGTTCGAGGTCCGGAAGCCGTCGAAGAAGTGGAGGAAAGGGATCGTGCTCCGCAGGGTCGTCAAATAGGAGACGATGGCCAGGTCCTGGGCCTCCTGGACCGAGCCGGCGCAGGTCAGGGCGAAACCCGTGTTGCGGGCGGCCATGACATCGCTGTGGTCGCCGAAGATCGATAGCGACTGGCAGGCCAGCGACCGGGCCGAGACCAGGAAGAGCGTCGGCAGCATTTCGCCTGCGATCTTGTGCATGTTGGGGAGCATGAGCATCAGGCCCTGGGACGCCGTGAAGGTCGTGGTCAGGGCGCCGGCCGAGAGAGCGCCGTGGACCGCGCCGGAGGCGCCGCCTTCGGACTGCATCTCGATGACGTCCACCTGCTGGCCGAAAATGTTCTTCCGGCCTTCGGCGGACCACTCGTCGGCCAGTTCCCCCATCGTCGAGGACGGGGTGATCGGGTAGATGGCGGCTATCTCGGAATACGCGTAGGCGACGTGCGTCGCCGCCGTGTTCCCGTCGATCGTCTGCATATTCTTTTTCAAGTCGGACTCCTTCAATATGTTCGAACGCCATTCGCGGCGTGTCGTGTCAATCCTTGAGCTCCGTCCTGCCCTCCAGGGCTTTCTTGATGGTCACCTGGTCGGCGAAATCGAGGTCGGAGCCGACCGGAAGCCCCATGGCCAGCCGAGTGATCCGGATGCCGAACTCCTTGAGCACCCGGTGAAGGTAGAGGGCCGTGGCCTCCCCTTCCACCGTCGGATTGGTGGCGACGATGATCTCCTTGAAGGCCCCCCCTTCGATCCTCTTGACGAGTTTCCCCAGCCGGAGCTCGTCGGGCCCGCGGCCCTTGAGCGGAGAGAGGGCGCCCAGGAGGACGTGGTAACGCCCGCTGTAGGCGCCCGTCTTCTCGATCGAGGAAATGTTGAACGGTTCCTCGACTATGCACAATGACTCGTCGGACCGTTGGGGGTCGGTACAGATCAGGCACGGGTCGACGTGGGTGATGTTGTTGCAGCGCCCGCAGTAAAAGATCTTCCTCTTGGCCTCCCGGATGGCCTCGGCCAGCCGGTCGGCGTCCTCGGTCGGGAGCCCGAGGAAATAAAAGGCGATACGCTGGGCGGTCTTGGCTCCGATGCCGGGGATCCGCCGCAGCTCCTCGATGAGCTCGTGCAGGGGCTGGGCGTATTCGAACATCAGAACAATCCCGGGATCTTGAGCCCGCCGCCGAGGCCGCCCAGCTTCTGGGCCAACGCCTCGTCGACCTTGGCCGCCGCGTCGTTGAAGGCGGCCACGATCAGGTCCTGGAGCATCTCAACCTCGTTCTTGTCGGCGACTTCCGGCTCGATGCGTATGGACTGCAGGGCCTTGTGGCCGTCGAGGACGAGACTGACCATGCCGCCGCCGCTCGATCCCTCGACGCGCAGGGCCGCGAACTCCTGCTGGAGCCGGTCCTGCATCTCCTTGGCCGCTTTCATCATTTTCTGAAGGTCCATGACGTTTTTCATGTTCCGTTCTCCGTTGGACCAGGTCCCTTGGGCGGGACGTCGCGCGTGGACTGGATGGGGTCCGCCGAGAGAACCGAAGCCTTGAACGTGTTCATGAAGAACTGCACGGCCGGGTCCTTGAGGGCCGCCTCGAGCTCCCGGCCCGGGCGGATGGGGCCGCCGTCGGTGGCGTTCTCCTCGGCAAAGCGGACCTTCGTTTCATGGCCCAGGACTTCCGAGGCCGCCCGCTCGACCGCCCGGATGTCCTTCTCCTGGATGCTCGTGACGAAAAAGCCCCGGCCGCTTGCGAAAAAGACTTCGAGGACGTTGTCCTTGACCATGATCGATGAGTACTGGGCCAGGAGGGCGGCCAGCGGGGCCCTGTCCGTCGCCAGTTTTTCGAGGACACGCTTGAAGACGTCTTTCTGGACCGGAGGGGCGGTTTTGGCGACCGAAGCGGGGCCGGGCGGCGGTTCTCCGGCCGGGATAGGACGTCCCGTCCCTCCGGCGGAGGGGGCGCCGGCAGGCGAAGTCCCCGGGGGTTTTGGGAGCGTCCGTTGGGGCTCCTTCTTGAGCGACTCCACGTCCCGGATGAGTTCCTGGAGTGGCACGATCTTGCGAAAGTGGCAGAGTTTAATGAGGAAGGCTTCGAGGTAGATCCGGGGCATGGCCGAGTACTTCAAGCCGGCTTCGGCCTGCTGGAGCGCGAGCAGGTAGCGGAGGAGGTCCTCGGCCGTGGCCTTCGAGGCCTGGCCGCGCAGGGCCTGGAGTTCTTCCGCGCTGGCGAGGAGCAGGTCCTCCGGCTTTTCGACGGAACGGACGAGGAGGAGGGCCCGAAAATGCTCGATGAGCTTGCCGAAGACGAAACGGAGGTCGTAGCCGGCGGCGGCAACGCTTTCGACCAGGGGGAAAACGTCCGCGGGCTTTTCGTCGAGGACGGCCGTCGAAAACTGGAAGACGACCTCCGGGCCGATCGCCCCGAGGATCGTCTTGAGGTCCTCGTCGCCGATGTTCTCGCCGCTGAAGGCCACGGCCTGGTCGAGCAGGCTCTGGGCGTCCCGCATGCTGCCGTCGGCGGCCTCAGCGATCATGGCCAGGCCGACGGGGGTGATGGTGATCGCTTCCTTCCTGGCGATCTCCACGAGGTGGTTGATGATGTCCTTGTGGGAGATCTTGCGGAACTCGAAGTGCTGGCACCGCGAAACGATCGTCGCCGGGACCTTGTTGAACTCCGTCGTCGCGAAGATGAAGACCGTGTTCGGCGGCGGCTCTTCGAGGGTCTTGAGAAGGGCGTTGAAGCCTTCCTTGGTGATCTGGTGGACCTCGTCGATGATGACGACCTTGTAGCGGGTGTAGATCGCCTTGTACTTCAGCGACTCGCGAAGGGCCCGGATCTCGTCGATACCCCGGTTGGAGGCGCCGTCGATCTCCAGGACGTCGATCGCCCTGTCCTCGCTGATGGCCGCGCAATATTCGCAGGGCTTGTTCTTTTCGTCCGCGCCGTCCTTGTCCTCGATCTTGCAGGGGCTCGCTGTCGGGCCGTTGGTGCAGTTCAGGGCCCTGGCCAAGATGCGGGCGACCGAGGTCTTTCCCGTCCCCCTCATCCCCGAGAAGAGGTAGGCTTGGGAGATCCGGCCCATTTGGATGGCGTTCTGGATCGTTCGGACGACGGACTTCTGCCCGATGACCTCTTCGAAGGCTTGCGGCCTGTATTTCCTGGCGAATATCTTGTAGGACATGGGTTTCGGCCGTCCGCAGACGGAAGGGAAAACCGATCGTTTCCCTTAAAAAGTAAAGTTTATTTTAGCACAAACCGGCCAAAATTCAAGGAAAAGGAATATAATGAGCCCGTGCGAGCGCGCTCCCGCAGCCTTCTCGAGATCCACCTGGCCGTCTTCCTGTTCGGCTTCCCGGGGCTCTTCGGGAAGTGGCTCGCCCTCTCCCCTCCCGTCATTGTTTTTGGCCGGGTCCTTTTTGCTTCCCTGGCGCTTTTCGCGGTCCTGGGCTTCGGGCGGCGTTCGTTCCGGATCGTCCCGCGGCGGGACCTGGTCCTCCTTGCCGTCTGCGGGCTCGCCCTGGCCGCCCACTGGACGATGTTCTTCAAGGCCGTCCAGGTCTCCTCGGTGGCCGTCGGCCTCCTCGCTTATGCGAGCTTCCCGGTTTTCACGGTCTTCCTGGAACCGCTTCTGACGAGGGAACGCTGGGATCCGGCCAGCCTCGGCTACGCCTTCCTCTGCGTCCTGGGCCTATACCTGATCATCCCGGGCTTCGACCCTTCCGACGCCATCGTTCGCGGCGTCCTCTGGGGGCTTGGGTCGGGACTGACATTTTCCATACTGTCGATCCTCAACCGGGTCCTGGCCTCGCGGCAATCGAGCCTGGCCGTGGCTTTCTACCAGGACCTCTTCGCCGCCATCTTCCTGGTCCCGGCCGTCGTCCGGGCCGACTTCGCACTATCGCTTCGGGACTGGGGGCTCATTGCCGTACTCGGCGTTCTCTTCACGGCTGGGGCCCATACCCTGTTCATCGACGGAATGAGGGAGGTCCGGGCCAGGACGGCGAGCATCCTGAGCTCGCTCGAGCCGGTTTACGGCATCCTCCTCGCCCTGCTCTTCCTTAAAGAAAGCCCCTCCCTGAGAACGGTCTCGGGAGGGGCTGTCGTTCTGGCTGCCGCGCTCGTGGCCACGGTCCGGGCGCGGCGGACGTCCTAGTTCTTGTCGATCTTCTTCCTGACCGGCGCTTTCTTCGTCTTCGCTTCCTCCGCCTTCTGCCGCTCCGTCATCTCGGCCTTCTCTTCTTCGTGTTTTTTCTTCAGCTCGGCGATCTTAGACTTGACTTGGCCGTCCACCTTCTGCTTCTCGGCCGGGTTTTGGATCTTCGCCTTTTCGTCATCGGCCTTGCGCCGAATCTCGTTGACCTCGGACTCCTGGCTCTCCTTCATGAGCGTCGCTTCCTGGTCGTGGGCTTGCCGCAGCGCGGTGCTCTCGGCGCGGGGAACACGGCGGAAAATACTGACACCCTGCTCGTTGTCGACCTGTTCCGCGGCCCTTTCCTGATCGATGACCTGCTTCGGCTTGGACGCTTCGTTTCGGGAGACTTTGGGTTTGTAGATGATCACGTCGTTGCCCTCGACCCGTTCTTCTCCCGCCCGCGACGCTTCTTTCAGCGCGTACTTGTCGACGGTGCTGTTGGTCCACCGGCGGACCTGGTCGACATCCACGCCGTCATTGACCACCCTGTTGTCGCGAACGTTGACGTTGACGTTGATGATGGTATTGTTGATGATGGTGACGTTCCTCTCGACCGGCAGGATCCAGTGGTCGAGCGACCGGTCCATGAAATCACGGCCGCGGACGAAATTCCAGTGGTGACCGGGGATGTTCCAATCGCGCCTGCCGAAACCGCGTCCGGGGTGGAAGTCCACGCCGGGCGGAAGAGGCGCCCATCCGATATGCGTGTCACCCCATCTCCAAGCCACCCAGGCCGGGCCCCAAACGACGTCGGGGACCCAGAACCAGCCCATCCGCCGGTCCCAACCCCAACGGCCGTAATGATAGGCGATCCAGCCCCAGCGCTCGAGGGAAACCCACGTCCACCCGTAATCCGTCCAGGCCCAGTGCCCCCTCGAATAGGGACGCCACTTGTAGCCTACGTCCCGGGGGATCCAGACGTAACCAAAAGGAGAATTGGACACCCAAATTCCATACGGCTGAAGCTGGTCATAAAAGTACGAGGTGTCCAGGTCGCCGTAAGGGGCCCTGTCGGCCTGGTACGGGTTTTCTTGAGGCGGTCTCGGCTGGGATTCGTCGTAGGGAACGTAGACTAAACAGCCCGCGCTCATCAGAATGACGAGAATCAGGAAGCCCAGGATCTTTTTCATCTCGCTCCTCCTAAACCGCTAATTTGCAAGGAATATGCCAAAACACATTTCAGGCTGCTCAAAAGGCCTTGGAGAGCCCGTTTGTCCTAAAAAATGGACAACGTCGCCCCCGAAAACCGGATTTTCCGGTTCCCGGCATTATACGGTCGCCCGGCTCAGGCCAGCCTCTTGAAGACGGTCTTGATGCGCTTGAGGGCCCAGTTGAGATCCTTCTCCCGGATGATGAGCGGAGGCGCCAAGCGGATGACGTTGTCGTGGGTTTCCTTGCAGAGGAGGCCTTCCTTCATCAGCTCCTCGCAGAATCGCCGGGCGCCCCCGGCCCCCGGATGAAGCTCGATGCCGATGAGAAGCCCGCGGCCGCGGACCTCCCTGATGTGCCGGCTGCGGACCTTGCGCAGCTTTTCCATGAAGGACCGGCCACGCTCGGCCGCGTTCTCGACGAGCTTCTCCTCCCGGATGACGCGCAGGCTTTCCCGGGCCACGGCGCAGCCGAGGGGGTTTCCCCCGAAGGTCGAGCCGTGCTCGCCGGGCTTGAAGACGCCGAGGATCTCCCGGTCGGCCAGGACCGCGGAAATGGGGTAGCAGCCTCCGCCCAAGGACTTGCCGATGACGACCATGTCGGGCCTCACGTCCTCGAATTCACAAGCGAACAGCTTGCCCACCCGGCCGAGACCGGTCTGGATCTCGTCGGCGATGAAGAGGACGTTGTTTCTCTTGCAGATCTCGGCGGCTCTCTTGAGGAACCCGGCGGGGGGGATGAGGATCCCCGCTTCGGCCTGGATCGGTTCGACGATGAAGGCGGCCGTGTTAGGGGTGATGGCCTTCTCCAAAGCATCCGCGTCGCCGAAGGGGACGATGGTGAAACCCGGCGTGAAGGGGCCGAAATCCTTGCGGTAGAGGGGTTCGGTCGAGAAACTGATGACCGTGACAGTACGGCCATGGAAGTTGTTGGCGCAGGCGATGATCTCGGCCCTGTCCTGGGGAACGCCCTTGGTCACATAAGCCCACTTGCGCGCCGTCTTGACGGCGGTTTCGACGGCTTCGGCCCCTGAATTCATGGGCAGGACCATGGAGTAGCCGGTCATTTCGCAAAGTTCCTTGGCCAGCATCGGCCACTGGTCGTTGCGGAACGCCCGGGAGGTCAGGGTCAGCTTGCGGGTCTGTTCGACGAGAGCCCGGACGATCCGGGGATGGCGGTGGCCCTGATTGACGGCGGAGTAGGCGCTCAGGCAATCGAGGTACTTGCGGCCTTCGACGTCATACATCCAGATCCCCTGGGCTTTGGCGATAACGACATCGAGCGGATGGTAGTTGTGGGCCCCGTAGAGGTCTTCCACCACGATGAGGTCTTTGCTGTCCATGTCATGTCTCCTTAAGGTTTTTTCTACCACTTATTCTTGTCGCCGCGTGAATGGCGGAGAGGGCGGGATTCGAACCCGCGGTACACCTTTCGGCGCACACACGCTTTCCAAGCGTGCTCCTTAAACCACTCGGACACCTCTCCGTTCCTCCGATCCAAAGGTCAGCGGGCCCGGATATCGATAACGTTATCAAAAAAACTTAGATTGGTCAACGCACCATGCGGTCAGCTGCAGAGGCGCCTCAGGAATCTCCTCCGTCCGCTGCGGTGATTTCATACGCCTTCCCGGTCCGGATCCGATGGGAGGTCGCCGCGTATCCGTCCCGGGAAGACTAAATCACCGCTTTATGCTCCCTCCGGTGATCCCCTCGGCCCCGGATTCAGTTGGGCGATGGGTACCTCTAGAACGGCGGACGGTAGATGTTGATGATGTCTTTGAGGAGGGCGGCCGCGGCGCCGCGCGGGCTGGACCTCCCGCCCGTCACCGTCACCGTGCCTATGGAGTCGGTGAGGAAGGTGATGCCCTTTTCCGTCCCGTTGACATGGGCGAGCTTTTATTTTCCATGAGGACGACCCCTCAAGGCCGGATTTTCATGGCGGAGAGGGCGGGATTCGAACCCGCGATCCCAATCGCTCGAGATAACGGTTTTCGAGACCGTCGCCTTCAACCACTCGGCCACCTCTCCGCAATAACGGGACACGAGAAGAGCCAAGATTATAGCCGAAATCCCTATTTCTTTCTACGGGCGCGGAAGAAGTCGCGGAGGAGCTTGGCGCACTCGTCGGCGAGGACGCCGCCGACGATTTCGGGCCGGTGATTGGTCCGCTCGAAGGGGAACTTCATGATCGAGGAAACGGCGCCGGCCTTTGGATCGAGCGCGCCGAAGACCAGGCGGCGGATGCGGGCTTGGACGAGGGCGCCAAGGCACATCGCGCAAGGTTCGACCGTCACGTAGATGTCACAGTCCGGGAGGCGGTAGTTCCCTGCCTTCCGGCAGGCGCTTCGAAGGGCGACGATTTCGGCGTGGGCCGTGGGGTCGGAGCTCTTGACAGGCTTGTTCGAACCGCGGGAGACGATGCGGCCGTCCCGGACGACGACGGCGCCAATTGGGACCTCTCCTGCCGTCGCGGCCTTGGCCGCTTCTTGAAGGGCCGTTTTCATGAAAACGACGTCGTCCATCGCAGCGTGATTCTACTTGGAAAAGTTCTTCCTGGCAATCAACCCATTCGACTCCTCGAATCCGTCCTCGTGGAAATCCACAAGATTCCCCTGTCCGGGCTCGAGTCGTGCCTCTCGCGATTGACTTAGCCGATTTGTGTTATAATTAGGGTCAGCCAACCCGGATTCGCGCCGGGAAGTGCATCCTTTCAAGGGAGGTCGACATGCCCTATGACTTTCAATCCATCCCGCGGCCCGAATGGCCGAAAATCCCGCCCAAGGTCGTGAAGGGGGTCCTCCTGGGACTCGCCGCAATCACTCTCCTCTGGGGGACCTTCTACCAGGTCAGCCCCGAGGAGATGGGCGTCATCCTCCGTTTCGGCAAGTTCGTAAGGTCTTCCGAGCCGGGCCTTCACATGAAGCTCCCCCTGGGGATCGAACGGCTGACCCGTGTCCCGGTTCAGCGTCAGCTCAAGGAAGAGTTCGGCTTCCGGACCGTCCGGTCGGGTATCCAGTCCGAGTTCATCACCACCGCCGAAACCCAGGGCGAATCGGTGATGCTCACCGGCGACCTCAACGTCGTCGACGCCGAGTGGGTCGTCCAGTTCAAGATCCGGGACCCGTATCTCTTCCTGTTCAAGATGCGGGAAGCCAGGGCGACCTTCCGCAACATGACCGAGGCCGTCGTCCGGCGCGTCGTCGGCGACAGCGCCGTCGATGAGGTCATCACCGTCGGCCGGACCCGCATCGCCGATGAAGCCAAATCCCTCCTCCAGCAGCTCTGCGACTCCTACGAGATCGGCATCGAAGTCAACCAGCTCATCTTCCAGGACGTCAACCCGCCCGAAACCGTCAAGCCCTCATTCAACGACGTCAACGAGGCCCTCCAGGAGAAAGAGAAGAAGATCAACGAATCCTGGGCCGAGTACAACCAGGTGATCCCCAGGGCGTCGGGCGAGGCCGAGCAGGTGCTTCGCGGCGCCGAGGGATACGCCACGGAAAGGGTCAACAACGCCGCCGGCGACGCCAGCCGGTTCTCTGCGGTTTACAGAGAATACGCCAAGGCTCCCGCGGTCACCCGAAAACGGCTTTACCTCGAGGCCCTCAACGACATCCTGCCTAAGATCACAAAAAAAATCGTCGTCGACCAGAACCAGAGGAATGTCCTGCCCCTCCTGAACCTGGGCGAGGAGGTGAAGAAGTGAACACCAAGAACACGACCCTCATCGTCGTCATCATCGGGGCGCTTCTCCTCGGGCTCCTCGTCCTCCTGGACGCCGTCTATGTCGTTTCCGAAACGGACCAGGTCATCGTCACCCAGTTCGGCGAGCCGAAGGGCGGGGCGGTCACGACCGCCGGCCTGCATTTCAAAATTCCGTTCATCCAGAAAACCCACTTCTTCGACAAGCGCTGGCTCGAATGGGACGGCGACCCCAACCAGATCCCGACCAAGGACAAGAAGTACATCTGGATCGACACCTATTGCCGCTGGAGGATCAGCAACCCCCTGGTTTTCTTCCAGCGTGTCCGGGATGAGCGGGGCGCCCACAGCCGCCTCGACGACATCGTCGACGGCGAGACCCGCAACACCATCGCCAACTACGATCTCATCGAGATCATCCGGAGTTCGAATCGCGCCTTCGAGCTGACCGAGGACGCCGCGCTGCTCGATTTCTCCGAGGTCGTCGGCAAGATCGGTACGGGCCGCGACAAGCTGTCCAAGATCATCCTCGAGAACGCTGCCAAGATCACCCAAGAGTTCGGCGTCGAGCTCAAGGACGTCCAGGTCAAGCGCGTGAACTACGTCGACGAAGTCCAGCGGAAGGTCTTCGACAGGATGATAGCCGAGCGGAAGAGGATCGCCTCCAAGTACAGATCGGAGGGCGATGGCAAGAGCGCCGAGATCAGCGGCCAGAAGGAGCGGGAGCTGAAGCGGATCGTCTCCGAGGCCTACCGGAAAGCCCAGGAGATCAAGGGCAAGGCCGACGCCGAGGCGACCAAGATCTACGCTCAGGCCTACAACCTCGACCCCGAGTTCTACCAGTTCCTCAAAACCCTCGAAACCTACCGGGCGGCGCTTGAAAAGGACACCTGGCTCATCCTGTCGACGGACAGCGAGTTCTTTAAATACTTGAAAAGCGCGGGTCGATAGGGCTGGGAACGTCCGCCGTTCAGGATTTTCCGGCCAGGAAGCTGACGATCTTCTCCCGGTTGGGGAAGAGGGCCGGCGTTCCGCCCGTGTGGAGGAAGACGATCCTGTCCGTCTTCTTGAAAAAGCCCGTCCTGACGAGGTCGATAAAGCCCATCATGGCCTTGGCCGTGTAGACCGGGTCGAGGACGATGCCTTCCGTCTGGAAGACCAGCCGGATCGTTTCGGCTACTCCCTTGTCGACGACGCCGTAGCCTTCACCCAGATACTCGTCGAAGACGACGACGTCCTCCGGCCTGACGTCCAGGCCGAGCCCGAGCGCTTCATCCGTGGCCCGGGCTATTTCGAGCACGTCGTCGGCGAAAGGCCCCTTCGGGTCGGAAACGCTGATGCCGATGACCCGACAGCCGTCGGTGAGGGCCCGGGCGCCGACGACGAGCCCCGCCTGCGTCCCGCCGGACCCGGTGGAATGGACGACATAATCGGGCTCAGCCCCGCCTGCCCTCATCTCGTCCACGAGTTCGGCAAAGGCGGCGACATAGCTCACCCCGCCCAGGGGCTTGTCCATGTCGCCACGGACAAGGGACCCTCCCACGGGCACGAGGTAGGGGCGGTGTCCCTGTCCCTTGACTTCCCTGGCCGCTTCTTCGAGGACGGACATCGCCTGGGCCGACTTGACGACTTTGCCTTTCTCCGCCTCCAGGATGCGGATATCGGCGCCGAGGATGACGTCGAGGAGCAGGTTGCCGTCGACCGCCGCCGGCAGGGCGTGGGTCTTGAAAAGGACGAGCACCGGCTTGATGCCGAAGGTCCGGGCGGCCGCCGCGGTCTGCATGCACCAATTGGACTGGAGGCTGCCCCAGGTGATGACAACATCGGCCCTTTTTTCGAGCATGTCCCGGATGATGAATTCGAGCTTGCGTGATTTATTTCCTCCGAAAGCGAGGCCCGTCAAGTCGTCGCGCTTGATATAGATCTCCGGACCGCCGAGACGGGCGGTCAACCGCTCGAGCTTCCGCAGCGGTGTCGGGCGGTGGATGAGGTCGACCCGGGGGAAGCGGCCGACCCGGCCGAGGACATCGTGGGTCTTGTAGGGCATGATCACGCCTCCGGAAAGCAGGGTAGCATGAACGGGGCAGGAAAAAAAGTGCCGCCCCCCCTTATGGAGGGGACGGCCCGTTGAAAGTGGTTTGTTTTAGGCCTAGTACCGCGGATCCTTGAGAACGGAGGCGGACGCGGTCTGCGTCTTGCCGTCGACCGAGAGGACGAACCTGTATTCGCCGGGTTGAACGGGGAACGAAGCGGAGGCCGTCTGTTCGCGCCGGCCGGTCATGTTCCAGAAGGCCTTGTTCAGCCCGACGTCGGCCGTGCCCTTGATCTCGTTGAGCAGCATGTTGCCGGCGTAGACCTGGAGCTTCACTTCGCCCTTCGGCTTGGCCTTGAGGCTGTAATAAACGACCATTCCCGCGGGCTCGCTCTCGCCGGCGAAGTTCGAAGAGCCCGATTCACGCCGGTTCGTGCCGACCCAGCGGACCTTGGATTCGATCGCGAAAAGGTGGACGTCCTCGGCCAGAACCTCGGATGTGAGCTCCTGGAGCGGCTTGATGTCGGCGATATAAGCGCCCCGGCCGTGCGTCGCGACGATGAGGTCGGCCTCCCTCGGATGGACCTTGAGATCATGGACGGGTTGAGTCGGCAAGTCGTTTTTCATCTTCATCCACGACTTGCCGCCGTCGATCGAGACATACACGCCGAAGTCCGTCCCCGCGAAGAGGAGGTTCGGATTCTTGACGTCTTCCCGGACGACGTTGACCGGCCCCTCGGCGAGTCCCCCGGCGAGGGACGTCCAGGTGGCGCCGTAGTCTGTCGTCTTGTAGAGGAACGGGCGGAAATCGTCGTTGCGGAGACCCGTATAGCTAACGTAAGCCGTCCCCGGGTCGAAGTTCGAGGCCGCGACGCGACTGACCCAGTAGCCCGGATTTCCCGCGATCTTGTCGTTGAGCTTGGTCCAGGCCTTGCCGTTGTCCCGGCTGACCCAGACGTTTCCGTCGTCCGTGCCGGCCCAGAGCAGGCCGGGGACGAGCGGCGACTCATCGAAGGTCGTGATCGTGCAGTATTGGATATTCCCGTCGCCGCCCTTGCCCTCGACCGTGAGCTTGGCCGGGTCGTTCGTCGTCAGGTCGGGGCTGATCTCCGTCCAGGACTCGCCGCGGTTCAAGGACATGACGACGATGTTGCCGCAGTGATAGACCGTATCGCTGTTATGGTAGGAGACATGGATGGGGGCGCACCAGTTCCAGCGCGTTTCGGGTTTCAGCCGCTGGTAGGCAATGCCCTTGGCCTCCCCCGTCACGAGGTCGATCCGGGTGAGGGGCCCGAACTGGGACTCGTTGTAAAGGTAACGGTTCGTGGCCCGGTCGAAGACGTTGTACATTCCGTCTCCGCCGCCGACGCTGAACCAATCCTCGAGGCGGATGGGCGGCCCGGGCGGGATGCCGCCGCCGGTCACGCCCCGCCTGCCGGAGGGACCGGCGCCGGGCTTGGTGCTCGGCCCCAAAAGAGAGCCGTTGTCCTGGAGGCCGCCGGCCACCCTGTAGGGATAGGACATGTCGAAGTCGATGGCGTAGAACTGGGCCAGGGAAAGGAAATCCGGATGATACCAGTTCTTGCCGCCGTCCCAGGTCACGCCCAGCCCGTGGTCGTAGCCGAGGAGCATGTGGTTGCTGTCCTCGGGGTCGATCCAGAGGGCGTGGTTGTCGCCGCCGAACTGGAAAGGCGCGATCCACGTCTTCCCGCCGTCACGGCTGGCCAGGACGCCGACGCTCAGGATGAAGACGTTATCGTCGTTCGTCGGGTCGATGATGATCTGCCCGTAGTAATAACCCGGCGCGCCGCCGATGCTTCGCTTGTCCGGGCTGACTTTGCGCCAGGTCGATCCGGCGTCGTCGGTGCGATAGATCTCCCCGTCGATCATGCCCTGGCTCGTCTTGCCGTCGACGATTTCCTTCCAGCGGTCCTCGGGAGACATGCCCGGCTTGTTGGCGTTCTCGACCATGGCGTAGAGGACCTTCGGGTTCTTCGGGGAAATGGCCAGGCCGATGCGGCCGAGGATGCCGCCGGGAAGGCCGTTCGTGAGCTTTGTCCAAGTCCTGCCGCCGTCGGCCGTCTTATGGACGCCGGAGCCCGGCCCGCCGAGCTGGAACGTCCAGGGCTTGCGGAGCCGGTCATAGGAGGCGGCATAGAGCGTCTCCGGGTCGGCCGGGTCCATGACCAAATCGACGACTCCGATCGTCCGCCCGGCGGCGGCGACGTCGAGGACCTTGGTCCACATGATGCCACCGTCGGTCGTCTTGTAAACGCCGCGCTCGGCGTTTTCCGAGTAGAGGTGGCCCAGGGCGGCCACGTAGACGATGTCGGCGTTGGCCGGGCTGATGACGACCCGCCCGATATGATGGGATTCCTTGAGACCCATGTTGCGCCAGGTCTTGCCGGCGTCGGCGGACTTGTAGACGCCGTCCCCCCAGTAGGTCGAGCGCGAGTTGTTGGCCTCGCCCGACCCCAGCCAGAGGATGTCGGGGTTGGACGGGGCCACGGCGACGTCGCCGATCGAGAAGACCTTCTCGTTCTCGAAAAGCGGTTCGAACGTCTGACCGTTATTCTCCGTCTTCCACAGCCCGCCCGAAGCCGCGGCCGCGTAGAACGTGTTCGGCCGCTGGAGCGGGACGGCGAAATCGACGAATCGGCCGCTCTGCTGGGTCGGCCCGATGGAACGATAATCAAGAGTTTTCAGGATCTCCGCGACGTTGAGAGGAGCCGCGACCGGTGTCCTGGCCTTGACCACGACCCGCCCCTGGGACAGGACGCCCGACGGAGCGATCATGAGAAGAGCCATGACCAGAGCTGCGATAGTGAGCTTGCGTATCATCGAAGGACCTCCTTAGGGTTTTGTATGGGTTACGGCTAATTGTCCGCAAGTTTATAAACGACGTTCTTGACGGCGAGCTCGGCCAGGACCGCTCGGAACGACGCTTCGTCGTCCCCGACGAATTCGGGCGGGCAGACGCCCTTGCGGCCGAATTTCCCGGCCAGGACGAGGCGCGCAACCGCCGTCGCCGGAAAACCCGTCGTCCGGGCCATCGAGGAGAATCCGGTCGTTCTGTCCCGCCGGTCGAAAAGGCCGTAGGTGTACCGCTTCGGACGACCGTCCTCCTCGCCCTCGACGATGATCCGCATGATCGTGAACTCGTCGTCCTCTTCATGGAGCCGCCAGTGCTTGAAGAGGACGGCCGAGGTGACGTCGAGAGGCCGGACGCTGCGGCCGCGGACCTCGATCTCCTCCCCGCCGAAGAAGCCGCTGTCGCGCAGCGCCCTGATGTGCCCGACGTGACCGGGATAGCGGAGGGTCTTCTCGATCATGTTCGGGACTTTCATGGTCGCGAGGAGCGAGCGGAGGCCGTCGGAGTTGAACGCCTCGAGCGTGCCGATCTCGGAGAAATCCATGTTCTCGACGTCCGAGAGGGCGGGCTTGACGACCACATGGCCGTTCTCGACGTAGCGGGCCGGCCGGGTGTATTCCTCGATGACGTCGGCCGGCGAAAAAGGCGCCTTGTATTCGAACGGGAATTCCCTCAGGAACGGCAGCCCCCCGACATAGCATTGGAAGCGTCCGACCGACATCCGGGCGGCGTGATAACCGAGGATCATGTTGCTCATCCCCGGAGCGACCCCGCAATCGACGACGGCGGTCACCCCGGCCTTCCTGGCGGCGTCGTCGAGGAGGAAGGCGTCCTCGGGGAAAAAGGAGATGTCCACGATGTCCTTCCCGACAGCAATGACCTCCCGCAGGGTGGCGAAGCCCATGGACCCGGGCACGGCCCCGACGACGAGATCGCATTCGCGGACGACGTTCCGGACGGCGGCGGCGTCCGATAAGTCCGCCTGCAGCCGTTTGACCGGGGTTTTTTTGAGCCCGTCCAGGTTGGCCGGACTGACATCGACGGCGGTGACCTCGAAGTCCGCGGCGAGGTCGGCGGCCATGACCCGGCCGACCATTCCCGAACCCAGGACGACGATCTTCTTCATGGGATCTCCTCGAGAAGTCCTTGAGTGGAATACTATATATCAGGAGAGTCGCGTATTCAATCCCCTTCGTGGGATTCGATGGACGTAAGTCCGTGGAGCTTCATCTCAATAAGCGCCGCCCGCCTCGGCGGCCTCGCCGAGGACGAGGACGTTCTCGCGGGGCGTCCGGGGGGCGATCGAGCAGGCCGTGCTGAGAATGTAGCCCCCGCCCGGCTTCCCCGTCGCGACACGGCGGAGGGCGTCCGAGCGGACGAGTTCCGTCGATCCGGAAAGGAGGACGTTGACGGGGTCGATATTTCCCTTGATGAAGACCTTCCCCCCGATGCGCCTCTTGGCGTCGGCGAGGTCCACGCGGCCGAGGGGCGGCGGGTCGAGACACTCGATCCCCGAAGTCCCGGAGCCGGCCATGAGCTCGAGCCGGTCATGGATGTCGCCGCAGGTGTGGATGTAAGCGCGGGCGCCGCGGGCTTCGATGGCCCGGACGATGCGCCCCTCATAAGGAAGGACGAAGGCCCGGTAGAAGGCCGCCGACAGGAAGCCCGCGCCGGCGAACGGTGAGGAGATCTTGACGGCATCCGCCCCTTCATCGACCAGCCCTTCGGCGACGGCGACGATCCCATCGGTGAATCTCCCAAGAACCTGGGCGGCTCGACCGGGGTCCTCGAGGAACCCGATCATGGCCTGTTCGAAGCCGAAGAGGTCGAGGAAGTAATCGAGGGGCGAAGTCACCTCGCCGTGGATGGAGAAATCCCCTCCAGCCTTGCCCCGGACGATGGAGATGGCGTCGAAAAGATGCTCCGGATCGAGGGCGAACCGGAGCCCCTGAGAAACGGGGATGTAGGCGGCTTCGGCCGGCAGGGATTCGGGATCGAACCGGCCGAACTCCGGCCGGACGGGCGGCCTGGCGGGTTGGACGACGGGGAGGTCGTCGAACGGGAAGAACGTCGTGTCCCCGTTTTTCCAGCGAACGCGCTCTCCGCCCGGCTCCTGTTCCACGGCCGCGACGCGGCGTTCCCAGCCGGCGTCATGGCCGTGAAGGCTGACCAGGATACCGTCGAAGCCGTAGAGCGACCTCATCTTGACGAGACCGTCGGCGAAGGCGTCTGCCGCGTGCCAGAAGCGGGACGGCTCGGTCCCTGTCTGCAAGAGCATGTGCCCGATGCTCATTTGGCACATCACCGGCACGCGGTCGGGAACGGACCCGGCCATGGCCGCAGCCATTCTCTCTTTCGGCGTCATCGGTCCTCCCGCGCCGGGGAGGATAGCCCCGTTTCCGGCGCCGGTCAAGGGCCGGGGTTTACATTTCGCGGCCCGGACGCTATCATAACCCAAACGACCAAAGGTAAAAGATGATCAGACGCTCGTCCTTCCCCTCCGTCCTGATGATATGCGCCTGTGTCCTCGCGCCGTATCGCGCGTCCGCCCAAGACGTCCAGCCCGGGGGTGCCGAAAAAGAGACCAAAAACTCCAAGGACGCCTTCAAGGCCCACCTCATCGCCATCCCCTTTATCTATTACTCCCCCGAGACGAAACTCGCGTTCGGCGGCGGCGGCGTCCTCAATTTCCGGGCGGGACGCAACAAGGAGCAGACCCGAGCCTCCACCGTCTGGGCCTTCGGCAGCTACAACCTGGCCAGGCAGTTCCAGGTCGTGGTCAAGCCCGAGATCTACTTCGAGCGCAACCGTTTCTTCCTGAGCGGCAACATCCGTTACGAGAGGACTCCCCAGATATTTTTCGGCGTCGGCAACGACATGCCGTCGACCGCCGAGGAATCCTACACGCCGCGGATCATGACCGTTCAAATGGGCGTGAAAAAGAAATTCCTGGGGCACCTATTCGCCGGCGTCCAATATGATTTCGAGCAGATGACGATGGAAAGCGTCGAGCCCGGCGGCATCCTCAGTTCGGGGAGCATCACGGGAAGCCGCGGCGGCCTGCTCTCCGGCTTCGGGGTCAGTCTGGACTGGGACACCCGCGACGGCGTCCTCTACCCCCGCAAGGGTGTCTTTTTCCAGCTCACGGCCGACACTTACGGCGCCATGACCGGGAGCGACTTCGCGTTCACCAGCCTCAAGCTCGATTGCCGCGAGTATTTCCTCGTCGCGCCCGACCAAGTCCTGGCTCTCCAGGCGTACTTCAGGTCGAACTCCGGAGAGGTCCCGTTCCATAAACTCGCCTTGCTCGGCGGGGAGTCCCTCATGCGCGGCTATTACAAGGGCCGTTTCCGGGACAAGGACATCCTGGCCGTCCAGGCCGAATACCGGGTCATGGTGACGAAAAGGATCGGCGTCGTCGGGTTCGCCGGTCTGGCCGACGTCTTTCCCGACTTCTCGGAATTCGATCTCAAGACGATCAAGTATTCCGTGGGCACCGGCGTCCGCTACATGGTCAACAAACGCGAGGGCACGACCCTGCGTATGGACATGGCCTGGGGCAAAGCGAACTTCGGTCTCTACTTCACCGCCCAGGAAGCCTTTTAGCCGGAAACGACGCGGCTATTTCGGGAGTTCCGACGTGCAATGCGGGCAGCGGACCGCCTTGAGCGGGACGGCCGTGGCGCAGAACGGGCACTCTTTCGTCGTCGGGGCCGTGGCGGGGGCCTCGGCTTTCCTCTTCATCCGGTTCATGCTCCGGATCATCATGAAGAGAGAAAAGGCGACGATGATGAAGCTGATGATCTTATTGATGAAGGCGCCGTAGTTCAGCGTGACCGCGCCGGCCTGCTGGGCGGCGGCGAGCGAGGCGTAGGGGCCCGGTGTTAGCCCGGCCGTCAGGAGCACGTAGAGGTTGGCGAAATCGACTTTGCCGAGGAGCAGTCCGATCGGCGGCATGAGGACGTCGGCGACGAGCGACGTGACGATGGCCCCGAAGGCGGCGCCGACGATGATGCCCACGGCCATGTCCAGGACCGAGCCGCGCATGGCGAATTCGCGGAATTCTTTGAACATTCTTCCCTCCTCACCAAATATTTCTACCCATTTTTAACGAAATCTGCGATGCCTGTCAATCTTTGACGACCGGGAACGTGGAGATCCGCAGGCGGGCACAGCCCATGGGGATGAGCTCGACCTCCTCGATCGGGCCTTCCCCAGCGGCGGGGCTCGGCGGAAGCCCATGGCGATGTTGACGCCGTGGTAAAACGAGCTCTCGACTCCGTCCTTGTCCCGTGCGGGCGTGAGGATGGGCGAGGTCGAGGAGGAATCTCTCTCCCGTCCGGTTATAGAGCCAATAGACGCTCTCCAGGTTCTCCCCTCCCCTAAGCTTCTGCCAGCTTTCCGGCAGGAGGTCTTCGGCGGCGAGATGGAATTCGAACTGGAAATAGCGGCTCATGTGGGACAGAACGCGGCTGGAGCTGGGCCATGAGCCAGCCGCGCGGCTCGACCGCTCCGACCGGCAGCTTGACCAGAGGGCTCACGGCCAGGGGGGATCTGTTGGAGGGATAGTGGACGTTCGGCGCGGCGGACGGGGGGACGTCCACGGTCGTCGCTTCTTGGAGTCCCGTTTCAGGCGCGGCCGGAGAGCCGAGCCGTGATTGGAGGAATACGAGCGCCAGGAGGAGCGCCGGGATGAACAGATGTTTCATGGAAGCCCTCCGCCGGGCCCTTTCTCGGAGCTCTTACCAAGCAATGCCGTAGTCCTCGCCGTAGTTGCTGCTGCCTCCCCAGAACGTGCCGTGGGCGCGGTCGAAGAAAATGGCGTTGATCGGGCCCGAGGTGTATTTCTTGACGGACAAAATATACCCCATGGCCCGGAGCTTTTCCCGGACCTCACTCGAGACTGTTTCGTTGACGTCGAGCTTCCCTGGAAAGGTCTTATGGTCGTTGAAGGAATCATGCATCTGGTAGCTCGTGATGTTGGCCGCCTCGCAGGCCTGCTGGACGTTCATCCCGAACTCGACCATGTCGAGGAAGAATTGGAGGAGGTTCTGGTCCTGGGTGTCCCCGCCCTGGACGGCGAAGGAGAGAAAAGGCCGGCCGTCTTTGAGGGCCAGCCCCGGCGTCAGCGTCGCCCGCGGCCTTTTCCCGGGCGCGATGACGTTGAAAGGGTTCTTCCACTCGTCGAGGACGAAGCTTTGGGCCCGCTGACTCATTCCGACTCCCGTCCTGCCGGCGATGACGCACGGGATCCAACCTCCGCTGGGGGTCACGGAGACGACCCATCCTTCCTTGTCGGCGGCCTGGATGGACGTCGTCCCCGTTCGAAAGGCCTCCTCGACGGCGGCCGCCTCATCGGGGCCGAGCGCCCCGGCCTCTCCCCTGCCCCACTCGGGCCAGCGGTCGAGAAAGCCTAGATAGGGGTTGCTTTTCCCCTCGTAAGGGTAAGGATCACCGGGTTTGATATCGGGGTCGTTCTTGTCGCCCTGGATGAGCTTGGCCCGGTCTTTAGCGTAGGATTTTGACAGCAGGCCGCGGAGGGGCTCCTGCGGCGGAAAATAAGGGTCGCCATAATAGAAATCCCGGTCGGCGAAGGCCAGGCTCATGACCTGGTAGAGGGTATGGATGTAAGCGGCGCTGTTGTAGCCCATGGACTTGAGGTCGAACGTCTCGAGCATGTTGAGGGCCTGGAGCATGACCGGACCCTGCACCCAGCTCGTGAGTTTGAAGACTTCGATGCCTTTGTAATCGGTCGACACGGGCTCTTCGAGATGGACCTTCCAGGCGTCGAGGTCCGCCATGGTGATGAGGCCGCCCTGCTCGGCCGAGCCGCGGACGAATTCGCGGCCGATGTCACCCTTGTAGAAGCGGTCATAAGCGGCATAGATCGCCTCTTTCCGGTTCTTGCCGGCGGCCCGGGCCCGCCGCTCGGCGGCGATGAGTTTTTTCAGGGTGTCGAGGAGGTCCGGCTGGCGGAAGAGCTCCCCGGGATGTGGCGCTTCGCGCGCCTTGCCGGGATGGGGCAGGAGAACGGCCCGGGAATAGGGCCACAACTTGATCTTGTCCTTGTCTTTTTCTATCCGGTCGCCGGTTTCCTTGTCCATGGGATAGCCTTCGGCCATCCGGAGAGCGGGTTCGAGGACCTCTTCGAGGCTCATCGTCCCGAATTCGGCCAGCATCGTAAAGAGGCCGCCGGGAGTGCCGGGAGTCACGGCCGAGAGGACGCCGTCGACGGGCGGGTACTCGAAGCCCTTGGCCTTGTAGAACTCGGCCGTCGCGGCCGCGGGGGCGACGCCCAGGGCGTTCAGACCGATGACCTTCTTCGTCTTGGGGTTGTAGATGAGGGCCTGGGTCTCGCCGCCCCAGCTCAGGACGTCGTACATGGTGCAGACGGCGCCGAGCATGGCGCAGGCCGCGTCGACGGCGTTGCCGCCCTTGGCGAAGACGAGCGCCCCCGCCGTCGCGGCCAGCGGCTTTCCGGTGATGGCCACCCAGTTTTGGCCGTGGAGGACGGGTTTCTCCGTCCTCTGGCCGGATGATAGCCCGACCCAGAGCAAGAGACACGCGATGAGAACGACCGTCACAGCATGCTTTTTCATTTGCCCATCCTTTTTACACATTGGGGTTTGGCGCCATCGAACGTATTAATAGACCCGGTCGAGGTTATAATGGAAGCCCACAGTGATGCCCCTTCCGGAACAGCCGAGGACCGGGACCAGGCGCTGTCTCCGGGTGTGGCTGCGCACGACCAACCGGGCGACGAGGTGGCCGATGACCGCCCCGACGAAGACATCGGACATCCAATGACAGTCCTCGGTCACGCGCGACAGCCCCACTCCGGCGGCGATGGCGTAGGCGAGGACCGGCACCCAGGGCCGGTGGCGATACTGTAGGGCTACGACTGTCGCCACGCTGAAGGCCGTGGCCGAGTGGCCGGACGGGAAGGAGTCGTAGAAGCCTTCGTAGTCCGGGTCGTAACGTTTGAAAAACCCGGCCGGCCCGGCCCAATGGTCTTCCCCGTCGGCGGCGAAGGGGCGCTGCCGTCCGCTCATCCCCTTGATGAAGTGGTCGACGAGAAACGTCTGAACGATCGCGCTGGCCGCGAGGTACCCCGTGTCTCTCGCCCGCTCGTCCTTGAAGATGAGCCCGGCCCCGAAGAAAATCCCCGCTGTCGCCGCCGCGCCCAAAGCCCCCATCCGCGTGATGACCGGGCCGACGTCCTGCACCCAGACGTGCCCGTCGGCGTAGCCCTTGAAGCCATCGCGGATGTCCTCGTCGGCGGCGATGAGAAAGCCGGCGGCCGCGGTCAGGAGGATGAGCGGGGCCACGTGCCGCTCCTTGATGCGGAAGGGCGAGCTCCAGATCCGGCCCGCGTCTTCGACGAAATCCCGCGCGGGCTTTTTTAGAACGGGAGAATTTTTTGTTTCGCCGGGACGGCCGGCAGTCTCATTCGCGGCCGGCGGGTCTTTTCCGGGCGTCTCCTGAGCGGCCAGATGAACGGCGAGAAGGAACAGGATGAGCAGCGCCACCATCGCCGAGCGGATATTTTCTCTCGACCTCATCGTCTTCGGCCCGATTATACACCACATCAGATCTTTCTACCCGCAAAAAATGCGTTATGCTATAATACGCGTCTTTGCCGGGGCCGCTGTCGAAGGCGGAAGGAGAATGGTCGCCCGTGTACCGCATTGAGCAACACCCCATCCTGCCCATCCCTCCCCGCAAGTCCATCTCCTTGACATGGAAGGGCCGCTCGCTGGAGGCCTTCGAAGGAGAGACCTTGTCTTCCGCCCTTTTCGCGGCCGGGGTCCGCGTTTTCGGACACCACGCCAAGGACGGGGCGGCCCAGGGCATTTTCTGCGCCAACGGCCAGTGCGCCCAGTGTCTCGTCCTGGCCAACGGCATCCCCGTCAAGTCCTGCATGGAGATCGTCAGGCCCGGTATGCGGGTCGAACCCGCCGAGGGCCTGCCCGAGCTGCCCCGTATCGACGCCGCCGCCCTCGGCGCCGCGAAGACCCACCCTGTCGAAACTCTCCACGTGCCCGTCCTTGTCATCGGCGGCGGCCCGGCCGGCCTCTCGGCCGGGATCGAGCTCGGCAAACGCGGCATCGAGACCCTCATCATCGACGACAAGCACCGGCTCGGCGGCAAGCTCGTCCTCCAGACGCACCGCTTCTTTGGCTCGATCGAGGCCGTCTATGCCGGCACGCGCGGCATCGATATCGCCACACGCCTCGAACACGAGGTCCGCGCGTTTCCGCACGTCCGCGTCTGGCTCCAGAGCGCCGCTCTAGCCGTCTACAGCGACAAGACCGTCGGCGTCATCGTCGAGGGCCGGCGGTACGTCATGGTGAAACCGGATGTCCTTCTCACAACCGCCGGGGCGAGAGAGAAGAACCTGGCCTTTCCGGGCAGCACCCTGCCCGGGGTCTACGGCGCGGGCGCCTTCCAAACCCTCGTCAACCGGGACCTGGTCAAGCCGACGGGCCGGCTGTTCATCGTCGGCGGCGGCAACGTCGGACTCATCGCCGGCTACCATGCCCTGCAGGCCGGCATATCCGTCGTCGGGCTGATCGAGATCCTGGCCGAGTGCAGCGGCTACAAGGTCCACCGGGACAAGCTGGCCCGCCTCGGCGTGCCCATCTACACGTCGCACACCGTCCTCGGCGCCAACGGGACGGACGCCGTCGAATCCGTGACCATCGCCCGCGTCGATGCGCACTTCAAACCCGTTTCGGGGACGGAGCGCTCCTTCGACTGCGATACCGTGCTCATCGCCGTCGGTCTCGACCCGGTCAACGAATTCCACGAGAAAGCCCGCGAGTTCGGGCTCCCCGCGTTCGCCGCCGGAGACGCCGAGGAGATCGCCGAAGCCTCCGCGGCCATATTTTCGGGCAAGATCCGCGGCTTGGAAGTCGCCCGGGCCCTCGGCCACGACGTCGGCGAGATCTCGCCGGATTGGTACCGGACCGCCGACATCCTCAAGTCCCATCCCGGAAAGACGACGCTCGAAATTACGCCTGCGGAGGCGGCGGGCGTTTTCCCGGTCCTCCACTGTCACCAAGAGATCCCTTGCGACCCGTGCACGGGCGTCTGCCCGAACGACCTCATCGAAATGGACGAGACGGACATCCGTCTTCTCCCGTCGTTCGTCGGCGAGAAGGGCGGCAAGGGCTGCACGGGCTGCGAAAAATGCGTCGCCATCTGCCCCGGTCTGGCCATCACTCTTGTCGACTACCGCAAGGACCTGGACTTCCCGACCGTAGCCGTTCCGTTCGAGTTCCTCAAGGACGCCTTGAAGGCCGGCGACACCGTAACCGTCGAAGACACACAAGGAAACGCCCTGGGCCGGGTCGAGGTCGGGGCGGTCAAGGCCCTCAAGGCCAACGACCGGACCGTGATCGTCAAGGTCCGGGCGCCCCGGGAATATGCCAATAAGATCGCCGGGATCCAGGTTCAGCCGGCCGAGGTCGGCCAGGCCCTGGGCGGTAACGTCGAGCGCACGGCCGAGGACACCGTCATCTGCCGTTGCGAGCGGGTCACGGCCGGGGCCATCCGGAAACTCATCCGGGACGGCGTCCGGGACATCAACGAGATCAAATCGGTGACCCGGGCGAGCATGGGCTCCTGCGGCGCCAAGACCTGCACGCCCCTCATCCACCAGCTCTTCCGCGAGGAGGGCGTCCCCGAGTCCGAGATCGTCGACCAGCCGAAACGGCCCCTGTTCCTGGAGGTGTCCCTGGGGGTGTTCGCGGGCCTTGACGAGGAGGAAGACAGCCGTGGCACCGGATAGGTCCTGCGACGTCGTCATAGTCGGGGCCGGCAGCGTCGGCGCGCCCGCCGCGCTCTCCCTGGCCGAAGCCGGGCTCCGCGTCCTGGTCATCGACCAGTATCCGAGCGTCGGACAGGGCTCGAACAAGCGGGCCATCGGCGGCCTCCGGGCCACCCATTCCGACCCGGCCAAGATCCGCATCTGCCTGCGCAGCCTCGAGGTCTTCTCGACCTGGCAGGAGCGCTTCGGGGACAAGATCGAATGGCGCAAGGGCGGCTACTCGTTCGTCGCCTACCGCGGCGAAGAGGAGCGGACCCTCAAGGAGCTCCTCGTCATCCAGAAAAAATTCGGCTTGAACATCGACTGGCTGGATGCCAAGGCCCTCCTGGGCGTCATCCCCGACCTCAACCCCGGAGGCCTCATCGGCGGGACGTTCTCCCCCGACGACGGCCACGCCTCTCCCCTGCTGGCGATCCATGCTTTCTACAGCCGGGCGAAAAAACTGGGCGCCGAGTTCCTGTTCAATGAAAAAGTCACGGGATACGTCATCGACGGCGGCCGGATCCGGGGCGTTCGGACCGACAAGGGCGAATACGGGGCCGCGGTCGTCGTCAACGCCGCCGGGCCCTGGGGAGCGGAGATGGCGGCGCTGGCCGGGATCGACGTCCCCGTCCGGCCCGACTCGCACGAGGGCGCAGTGACCGAGGCGGTCGGCCGTTTTCTCGAGCCCATGGTCGTCGACATCCGCCCCGTCGCCGGCTCGGCCAACCACTATTTTTATCAGCACGACACGGGCCAGGTCATCTTTTGTATCACCCCCAGCCCCAGCATCTGGGGGATGGACGTCCGCGAGACAAGCTCGTTCCTGCCCATGGTCGCCCGGCGGATGGTCAACCTCATCCCCCGGCTCAAGAACCTCCGGGTCCGGCGGACCTGGCGGGGCCTCTACCCCATGACGCCTGACGGATTTCCGGTCGTCGGCTGGACACGCGAGCTCGAAGGCTACATGCTGGCGGTCGGCATGTGCGGCCAGGGTTTCATGCTCGGACCCGGGCTCGGTGAGCTCATGGCCCGCATGGTCCTGGGCACGACCGACGAAAAGGACCGGGAGACGCTTTCCTACCTCAGCCCCTACCGGGAGTTCAAGGGCCAGGAAAAGCTGAAATAGGCCTCGCCCCTCTATCCCTGACCTGGTTTTTCATCGAGTGAGCTGGGTCCCGGACCCGGTCGTCAGCGGACGATGAGCTGCCTCCCGTCCACGGTCATGATGCTCATCTCGATGTCATAGACGGCCTTGAGGAGGGCCTCGCTCAGGATGTCGCCGGGCCGACCGGCGGCCACGATCCCGCCGCCCTTCATGAACACCATTTCATCGGAGTACTTCACCGCCATGTCCAGGGTGTGCAGGGTGACGATGACGGTTTTTCCCATCTCCCTGGCCAGTCGCCGGATGAGCTCCAGGATCTCGATCTCGTGGCGGGGGTCGAGGAATGTGGTCGGCTCGTCGAGGAGCAGGATGTCGGGTTCCTGGGCCAGCGTCCGGGCGATGAGGACGAGCCGCCTCTCCCCCGAACTGAGCTCGAAAAACGGCCGGGCCGGGTAGTCGGCAAGTCCGACATAGCCCAGGGCCGCTTTGGCGGCCGCGACATCGTGGCGCGAAGGCGATGAGAAGACCGGGATGGAGGCGGCCCGGCCCGTCAGGACGAAATCCAGGACGGAATAGTTGAAGGTGAAGGCGGGCTCCTGGGGCACGTAGCCGACGAGTCGGGCCCGGCTCTTCCCGCTGAGGCCGGCCAGGTCTTTTCCGTCCACGAAGACCGAGCCCCGGGACGCCGGGAGGACGGCGGCGAGGCACTTGAGGAAGGTCGACTTGCCTGCGCCGTTGGGGCCGACGATGGATGTCACCCGGGCCTCGGCGAACGTCTGGCCGGCGACCCGGAGCGAAAACTCCCCGTAGGAGAAATGCAGATACTCGACACGGACCTTCATAGCCAGATCTTGCCCGATTTTTTCAGAAGGACGATGAAAAAGGGGATCCCGACGACACTCGTCAGGATGCCTATGGGAATTTCGAAGGAGGCCGCGCTCCGGGCGATGTCGTCGGCGACGATGAGGAGCGAGGCCCCGCAAGCGGCCGAAAGCGGGATGACCTTCCGGTTGTCGGCGCCGACGGCCATGCGGACGAGGTGGGGGACGATGAGTCCGACCCAGCTGATGACGCCCGTGACGGCCGTGGCGGCGGCCGTCGTCAGAGCGGCCAGGACGACGACGGCGATCTTCTCCCGCTTGATGTTGACGCCCAGGGCGCGGGCTTCGTCGTCGCCGAGCGAAAGGACGTTCATCCGCCAGCGGAGGAGGATCAGCACGGTCACGCCGACGCCGATGACGGGCAGGGTCACACCGAGGTCCTTCCAGTCGGCCTGGGCCAGGCTGCCCATGAGCCAGAAGATCAGGGATTGAAGGGCATAGGGGTTGGCGAAGAACTCGACGAGAGACAGAAGGGCCTGGAAAAGGGCCGAGACGATGACGCCGCTGAGAAGGATGGTCACGACCTGCGAGGCGGCCTTGCCGGCGATGAACAGAACGGCCAGGACGGCGATGATGGCGAATAAGAAGGCCGCGGCCTGGGCCGGGACCTTGCGACCGAGGAAAACGAGAGACAGGGCGGCGCCGAAGGCCGCGCCGTAGGATATTCCAAGACTGAATTCGAAGACCAGAGGATTCTTGAAGATGGCCTGGAGGGAAGCGCCGGACACCGCGAGAGCAGCGCCGGCGAAAAGCGCCAGGAGGAGCCGCGGCAGGCGGATACGGAAGAGGATGTCCGCATAGGGCGAGGGGCCGCCCGAGGCGCCGCCGGGAAAAATCGCGCCGACGATGGTTGTGAAGACAGCCTTGGGCGGAATGCGGTAGGCGCCGATGTTCAAGGACAGCAGGAGAAGGACGATAGGCAGCACGGCGGCCAGGACGAAAGCCGCCGTCGCTCTTTTATTCCGGTTTCCACTCATGGCAGTCGAGGATGCCGCAGAGGGCGCTGAAGAGGCCCTCCACTCCATAGAATTCCTTGAAAATGGCATCGCCTTCCCGGGTCAGGTCGAAGTTCGGGAAGCTTCCCGGATGAAAAAGCCGGGCGAGGTAGGCCGTTTCGACGAGGACGAGGGCCGGATCCCACCAGTACCAGAACCCGAACGTGTAATGGACGCGTCCATCCCGCACCGCCCGGACCGAGGCGATCCGGGGGTCCCCGAGGATACCCTCGACGGTCACCAGTCTCTCGGCCGGAGGATAATTGCCCTGGACGAGGATGACCTCCGGGTCCCAGAGCAGGATCTGTTCGAGGGATACGGTCGCGCCGGCCGTGCCGAGATAGGAAGGGAGGAGACGGGAGGCCAGGTTTCTTCCGCCGGCCGCTTCGACGGGCTCATAGGAGACCGGGGTCCGGAGGAGAGAGCCCCAAAAGGACAGGTAAACCGAGGGTCCGGCATCCGCTGCCCGGGGAGGGCCGATTCCGCGCACCAATTCCATGCGGCTTCCGAAGAAGGAAACGAGCTCCGCCGCGCGCTCCTCTCTGCCGAGGATCCGGCCGAGCGTTTCGATCTCCGCAAGGAGGTTCCGGAACTTGCCCATCGAGGCCAGCGCCACCACCGGCCGCTTCATTTTCCGCTCGATCGACTCGGTCATCCGGAATTCCGAAGGCGATGAAAAAATGATGTCGGGCCGCAGCCGGATGGCTTCCTCGTAGTTGAGTTCCTGGCCCTGGTTCGAAACGACCGGAAGGCGTTCGGAGGGAGGAAAAACGAGAGGAAAAAGCCGGTCGTGGTTGCGAAGAAAGAAGTCAACCCCCACCAGCCTCTTCCCCTCCCCCAGGGCGACGATGATCCGGGTGATCTCCGGCTCGAGCGAGATGATCCGCTCGACCCTGGCGGGGATGGCGACCGTCCGCCTCAGGCTGTCGACGACATTAATGGGACCTCCGGCCTGTCCGGCAACGCCGGCCGGCGCAGCCAGCATAATCAGTACGGCCCCGCAGAGGAGACGATTTTTTCCGGCGCGGCCAAGGCATCTCATCGAAACCCGAAGACGACTTCGCCGAAGAATTCGGGCCGGTGGAAGTCGGGAGAAGGCGTGTCGACCGGGTTCCAGGCCCCATAGTGGGGGACTTCCGTCTCGTCACCGCACTTGTAGAAATTCGCTCTGGCCCGATGTCCGGGAAGGATATCCTGACCGTAGATCTTCCGGAAAAGGACGAGCGGCACCCTATACTCGAGGGTCCACGTGTCGCCGCCGTGCTCGCCGTCGCAGGGCCCGCCGATCGACGAGGCGACGTCGAAGCCGGAAAGGTCTTCGGGCCAGAGCGGTTTTCGGTTGTTACGGTCGGGACCGAAGGCGGCCAATAGGATTCCCGCGGCGTTGGTCTCGAAATTGACGTATCCCTGCCGGCTCTCCGGGAAAGCGTCGATGAAGAACTCGACGCAGCTGTCCTTGTAGACGGGGTCCTGGAATTTCACGTATTTGACGCGAACCCGGCGCTCCCCCACCAGGAACCTGACATGGAGGGAACTGCGGGAATAACACAGCTTGACCTCGACAGGAGGGCGGTAGCCGTTGTCGAGCCAGAGATAGTGATCGATCCCGAGCGACGGGATCCCCGGCCAGGGCCCGGAGGCATCGCCGGGCAGGAACTCGGCGTCGACCGGCAGGATCGTGTACGAGCGTCGCGGTGCAGAGAGCGTCATTTGACCGGCCCCGCACAGGCCTTGACCAACTTGGTCACGGCCGAGAGAACAGCGAGCTCGGCGTGGGCCGCCGGTTTGGCAGCTTCGGCCAGGATCGTCCCCTTTTCCTCCGCCCAGGCCGCCGGCTGGCTCTGCCCCTTCATGAGCCGGTCGAGCGCCTCGAGTCCGACCTCGCAGGCACGGGCCAGGCCGAGAGACAGAGGCTCGATCTCTCTCAAGGCCGGCGAAGCCGCGATGACCGGCAGGACCAGGACATGGTTGGCCTTCCATAGCGCCAGGGTCGCGCCGATCTCCCGGCCGAGCATCGGGTCTTTTCCAGCCAGGAATTGGTCGACTTTCTTCCTGAAGACCCGCGCGGCGAGGGATTCGGGCGCGCAGGCGTCGACGAAGCGCGTGAAGGGGGAAAGGCTGGTGTAGGCGGCCTGGCCGTGCCGCTGGTAATTCTTGAGCGGCTCGACGGCTTCCGCCAGGACCTGCAGCGGCTCGATCTGCGCGTCACCGGCGAGGCGTCTGAGCAGCATGTCCGGGTTCTTGAGATGCAGGAGGCCCAGCTCCTCGAGCTCGATGCTGACCGGACCAAGCCGGCGGTACATTTCGTCGACGTTCGTCACCGAAGCCGGGGACCAGAGCCGCTCGGCGATGGCCGCCGTCCGCGGCCAGATCCGCGAGTCGATCGTTTCCGGCGTCACCAGCTCGGACCACATCGTCGCTTCGCCGCCCAGGATGAGCGCTTTCTGACGGTCGTCGAGCGGCGAATCCGGAGGCAGGGGGTCGTTCAGATAATGGACCTCGGCCGGCAGGCAGAGGTCGATGTAATAGCCGTTCGAGAGGATCCCCTGATATCCTTTTTGGGCGGCTTCGACGAGGGCCTTCGGGCCGCGCCACGAATGAATGACGATGTCGTTCGGCAGCCCGGGCTGAAAGACCTCGTCCCAGCCGACCATCTTCTTGCCGTACTTGGTCAGGATCTTGAGAAGACGCTTGTTGAAATAGGCCTGGAGGGCGCCGTTGTCCACGAGGCCGTTCTTTTTCTTGAAGGCCTGGATGGCCGGGTTGGCGTCCCACTGATGGCCTTCGACCTCGTCCCCACCGATGTGCAGGTACGGGTCGGGGAATAGGGCGCTCATCTCCTTGAGGAACGCGTCGAAGAAGGGATAGATCCGCTCGTCGGCCGGGTTGAAGGCCGGGCCGAAGACGCCGAACTTCCTTTCGATCCCGTAAGGGCCCGGCGCGCTCGAGAATTCGGGGTAGGCGACGAACCAGCTCGTCGAATGGCCGGGGATGTCGAACTCGGGCATGACCCGGATGCCGCGTTCGGCCGCGTAATCGATGACATCCCGGATCTGGGCCTGGGTGTAGAACATCCCATCGGAGCCGAGCTGGTGGAGCTTGGGAAACACCTTGGATTCGACCCGGAAGCCCTGGTCCTCGGTCAGATGCCAGTGGAAGACGTTCATCTTGACGGCGGCCATAGCGTCGAGGTTCCGCTTGATCACGTCGACGGGTTGGAAGTGCCGGCCGACGTCGATGAGCAGCCCGCGCCAGGTGAAGCGGGGCCTGTCGGCGATGTCGACGCAGGGAAAATAATAGCCTGCCTCGTCCGCGCTGAGAAGCTGGAGCAGGGTCTCGAGGCCGCGCAGGATGCCGATGTCGGTTTTCGCGCTCAGGACGACCTTCGCCGTATCGATTGAGAGAATGTAAGACTCGTCTTCGTTGGGCACGAGCGTGCCCGTCTTGTCGAAGCTGTAGAGGATTCCGCCTTCACCGGCCGGCTTTTGGACGGCCAGGAAATCCTGCTTCAGGAAGAGGCCCGTCCGGCCGGCCAACCGGGACATGAAACGGGCAGCGGCCCTGAAGGCACGGTCAGACGGAGCGATGGGCAGGCGCTGGATGACGGAATCCCCGGACGGGAAACTGAGAATCTCGGGCTTCGTGCCGCCGATGACCAAGTTTTCATCGACCCTGAAGCGGCCCTCCCGGACGGTCACGCTCGCGGGAGCGGGCATGAGCTTGAGGACGCCGTCGACGGAAGCAGCGGCGGGCGCGTGTATCGCAAGGACGCTCCCGAGTGTCAAGAAGGTCAAGATGAAGAGAACCAGGGGTTTCGCCGACTGGTGTCCGGTCATGATCGCTCCTCCATCCTTCGGAATCCGAGGGACCAGTTATAGCACGGAGGAGCGCCGAAGAAAAGCGACAGGCGGGAAGGTCAGTCTTCGGTCTTCTCGACGACGATGGTCAGGTTCGATGCGAGCGCGGCGATCGCCCCGACGGCGGCCAGAATAGGAGCGACGATGGCGCCGACGACGCCGACGGTGAGCGGGATCTCCATGAACGTCTTGCCGTGCTCGTCCTTGAGGATGATCCGGCGGACGTTGCCCTGGTGGATGATCTCCTTGACCTTGTTGATGATCTCCCCGCCGTTCAGCCGGAATTCCTCATACCTCGTTTTGCCTTGTTTTTTTTCATCGTCCATGTTCATCCTCCAAACGTCGATGAGGAGCGACCCGACCTGCGGCCGGAAACGTTCCTTCATTCAGGGATACGCTAAAGGTCTGGAAAAAGTTTCTTCAGGATCTCCAGGGATTCCGGGAAGAGGTCGGTGAGCGAGACGGACTGCCAATCCGCAAAGGCGAAACGCCACTCCCCTTTCCCGGTTTTATCCAGGTCGAACCGGAAACGGTAAAACTCGCCCGTGTAGCGGATGAGCTTTCTCAGGACCTCGGCCGCTCCGTGCGAGAAGGACATCTCGCACTCGACGACGGCCCGTCCGTCCGGGCCGGGGACGTCCACGCGCACGCTCAGGAGATGGATGACGATCCCCCGGAACCTCCCCAGGTAATCACCGATGAGACGCTCCGCGTCCGCCTTGTCCCTCCCCTCGAAATCGGAATAATCCGGCGAAAAACGCTCCATCAGGGCGCCGATCTGCTTTTCTTCGGCCAGGGCCACGGACTTTTTCAGGAACTCCTTGATGCGGGCCTCTTCGGACGGCGTCCCGCACCCGCCCGGGAAAAAGCAGACCGCGGCGAGGACCAGAGCCCCGAAGGACGACTTCTTCACGCCCTTCATCAGCCCGCGCCTCCGCCGCCTCCGCCCCTGCCGCCGCCTCCTCCTCCGCCGCTGAAGCCCCCGCCTCCCCCCGAAGAATAGTGGGCGGCCGAGGTGCTGGCCTGATGAATGGCCGTCGCCGTATGCTCGATACTGCTGATCACGCTCTGGAGCCCGCCGCCGGCCAGGAAATTCGCCTGGTTGAACCCGGCGTACCACATGGGGACGGCGGCCCGTTCGTCCTGGAGGATGACCGGCAGCATCTTGAGGATCTTCTTGGCGTTTCCGAAGAGGATGCCGAAGACGAGGTAGTGTTCCCAGAGCTTGTAGGCTTCCGCGGGGATCTCCTTGAATTCCGAGAAATCGTCGAGGAAGCGCTTCAGGCCATTCCAAGCCTCGTTCTCGCGCGCCCAGCTCATCGTCCTTCTTTTAAAAGTCGGGATCAGGACCAATGCGAGGATGAGCAGGACGGGACTGAGCGTCAGGACGGCCACGGGCATGGAAACGGCGTAGAAGATATTCCTCGTCTTAAGCCCCTCGGGCTCGAGGAAGCCCAGGGACTTCGCTTCTTCCCGGATCCCTTTGGTCCACTTCAAGTACCAGGTCTGGAATTTCTGGGGTTTTTTCTTCATGAAGCTCTGGAGCTCGTCGACGCTGAAGGCGGCTCCCGGGCTAGTCCCCACGGGCACGGCTTCCTTAAAGAGAAAATCGAGGAGCACTTTCTCGAAGGACCGCAGGTCCGCGGACCGGGAAATGTCTTTTTTCAGGGTGATGACCGTCTCCACCGCTTCTTTGGAGCCGAACATCCTTTTTTTCAGGACGTTCCGGTCCTCCATCTCCAGGACGCCCCGCCGCGCCAGGTCGAAGAGGGTCGCCGTGAAGGCCGCCGAGGTCACGGTCCGTCCTTCGCGCATGAGCGTCTGGACCTGGGCGGGCGGCTTGTCGGAGGGAAGCTCGCGGACATAATCCGGCAGGCCCTCGAAACGATAATCCTTGCCCACGGCGGACCAGGCCCGGAAGAACAGGAGGAGCCAGATGAGCGGGCCTGCGACCTGCCAGGTCCCCCAAACGCCCAAGCCCTTGAGGAAATTCCGCTTGTTCGCCGCGGACCTCTGCCGGCCGAGTTCCTTTTCCCTCTGGGCCCTGCGGACACGCTCGATCGTGTCTCGGACATAGCCCGCCTCCTCGGCCTTGATCGAGGCGAGGGCGTACCTGTCCGACGGGACTCCGGCGACGATCCCGGCCGGCCAGACGACGCGGATCTCGAAAAACCGGCGAGAGGCCAGGTCCGGAGCGGAAAAACGGGCCGTGCGCTCGTCGACGACCTCGGCCCAGCCGGCGAGAGGGCCGTGGCCCCAGACGTTGAGCTCCTCCTTCTTCGCGACCGGGCCGGGCAGAGTGACGGTGACCCGGATGTTCCTGGCCGGCTTATCCCAACCGTCACCTATCGCCTTCCAGTAGAGCTCGGTGACGTCTTGATGGCTGGCGATCCCTCCCGCGACGCGGTAGCGAATGTGGAACGTCCGCCGCTCGTCGCGGGCGGAATAAAACCATTTGGCCGTGAGCCGCCCGCCCTCTTCGGCGAGCTCCGTCCTCAAGGTCTGGTCCTTCTCGTCTGTCACCGCGAGTTCGGTCACCGAAACCTCGCGCCGGAGGCCCGAGCGTTCGACGCGCAGGGGAATGACGACGTAAGCGTAGCTGAAACTCCCCTGGAATTCGAACGTCCTGTATTCATCGACGAGGAAAGTGCCGTCGCTCTTGATCGAAATGTCCACCCGGACTTCGGGGAAATAGTAGTCCTTGGGCGCGGTGGCCGCGGTTGCGGGAAAAAGCAAGACGGCCAGGGCCGCGGCGGCGAGGGCCAGGGCTGCTTTCGAGGTTCGCATGTTCATGGCGAGTCTCCGTCTGTCATTTCCGGGACAGGTTTCTTTTTTAACTTAGGACAGGGAGAAAAGCAAGCCCGGTAGGGAGGGGTCAGGCCCCGCTGTCGTCCTTGGCCCCGAAAATGTGGTCGATCAACGCGAACTCGGCGTTGGGTTCCAGGCCGACGAACTGGAGCCCGGCCTCGAAGACCTCCTTGCCGTAGAGCTCCCTGGCCCAGCGGACCTCGCCGATGGCCCGTATCCGCTTGCGGGAGCGGCCCAGGGTGATGTCCAGACGGACGCGCGCGCCCATTTCGAGCGGGGCCACGGTCATGATGCGGACTCCGCCCATGGAAATATCGCGGGTGAGGGAATAGTAGACCGCCGGAGTGCCGGGGTGGATCTCGCCGGTCATCAACGAAACGACGACCTTGTTTTCCTCGACGATACGGACGTCCCGGCGCTTGTCCTTCATGGCCGCGTGTTCGTCCCAGGAGTCAACGTCCGCAAACGGGTGCCTCCGGATACATAATGTCCCGCGTTGGGTTAGTCGGCTCGGGCCGGTCGAGAATGAATTTTGACATTTGAGAAATTGACAATCCGTCGATTTTTAAGGTATGTAGAGTCCTAAAAAAAAGTGGCCCCTCTGAGGGACCATATGGGGACATGAACTTCTTAACCGTGTCCCCGATGCGGGAGATTCAAGACATGACAAAGAAAGCACAGGTCCTCGGCGTTGGAATCGTCGGCGGCGGGTTCATCGCCCGCTTCCACATCAAGTCCTGGGTCGGCGTCCGCGACGCCGACATCTTGGGCGTCTTCGACCCCGACGCGAAACGGGCACGGGAGGCCTGCGCCCTGGCCAAGTCGCTCGGCGTCGGCGAGGCCAGGCCCTACGCCTCGATCACGGACATGGCCGCCGATCCGCGCATCGGAGCCCTCTGGATCTGCGCCCCGAACTACACGCGGGGCGAGGTCATGGAGGAGATCAGTCAGGCCGTGATCAAGGGGAAGGCCGAGCTCGTCGGCGTGGCCTGCGAGAAGCCGCTCGGCCGCAACGTCCGCGAAGCGAAGAAGATGCTCGAGCTCGCGAGGAAGGCCGGCCTCCTCGACGGCTACCTGGAGAACCAGGTCTTCTCCCCGGCCGTCGTCCGGGGCAAGGAGATCGTCTGGGCCCGCGGCGCCGCTCTCTCCGGGCCGCCCTACCTGGCCCGCGCGGCTGAGGAGCACAGCGGACCCCACATGCCCTGGTTCTGGGAAGGCACGCTCCAGGGCGGCGGCGTCCTCAACGATATGATGTGCCACTCGGTCGAAGAGGCCCGGTTCATGCTGACCCCGCCCGGCGCCCGCCGCGACGTCCTGACCCCGGTGAACGTCACCGCCTATACCAACTGCCTCAAGTGGCAGGAGCCCAGATACGCCGCCATCCTGGCCAAAAACAGCGGCGGCAAGACGGACTACCTCAAGCGGCCGTCCGAGGACTTCGCCCGGGCGCTCGTCGAATTCAAGGACAGGGCCGGCAAGATCCTCGTCGTCGAGACGACGACGAGCTGGTGCTACGTGGGAGCGGGTCTCCGCCTGAGCATGGAGCTTCTCGGTCCCGAGTACGCCCTCCAGATCAACTCGCTCGACGCCGGACTCAAGGTCTTCTTCAGCCGCGAGGTCAAGGGCAAGGCCGGCGAGGACCTCGTCGAGAAACAAAACGCCGAGATCGGGCTGATGCCCATCGTCGCCGACGAAGCCGGCGAATACGGCTACATCGCCGAGAACCGACACATGGTCCAGTCCTTCATCCGCGGCGTCCGGCCGGAGGAGAATTTCACCGACGGCGTCGCCGTCGCCGAACTTCTCATGGCCGCCTATCGGAGCGCCGAGCTGGGCAAGACCCTGGCCTTCCCGTTCAAAGGCATGGATGATTACGTCCCGCCCGTAGCCCGTGGGAAATGGAACCCGAAGTCGAAGTGAGAACGAACGAAGGAGAACTCATGAAACGCATTCCCGCCATCCTCGCCCTCGCCGTCTTCCTCGCCGCAGCGGCCGCCCCGGCCCTCGCGGCGGGCACGCCGGCCGCACCGCAGATCCGGCACATCTCGCCCGAGCTCCAGAAAGCCGTCGCTTCGACGGACTATGCGGGCGTGCGGATCAAGAAATTCCCCTTCGCCTCGGAGGCCTGGACGTTCCGCAATTTCACCTTTGTCGAGACCCTCCGGATGCTCAAGGAGCTGGGTGTCGCCGCCGTTGAGGCCTTCCCCGGCCAGGCCCTCGCGGCCGAGCTCCCCGGCGCACGCTTCGACGAGACGATGACGGCCGAACAGGTCGCCTTCGCCAAGGAGGCCCTCAAGGAGGCCGGCGTCACGCTCTACGGCTACGGCGTCGTCGACATCGGCAAGACCGAAGAAAGCATGCGCAAGGTCTTCGACTTCGCCCGCAAGATGGGCATCCGCGTCGTCGTCTGCGAGCCGGCCGACGACGACTTCACCCTGCTCGAGAAGCTGGTCAAGGAATACGACATCAAAATCGCCATCCACAACCACCCTGCGCCCTCGAAGTACAACCTGCCCGAGACCGTCTTCAGCCATATCGACGGCAAGGACCCGCGCATCGGCTCCTGCGCCGACAGCGGCCACTGGATGCGGGGCCTGAACGACCCGCGCGAGGCCTTCAAGCTCCTCCAGGGCCGTATCCTCGACGTCCACCTCAAGGATCGCAGCGATTTCGGCACGGCCAAGGGCGTCGACGACGTCTCTTGGGGCGCGGGCAAGGGGATGATCCGCGACCTCCTGGCCGAGCTGACCCTCCAGGACTACGACGGCTACCTGACTATGGAATACGAGAACGAATCCGAGGTCGGCGACCCCCGGCCCGCCTTCCGCAAGAGCATCGCCTACGTCAAGAGCGTCACCTATTTCGAGGGCTACACCCAGATCCTCCGGCGTTCCGGCGGCCGCTACGAGAAACACGGCTGGAACCACTATGGGCCGGGCTACTTCGAGGTCGACGAGAGGACGGGCGTCCTCAAGGGCCAGAGCGGCATGGGCCTCCTCTGGTACTCGAAAAAAGTCAGGGACTTCGTCCTCGAGTTCGATTTCAAGTGTTCGACCGAGGCCACGAACTCGGGCATCTTCCTCCGCGTGCCCTCCGTCCCCGTGAGCGACGACTATATTTATCATTCGATCGAGATCCAGATCGACGATAAGTCGACGGGCATCCATCACACCGGGGCCGCCTACGACATCGAGGCGCCCAAGGCCCTGGCCTCGCTCCCCACGGGCGAATGGAACCACTTCAAGATCGAATTCAAGGGCATGCGCCTCAAGATCGAGCTCAACGGCAAGCCGGTCATGGACTGGGAGGCCAGGCCGGGCGGCAAGGTCAAGGACATCTCTCCCGAGGGCTACATCGGCCTCCAGAACCACGACAGCCAGTCCCCTCCCTACTTCCGGAACGTCTTTCTTAAAGAGCTCTGATCGGCCATCAGGCGCCTGGGAGAGCTGTTAGATAAAAGGAGAAGTGAGCATGACAGCGGTAAAGAGTACGCGCAGCAGACTGTTTATCATGATGGTGATGGAGTTCTTCATCTGGGGCGCATGGCTTCCGCTGATATTCAGCTATTTGCCGAGTCTCGGATTCACCACGACCCAGCAAGCCTGGATCCTGAATGCCTTCCCCCTCTCGGCCATCGTCGGCATGTTTTTCAGCAACCAGTTCGCGGATCGACGTTTCGCCGCCGAGAAGTTCCTGGGTTTGAGTCACCTCATCGGCGGACTCGCGATACTCGGGCTGGGGTTCACCCGCGAGTTCTGGCCCTTTTTTGTCCTGATGTTCGTGCATTGCCTTTTCTACGTCCCGACCATCTCGATCGCCAACTCGATCGCCTTCACCCACATGAAGGACGCGCAGAAGGAGTTCGGTTTTGTCCGCATGGGGGGCACCATAGGCTGGATTCTCGCCGCCTGGCCATTCACGTTCATCCTTGTGGATTGGGCCAGAGTTAAGGCAGCGGCGCCGCATGGAGTGGTCGCTTGGCTCGGAACAGTGCTCGGCTCGGGACTCTCCGGCCAAGCGTTGAAACAAGCGACGCGCTGGACATTCATCGTAGCGGGCGTCGTCTCTCTGGGCCTGGCCGCCTACAGCCTGCTTCTCCCGCACACGCCGCCAAAGAAAAAAAAGCTGGATGCTTCCGCTGCCGAACGCTTCGCGTGGCTTGAAGCGGTGAGGTTGCTCAAGCACCCGTTCGTACTGGTCCTTTGGTTCTTGACGTTCGTCGACGCTTTCGTTCATAACTCGTATTTCAACTGGACCGCTTCGTTCCTCGGCGCTAGGCCGGAGGCCGGAGGAGTCGGCATTCCCGGCAACTGGATCATGCCCGTCATGAGTTTGGGCCAGGTCTCGGAGATCCTGACCATGCTCGCCCTGGGAGCCGTGTTGAAAAAACTCGGCTGGCGGATGACGATGCTCATAGGCATTCTTGGGCATGCCGGCCGGTTCGCGGTATACGCCTTTTTCCCCTCCCAGCCTTGGATGATCGTGGCTATCCAGGTCTTGCATGGCATCTGCTATGCTTTCTTCTTCGCCACGGTTTACATTTTTGTGGACGCGTATTTCCCTAAGGACGTTCGTTCGAGCGCGCAGGGGCTGTTCAATGTGATGATTCTCGGCCTCGGAGTGCTGGCGGCCAACTCGCTGTGCCCGTGGCTGATACAATCGGTCTTCACCGTCAACGGCGTTACAGACTTCCGCTCGATGTTCTTGCTGCCGTGCCTGACCGCGCTGGGAGCCGCTATCTTGCTGGCTGTGGCCTTCCGGCCTCCGGCAAGGGTCGAGACGGGCCAAGGCCTATCTTAGGGTTCACTCGGATTTGCGGGCTGCGATGAAGATCCGCTACCTCGACGGCAACAGACTGTACTACGCCTTCCTCGCCGGCGGACAGGCGGTCATCCGCGTCCCAACGTTTCTTCTTGTCCGGGTCTCCGGCATCCCGATGCTCGAGAAAAAATACGCCGGGAACGCGGAGTTCCAAGCCTACGCCCGCAGGACGAACGCCTTCGTCCCCTGGTTCCCGAAAAAGCCTTAGAAGCCCGGGCTGATGCTCAACTGCAGATGCCAGCCGCGGACCGGCCGGTCGATCGGGTAGACGTAGTTCAACCCGAGGATGAGGTAGCCGAAGAGGTTCGTCCTCAGGCCGATACCGGCGCTGCTGATGGGCTTCCGGTTGCCGCCCAAGAACGTGGGTTTGACGTCCTCCGGGGTCTCCCCGCCCCACCAATAACCGGGGTTCTGGGCGTAGGCGATGCCCCAGTCGAAGAAACCGAAGAATTCGAGGGGCCAGGCGCCGAAGTAGCCCTTGCCGATGCCCAGGACACCGAGCAGGGGAAAGCGCAATTCCACGTTGCCCATTAGCATCTTGCTACCGTAGAGCCGGTTGGGATCGAAGGCGTTGTCCGGATCCTGTTGGTACACGCTCAACTCAGCGCTGGAGAACGACTCGTAGCCGCGGACGAGGTCCCAGTAGGCGATATAAAGGGGATAGAACCGATCGTCCTCGGCGTCCTTCCCATAGCGCCCCACGTGAAGAGCCCGGAAGGCCAGCGTGAAAGGCCTCAACGGCATGAAGTACTTACGGAAATCCGCCGAGGCCGTTATAAAGTTTATGCTTCCGATGGCCGGAGACACGGACAGGCCGATATTCTGTCCGAGGATGGGGCTCGTCGCCCCGAATATCCCGCTGTCATAATAATAGCCCGCTGTCAGGTAGCCGAAGGACATCGCCGGGGGCGTCGGCACTCTCTCTTTTTCGTAGGCGATCAGGCCGCCGCTGACCAAGGAATAGATCCGGGTGTAAAGCGTCCGTTGGAAATCCTGGATGCGGAAACCCGCGCTCAGCGAGAACCGGCTGACCTGGCTGAAGGGATAGGAGCCGAAGACGGAGAAGTCGTAGTTGATGAGCCGGTAGATATCCCGCACCTCGAAGATCGCGGGTTCTCCCGCGAATTCGTCCTCGAACAGATAGTAATAGGGATAAGGATAGACGATCCGCTGGGCCGCCGAGCCCCAGTTGAAGCGTCCTTTGTTGTTGAGGTAGGCCAGGACGCCGGAGGTGTCGACGATTTGCGACCCGGTGAACGCGGTCGTGATGATCGTCTGGGTGCCGAGCATGTCGCTCCAGAACGCGGAGACGCCGCCTGCGGCGTAGGTCCCATAGCGGTCGGCGCCGATGCCGATGGAAGCCGGCGAAACATAGTCCAGGGCGAGCTTGGGCTTGTATGCGGAAATCGCGAAGTTCGTGTCCTTGGGCAGGCCGAAGAGCGGGTTCTTGAGGAGGCCAAGGAGTGCGCCCTCGGCTTCCGCGCGCGGCGGCAGGAGGGCCGGGTTGCGGTCGAACTGAGCCAGGAAAGCCTGCCCCTCGAGGACCTTCGCGTCGTCGATCGAATAGACCGTGTAGTAACTGTCCTGGTAGCCGGAGAAGACGACCCGGCCGGTGTTCAGGGCGACCGAAATGGCGGGACTGAGCTCGGTGATGCCGCTGATACCCGTGTACAGGTTCGTGACCTGGAAAAGTTGGCCCGAGGCGATATCGATCCGGTAGAGGTCGGTCTTGCCGTTCTGGTCGGAGAGGAAATAGAGCCCCTTCGAGTCCGCGGTCCATTGGGGGTTGATGTTCTTGCCGTTGGGGAAGCCCAGGAGCTTCTGGATCCGGCCCGACTCGACGTCGAGCAGGGCCAGCTCGTAGTTCCCGATATCGACCCAGTCGAGGTTGGTCGAGAACCGCTCGGTAACGAAGGCGATGGTCTTGCCGTCGGGCGACCAGACCGGCTGGAGGTCGGCGAAGACGTCCCTTGTCATCTGTTTGAGGACGTTGTCTTTGAGGTCGTAGATGAAGAGGTCCGAGACCCCGCCGGTCAGGGCGGTGAAGGTGACGTAGCGGCCGTCGGGCGACCAGGCCGGGCTGAGGATCTCGGCCAGTTCGCCGAAGGGGATCTCCCGCTCGATCTTGTCCTTCTTCATGTCGAGGATGATCAAGACCGGGCGGCCCTTGGCCACGCCGCCGAAGACAAATTTCTCGCCCGTGGCGTCCCAGGAGCCGGCGGACTTGATGAATTGGATGCTCTCGAAATGGGGGTCCACGGCGGTCGAGATGATCTTCCGCCTGATCTTGCCGGCGTCGGCATCCGCCAGGTAAAGGTCGATCGAGAACATGTCCCGGGTCGAAAGAAACACGAGTTCTTTGCCGTCGGGGCTGATGGACGGCGCGATATTGTAGGGATTGGATTCCACGCCTTTGAACAACGCCTTGGCGAACTTGTCGGGCGCCTGGGTTTTTTCGATGAGCCCGTTGTAGGCGTCCTGCATCGATTTATGCCAATCGGCCGAAAGCTGCTTCAGCTTGATGCCGAGCACGCCCTCGAGGATGATCTCGTAGTCCCCGGCGCGGCCGACGGACTTCATCATCTTGCCGATGACTTCGTCCCCCCATCGTCCGGTGATGTACGCCCACACGGCCTGGCCCCAGCGGTAGGGGAAATACTTGTAGGAGTTTCCAAGCTTGCTGATCTGCGGCAGTTCCTTGCGGCGGACGGCGTCCCGCATCCACATCGAGGTGTTCTGATCGACCGGCCCGATGGACAGATACTCGGCCATGCCCTCGATGAACCAGAGGGGAATGCGGAGGCCCATCTCGTTCCCCCGGGCCTGGTCGGAATGGCCCTGGGCCATGATATCGTACTGGAAGGCGTGGACGAGCTCGTGTCCGATGACGTGGTCGGTTTCGGAGAGCGAGGCGCCATAGGGCAGGACGATCCGGCGCTTGAACGACTCGGTGACGCCGCCGGTGCCTTCGCCCAGGATCTCGCTGATGACGGTCGTCTGCTGGAATTCCGGGCCGCTCCCGTAGAGGATGAGCGGCTGACGGCCCTTGAGCTCATGGTTGAACATCCGGGAGAGACGCGCATACCAGCGCTCGGCCATGAGGGCGGCCAGCTTGACCGTCTGTTCGTCCTGGAGATAGAAGTAGATGTCGTAGTGCCGGGTCTTCATGATCTTGAAATCGAACTTCTGGTACTGAACCTTGTTCCGGCCGTAATACTGGGCCTGGAGGCCCGGCGCGCCCACGCCGGCCAGGAAGCCCACGAGGCTCAACGCAATTAGGACTCTGGAAAGAGCGGTATGCCGCATGGATGTCCTCCTCTGAATACGGACGTATTGTAGCGGAAAAAGACCAAAGCGGGAAATGCCCTCCCGAACGGGAGGCTTTGATGCGAGCATAGGTCGAAACTCCTTTCGACCCCTTTCCGCCGATATCTTACCGGAAACATCGGGTTTTGTCTATAACGCACTAGGATGCAGCTAAGTTGCTGGCACATGACGCCACCCGGGCTGTGATGGGGACCATCCAGAGCCCCCGTAGCGGAGGGGGACCCATCGGCTTGCCGATGGGGGAACCGCCGGGACTGGTTCCCGGGGGGGCCGGGGGATATGGGTGGTCCCCGTCGCAGCCAAAAGGGGTGGCGTCAAAGGGGCGTGTTGACCGAACTGTCCGAATTCCTGTAAGATGCTGGGCGTTAGGCATGACGACACAGATCCTAATCATTCTCGTGGTCATGGTCGCCGCTTATGTCGCGGCCAAGGCCGCCAAGCTGTCCGTCGAGCTGAGCATCTTCGCCTCGGCCCTGGCCGGCGGCGTCGCCGGCGCTTTCCTCAAGACACCGCCTGTCGCCGACTTGGGGCGCCACCTCGTCGAGGGCTCTTTCACCTACCTCGACGTCATCCTCGTCTTCTTCACGGCGACGCTCTTCATGACCATCGTCAACGAATCGGGCGGGGTCGTCTACGTCGTCCGAGCGACGCTCCGCGTCTTCGGCGGCAAGAGGGCCCTCGTCCTGCTCGTCCTGATGGTCATCGTCCTCATCCCCGGCGCCCTGACCGGGGCCGGGAGCGTGTCGCTTCTCGTCGTCGGCGCCCCGGTGGCTATGGCTCTCGGCCGCCTCGGCGTCTCCCGCAAGAAGGCGGCCGCCATCCTCTTCATCGTGGCCGGCCTGAGCGCGGCGGCGCCCCCGGTCAACATCTGGGCCATGATCCTCTGCGCGGGAACGGCCATCCCCTACGTCGGCTTCGAGTTCACCCTGGGCATCCCCGTCCTCATCCTGGGCACGTTCACCGTCCTCGTCCTTGGCTGGAAGAAGGACCCGGGCGCCGCGGCGGGACCCCTCGAACTGCCGGAGCCGCCGAAGGGCATGACCTGGTGGCGGGTCCTCCTGCCTTTCGCCGTCTTTTTCGGGCTGGTCATCGCCTACCGGGCCTGGCCCTTCGCGACGCCCATCTTCGGCCTGTCCCTCGAGTTCGCCGTCGCCGGTGCGGCAGCCCTGCTCCTCAGCCCGAAAAAGATCGCTTTCCTGACGCTGGCCCGGGACACGCTGAAAAGGCTTCTGCCCCTTCTCGCCACCATGGTCGTCGTCGGCATGCTCCAGCAGGTCATGACCGTGACCGGCGTCCGCGGCCTCGTGTCGTTCGCCGTCATCTCGACGCCCCTCGTCCTCCTCTTCTTTCTTCTTCCGGTCATCATCCCCTTCTCCGAAGGGATCCTGACCTATGGCGCGGCGGCGATCATCGGCATTCCGCTGATCTGGTTTCTGGATTCGATCGGTTTTCACGCGACCGTCGTCATCGCCGGGCTGAGCCTCCTCTGGCCCCTCGGCGACGGCCTGCCGCCGACGGCCCTCATCGGCCGGCTGAGCAACATGGTTTCCGGGTACGACGGCTCCTATAAGGACTTTCTTAAGGCGACCTGGCTCCCCTGGCTGGTCATCACCGCCGCGGGCATGGCCATGATCATCTTCAGTTCGAAACTGGCCTTCCTGGTCAAATGGAGCATGTAGCGAGGCGAAGGACGCACCGATGATCATGATCGCCTATTACGTCATCACGGCCTTCATCCTCTTCCTCACTGGCTGGAACTTCGTCCGGGAGAAGAAGAGCCGTGACGACCTCGTCCTCTACATCCTGGTCATGATTCCCCTCCTCCTGAGGCTCCTGAGGATGAAATGAAAGACGACGGCATGAAACGGGAAGTTCTGTTCAAAGCCATTCTGGCAGGCGCTTTCCTCGGCCTCGTGCTCTGGGGCGGCCTGCCGCTTTTCCGTCACAGGCATTACGATGTCCCCATCATCAAAGGCCCTGGCGTTACCGCGGTCCTCCGCCTGAGCGATTTCTCTCCGAGGCTCAAGGGGACAGAGGGCGACACGTATGTTTTCGTCCTTCAGGGAAAAGAGCCCGGCGGCAAGGCCCTGATCATGGGCAACACCCACTCGAACGAACCCGAGGGCATGCTCACCGCCCTCGTCTTCATCGAGAACGCCGTCGTCGATAAAGGAACTCTCTACGTCATCCCCTTCTTCAACAACAGCGGCAGCCGCAACACGCGCCCGGGCGACGGCTACCCGCTTTACTTCGACGTCCCGACGGACTGGGGCTCGCGGCGGTTCCGTTACGGCAACCGCGACGCCTCCCCGCTCGACCAGTGGCCCGACCCGGACGCCTACATCCACTACCCTGACCGGCAGCTCCTCTCGTTCATCGACGTCCGCAACACCAACCGGACCTGGCCGGGACGGCCGGACGGCCCCCTCATGGAACGGGTGACCTACGGGGCCATGGAGCTCATGCGCCGCGACAAGATCGACGTGGCTGTCGACATCCACGGCGCGGAGACGATGTTCCCGGTGACGAACTGCATCGTCGCCCCGGAAAGATCGGTCAAGATCGCGACCCTGGCCTCAATGACCGTCAAGGCCATGGAGGGGTTCGAGAACCACGTCGAGCCGTCGCCGGCCGGTTTCCGCGGCCTCTCCCACCGGGAGATCGGTGACCACTCGGACGCCATGCCCTTCCTTCTCGAGGCTCCCATCCCCTTCCTCGACCAGCCCACCGGGCCGAAGACGACGAAGTTCCTTCTCGATGGCAAGGACCCGTTCCTGCTCAGCCTGTCCAGGAAGAAAAAACTCTTCGTCCCCTATGACGAGAGCGGCTGGCCGCTCGAAAAAAGGGTCGGCCAGAACCTGTCGGTGACCCTCGAGATATTCCGTCAATTTTCCAAGAAGACGGCTGACCGGCCCATCGTCCTCCGGGGCGTCCCCCGCTACGCCGACGTCGTCAAGAACGGCGTCGGCCGCTATCTCGGCGACCCGGCTAAGGCCGCGGCGGGCACCGTCGTCATGAATTGAGCGGGATCGGCTGCTCTCCAAGCCGCCCCGAGAGGTGTTCAAGATGTTCGACAAGAAAAGGATTCACGGCGTCCTGGCCCTCGCCGCCGTCCTCTTGTTCGCAGGCGGGCTGAGCCTGGACCTCGGCCATAACCCGGCTTCCGGCCCCGCCCTCGACAAGACGGCGGAAGCCTGCACGGTCATCATGGTCGGCCGCGAGGCCTCGACCGACGGCTCGGTCATGAGCACGCACGCCGCCGACTGCGGCGTCTGTGACTTCACCTGGAGGCATGTCCCGGCCGCCGCCCATAAGCCGGGCTCCACGAGAAAGCTCTACCACATCGACCAGATCCGGACCTGGCCGCCCTCCGAGGGTCTCAAGTGGGACATGGTCCTCAAGGACTTCACCGGAGTCGAGATCCCGCAGGTGTCGCACACCTACGGCTACCACCACTCCGTCTTCGGCTACATGAATGACCAGCAGCTGGCCATTGCCGAATCGACCATCAGCAACGTCCGCAAGCTCTCAAACCCCACGCCGACCCCTGCTCTGAACATCTCCATGCTGACCCTCCTGGCCATGGAACGGGGCCGGACGGCCCGCGAGGCCATCACGCTCATGGGCGCGCTGGCCGAGGAGTACGGTTATGGCTACCACGACGGCGGCGAGATGCTGGCCGTCTCCGATGCGAAGGAGATCTGGGTTTTCGAGATCATGCCGGTCGGCCCGCTGTGGACGCCTAAGTCGGGAAAGCCAGGGGCGGTCTGGGCGGCCCAACGGGTTCCGGACGACCACGTCTCCGTCTGTCCTAACGAGGCGCGCATCGGGGAAATGGACCTCGCCAATTCAGACTATTTCATGTCCTCGGCGCACGTTGTGACTTACGCCGTCGAGGCCGGGCTCTACGACCCGAAAATTGGTAAACCCTTCAGCTGGAAGAAAGCGTATTCGCCTGCCGAGGGGAGTGCGCTCAGCACCGAGGGCCGCCGCTCCCGCATGTGGCGTTTCTTCGACCTCGTCGCCCCCTCCCAGAAGTTCAAGGTCGAATTGCCCAACATGGACTTCCCCTTCTCCGTCAAACCCGACGCCAAGCTCTCGGTCCGGGACGTCATGGCCCTGACCCGCGATAAATCCCAGGGCTCGGTTTTCGATCCCGTCCGGGGGCTCCGAGGCGGCCCCTTCAAGAACCCGAACTATTACAAGGGCACGCGCCTCATCAGCGTCCCCAACGTCGAGTATACGACCCTGACCCAGTGCCGCTCGTGGCTTCCCGACCCGGTCGGAGGCATCGTCTGGGTCGCCCTCGGCGCCCAGGACACGTCCTGCTACGTCCCGTTCTACGCCGGGGCGACCGAGATCCCCAAGTCCTTCGGCATCGGCGACCACTTCGTCCTCAACCGGGACTCCGCCCGCTGGGCCTTCGACTACGTCGACTTCCACGTCCAGGTCGCCTACAACGCCGCCGTCGAGGACGTCAAGGCGGCCCGGAAAACCTGGGAGGACGGCGCTCTCGACCGCGTCCCCGAGATCGACGCCCGGGCGGCCGAGCTCTACAAGAAGAATCCCAAGGAGGCCGTCCGCTTTCTCACCGACTTCAGCCTGAGCAACGCGACGAGCGTGGTCGGCGCCTGGTGGAAGCTCGGCGACGACCTCTGGGTGAAATACAACCACCTCGGCCTCTACGACGCCGAGAAGCGGTCGAGCGGCCGCATCCCCACGGCCAACCCGGAGTGGTGGAACAGGGCCGTCAAGGCCTTCGACGTCCTGACGGAACCGGAAAAGAAGTAGCGGTATTCTTGAAAGATAGGAGGGCATCATGAACAGGAAACGACTCATCGCCGTCGGCGGGACACTCGTCCTGGCCGTCGTCCTGGCCGGCCTCATTTCGACGGCCGGGAGCCAGGCCCTGGCCGGCCTCGACGACATCGTCCTCGCCGGCGAAGCGTGCACGTCCATCCTCGTCGGCAAGGACGCCTCGACGGACGGCTCCGTCATGACGACGCACACCTGCGACTGCGGCACGTGCGACTGGACCTGGCGTCACGTCCCGGCCGCCGACCACAAGCCCGGCTCGACCCGAAAGATCTACCATATCTCGCAGTACAAGACCTGGCCGCCGTCGGAGGGCCTCAAGTGGGACCTCTACAAGAAGGACTTCGCCGGTCTCGAGATCCCCGAAGTCCCCCGAACCTACGCCTACCACCACGGCATGTTCGGCTACATGAACGAGAAGCAGGTTTCGATCGGCGAATCGACCATCGGCTGTCAGCGCAAGATGCAAAACCCAACGCCGGCGGCCAAGCTCGACCTGACCATGCTGACGCTGCTGGGGATGGAACGAGGCGGCACGGCTCGCGAGGCCATCCAGGTCATGGGCTCTCTCGCCGAAAAGTACGGCTACGGCTTCCATGACGACGGCGAGATGCTGGCCGTGGCCGATACGAAGGAGGCCTGGATCTTTGAGATCATGCCCGCGGGACCCCTGTGGACCCCGGAGAGCGGCAAGCCCGGCGCCGTCTGGTGCGCCCAGCGCGTCCCCGACGATCACGTCAGCGTCTGCCCCAACGAATCGCGCATCGGCGAGATCGACCTCGACAACAAGGACTTCTTCATGGCCTCGTCGAATGTCGTCTCGCTGGCCGTCGACATGGGCTACTACGACCCGAAGGGCGGCAAGCCCTTCAACTGGAAGAGGGCCTACTCCCCGGTCGAGGGCAGCGCGGCCGGCACCAACGGCCGGATCCAGAGGCTGTGGCGCTTCTTCGATATCGTCGCCCCGTCCAAGAAGTTCAAGCCCGAGACGCCTAACATGGACCTGCCGTTCTCGGTGAAACCCGACGCCAAGGTTTCCGTCCAGGACGTCATGAACATGACCCGGGACCGGAGTTACGGGACGCCCTTCGACCCGGTCATGGGCATCCGCGGCGGGCCGTTCAAGAACCCCAACTACTACCGCGGGACGCGGGTCATCGACCACGGCCTGGCCGAGTACTCAACGGTCACCCAAAGCAGGACCGGCCTGCCCGACGCGATCGGCGGCATCGTCTGGATCGCCTTCGGCTCCCAGGACACATCCTGCTACATGCCGCTTTACGCCGGAATGACCGAGATGCCCAAGTCCTTCATGGTCGGAGACCATTGGACCTTCAGTCGGGATTCGGTCCGCTGGGCCTTCGACTACACCGATTTCCACGTCCAGGTCGCCTACTCCGAGGCCATCAAGGACGTCATGGCGGCCCAGGCCAAATACGAAGGGGAAACGATCGCCCGCATCCCGGAGATCGACCAGCAGGCCCTGGCCCTCTACAAAAAGAAACCGGCCAAGGCAGCCGAGTTCCTGACAGGGTTCGCGCTCAATAACGTCACGACGGTCGTCAACGCCTGGTGGAAGCTCGGCGACGACCTCCTCGTCAAGTACAACCGGCTCTACCTCTACAACGCCGAGAAACGGGGCTTCTCCCGCGGCCAGCCGGCGACTCCCGACTGGTGGAAGAAGGCCGTTCGGGCGTTCGACATTCTCATGGAACCCGAGAAGAAGTAGCGGAAATCGATCGGAAGGAGACCGAATATGAAAACGAAAACCCTATTGGGCCTGGCCGCGGGCGCGGTCCTCGGCTTGTCCCTGCTCATCGCCGCACAAACGATCCCCAAGGCCGGCCTGCCCGTGCTGACAACCTCGGCCGGCCAGAGCACGGACGTCACGACCCTCAACATCGTCCTCGACGAAGCGGCCATCGCCTACGACTACTGCGATGTCCCGACCTCCGAGATGGTGGCCGACGGCGTCGGCCTCGGCGGGCGCGATTCGGGCCCCGGATTCCACATCGAGGTCACGACCGACCTGGCCAAATTCCCGGCCGGGACGCCCTACAAGGCGGTCATCTTCGCCATCGGCGCGAGCCTCAAGGGCATGGGGGCGTCGGGCTTGACCCTCGATAGCGAGGAGTCCCGCCTCCGAAAAGTCATCGAACTCTGCAAACAGAAGAAGATCTTCGTCATGGCCGTCCATATCGGCGGCGAGTCGAAGCGCGGCGCGGCCGGGAGCGACAACGAGCGGATGATCGACGCCGTGGCCCCTCTCGCCGACTACATCGTCGTGACAAAAGACAGCAACAGGGACGGCCGCTTCACGAAGATCGCCCAGGCCAAGAAAATCCCGCTCACCGAGATCGAATACGCCCTGGGGCTCGTCGACATCATCAAGCAGGTCCTGCAGTAAGCCCGGAGGACAGCGGGGTCGGCCCGGTCAGCGGGCCCGGCCGACGATGTTGGAAGCGGCGGTCGCGTCCGGGCCATCCCTGCTTTCAGCGGGACTGCCCGACGATGGCGAGAGCCGCAGACGGGTCGGGGCTGCCCCTGCTTTCAGCGGGACTGCCCGACGATGGCGAGAGCGGCAGACGGGTCGGGGCTGCCCCTGCTTTCAGCGGGACTGCCCGACGATGGCGAGA
>CAZGJS010000002.1:183353-303049 GCA_964525875.1 uncultured Eubacteriales bacterium
CTGCTTTCAGCGGGACTGCCCGACGATGGCGAGAGCGGCAGACGGGTCGGGGCTGATCCCGATGAGGAGGCGCGACCCCGATCCTGCGACGGCGACAGACTGCCCTTTTCCGTCCAGGACGAGGAAGACTTCCGTTTCTCCGCCTCCCGCCCGCTCGAACCGGTCCGACTCCGCAAGATACGTCCGCAAGTCGAGCCAGGCCTTGGCCCGGGCATCAAGCGACCCGTAATCCAGGATGAGCAGGGTCGCCCCATTTTCGTATACGCCCCGGGCCGCTTCCCCGAAGCCCAGTCCCCGCGCCGTATAAAAGGGATAGATGTTGTTGAGCCCGAGCAGGCCCTTGAGATACTTGACGCTCCCTGTCCGAAGGCCTTTCGCCGGCAGGGCGCCGACGAGACCGGGGGCCTCCCCGGCGTCGAGGATCTTCGAATCCACGATCCCGGCGACGGCCGTGAGCCCGTCGATAGTTTCCGGGGCCTCGTCGAAACCCGTCAGTGTCACTAGGAACCGGCCCTTCCAAAAGTTCAAGTAATAGGCCTCGAGCTCGGCGCCGGCCCCGAGGGAAATCGTCTTTCCGTTCCCGGACCTCTTGAAGCTGAACATGCCGAAGGCGGCGGCCGGCGATTCCATCTCGAAGATCTCGAGGGAGACGGACTTGCCCTTGGCGTTCTTGTAGTCCTGGATGATGACGCGGCGGAAACCGTATTCCTGATAGATCTCGGCCCCGCCGTCGATGTAGGTGTAGAGGTCCTCTCCCTCGTATTCCTGCGGCTCGCCGTCCTTCGCCCATCCCTCAACGGCGTTGCCGGCGGGAAGGTAGGCCCTGAGCGGGCCTTCTTTGAAAAGTCCCGATGCCGCCCACGCGCCGGCGATAAACAGGAACATCAGGAACAAAGCGGCGCGAAATCCCCTGGCTGCAGCCATTTTGTCGACCTCCCCGCCCCGTCTCCGGCGTTCCTTATACGTTCTCTTCCCTGACGACGACCTTGTCCAGGTTGATCTCCCCGAGCCCCTGCTCGGAGGCTCGTTTGATCTGGACGATGTCCTTGGGCTCAAGGCCCCAAAGACCGGCGCAGTAAGCGTCGATGGCGACCCGGTCGGTGCCGGCGACCACTTTCTCAGGCCTCAAGAGCTGGCCCGGCCCGAAGGGACCGTTCGTGACGATGAACTCGGTGGCGTCGACGACGTTGAGGGCGGGCTTCAAGACCTTGTTCAGGTCGACGATCGACTGTTCGAGGTGGGCCACGTCGTTCGGGTCGGTCTTCCAGTTCGGACGGTGGAAGGTCCGGTTGCTCACCGGCGAGTTCAGGCCCATGAGGTTCTTCATCGTTCCGGTGAACTTGTTCCCGGCGTGGTCCTTGGTGATGGGCATGTTGATGAGGAGGTCGTGGTCGTAGAAACCGGCCAGGATCCGGGCCTCGGTCAGGGCCAGCCCGCCGGGGACAGGCACGGCCTTGAAAAGCGCTTCATCTTTTTCGAAAAGCTTGAGGCCCACGCCCTCGGCGTCGATGACGGCCTTGAGGCCCGTGTCCTCCCACTGCTTCACCGGCTGCCAGCTCAGGCAGTTGATCTCCTTCGCCCCGGCCTTCTTGCAGAGCTTGATGACGGCCCGCAGGACCTCGGGCTTGGTGAAGGAGCCGGGGTGGCGGCTCTGGACGTTCGGGAGAAGGGCGACCCGGGCTTTCTTGGGGACGAACTTCCTGATCCCGCCCAAGAGCTCCACGGCCAACATCGTGGCCTTTTCGTAGTCGGCGCCGATGCCTACGCCTATGACCGCGGCCTTGGCGGCAAGACCCGCGCCGGCTGGCTTCCCCGCCGCCGCCAGCTCCCGCCCCACGGCCAGAGCCAGCCCGGCCTGGGCGCTCTTTTTAAAGAATTCCCGTCTTCCGATCTTCAGGGCCATGCTGCCTCCTTCCGGATGATTCGCTTATATTCTCTCATAGCCCCGGCAACGCTCGCAACAGGAAACTCCCGGACAAGCACGTTTTGCGTCGACGGGGGAATTATGATAGAAAAAAGCTAAACTAAGAGGAGCAAGACCATGAGAAGAATGCCGTCGGGAATCAGCCGTTTTCTAGCGCTCGTCATCGCCATCCTCTCCATCTTGCCCTTCCTGGCGCCAACCCTCCAGGGCGCCCCGCGCGACCGCTTCCTGGCCTACGCCCGGGCCTCGGCCGACTGGACCCACGACCACGCCTCTGAACTCCTGGCCCAATGGAAAAAGACATTCGACCCGCTCAACGTCTTCGGCTACCGCCCGCCCGGCGGACTCCTCGAAATGGCTGTTATTTATTCTTATCTTTACGAAAAGGAAAAAAAGCCCGAATACGCCGCCCGGGCCAAGGACGTCCTCCTGACCTACGGCGATTACCGCTCCGCCTACCCCGAATCGTCGGTCAAGCTCAGGCCGGACTATAAGGACGGCGTGCCGGCCCTGCCCGACTTTTTCACGACTATGCGCTACGTCCGGACATACGACACTCTCCGGCGGCTCGGGCGCCTCTCGCCGGCCGAGGAAAAGAAAGCGGCGGACCTCATCGCCGACAGCATGCGCTACCTTCTCCGGACACAGGAGTGGGGGCCGATGAACCGCTCGGCCTTGCGCGCCGAGTCCCTGGCCTGGGCCGTCCGCGCCCTGCCCAAGCACCCGGACACGCCCAAATGGGAGATGCAGCGACGGGCCCTCGGCGACGATAACTGGGGGAACTGGCAGATCGAGGACGCCACGATCTACAACGGCGTCTGGCTTTATTCTCTCCTCGGCTACGCCGACGCCCTGGACAGCATCAAAGAGATGTTCAGGACGCCCGAGATGTTCTATTACGCCCAATACTACCTGAACCTCATGTGCCCGGCCGGTGTCGTCCCCGACCTGGGCGACGCCCACTGGACGTCCAACTGGACCCATTTCCTGGTCTTCTTCGAAGCGGCGGCGGCGGCCCTCAAGGACCCCGGTTTGAAGTGGGCGGCCGAGACGATCGCCGCCAAGTTCGTCGATTTCGGGAAGCCCACGAGCTCCGGCCTCGGCTACATGCTCCTCGACTGCTATCGTTGGGGAACAGACGAGGTCAAAGCCGCGGTGGGCACCGCTCCGTCGATGGAGGTCATGGACGACGTTCAGGGCAAAAAGATCGTTTTCCGGAACGGCTGGTCTCCCCTCTCGAACTACCTCCTCCTCAATTACCGCGACGAGGGCGACGGGGGCCTGAACTTCCGGGACTACCTGCGGGACACGATCCCCGTGGAGGAAGAGAAGATGACCCACGGCCACGCCGACGAGAACAGCCTCGTCCTCTTGATGTCGGGCGGCTCGGTCCTTCTCCACGACGGCGGCTACCGCGATTACATGCCGTCCGGCCCCTACGGCGCTTACCGCCAGGACTACTTCCATAACCGCCTCTGCGTCCGGCCGGAGAAGATCTTCTGGGGTCAGCAGGCCGGCGAGTCGCGCTACAGCGTCCGCGACGCCGTCCCCGGCCAGACTCTGCTCGAGTTCATGCGCAACGCCGGCTCGTACCGCCCGGTCCGGACGCGGAAGGTCGACTTCCTGTCCTTCGACGACTTCGACTACAGCCGGACGCGGGTCATCGACGACGGCTGGGGCTACCAGGCGGACCGGGTCGTGGTCTACATCAAGGACCCGGAGTGCTACGTCGTCTTCGACATCTTCAAGGCCCTCCGCGAGGATTATTACACGCTCGGCGCGCTCTGGCACACCCGGAAGATCTTCGACCGGGGCGACCATTGGTATGACACGGGCTACGACCAGATCCAGAACGCCGTTCTTCCCCAGGACAAGCGCCTGCTCATCCTGTTCCCCCTGACGGAGTTCCGGATGGAGGGCGTCGAAGCCGAGAAGCGCCACTACCAGGACGAATGGCTGATCCACCAGTCCTGGGCCCAGCATTTCGAGCTCGGGGAGACCTGCACTTTCGTCACGGTCCTCGTCCCCCACGGGGCGCAGGCCGACCCCAAGGCCTGGCTCGACCGGGTTTCCATACTCCCCTCCGAACCGGAGCGCGGCGCCGTCGGCGTCGTCATCAAGGCCGGGAACAGGGACCTCGTCGTCGGCGTCAAGAACGACCTGCGCATGGACATGAGTCGCGACTACCGCCGTCCCCGTTACGCGTTCGACGCCGGCCGGATCAAGATCGGCGACATCGAGACCGACGGCGACTTCGTCTTCGCCGCGGACGAGGCCGGATCCCTCGATTACACCATCGTCAACCTGACCCGGGCCCTGTACAAGGGAAAGGGGCTCGTCGAGGGCGGCGAAGCCCTTTTCGGCCTCGGGTACGACGCCAAGCCGGACCGGGGAGGGCTGGGAAAACTCAGGTATTGGCGGGATAAGGCGGTCGTCCGCTAGGACGATAAGCCGGCCTAGATCGGCAGGCCCTGCTGTTTGCGCTGGGCGGTTTTCTGGAGTTCCTGGCCTTCGGCCAAGAGCGAAGCCAGCTTGTCGAGGACCATCCGGATCTTGATGTTGGCGAGCTTTCTCTTGCCGGATCTCTGCTTATCGTAGTAAGCCTTGAGGTAGGCTTCGACCTCCTCGGCGCTCATCATGGTTTTGACGAAATCGTCGACCGTCAGCTCGGCCTGGAGTTCCTCGAGCGTTTGTCCCTTGACGACGATCTTGTTCTCGACGAGGGTCTGGGAACGCCACCCTTCGAACTCCTTGGCGGCATAAATCGGGATCGGTCCGAGGAGCTTCTTGGCGTCATGAATGGACTGGTCGTAAAACGCCTTCCCTTCCTTGAGGAAATTCCGGGCCCGGTAGTACTCGGAGTCGTTAGAGACGGTCGTGTTCTGGAGGTAGTCCCGGAATACTAGGATGGCCTCGGTGAGAACCGCGAAGGACCTGGAGGACCGGATAAAGATTTCGCGCTCGATCTGGACCTGCATTCCCCACGAACCTCGCTCGAACCATAGCACAGGGACAGGGCCCTGTCAACCCCTGGATTCCCCGGCATGAATGCCGGGGCCGGGCTTCCCAGTCAACGGCTTTATTTAGCGCGTATCGCCGCGGCGACGACGTTGGCCACCTTGCTGCGCAGGGCGATGATGTCCCCCTTATCCTCGGGGTGGACGCGGTTGGTCAGGAAGACGACACTCGTCTGGGTATCCGGGTCGATCCAGACCGAGGTCCCCGTGTAGCCCGAATGCCCGTAGGAGGCCGGGTCGAAGAGGTCGCCCCGAACCGTGGCGTAATCCGAATCGAGGTCCCAGCCCAGTCCCCGGCCGGATTCGCCGACCTTGGGGTAGATCTCGGTCATGCGCTCGACCGTGAGCGGGCTGAGGACACGCACGCCTTTCCACTCGCCCTTGTTGAGGAGCATCTGGGCGAAGACGGCCAGGTCGTCGGCCGTTGAAAAAAGGCCGGCGTTACCCGAGACGCCGCCCTGCAGGCGGGCCAGCGGGTCGTGGACGACACCGCGCAAGGGCGCGCCGTTGACGACCTCGGTGGGCACGCAGAAGCCAAGCAGGGACTCGGGCGGGCGATAAAATGTTCTTTTCATGCCCAGGGGCTTGAAGATCGCCTCCTCGGCGAATTCGGCGATGGTCTTTCCCGTGACCTGGTGGACGATATGGGCTAGAGTGATATAGTTGAGGCAGCTGTAGACGAACTTCGTCCCGACCGGGGATTCCTTGGGGATCTCGGCGATGAGACGGGCGAGGTCGGCGGTCGCGCAGGGGTCGCCGAGCTTCTTCCCGGCTTCCTTAGCGTCGGTATAGGGAGGCAGGCCCGATGTATGGGTCAGTAAGTGCCAGAGGCGCGCCCCCTCCCCGGCGATCCCCTTCTGCCCGTACCAGGTTGAGAACTCAGGGACGTAGTCCGTGACTCGATCCCAGAGCCGGACCTTGCCTTGTTCGACAAGGATCATGACCGAGGTCGCCGTGGCCACGGGCTTGGTGACCGAGGCCAGGTCGAAGATCATGTCCGCGGCCATCGGACGGTTCTCCGGAACTCGCTGGGACTCGCCGTAGGCCTTCCGGAAAACGACCTTCCCTTTATGGGCGACGAGGAGGACGGCCCCCGGAAAGACCTTCCTGACGACCGCAGCGCCGATGATCTCGTCGAGATAAGCCAGGTGTTTCGAGGACATGCCCACGTCCTCCGGCTTGGCCGTAGGGAGAGACTGGCCTGACGCCGCGTTCAGGGCGCCGCTGACAAGGAGCGCCAGGACCATCGAAATCAGGTTTCTGCGCATGGCTTCCCCCTTACTTGGCATCAGGTTTTTCCGGTATCTCTTTCCAGACCAGGCCGTCCTGCCGGATGTGCCAGCTCTCGCCGGATTTCGAGGCGTAGCGCGCCTCGAAAAAGCTCTTCGTCGTCTGGACGACCGGCGGGTAGGACCAGCCCTTGACCCGCAGGGCGTTCTCGCGGTTCAGCCCCAAAGCCCGGAGGTCGGCGCCGAAAGTCTTGCTGATGTCATAGTGGGCCCACTCGGCGTAGTAGATCTTGCGGAGGGCCCATTTCACCTTCTCCTCGAGCCGCCGTTCGAACTTCTCTTTCCCCTTACCGGGGCTCTTAGCCGAGAACTGGACGTAGCCCCACATCTCGGGATAATGGATGTTGATGACGCCCTGAGGGGTCCAGGTCCAGTTGTCCTCGGGCAGGGGCCGGCCCGTGCCGGCGTCCTTCACCTTGGCGTACTTCCCTTTCCCGGCGTCGAGATAATATTCGACTCTCGAGAAATTGACCCGCCACTGGTCGCCTGCCGACGGGCGCTCGGGCTTGCCGGCGATGCACTCCTTGAGAACCGCGAACGGCAGGGCGATTTCCAAGGTCCAGGCCTTATCCCTGTCCGAGGGGTCGTTGAGGGTGCCCAAGACGTGGACGGCCGTTTGAAGGCCCTGGATGTCCCAGGAGTGGACCGCCGGGCCTCCGTCGCGATAGGGCCTGATGAGCAGAAGGTCCCAGACGGTGTTCAGCGCGTTCATTTCCAACTCATAATAATTATGAGTGTCGCCATCGGGGTCGATGAAAACCTCGAAGTCGTTGTCCTGAAAGATGATCGAATCCCTTTCGGTCAGGGTGGCCCAGACATGAGGCTCCTCGAGGTAGGCCCCGATATATAGAAATTGATCGTCCCAAAGCATCTGAACCCGTGTCCGAAGGCGGGGCGCCGGCTTGAGCTCGCCTTCGATGTCGCCGAAGACCTCGGTCCAGTCCGCATCCCGCCAGGCGGGGTCGTCGAGGCGGCCATCCATCCGGACCGGACTTAAGGCCCGCCGGCAGACGTACTCGAGCGGCGCGAAACCAACCTTGGGTTCGGGGATCCTGTGCGGGGGCACGGCCGAAACCGCCAGCGTTCCGATGAGGACCGCAGACAGAACGGCAATTCGGGGACGCATCGGCATCACCTCTTCTAGAGCTTCAGCCAGCGGACGGTGTTTCCGCAGGAAGCCAGGAACTTTTCGAAATCAGCGAAAGCGATCTCCAGGGTCGCCGTGTTGACGTTCGGATGGAAGCCCAAGCCGGCGCTCGATTTCAGGGCTTCGTCGCAGATGACGTCGACGTGATGAGTCGCGTCGTTGACCAGGCCGAAGGGCGAGACCGACCCCGGCTCGAGGCCGAGCCAGCGCTTGAGCCTTTCCGGCGAGGCGAAGCTCAGCCTGTCTTCCCCGAGCATGGCGTTGAGCCGCTTGAGGTCGACGGCCTTGTCGACGGCGACGATGACCAGGTAATGACGGTTGCCGCGGTTGTTCCGGAGGAAGAGGTTCTTGCAGTGGGTCCCCTTGATCGGACCCCAATATTTTTCGGCTTCCTCGACGGTGGCGACGGGAGGATGCTCGTGGCGGCCATAGGCGATCCCGAGCTTGTCCAGTGTCTCCAGGACCTTCCGTTCGACTTCAGCCACGGGCATGTCGCGCTCAATCCGTTCGTTTCCGGCGATTCAACAGACACAATAGACGAAAGGGCTGACGCGCGCAAGGGTATTCGGTTAGAATGGGCCCATGAGCATCCTCTTCACACCCATCCGGATAGGCTCCCTCACCGTCCCCAACCGCTTCGTTCGCTCGGCCACCCACGACTTCATGGCCGACGACGAGGGATCCGTCACGGACGCCCACATCGAGCTCTATTCCCGGCTGGCCGAAGGCGAGGTCGGGTTGATCATCACCGGCCACGCCCACGTCCAACCGTCGGGCAAAGCCAGCCCGCGTCAGATGGCGGTCTTCGACGACCGCTTCGTCGAGGGCCTGGCGCGCATTCCGGCGGCCGTTCATCGTTTCTCGTCGCTCGTCTTTCTGCAGATCGCCCACGCCGGGCGGCAGACGAAAGATAAGCTCTGCGGGTGTGTCCCCGTCTCTCCTTCCGCCGTTTACGACCCGGCGTCCAAAGTCATGCCGCGCGAGCTATCGGCCGTTGAGATCCGGACCCTCATCGCCGACTTCGTATCGGCCGGGGCTCGCGCGAAGCGCGCTGGGTTCGACGGCGTCCAGCTCCACGCCGCCCATGGCTACCTGCTTTCGAGCTTCCTCTCCCCCCACACCAACCGGCGCGCCGACGAATGGGGCGGCCCGGTCGAAAACAGGTCTCGCGTCCTCGTCGAGGTCCTCCGGGGCGTCAAGGCCGCCTGCGGCCGGGACTTCCCGGTCATCGTCAAGCTCAATTCGACGGATTTCCTCGAAGGCGGCCTCGGCCTCGAGGACGCCGTCCGCGTCGCCCGAATGATCGAGGCCGCGGGCATCGACGGCATCGAGGTGAGCGGCGGCATGGCCGAGGCCGGCCGCGGCTCCGTCTGGGCCGGTTTACGGGGCGAAGACGAGGAGGGGTATTTCGTAGAGAACGCGGCCTGGATCAAGCGAGCGGTCCGCGTCCCCGTCTTCGCCCTCGGCGGCATCCGCACCTTGGCCGTGGCCGAGAGGATCGTCCGCGAGGGCCGGGCCGATCTCGTTTCGCTCAGCCGGCCGCTCATCCGGGACCCCTTCCTCGTCAAACATTTCCGGGAGGGCCCGACGGGAAAGTCCGAGTGCATCTCCTGCAACAAGTGCTTCAACCCGCGCGGCATCCGCTGCGCTGAGCTTACGAAAAAACGTTGAGCCTCAGGCTCCGAGGTCCCGCGCCGCCGCCTCCATCAGGATGAAGAAGGCCTGCCCCTCGGTGGCCGTGCCCGGTTTCTCGAAGGTTGGCGAGCCGCAGACGTCCCGGACATAGCCGAGGTCGTCGACCTTGGCTCGGGCGGCTTTCCTCATGGTTTCGGCGTCCTTAAGAAAGGATGGCGGGAGCCAGCCACCCTTGACGCCCCGGAAGATCGTGTAGGACAAGATCTGGGAGAGGTTCGTCTCAACGAACGTGTCCGCCTTGTCGACGACGTCGTGGAAGAGGCCGTCGGGGCGCCGGTGCTTGAGGCAGCCGTCGAGGACTTCGCGGATGTAGCCGACGAGTCGCTTTCGCTCGGCTATCATGCTCTCGGGCAGCGCCCGTAGGACTCGGGTCATTCCGGCCGCCGCCCAGCCGTTGCCGACGCCCCAGAAAGCCTCCCGTTCGAAGGCCTTCTTGCCGTCGTCCCAGATGTGCGAGAAGAGCCTGGCGGATTTGTTCCAGAGGAGGCGGCGCATGCCCTCGACCTGACTGACCGCCTCGGCGGGAGCCCCGGCCAGGGCCAGGAAGGGTGGGGCCATGTACATCGAGTCGATCCAGACCTGGGGCTTGTCGTCGATATGATGGAACGTCCCATCCTTGGTCCGGGGCGCCGTTTTCAGGAAGTATCCGAGCATCCGGTCGGCCCCGGACTTGAGAGCCGGATCGTTGGTGGCTTTCGCGGCGAAGATCACCCCCTCGCCGTTCGACCCCGGGTCGGTGACGCCGTGGTTATCCCAGACCTGGCCCAGCCGGCCGTCCGGCGAGATCCGCAGGACCGCCTCGCGGGCCATCATGACGACCATGTCGCGGTCGCCCCACTCGAGCAGGGACTGCATCGCGACACCTTGCTCCCAGGCGTGTCTTTGCATGGAGAGCATGGCCGTTTTTACTTTTTCGACGACGGGCCCGGCTCCGGCCTGGACTCCCGCGACGGCCGACCTTTGTCCGAGCGTCGCCAGCGCGCCCGACGCCGCTCCGGCGGCCAGCAGGTCTTTCAACACTTGTCGTCTTTTCATATCTTCCTCCCGAAACTCGTCCGTTCTGGCCGCCCGGTAGCGGCGACACCGGGATTCTAATCCAGGCGCAGGGTGGCAGGCAACACTGGACTGCCTTGAGGACCGTTGATACGTTCGCGGCGCCAAACCCCGAGCTTCAGACCGGGGCTGCGAACGGGTTGAAATATTGCCCGGGTACGTGATAATGTCCCGGTCGATGGAGGATCACATGTCGAAAAAAACGGTTATCGCCAACGCCCTTGGAGGCATCTTCGCCCTGGCTCTTTTCGGGTGCGGAAGACCCGCATCCCGGGCAGCGGCCCCCGACGCGGTCTTCAATATCAGGGATTTCGGCGCAACGGGGGTCAAGGATGACCTGGCCCAGGAGGCCATTCAGGCGGCCGTCGACGCCTGCGCCGCGGCCGGCGGCGGCACGGTCCTCGTCCCGCCGGGCGATTACACGTCGGGGACGATCCATCTCCGCAGTCATGTCCGTCTCTGCGTCGAAGCGGGCGCCACCGTCTATTCCCTCCACGACAAGTCGCGCTTCGACAAGGACGCCCTCCTCTACGGCGAGGACCTCGTCGGCGTGACCATCGAAGGTCGCGGCGTCTTCGACGGCGAGGCCGGCTATGCCAGGCGCCTCAAGGGCGACCATGAGGACGACTTCATCCGCCCGAACCAGGTCGAGATGGAGGCGCTCGGCCTGCCGCTCCTCCGCTCTTTCCCGAAGCCCGACCAGACGGGCAAGATGGTCCTGCTCGTCCGCTGCACGGACGTCAGGATCTCCGGCGTCTCGTTCCTTAATTCCCCTTCCTGGACGATCCACCCCGTCGCCTGTGAACGGCTGGTCATCGACGGCGTTTTCATCTATTCGAGCCTCAAGGACGGCGTCTGGGCCGACGGCATCGACCCCGACGGCTGCAAGGACGTCCGCATCTCGAACTGCACGATCGAAACGGGCGACGACGCCCTGGTCTTCTATTCCATGGACTGGTTCGGCCCGGCCCGGCCCTGCGAGAACATCACGGTAACGAACTGCCGGCTGAGCTCGGCCTCGAGCGCCGTCAAGTTCTGCGACGGCAACATCGGCGGCATCCGCAACGTCACCATCGACAACTGCGTCATCACCGGTTCGAACCGCGGCATCGCCTTCATGACCTTCGACGGCGGGGCGGTCGAGAACGTCGTACTGTCCAACCTGACCATCGAAACCGTCCGCCACGAATGGTTCTGGTGGGGCGACGGCGAGCCGTTCCACTTCAATATCAAAAAGCGGAGCGAGGTCCACGCTTCCTGGCCGAAGGACAAGGACAGGCCGGCAGGGGCCATCCGCAACATCAAGATCCAGAACGTCATCGCCCGCGGCTACGGTTCGAGCATCTGCAACGGCCACCCCGACTCGTGGCTCGACGACATCTCCTTCGAGAACGTCAAGCTCACTGTCGCCCACGACCTGGACGCGCCCTACGATAAGGCCGTCCACGGCCTCGTCTTCAAGCAGGCCCGGAACCTGAGGATCCGGGACGTCGAGGTCGTCTGGGAGACGCCGGGCTCGGCGAAATGGGAGAGCGGTCTGGCCTTCGAGGAAGTCCAAGGTTTGACGCTCGACGGCGTTACGGCCGTCCAAGCCCCCGGCGCGGCTTCGGCGCCGGCCGTCTTCCTGCACCAGGTCGCGGACGCCCTCATCCGCGACTGCCGGGCGGCGGAAGGGACGGGGACGTTCCTTCTTTTCTCGGGTGAAGGAACGAAAAACATCCTCCTCGAGAGGAACGATTTTCGGAAAGCCCGCCTTCCCTACTCCTTCGCCGCGGGGTCTTTGGCGCAGGCCCTCAAAATGGGGTACTGAGTCCGCCGGCGGCGCGGCCGGGGCCGGGCTTCCCACCGGCTTTGCAGTGCCGGTGCTGGAAACCGGCAGTCCCGGGCCTAGCAAGGCCGGGGACCCCTATCGGCGGCCCAGGAAGAACAGGACGGCGGCCGCGGCCAAGGCCAGCAGCAACAGGAAAAAAGCCCGCCTCCGCCGGTTCTCGATGAAGTCATCTGCGGCGTTCGGGTCAATGTAAAAGGTTCCGGGGGCCCGGCCGGGAAGGAAAATGGCCTTGTCCTCCATCTTCTGGAAGATCCGGCTGGGCTTGATACCGAGGTCGGCTAGGGACTTGGCCCGCATCGGGTCCGTCGCCCCGGCATTCCGGAACTTCCGCATGTATTCGTTCTGCTTGATGATGACATAAGCGGCGCCATTGCTCATCCGTTTTTTCTCCTTCGGTTCCGTCAGCGCCCGAAGGCGCCGGCCGGGATCGGGGTCCTCTCGAATCCCGGCCCCTGCCACGAAACATCCAAGCCCAGCCCTCCCCTGCCCTGGAAATAGACGAGCTCGAAAGGATGCCAGCCGGCCTCGAGGGCTATTTCAGCCTTCTCCTCTGTCATGCCGTGGACGCCGTCGTTGACGATGATCTCTTTCCCGGCGACCGACAGCTTCGACCCGTCGTCGGAGCTGACGTTAAAGACATAGACGCCGGTTTCGGGGATGCGGACAAATCCTTTGAACCTCAGGGCGAACTCGTCCTTGTCTTTGGCCGCGGCGAGGTCCGGCCGGGGGGCCATCCCGGTCCGGGCGGCCGAGAGCGCACCGAAGTCCGGCAGCTTGTCGAAGCGGCCTTCAAAATACTCGAAGGCCAGCCCCTTTTTTGCGGGGGCTGAGGCCGACGCGGCAAGCGGCACGGCCGGCTTGAACGTCCGGCTTTCGACCAGGCTCGAGACCCCGTCGGGCCAGAACGCGCGCGCTTTGACGGTCGTCTCTCCGTCGATGACGAGCGGTTTCTCATAAGCCGGCGACTCCGGATCCGGTTCGGAGCCGTCGAGTGTATAGCGGATCGCGGCCCCACCGCGCGCCGCGAGATCGACCGCGAACGAAGACCCGGCGAATTGGGTCTGGTCGCTGAGGAATCGCGGCGGCAGGTAGCCCCGGTTGAGCGCGGCGAACCTGGCAGGTTCAAGCTTGGTCACCTCGCGGTCGTAAGTCATCAGGCCGTTGACCTCGATTTCGCAATCTGAGGTCTGCGTGTAGACGGCCGCGGCCAGCCCTTTGTCCACGAGCGGGTAAAGGTTTTTAATGAGGTCCGTGTAACGGGCTTCATAGATCTTGACGTCGTCGAAGTTCCTGTATCCCCAGTTGCCCTCGGCCTGCCAGAGATGCCCGCTGAGAGGCAGGCCGAGCCCGCCGAATTCTCCCAACACAGCGGCCCGCTTCTCCTCCACGGGCGGCATGGCCGGGCCCGGGTAGCTGTGGATATCGCTCACGTCCCCGGCGCCCTTATCGGTCCAGCCGCTGGCGTTGTTGACCAGACGTGTCGGGTCGTACTGTTTGGTCCAAGCCGTGATCCTCTCCGTGTCGTACTGGCCCCAGCCCTCGTTGAACGGCACCCACATGACGATCGAGGGGTGGTTGATGAGGGTGTCGATGACCGCCTTCCACTCGCCCTCCCACTGGGCGTCCCTTGCAGCGAGAACGTCGGCGGGATGGGCTTCGCGGTCATATAGCGAGCTGGGCATGTCCTGCCAGACGAGAAGGCCCAGCTTGTCGCACCAATAATAGAGCCGGTCCGGCTCGACCTTGACGTGCTTGCGGAGCATGTTCATCCCCAGGGCCTTGATCACGTCGAGGTCGTAGCGAAGGGCCGAATCGGTCGGCGCGGTGTATAGGCCGTCCGGCCACCAGCCCTGGTCGAGGGGTCCGAGTTGGAAGAGCGGCCGGCCGTTCAGAAAAAGTCTGAGATAGCCTTGGTCGTCTTTCCCCAGTGCTATTTTCCGCATCCCGGCGTAGCTCTCGACTTCATCCAGGACCTTACCATCCTTCTTGAGAAACGCTTTGATATCGTAGAGGACCGGATTATCGGGCGACCAGAGCTCGGACCGAGGGAGCTTCACGATAGCGGGAGCGGTGACCGGGCCTTCTGTAGAAGCCACGGGGTTACCCCTCAATCCGACTGTGATGGCCAGGGAAGTCCCCCCAACGTCCCCGGCAACCGCGGACTCGAAGGAGAGGGTCTCTTGGTCGATGTCCGGCGTCATTTTCAGCCGGGTGATATAGGCTTTCGGCACCGGCTCGAGCCAGACGGTCTGCCAGATGCCCGTCACGGCCGTGTAGAAAATGCCGTGGGGCTTCATGACTTGCTTACCCCGAGCGATCGATCTGTTATCTTCGTCGGTCGGGTCGAGGACGCGCAGGACGATCTCCTGTTTCGACCCGACAGCGAGCGCGTCCGTGATGTCATAAGTAAAGGGGTCGTAGCCGCCGCGGTGTGTCCCGGCTTCGCGGCCGTTGACCCAGACCGTGCTCTCCCAGTCCACGGCCCCGAAATGCAAGAGGACCTTGCCGCCTCGCCACGTCTTGGGAACTTTGACTGTCCGCCGGTACCAGAGTTCTTTCCCAGCCCCGACCGGCGTACCGACCCCCGAGAGCGCCGACTCGACGGCGAACGGCACGAGGATCTTTCCATCCCAGGCCGCGGGCCGGCCCGCGTCTTTGGCCACGATCGCGTAGTCCCATAGCCCGTTGAGGTTGAGCCACTCTTCGCGGACCATCTGCGGACGCGGGTATTCGGGAAGGACCAGGTCGGGCTTGACCTCGGCCGCCCATCGGGTCATGATCCGGCCCTCGACCGGCTTCCATACCGAGGTCTTTTCCGTCTTGCACGCAGCGATATACCCCAAAAGGGCGAAAGTCACTACGATTATTGCCGGGAATTTCTTCATGACGGTACTCCTATCGAGGCATTAGTAATTCATCCGGACTGGACATGTCAATGACTTCAGGCCGATGGCGAAGAGGGACAGCCCCCATTGGGGACCAATGGGGACAGTCCCTCTTGAAGTCAGGTGAACAACGGGCGGGGGCGGTTAAAAGGGACTGGCGGTTAAGAGGGACTGTCCCCGGAGGGGACTGTCCCTCTTAAGGAGTTGAATTTCCAGGCTGCTTTTAATACAGTGTGCTGTCCGAAGAGGAGACAAACCATGAGCACCCAGGACCGGGCCCATCCCCTCGAAATACTTAACCCGAAAATCCGGGCCCGCTTCCCCATGATCGACCGCGATTCTCAGGGAAACCCGCGCGTCTACCTCAACACCGGGGCAGGGAGCCTGACCGTCGATACCGCTTCCGAAGCAGCTTTCGACGCCCAGCGAAGGCTCAACCCGATGCCCGGTATCGTCGTCGCTGGGGAAGCCGAAACGGCCGGCCTCCACAGCCGGGTTCGGGACCTGGCCGCCGACTTCCTCCACGCCGGGGACGGCCGTGAAATCAGCTTTCACCAATCGGCTACGGCCGCCCTTTTCAACCTCGCCTATGCCCTGCGCGGCGTCTTCAAGCCAGAAAACAACCTGGTCGTCACCGACCTCGACCACATGGCTAACATTTCGCCCTGGGAAGCCGTTTGGGGACAGGAGCACGGCCTCGAAGTCAGGCGGGCCCGGGTCACGGCCGAAGGGACCTTGGACGTCGGCCACCTCCTCTCGCTCGTCGACGCCCGGACCGGACTTCTCGCCGTGACCTCGGCCTCCAACGGGACGGGCTCTCTCGTCCCCCTGCGGCGGACGATCGCCGCCGTCCGCGAAAGGGCCCCGCATTGCCTCGTCGCGGTCGATGCTGTTCACCACGCCCCCCACGGCGTCCTCGACGTCCGTGACGCCGATTGCGACTTCCTCGTCTTCTCCGGCTACAAGGTCTTCGGCCCCATGCAGGGCGTCCTTTGGGGCAAGGCCGCCCTGCTCGAGAGGCTCCGCCCTTACCGCGTCGAAACGAACAAGAACGAGCCGCCCTGGAAGTTCGAGATGGGCATGCTGAACAATATGTCCCTGGCCGCCCTCGGAGCCGCCCTGGAATATCTGCTCTGGCTGGCCAGTCTTGTCGCCCTCAAGAGGGACAGTCCCCTTCGTGGACAGTCCCTTAAGCCCGACGGCCTCATCGCTCACAAGAGAGACATTCCCCAAACGGAAGCAGCCCCCATTGGGGACCAATGGGGACGGTCCCTGACCTCCGCCGGCCCAGCGGCCGCTTTTGCCGACCGGGCGTCCAACCTCCGCTTTGTCATGACGGCCATAGCCGAATACGAAACGGGACTCACGCTCCGGGTCCTCGAGGGCTTCCGGAAATTCGACCCCAGCCGCTTCCGCTGTTTCGGGATCACAGAACCGGCCCGGGCCGGCGAGCGCGTCCCGACCTTTGCTTTCGACATCGCCGGCCTTGGCGCCACGGAAACAAAGAAGAGGCTCTGGGAGGATTCCGGAGTCCAAATCGCCGACGGCAACCACTATTCGGCCGCCGTCGTCCGCCACCTCGGCCGCCGCGAGGGGATTTGCCGGGCGAGCTTCGCCCATTACGACAACGCCGCGACCGTGGACCTCTTCCTTGGCGGGCTCAGACGGCTTGCTGCTTGAGAAAGAAAACGACAGGCCGGCATGAAAAAGATTGAAGAGGCGTCCAAGAAAAAATAGAATAGAGCTTCCGAGAGGAGAAAAACCATGCGCAAGAATTCCAAAACGGCCGCCTTCCTCGGCCTCCTGCTCGTCGTCCTCATCGCCGGGCAAGCCTTCGCCCAGGACAGGATCGTCGGGAAAGCCCTCTACGACAAGCTCCGCCGCGAGGCGCGGACCCTGGTCAAGATGGAGGGCCAGCCCGGACTCGTTTGGATGCCCGACGGCAAGGCCTCCTACATCTATGAGGACGGGACCTTCAAGCGGGTCGACATCCTCACCGGCGAGAAAACACCCCTCTTCGACGACGCCAAGCTCCTGGCGGCGGTGAACGCCATGACGGGACGGCAGGAAGCCAAGCTCTTCTTCAATCGCTTCCAGTACCTGGACGAGGGGAAAAAGATCCAGTTTTCGGCCTTCAACAAAGCGTTCGTCTACGACCTCGCCTCCTCGAAGCTCGTCCTCTACGAGCCGGAACCGGCCATCGTCGGCGTCCGGGGCCGGGCCTACGGCGATATCCTCTCGCCCGACCTCAAGTACCGGGCCTATACTCGGAACTACAATCTCTACGTCAAGGATATGGACGGCAACGAAACGGCCCTGACGACGGACGGGACGGAAGACCTCCGCAACGCCTTCCCCGACTGGGTCTACCCCGAAGAGCTCGGGCAGTACCAGGCCTTCTGGTGGTCTCCCGACTCGAAGAAAATCGCCTTCATGCAGTTCGACGAGAAACCGGTCACCAAATACCCCATCGTCCACGACGTCCAACCCATCCCTCGCTTCGAGCTGCTGGGCTATCCCAAGCCGGGCGGCAATAATCCGATCGTCCGATTCTTCATCGTCGACATCGCCTCGAAAAAGCTCGTCCGCCTGGAAACGGGGGACGACCTCGACGTCTATCTCTACCGGGGCCAGTGGACGAACGACGGCAGGGAATTCACTTACCACCGCCTCAACCGCCGGCAGAACAAGGTCGAGCTCTTCGCCGCCGACCCGGCCACCGGGAAAACGCGGCTTTTCCTCACCGACGAAGACCCCTGCTATATCGACGAGCAGACCGACCTCATCTTCCTCAAGGACAACCTCCGGTTCCTGTGGACCTCGGAGAGGAGCGGCTGGCGCGAGATCTACCTCTTCGACTTGACCGGCAAGCTCCTCAAGCAGCTGACCAGCGCCAAGCTTCCGGTCCGTTCGATCCAGGGCGTCGACGAAGCCCGCGGCTGGGTCTATTTCAGCGGCCTCGAAGCGAACGGCACCGAGAGCTACGCCTACAAGGTCAAGCTCGACGGCACGGGTTTCGCCAAGATGACCAAGGAGCCCGGCTCCCATAACGTCGGCTTCTCCCCCAACTTCGACTACTACACGGACGCCTTCTCGAGCTTCGACCAGCCCATGAAGTCGACGCTCTGCCAGGCCGACGGGAAAGAGGTCCGAGTCCTGGCGACCTCCGTTCCGACCAAGGAATTCCTCGACTTCAAGCTCATCAAGCCGGAGCGCTTCACCTTCAAGTCCGCCGACGGCAAGTACGATCTCGACGGGCTGGTTTATTTCCCGGCCCACTTCGATCCCAAGGACAAATATCCGCTCCTTCTCTCGGTCTACGGCGGGCCGGGCGCGAAGGGCGTCAACAACACCTACAAAATGGCCGACGGCAACCAGGCCCTGGCCCAGCTCGGCTTCCTCGTCGCGGTCTGCGACTACCGGGGCGTTTCCGGACGGGGCAAGGCCTTCCAGAACCTCCACTACATGAAGCTCGGCCAGGTCGAACTCGAGGATCACGTTGCCTTCATCAAGGCGCTGGGCCAGCGGCCCTACGCGGACACGACCCGGGTCGGCGTCACCGGCCATTCCTACGGCGGCTATTTCACCTGCCTCGCCCTGCTCAAGGAGCCCGATGTCTTCCACGTCGGCGTCGCCGGCGCGCCCGTCACCGACTGGCGGAATTACGACTCCATCTACACGGAGCGCTACATGCGGCGGCCCCAGGACAACCCCGACGGCTACGAGAAGGGCTCCTGCCTGACCTACGCCAAGAACCTCAAGGGCAAGCTCTTCATCCATCACGGCGCGGTCGACGACAACGTCCACCCCGGCAACACCATCCAGCTCGTCCAGGCCCTGCTCAAGGAAAACAAGAAGTTCGACATGATGATCTACCCCGAGCAGCAGCACGGCATCGCCTTCCCGCGTTACGGCGAGAGCCGGGTGGAGTATTTCATCGAGCACCTGAAGCCCGTCGTCAAGTAGGCCGGGCATCAACCAAGGAGCGTTCTCATGGCTAAATTCGAAGGCGTGAAATGGGCCCCCCGGCAGATGCGCTATCTTCTCCCGGAGAAGCAGTTCGACATCCTCGAGTCCGACGCCAAGGTCTACGCCGTGTCCCGTTCGATCTTCTATTCCACATTCCTCTGCTTCGAGGGCATCCGGTTTTTCTGCAAGAAGAACACGGCCGGGCGGCTCGAAGTCAACTTCCTCAATTGGCACAAGAACCTGGAGAGGCTCCGGCGCGGCATCGCCTTCAACCTGAGCCGGGACCAGGCGGCGATCATCCCCTCCGTCGAAGAGATGGAGACGATCATCGTCCATCAGTATTTCAAGGACCCGGCCATCCGGGCCTTCCTCGAAGAGATGGCCGAGCAGGGCGCCCAGGGTTATCTCAGGCCGTTCACGGTGGACGAGGAGCAATCCATGGGGGTCACCTTCCCCAGCCAGCCGGCCATCCGGGCCCTCTTTTGCCGCTACGACAACTACCTCGGCGAGCCGTTCACCGGCGTCATCATCCCGCACATGGTCCGGGCCACGGCCGCGAACAAGACCGGCTGGCTCAAGCTGGGCATCAACTACCTCATCAGCCTGAAGGCCATCGACGCCGCCAAGGACGTCGATCCGCAAGCCGCGGCCGCGCTCTTCCTCGACGACAAGACCCACCTCCCGCTCGAGGAACGGTTCGTCACCGAATGGGACTCCTCGTGCTGCCTCTTCGGTTTCCGCGACGGGACGGTGGTCAAGATCCCCGAGAGCGAGCTCATCCTGCCCTCGATCACCATCCAGGGCATGGTGACCATCCTGAGGGAGATGGACGTCAAGGTCGAGGAGCGGCACGTCACGTACGGCGAGCTCGTCCAGAGGGTCCGATCCCAGGAGCTCGTCGTGGCCGCGAGCATCGGCACGGCCGGGATCATGAACCGCTGCCGGAAGCTTCTCTGCGTGGATAAGAATAACGCGGTCACGGCCACGCATCTCCCCGACACGGGGCACCCGCTCTACGCGAAACTGGCCGAGGCCAAGGCCTATTACTGGAATATCTACAAGGAGAAGGCCAAGCTCCCGGCCGGGATGAACCTGTTCAAGTACGCGCTATAGCCTAAATGCCCATGGCGATGAGCATCCAGAACTTGTCTCCAAGTTCCAGGTACTTCTGAATGGCGGCGCGGGCCGTGTCGTTGGTGTACTTCGTCAGGTATTGCTCGACCGTGAACGGCTCCTTGTCCGGCGTTTTGCCGGCCAAGATCTCCTGGACCTTCTTCTCGAGCATGGGCAGGTCGGCGAAGGCCCTGTTTTCGAATTCGGCGATCGTGTCCTCGACCGTCTTCTTGGTCGCTCCCCACTTCAGAGTCGCCAGGCGGTTGGCCCGGCGGAAGGCCCAGGCCGCCGAATCCAGACGGAATCGGTATTGCCCGCAGATCTCGAAGCTCGGCGGCAGCTCGGTCGTTCCCGCGAAAACCGGGATGCGGGCGCTCATAGCCGGGTTGTCGAAGGCGAACCAGCAGATGGCCCCGACCGAAGGCGGCAGCCAGCCCCGAACTTGGATGACGGTGGCATAAGCGCAGCCCGAGATCGGGATCGTCCGCTGGGGCGTGATCGTCCCCGGCTTGAGCGTGTTGACGAGGTTCATCACGTCGCGGGACATCCAGGCGCTGGCCAGGGGGCTCGGCATCATCTCGGGCGCGGCCGGCTGAGCGGCGGCCGGATCTCCCCCCTGCCCTCTCGGCCGCCCTTTCGGCACGAGCAGATTCTTGGTCATGTCGAGGTCGGTCCCCGAGTACGGATCGCGGTACATGGCCAGGACGTCGCGGACCGAGAGCTTCTTCTCGGGCTTGACCGAGAATGGCAGTTCCGCCATGTCCATGGTCAGCTTGAGCGAGGGCGCGAGGGTGCTGAGGACGAAGAATTCGCGCGTCGAGAACGGCTTGCGGCCGTTGTAGGCTTCCCAGAACTTGAACGGTTTGCCGCTCTTAGGGTCCCACCAGCCCATGTCCTGGGCCAGCTGGAAGACGTTGTCCGAAGCCATGTAGTGGTCGGGGGCCTTGAGATTGATCTCGGCGATCCGGGGGATATTGGCCGAGATACCGACGTGGTCGTCGGGGATGCGGACGGCCGCCCAGACAGCGCCCTTCTCCAGCGGCCCGGCGCCCATGATCTCGAAGTGCCAGACTTCCTTGCCGTCGGCGATAGTGATGCATTCCCCGTAGTCGCCGTAGCCGTACTGCTTGACGAGCTCTCCGGCCAGCTTGATGGCCTCGCGGGCCGTCTTGCAGCGCTCGAGGACGACACGCTCGATCTCCTCGATCATGAACATGCCTTCGGTGTTGACGAGCTCACGCCGGCCGCCGATCGTCGTCTCGCCGATGACCAGGCCGTGCTCGTTCATAGCCGGATAGGCCGTGTTCATGAAGCGGTAGGTCTCCGCGACCTGGGGGATCTCGCCCGTCTGGACGATGCCGCGAAGATCCGTCGACGTCTCCGTGTGCATCTTGCCGGAGTAGATCTTGTTCATGGATTTTTCCGGCCATTTCTGGTGCGGGACGATGTTCACCCATTGACGGTAGGGGCCGTCGCAGGTGTGGCAGGTGATGACCGATCCGTCAACGGTGGCCAGGCGGCCGACCTGGATGGACGTACAGCTTTCGGGGTCGTCGACCCAGGCCTGGGCGGCCGCCCCGAGCGGGGCCTGGGGCTTCTGCGCCGAGACAAACGAAAAAATGGCGAGCAGGACGACCGAAAGGACGAGTCCTCGGCCGACGATCTTTTTAAATCGGGGTTTGTTCAAGTTAGTCTCCTCTCCGAATGGTCTCAGGAATATGAATGTATGCAATCCGCCGCGCTCCTGTCAACAGGATTATCGTTCAGTGGCTGGGCGGCCGCTTGACGCTACGCGGGCTGTGAGGGGAACCATCCGCGTCCCCCGGCCCCCCCGGGAACCAGTCCCGGCGGTTCCCCCGCCGTAAGCGGCGGGTCCCCCTCCGCTACGGGGGCTCCGGATGGTTCCCCTCACAGCCAAAGCGCGTGGCGTCAGAACCGCCTGAAGACCCGGGATAGTCACAACGCCCGATCAGGGATCAAGGGCCAGGCGTTCGACGAGAGTTTGATAGGCCTCCGCCGCGGTCATGGACGACGTCACCGGGATCTCGACGACAAGAGCCCGCCGCTCGCGATAGTAGGAAACGAGCGGAACCGTCCGCTCGCGGAAAACGGCCAGCCGTCTCTCGACCTCCTCGAGCCGATCATCGGCCCTCGTCGCTCTGTCCCCGCCAGGATCGAGCCGGATCCTCTCCCGTATCACGGCCGCGGGCGCCTCAAGCTGGATGACCCGCTCGACGGCGACGACCCCGGCCAAATCCTCGGCCTGTTTCCTGTGCCGGGGCAGGCCGTTGAGGACGAGCAGTGAATCGGGCGTCAGGTCCCGGGCCTCGGCAAACCGTTCCACGATCTTGACGATCATGGGCATGTCCTTGTCCTCGAAGAGGGCGCCCGTCGCAAGGGAGGTCCGGACGGACTCGAATTCCGGGGCCGTGAGGATGTTTGCCCTTTCCGGGGCCGCGGCGATCGCCCTGAGGTTCGATCCGAAATCGAAATGGACGCATCGCCTGCCGAAAAACCCTCGCCGCTCAAGCTCATCGCCCAACGGGGTCTTTCCCGAGCCTGTCGGACCCACGAGCAGGATCGACGGCCACGGCCGAACGTCCAAGCTCAGGCGCCTCCACCGGGAGGGCCCGGTCCGTCCGTCTCTCCGACCTTCAGATAGAGAAAAGCCCTGTCGATGTCGCGGTGGCTGGCGACCAGGACCAGGGTGTCCCGCTCCCGGATCTCGAATTCCGCTCCCGGGCTGGTGAAGGAGTCCTCGCCCCTGACCACGGCGATCACGGTTGCCCCTGTCCGGCCCCTGAGGTCGATAGCGCCAAGCGTCTTGCCGGCGGGCCAGGCATCCTTGCCGACGAAAAATGTCTCGGCCGTCCCTGCCGCGAGGAGGTCGGCGATCCTCTCTGCCGCGGGCCGGATGGCGAGGCAGGCCCCGCGGAGCATGCCGTAGCATTCGCCGCGGAGCACCTTGACATGGGCGTCGATGATGTTCCGCGGCACGTGGTATTTTTCGAGGACCCGGGTGAAGATCTCGATGGAGGTCTCGAACTCCTCGGGAATGACGTCGCCGGCCCCGAGACTGAGGAGTCCGTCGATCTCCGAGGCGAAGCGGGTCCGGACGATGATAAAAAGGTCCGGGTTGAGCTCCCGGACCGCTTTGACACCCCGCCGCGTCATCAGCGGGTCGGAGATGGCGAAGACGATCCCATTGGCCCGTCTCGCTCCCGCCTCCTCGAGGATGGTCCGGCTGGAGACGTCGCCGAAAATGATGGGCTCCCCCTCCGTCACCGCGGACCTGACCGTGACCGGGTTGAGCTCGAGGATGACGTAGCCGATCCCGGCCTCCTTGAGGACGTGGGCGAGGTTCTTGCCGTTGAGGCCGTATCCGGCGATGATGACGTGGCCCTTGAGGTCCCGGCCGGACTTCTCGCCGGCGGCGGCGATCCTCTTCTTCCATCGCAGCGCCCGCTCGCTCCGGTCGGCCAGGGTCGGAGATATCTGGATGAGGAGCGGCGTCGCCAGGATGGTCAGGATGGACGAGGCGATGAAGGCCTGGAAGATGTCGTCCGCGAGAAGGCCGTTGACCCGGCCGACTCCAGCGAGGACGAAGGAAAATTCCCCGATCTGGGCCAGGGCCAGCCCCGTCATCAGGGCGATCCGCGGCCCGTAACCCAAAGCGGACACGGTCAGGACCACGACCATGGCCTTGAGCAGGAGGATGGATGCGACCAGCGCGAGAACGGTGAACTTGAACTTCCAGACCGCCCCCGTGTCGAGGAGCATCCCGACGGAAATGAAGAACAGGCTGTTGAAGACGTCCTTGAAGGGCAGGACGTCGGAGACGACCTGGTGGCTGTAGTCGGATTCGGCCAGGATGACCCCGGCCAGGAAGGCGCCGAGGGCGAGCGACAGCCCGAGCTCTGAAGTCAGCAGGGCCATGCCCAGGCAGATAAAAAGCGTGGCGATGAGGAAGACCTCGCGGATGCGCGTCCGGACGACGAGGTGGAGGACCCGGGGCATGAGGAACCGGGCGACGGCGAAGACGGCGGCGATCGCGGCCGCGCTCAAACCGAAGCGCAGGGCGATGGCCCCGGCCGAAACGCTGCCGGCATTGGCCAGGACGGGCACGAGGGCGATCATGGGCACGATGGCGATGTCCTGGAAGATCAGGATGCCGAGGGAGATCCGGCCCTGGGGGGCGTCGGTCTCGCCACGGTCGGACTGGATCTTCAGCACGAGGGCGGTGCTGCTCAGCGAGACGAGAAAGCCGTAGAAGAGGGCCTCCCGGAAGCCGACCCCGAAAACGGCGACGATGAGGCCGACGCAGGCCGCCGTCGTCAGCGAGACCTGGAGCCCGCCCCCCGCCCAGAAATTTCTCTGGATCCGCTTGAGCCGGGCCGGCTCGAATTCAAGACCAATGGTGAAAAGGAGCATGACGACGCCGATCTCGGCCAAGATATTGACGGTCCCGGTATTTTTGATCAGGGACAGGCCGCCCGGCCCGATGAGCACTCCGGTCAGAAGGAACCCGATGACCGAGGGCAATTTAAGCTTATGGGAAAGATAGATGATAAGGACGGAGGCCGCCAGGACGATGACGAGTTCTTCGAGGGCGAATAGGTCCATGGCGCGGGGAGACTCCTTTCAAGGCTTATAACATGGAAAATCGAAGCCGGTCAACCGGGCCATCCCCCCAGGAGGCTAGCCCCGAGGCCGATTTTTCACCCCTGAGAACCCCCTGGAAGATGATTGACCCCTGAAGCGAGCGGATTATAATGGAAGCCGACCGATACACTTGCAGGAGGCTTACATGAAAAGACTTATGATCGTGTCCCTGGCCGTCCTGAGCGTAGCCGCGCTTCTTCCCCAGAGTCTCTCAGCCGGATTCGGTATCAAGGGCGGTTATGCGTTGTCCAACTTCACGCTCACATCGGCCGGCCCGATTCCCTTCGCCTTCCAGAACCTGCGCTCCCCTGTGGGCGGGATCTTCTTCAGCCTCGGATTCGGCCCCCTGGCGATCCAGCCCGAAGTCCTCTACGTCCGGATGGGCGGCAGGAATGTCATCGACGGGAGCGGATTAGAATTTCGGTTCGATTACATCCAGGTGCCCCTCCTCCTCAAACTGAACATCATCCCCCTGGGCCCCATTAGTCCCTTCATCTGCGCCGGAGGCTACGGTTCCTATCTTTTTAGGGCCAGGGGAGTCACGTTGGTTGATGGTGTTGTGGTCGGAGACCCCGCCGACCTGGGCGATAATTACGAGAAGTACGACTACGGCGTCATCGGCGGCGGCGGCTTGAAATTCAAACTGCCCGGCATCTCCATCTCGATCGAAGGCCGCTACAACTACGGGCTCAGGAACATCTGGATACCTGTGTCCCCTGAAGATGATTTATCCTGGAAGAACAGGTCCATGATGGCCCTAGTCGGCATCGGATTCTAATAAGTAAAGCGCGAGTTTCCGTTACCTCCTGTGCCTCACCCCCCGTGGGGTGAGGTTTTTTTTGCCTCGCGGCGCCTTCTTTGCCAAATGGCCCCCGGATGGTTTATGCTGTCCCGAGAACGGAGGGACACATGAAGACGATCAAGGTCGGGCTCATCGGAACGGGTTATATCGGGATGGTCCACCTGGAGATGCTCCGGCGCCTCGGCGGTGTCGAGATCGCGGCCGTCGCCGACACGAACAAGGACCTGGCCACGTCCGCGGCGGGAAAATTCGGGATCTCTCGGGTCTATGGAAGCGCCGATGAACTGATCGCCGATCCCGGGATAGAGGTCGTCCATAACTGCGCCCCGAACAACGTCCATTTCGACCTCAACGCCAAAGCCATCCGGGCCGGAAAAGAGGTGCTGTCCGAAAAACCGCTGGCCCTTGATTCCCGGGAATCCGCGAAGCTCGTGGAGCTGGCGGAAAAGCACGGAACTCTGACCGCGATCAATTTCTGCTACCGGTATTACCCGGTCGTCCAGGAAGCGGCGGTAAGGGCGCGACGGGGCGACTTAGGAGACGTCCGGGCATTCGTCGGTCATTTCCTCCAGGACTGGCTCTTCTACGAGACGGACTACTCCTGGCGCCTGGACCCCAAGGTGGCGGGCAAGGCCAACGTCGTCGCCGACCTGGGCAGTCACTGGTGCGACCTCGTCCAGTTCATCACCGGGCAGAAGATCGTCGAGGTCATGGCCGAGCTCCACACTTGCCTGCCCAAACGGCGCAAACCGAAAGCGGGTCCGCTGTCCTTCGGCGCCGGGCAGGCGGGCGAATCGGAAGAGGTCGGCATCGAGCTCGACGACTACGCCTCCCTTTTTCTCAAGCTTGCGAACGGAGCTCGGGGGAACTTCACGACTTGCCAGGCCGCGGCCGGCCGCAAGGTCGACATCGATCTCCAGGTCTTCGGCTCGAAGGAATCCTACGCCTGGAGCCACGTCCACCCCAACGCCCTCTGGATCGGCCACCGCGAGAAGGCCAACGAGGTTTTCTACGAGTCCTCGCTTCAGCAGGCTGCGGAAACGCGGAAATACGCCGCCTTGCCCACCGGCCATCCCATGGGCTACCACGACGCCGTATTCAACCTGTTCCGGGATTACTACGAAGCTTTGGCAGCGAAACGGGAAGGAAAGCCCTATAAGGCGACCTTCCCCGATTTCCGGACCGGCCACGAAATGATGTGCGTCGTCGACGCCGCCGTCGAATCGAACAAGTCCGGCCGGTGGGTCAAGGTGGGGAAATAGTGGAAAAGTATTCGCTGGTCGTGATCGGCGGCGGTCCGGCCGGACTCTTCTGCGCCTTGAAGGCGGCGGGAAACGGGCGAAGGATCCTGATCGTGGAAAAAAAGTCCCACCCGGGCCGGAAGCTCCTCCTTTCCGGTTTGGGGCAATGCAATATCACCCATGATGAGGAGATCGGATCATTCCTTTCCCATTATGGAGACAACGGCCGGTTTCTCAAACCCGCCTTAATGAACTTTCAAAATCGGGACTTGATCGCATTCTGCACAGAACGGGGACTTCCTCTAAAGACGGAGCCCGGCGGAAAAGTGTTTCCCCAGTCCCGGAAGGCGTCCGGGATCTTGGATATTCTGGTCAAGGAATGTACTGCCGCCCATGTGGAGATTCGATGCGGGGACCCGGTCTTGGAGGTCTCCGTCGTGGACGATGGATTTTCGATCCGGACAGCCCAGGGAACTTATCGCGCCGATCAGTTGGTCATTGCGACCGGAGGCATCACCTATCCGGCCACGGGCTCGACGGGAGACGGGTATGTTTTCGCTCGAACCTTGGGGCATAGCGTAACGGAAGTGAGCCCGGCGCTGGCCGCGGTGACCATCGAGGACTACCGATTCTCGGACCTAGCCGGGATTTCTTTTGCGGCTGTGATCATTTCCCTTTATCGCGCCGGGCAAAAGGTCAAGCGGCACACCGGAGACGTGCTATTGACCCATTCCGGGTTGTCCGGGCCGGGGATCCTCGATTTTTCCAGGTTTATCCGTCCGGGTGATACTCTCAGAATATCTTTCCTCCCTGGCCTTGATCATCAGAAAGTAAAAGAGAACTTGCTGAACCGCATTTCCGCTGCCGGAAAGGCGCGGGTCTGGACGGTCCTGACGGCCTATGATCTGCCCGAAAGGTTCGTTAACAAGCTCCTGACTTTGGCCTGGATCGACCCTGATCTGACCGGGGCCCATCTCTCCAGGAAAGACCGCTCCGCCCTTATCGAGCTCCTGACCGGATGCCCCTTCGTGGTCGGCCGACTCGGGGGAATTCATGAGGCCATGGTGACCCGAGGCGGCGTATCCCTGGCCGAGATAGATCCGAAGACGATGGAGTCCAAGCTTGTTCCCCGCCTCTTCTTCGTCGGCGAGGTCCTGGACATCGACGGGGATACCGGCGGATACAATTTGCAAGCCGCGTTCTCGACGGCGGCCCTGGCCGCCCAAAGGATCGCGGGTATTGACGTTGCTATAAAATCATGTTTGGCCTTATAATTATCGAATCTCGTTGAAGAAGGAGGAGTTATCATGAAACTCTGTTTCTGCCGGTTCGTGTTGGCCGCGGCCGTCGTTGTTTTGGCCGTATTCTGGTGGCCTGCCATATGGGCTAAATGGGTGATCGTCGCCGCAGCCGCGATCCTGGCTATCATGAGCCTTTTTTACCAGACGTGCTGCTGTCGAAGCATGAAAAAAGTTGAACCGGGAACCGAGAAAACCTAAGTCCGAAAACTGCGCCCACTGAATTCTTCATCCGCTGAGTGAGAGATTTATCTCGTCTTTAGAAAATTAGTTATTGATTTTTTTGAGATAACTGAGGGGAAAAGGAAGCGCGCCCGGGGTGACTCGAACACCCGACCTGCTGATTCGTAGTCAGACGCTCTATCCAACTGAGCTACGGGCGCGCAAGTACGGAAATCGGGCATAATATAGCGTAAAGCGCCTCCCTTTGCAATCGATCCTCCGGGCGTGCGAAGACCGGACGGGACGTTCAGCGCGAACAAACGGTCCTCGTGGCCCCGACAGCCTCTTTGCGAGGAGGGATGCCCCGGCGGCGCCATCATTCGACACGGATCCCGGATCTCCTGCGGGTTTGACAATGACCGGTTAGGGTTCTATATCTAAGTAGGAGAGTGCGCCATGGTTGGTGGGTCGCGACGGGATTTCCTCAAGGACGCCGTTCGCCTTCCCCTCCTTTTTGCCGGGACCCGGAGAGGCCCCAAGCTTCACTCGGGCTCCAACAGAGGGGCTTCAACCGATCTCCCTTCCTACCTCGGGCTTTACGAGAATGGCGAACTCAAGACGAGGGCGGAGGAACTCCGTGAAATCTACCGGAACTGCTCTCTCTGCCCCCGGGACTGCCGGGTGGACAGGACAAAGGGAGTGCTTGGAAAGTGCCGGGCCTCCGACAAGGTCAAGGTCTCGAACGCGTTCGCGCACTTCGGCGAAGAGCCTGCTTTAATCGGAACAAGCGGGTCGGGCACGATATTCTTCTCGAACTGCGGCCTGCGATGTCTCTACTGTCAGAATGCCGATATCAGCCTCGAGGGCGCCGGCGAGGAAATCGCGGACGAGCGGCTCGCATCCATAATGGTCGGCCTGCAGGGACTCGGCTGTCATAACATCAACCTCGTGACCCCCACCCACTACGTTCCGAGCATCGTGTCCGCCCTCGTGCTGGCCGCTTCCGCCGGCTTGAAGATCCCTCTGGTCTACAATACGGGCGGTTACGAAAAAGCGGATGTTCTCCGGCGCCTCGACGGCGTCATCGACATCTACATGCCTGATTTCAAGTACTGGGACCCGGCCAAGGCCGGCCAGTATTCGTCTGAAGCCTACAACTACCCCCACTATGCCCGAGAAGCCCACCGGGAGATGCACCGTCAGGTCGGCGTTCTCCGCACCGACCAGCGAGGCGTCGCCGTCCGGGGGCTCCTCGTCCGGCATCTTGTCCTGCCCCGGCGCGTCGCGGGAAGCCGGGACGTCCTTCGGTTCATCGCCCAGGAGCTGTCGCGGGAGAGCTATGTCAACGTCATGCGGCAATACCGGCCGGAATACGATGCGCCGAAGCACCCGGAGATCAACCGGGTGATCACAGCAGCCGAGTTCGGGGAAGCCATGAGATGGGCGCGGGAATTCGGTCTCCACCGGTTCGCCAGGTGAGAATTTCGCGATGTCGAAGCTCAGCTGACCTGAAGGACTGCGGCGCCGTTGATCTTGCCTGCTTTGAGCTGCCGCAAGACATCGTTGGCCGCCTCGAGGGGAAACGTCTGGATGGTCGTTCGGACGGGGATCTCAGCAGCAACCCTTAGCAACTCCTCCCCGTCCTTCCGGGTGGCGTTGGCGACGCTCATCATTTTCCGCTCGTAGTAAAGGTACTTGCCGTAGTCGATCTCGGGGATGGGCGACATGTGGATGCCGGCCGAAGCCACCGTCCCTCCCCTGTCGAGAACCCGCAGGGCGTCGACGTAGAGACCGCCCACCGGCGCGAAAATAATCGCGTTCGTCAGCTTCGCGGGAGGATCATCTTTCGCCATCCCGGCCCAATCCGCTCCGAGCTCCCGGGCCAGAGCCCTATGCTTAGCGCCTCTCGAAAAAACATAGACTTGCGCGCCCCGGTGTTTGGCGATTTGGATAGCGATGTGGGCCGAGGCGCCGAAGCCATAGAGTCCGAGCGTCCCGCCGGGTTGAATGCCGCTGAGCTCGAGCGCCCGGTAGCCGACGATCCCGGCGCACATCAACGGAGCGGCTTCCTCATCCGAAAACCGCTCGGGAACGGCATAGGCGAACTTCTCGGGCAGGGCCATGAACTCGGCGTAGCCGCCGTCGGCATGGTAGCCGTTGAATCGCGCAGTCTCGCAAAGATTCTCACGGCCGCTCCGGCAGAACCGGCAAGCCCCGCACGTCGATCGAAGCCAGGCCGCGCCGACGCGATCGCCCACCCTGAACCTTGCCGCCCTCTCCCCCACCCTTTCCACGACACCAATGACTTCATGCCCGGGGATCAAGGGCGGTTTCGCATCCGCGAGTTCGCCTTCGACCGCGTGCAAATCCGTATGGCAGACGCCGCAAAAGCGCACCTTGACTAAAATATCCTCCGGCCCGACGATCGGTACCGGCACATTCCTCAATTCGAGTGGGTTCTCGGCCGCCGGCCGGAAGGCGCCTAGGACCATGGCCTTCATTGTCCCGCGATCCCCTTCCCTTTCGCCATCTTGCCCTTGAGGCGGGCGATCCGCTTCTCGAAGTCCTTCTCAGCGGCCATGGATTTCCCCTTCGACAAAGCCAAGCCCTCCGTCGCGACGCGGATGGCCTCGCCGTAGTCCCGGGCCGTATGCTCGAAATACATCGACAATTCCCGGAAGCAGTCGACCTCTTCCCCGGCGGCCATGTCCTGCCAGAAGGCCAGCGCTTTCTCCCAGTCCTTGTTCTTCTTGAAATGGTGGGAGAGTTTCTTCCGGGCGTGTTGGGACACCTCGGCCGTCAGGCCCCGCCCTCCGGCCAGGGCCTTCTCGAGGAGGGCCGCCGAAGTCGTCGTGTCGCCCGCCCTTTCGAAGAGCTTGGCCACACCGTAGAGGTCCATGGCGTCGTCCTCTCCCCTCTCCGCGCCCTCGCGGTTCCTTTCGACGAGGACGGCCCCGGCCACGACGACCCCCAGGAGCGACAGCAGGTCCTCCTGGTTGTGGTAGAGAATGGGGTCGATGAGCGAAAAATCGCCGTTCCGGATGTACTGGAAATAGCGGAGCGGGATCTCCGCGCCGGGGATGTCCTCGGACCGCTCGGCCTGGACGATCTGCTGGGCCAGGTTGAAGAGCCGGCAGCTGTCGTGCTTGTGCTTCCACAGGCTCCTGGCAGAGAAAAGAAAGTCGAGGTGAGGCAGTCCCCGGAGAGGGCAGGGCGTCCGGTGCATGGCAAAGCGCGTCTCGACGAGAGGCATGTCGAAGGCCTTGCCGTTGTAAGTGACGATAGACTTGAACCCCATGTCGTGGATGAACTGGGCGAGCTCGCGGATGAGGCGGTCCTCCTCGGCCATCTCGCTCAGGAAGAATTGGGTCACCTTGAAGCGCTCGTCCCGGTAATAGGCCAGGCCGATGAGGAAAGGCAGCGTGCCCGTACCGCCGGCGAGACCGGTCGTCTCGAGGTCGAGGAAGACGGCCGACGAAAGGTCGAGGCCACCGAACGCGCCGTCGCGGCTGAGGAAACCGAGGATATGGCCGGGGATCTGAAGGCCCATCGAGATGGGTATCTGACCGTAGCGGGTGCCGAGCGCGTAGGAATTCTCGAAAACCTGGACCGGTTCGCGGCGCTTAGCCTCGACGGGCCGGGCCTCGGATCGAACGGCCATGCCCCGTCCCTTGTCCGTCAGGGCGATCAGGCGCTCGAGTTTTTCCTTGACCGAAATGCCGGCGTCCTCGTCGATCGTCTCCCACGTCATCTGGATCTTCTGGGCGCGGTTGCGGGCTTCCCGTTCGCGCCTCAACTGCTTGAGTTTATCCTCGAAAGCCATGTGTCCTCATCGCGGCCGGTCATGACCGTCGGCTCATATATTAGGCCAAACGGCGGCGTATTTCAAAACTCGCCCTAAATTCCCGGTCTGGAAATTCATGGGACACAATCCCTTTTCAAGAGAAAAGGGTTATGTCCCGAATTTCCAGGCTTGAAAACATGCGCCTTTCAGAATATATAAAGAGCGCGAGTCTCAAGAATGCCGCGAACAACGAACCCGGCCCATTTCCTGGCCTTCGATCTGGGGGCCGAAAGCGGCCGGGCCGTCCTCGGGACGCTCCACGGCGGCAGGCTCAGCGTCCATGAGATCCGCCGCTTCCCCAACACGCCGCTTTCCCTCTCCGGGCACATCCACTGGAACGTCTACGCCCTTTTCGACGAGATGAAAACGGCCATGCGGGAGGGCGCGGCCGCCATGGGCGCCAGGCCGGAAAGCATCGGCGTCGATACCTGGGGGGTCGACTTCGGGTTGCTGGGCCGGGACGGGAATCTTCTCGGCCTGCCTTTCTGCTACCGCGACCACAGGAACATCGGGGCCATGGAGGATTATTTCAAGCTCGTGCCGCGCTCGGCCCTCTACGAGGCGACGGGCATCCAGTTCATGCCCTTCAACACCCTTTTCCAGGTCTACGCCATGGTCCGCGATAGATCGCCCCTGCTCGACGCCGCCGCCGACCTCCTTTTCATGCCGGACCTCTTCAATTACCTGCTGACCGGCAAAAAAGCGGCCGAGTTCACGATTGCCACGACCTCCCAGATCCTGGACCCCAGGACCAAGGTCTGGATCCCCGGCCTCTTCCAAGCGATGGGGCTGTCGAAGAGGATCCTCCAGGATATCATCGAGCCGGGGATGGTCCTCGGCCCGCTCACCGAAAAGGTCGCCCGGGAAACCGGGTTCTTCGGGGTCCCCGTCGTCGCCACGGTCGGCCACGACACGGCGGCGGCAGTCGCGGCAGTCCCGGCCGAGGGCCGCAACTGGGCTTACATCTCGTCGGGGACCTGGTCCCTCGTCGGCGTCGAAGAGAAAGCGCCGGTCATCTCCGCAAAATCGCTGGAATCGAACTTCACCAACGAGGGCGGCGTCGGCGGGACCATCCGCTTCCTCAAGAACGTCACCGGCCTCTGGCTCGTCCAGAGCTGCCGCAAAGCCTGGGCCAAGGACGGCCTGCTTTCCTACGAGGAGCTTGTCAAGGCGGCGGCCGACGCCCCGGGCTTTGCCGCCTTCATCGATCCCGACAGCCCGGACTTCCTCAACCCGCCGGACATGCCCGAAGCCTTAACCGTCTACTGCAGCAGGACCGGCCAGAAAGCGCCTGAATCGAGGGCGGCCATGGTCCGCTCTCTTTTCGAGAGCCTGGCCCTAAAATATCGCTACATCATCGACCAGCTCCGCTTCGTCCTCGGCCACCCCATCGAAAAGATCCACGTCATCGGGGGCGGCTCGCGCAACGAGCTCCTTTGTCAGTTCACGGCGAACGCGACGGGCCTCCCCGTCGTCGCCGGCCCGGCCGAGGCGACGGCCGTCGGCAACATCCTCGTCCAGGCCATGGCCATGGGCCGCGTTTCTTCTCCCGCGGAAATAAGGGCCATCATCCGCGAATCCTTCGAGCTTCGGACCTACGAGCCGGCGGACACGGCAGCCTGGGACGCGGCCTACGCCCGGTTTCGGGATGTCCTCGCCGCTTGACAGCCAATGGAAGTAGAGATATAAACATGCCGTTCCTTCGTGGAGGGTTGAGGATGGATGCTACAGCTATCGAAAAAACCTATGCGTCGGCACGGGAACGGTACGCCCAATCGGGCGTCGACACGGACAAAGCCCTGGCCCGCCTTCAGGCGATCTCCATTTCGCTCCACTGCTGGCAGGGCGACGACGTCGGCGGCTTCGAGAAAAACGCCGAAGGCCTGGCCGGGAGCGGCCTCCAGGTCACGGGCGCCTACCCGGGCAAGGCCCGCACCGTCGACGAGCTCAGGGCCGACATGGCCCAGGCTTTCGCCCTCCTCCCCGGCCGCCACCGGGTCAACCTCCATGCCATGTACGGTGAATTCGGCGGGAAAATCGTCGACCGCAACGAGATCGAGCCCGAGCACTTCCGCGGCTGGGAGGAATGGGCCCGCCGCCTCAACCTGAAAGCCGACTTCAACGCCACGTGCTTCGCCCATCCCAAGGCCGTATCCGGACTCACCCTCAGCAGTAAGGAGAACGGCATCCGTAAGTTCTGGGTGGACCACGTCAAGTGCTGCCGGAAGATCGCCGCCTCCATCGGCCGCGAGCAGCAAACCCCCTGTCTCCACAATCTCTGGATCCCCGACGGGTCGAAGGACGTCCCGACCGACCGCTGGGGGGCCCGGGCCATGCTCCTCAAATCTCTCGACGAGATCTTCGAGGTCGAGTACAGCCCCCAGCAGATGAAGGATTCCCTCGAAAGCAAGCTCTTCGGCATCGGCAGCGAGTCGTTCGTCGTCGGCTCGCACGAATTCTACATGGGCTATGCCTTCACCAGGGGGAAGATCATCTGCCTCGACCTCGGCCACTTCCACCCGACCGAATCCGTGGCCGACAAGATCTCGGCGATCCTCCCCTTCTCCGGGGAGATCCTGCTCCACGTCAGCCGCGGCGTCCGCTGGGACAGCGACCATGTCGTCATCCTCAACGACGAGGTCCGCGAGCTGGCCGCCGAAATCGTCCGCAGCCGGGCTCTCGACCGGATCCACATCGCCCTCGATTACTTCGACGCCAGCTTCAACCGCGTCGGGGCCTGGGTCCTGGGGGCCCGTTCCCTTCTCAAGGGGCTCCTCATCGCCCTGCTCGAACCCCAGGAGAAGGTCAAGGAGCTCGACGCCGGACTCAAAACCCTCGCCCGCCTCTCCCTTCTCGAGGAGCTCAAGTCCCTGCCGTTCGGCGCAATCTGGGACTATCATTGCCTCCGTGCCGGCGTCCCGCCGGCCGACGAGTGGCTCCGGGAGGTCGAGGCCTACGAGCGCCGGGTCCTCAGCAAGCGCTGACGGGCCCAGCCCGCCTGACTCCATCGCCCGCCGAGAAGGCGGGTCCGACAGCGGGAGTTTTATGTTGACGAACGCTCGGATTTGTTTAAACTGAGGGGTTAGAGGGTTTCTCGTAGGAGGAAAACGACCATGCCCCCCGTCGATGGCGTCCGGCCGGCCGGCCCCGCGGCAGGCGCCGTGGTCGACCCGGCCCGCGTCGAAAAGGCCCGGGATCTCCTGCATTACCTGGCCAACACCGTCTCGGCCATGAAGATCTTCCCCTCCGAGCACTCCACGGTCAAGAACTTCGTCGACCTGCTCACCCAGAAGTTCACGGATTTCCTGGCCGCCGACCAGAAGCTGCAGGTCGGCATCGAGGAATACTCCTTTACCTACGGGGGCAAGCCCGTTTTTTCCGATGAGCTGACCATCAAGAGCCTGCCCTTCTTCTTTTTCAGGGACGGCCTTCAGATCTTCTTCTTCTACCAGGGCTTGGACCGACAGGAGATACTGGAATTCCTCGAGCTGATCACGGCGGAAGCCCAGAAGCCGGCCGAGGACAGCGACATCGTCGCCGCCCTCTGGGAGCGCGACTTCCCGAATATCCAGTACTACGCCCCGGACGAGTTCCTCGAGAACCGCATCCTGGCCGAGAGCAGCGACTCCCAGGTCCGCCAGGAGCTGCCCGAACTGCCCGGGGACTTCGGCCACGAAACGATCGAAGTCCGGGTCGATTCTTCGAAATTTTCCCAGGGCAAGATCGAGCTGACATCTGAAGACCGGGAAGAAGTCCAGAAAGGTCAGGCCCGGGCTGAACAGGAGGACGTCCAGGACGGGACTTCGGCGGCCGCGGAGGGCGCCGTCCCGGAGACGCCCGCCGAAAAAGACGCCGGGAAGAAAAGCCCCGCGGCGGCCATGGATCCGACCCTGACCGAAGACGAGCTCCATTCCCTGGAGTCCATGGTCCGCCTCAACCGGACGATCTCCCCCGAAGAGGAATTCATCAACCTCATCGTGGAGATCATCTTCCTCGAGGAGAACATGGTCAGATGCCAGGCCAGCCTCGACACACTCCTGGAATACCATTTCGACCAGCTCCAGCGCGGCAATTTTCAAGTGGCCATGCTCATCATCCGGAAAACCCACGAGCTAGGGCAACACTTGGACGCGGCCCCGGAAAAAGCCGCGCTCCTCGAATCATTCCGTAAACGGATGGTCAGCCCCAAGACCGTCGAAGCGGTCCAGGCTCTTCTGGCCAAGAAAAAAGCCATGGACTGGGAGTCCCTGTTGGGCTTCTTCGGACTGCTTGGGCCCCCGGCCCTCAGCCTCGCGGCGGACCTCTTCGACATCGTCCCCGGCGGCGAGGCCAGGCACAAGATCCTCGGCTTCATCGCGGAAGCCGGGAGCTCCAACCTGGGACTCCTGTCGAGCCTCGCCGACAACGCCAGGCCCGGCCTGGCCATCGAGATCATCGGCATTCTTTCCCGGATCCCCGAGAACCGGGGCATCCCCCACCTCTCGGCCTTCCTGAGCTTCCAGAATACGGAGGTCAAACTCGAAGCCATCCACGCCCTGGGCCGGACCCAGGGCGAGATGGCCAACAGGATCCTTCTCGGCTTCCTGAAGGACCCGGACGAGGAGGTCCGTATCCAGGCGGCCATGAAGCTCAATCCTACTGAGGGGGGGTTGCGCATCCAACAGCTCGTGCGCGAGGCTTCGGCGCGCGAGTTCCAGGGAAAAAGCCTCAAGGAAAAAGAGGCCATCCTGTCATTCCTGGGCCGGACCCGGTCCCTCGAAGCGCTCGAATTCCTGCGCCGGACGCTTGGCCGGGCCCCCCTCTTCGCCCCGAAGCGGGTCCTGGAGATGCGCTTGGCCGCGGTCGTCGGACTGGAAAACATGGGGACCGAGGAGGCTCTGGACGTCCTCCAGAAGGGGGCGATCGGACGGACGAAAAAAGTCCGGGAGGCCTGCACGGCAGCGCTCGTCCGCTTGCCGCCGGCGGGCGGGGCGAAAAAGTAGGGGACGCGGATGGACGAGAAAGACATCACGATACCGGCGTCCGGAGCGCAGACCGCCTCGCCGCGGGGGGCCGAGTCCAAGGCCTTCCAGAAAACCGGCGTCGACCTCCTCATCCGCTTCCACATCGTCGATAAGATCGCCAAGATCTACGACCCCAAGAACGACGCCTTCCAGGAGCAGGGTAAGCTCCTGTTCGAGTCCCTGGCGGTCATGCTGAAGGAGAAAGACGAGGCGTCCTTCCGCGTCCGTCACGGCGCCCTGCTCCTCAACGGCGTGCGCCTGAAGTTCGGCGTGGGGACCTACGGCATTTTCAAGTCCGTCCTGGGGGAGCTCCGGACGCGGGATGTCGAGGCCCTCACATTCCTTCCCGGACTCGGCCTGGACGAGCTATTCCAATTCATGTCCCTCTTCGCCAAGCGGGAAAAGAAAGACGAGGCGGTCTACGCTCAGCTCGTGGCCGACCTCGACGCCGCGGGGGTGGAGCACGTCGAGCTCGAGAAGATCTCGGCTGAGGAGATGGCCCAGGGGCTCCACAAGAACACGGCCCGGATGTTCTTCCTCAGCATCGTCCACCTCAAGGAGTCCTTCGCCCGGGACCAGAGGAAGGAACCCATCAAGATCAATACGACCCGCCGGCTCATGCAGTCCATCTACAACCACATCGTCGAGGACGAGGGCTTCGTCCACGGCCTGACCAACATCAAGAACCACGACGAGTACACGCTCAACCATTCGGTCAACGTCTGCCTGCTGGCTACCGCCCTGGGCCGCAGGCTCGGGCTGAGCCGGTCCGAGATCGTCGACCTGGGCATGGCCGCCTTCTTCCACGACCTTGGCAAGACCGAAACCCCGCTCGACATCCTGAACAAGCCGGGCCGGCTGACCGACGCGGAACGGACGGTCATGGAAAAGCACTCTTTCCACGGCGCCGAGAAGCTGGTCCTCCTCAAGGAGTTCCGACACTTGCCCCTCCGGGCCATCCACGTCGCCCTGGAGCACCACATCAAGGAAGACCTCTCCGGCTATCCGCGCTACTTCAAGAAGGACGACGTCAACCTCTTCAGCAAGATCGTCAAGGTCGTCGACGTCTTCGACGCCATCACCACGAAGCGGGTCTACCGGACGACGGACTTCACGAGGGCCGAAGCCCTCAGCCTCATGCTCGAGCAGAGCGGCACGGAGTTCAACGCGGTCATCCTCAAGGCCTTCGTCAACATGATGGGCGTCTTCCCCATCGGCTCGCTGGTGGCGCTGACCACGGGCGAGGTCGGCATCGTCCACGACATCAACCCGGACCCCAAGCTCCTCCTCCGCCCGTCAGTCAAGCTCATCACCGACGCCGAAGGCAACAAGGTCGACGGCGAGGTCGTGGACCTGGCCGAGCGCGTCCCGGAAACAGACCGCTTCCGCAGGACGATCGCCGCTCCCCTCGACCCGTCCAAGTACGGGGTCGAGGTCGCCGACTACTTCCTGGCCCAGGCCCGATAAGGACTTGATGGGAGGTTCGCCATGACGCCCCGCCCGCCGGTTCGTCTGCGCTGCGAGTATCTCACCGCGCCGCTCGGCGTGGACACCCCCAAACCCCGATTTTCGTGGCTCGTCGAAAGCCCGGCGCGGGGAGACCGTCAAAAGGCCTGCCAAGTCCTCGTCTCCTCGGCCCGCGAGCTTCTCCAGAGCGACATAGGCGACTTTTGGGACGCCGGAATGATCGACGCGGAAAAGACGCCCAGCCTCGAGTACCGGGGAGAAGCGCTCCTGAGCTGTTCCCGCTACTTCTGGAAGGTCCGCTGGTGGGACAAGGCGGGGGTCGCCAGCTCCTGGAGCGAGCCGGCGTCCTTCGTGACGGGGTTCCTCTATGAAGGAGACTGGAAGCCCGAGTGGGTCGGTGCGCGTCAAGGCCGCGAGTTCCGGTCCAAGGGCACGGTCCTTCTCGGGCATCCCGGGGCCGACGACACCCAGGCGTGCGCGATCTACCTGAGGCGGGACTTCGCCCTCAAGGAAAAAGCCGCTCTGGCCATGATCTTCATCTCCGGCCTGGGCCACTACGAACTGCGCCTGAACGGCGCAAAGGTCGGTTCGAGCGTCCTCGACCCCGGCTGGACGGACTACAAAAAAAAAGCCCTCTACGCCTCCTACGACGTGACCGCCCTCGTCCGGGACAAGAACGCAATCGGCGTCATCCTCGGAAACGGCCGTCACATCAAAAGCTACGGGTACGAAGCCCCTAAGCTCACCTGCCGCATCGAGGTCGAGCATGAGAGCGGCGGGCGGACGGTCCTCTTCTCGGACGAGAACTGGAAGACGTCTTCCGGTCCCCTCCAGGAAAACGGCCTGTATTTCGGCGAACGGCTCGATGCGCGCGTGCTCGTCGACGGCTGGGATCAGCCCGGCTTCGATGACAGAAGCTGGGACAAGGCCCTCACCGTCGCCGGTTATCCGCTCGTCTCCCAGATGATGCCGCCCATCCGGGTGACCGAACGGCTCGTGGCAAGATCCGTCAACCGTCTTCCCTCCGGCGCCGTCGTCTTCGACTTCGGGCAGAATTTCACCGGCTGGGTCCGCCTCCAGGTCGAGGGGCCGAAAGGCGCCGAGGTCAGGCTCCGGCACGCCGAGCTCCTCCACGACGACGGGACGCTCAACTTCGGGCCCAATGAAAACGCCGAGGCCACGGACGTCTACATCCTCAGGGGCGGCGGGCCCGAGGTCTACGAGCCGCGCTTCACTTACCACGGTTTCCGTTACGCCGAGATGACCGGGTTCCCAGGCCAGCCCGGACCCGGCGCTCTCGAAGGATGCTTCGCCCACTCCGACGTCGAGAGAACCGGGACGTTCAATTGTTCGAACGAGCTCCTCAATCGCGTCCACCGGAACATCGTTTGGGGCCAGCTCTCCAACCTCATGAGCATCCCGACCGACTGCCCCCAACGGGACGAACGCCACGGCTGGCTCGGCGACGCCCACCTCTCGGCCGAGGAGGCCGTCTTCAACTTCGACATGGCCGCTTTTTACGCCAAGTTCCTCGACGACATCCGGCTGGCCCAGAGAGACGACGGAAGTCTGCCCGACGTCGTCCCCCCTTACCTCCCCCGCCTCTACCCGGCCGACCCGGCCTGGAGCTCGGCCTACCCGACGCTGGTCTGGCTTCTCTGGGAGCACTACGCGGACGGCCGGACGATCGCCAAGCACTACGCCAACCTTAAGAAATACATCGACTTCCTCGGCCAGAACGCCGATCGGCTGATCGTCCGGAAGCTCGGCAAGTACGGCGACTGGTGTCCGCCCGGAGGCATCGTCCCCAAGAAAACGCCGGTGGACTTGACCTCGACCTGGTACTACTATCACGACGTCCTCATCGTCGCGCGCCTGGCCACGGTCCTCGGCCGCAACGAAGATGTCCAGCAGTACACGAAGCTCGCCGAGTCCATCGCAGCCGCTTTCAACGACACGTTCCTCGGCGAGACGCAGTACGCCGCGATCCGCGTCAGTCCTGTCGACAACTACCCCAACCAGACCTCCAACGCCCTGCCCCTTTACCTGAACATGGTCCCGGCCGAGAAAAAGGACAAAGTCCTGGCCAGCCTCCTCCAAAGCGTCATCCGCCAGCAGGACTTCCACGTCGATACCGGCATCCTGGGCACCCGTTACATCCTGGACGTCCTGACCGATAACGACCAGGCGGAAGTCGCTTACCGCATGGCCACTCATAAGAGCTACCCGGGCTGGGGCTACATGCTCGCCGAGGGCGCCACGACTCTCTGGGAAAGATGGGAGAAACTCACCGGCCACGCCATGAATTCCCAGAACCACATCATGCTCGGCAGCATCGACGCCTGGTTCTACCGGGTGATCGCCGGCCTGAGCCCGGCCCTCCCGGGCTGGAAGGCCGTCCGGGTCCGGCCGCACGTCCTCGGCGACCTGGCCTTTGCCGAAGCAAAGCTCGAAACCGTCGCCGGGATGGTCCGCTCGGCGTGGAACAAAGCCGCGGATTCGTTTTCCATGGAAGTTACTATCCCGGTCGGCGCCGCCGGGGAGGTCCATGTCCCCCTTCTCTGGCCCGGGGCCTGCATCTTCGAATCGGGACGGCTCCTCTGGCGGGCGGGACGCGCCGGCGAATCCGTCCCCGAGGTCGTCCTGGCCGGGGAAGACCCCGGAGACGGCGGGAAACGCGCCGTCTTCAAGACAGGGAGCGGCGAATACAGGTTCGAGCTGAAGAAGGGCGGGTGAACGGGTCCAGCCGCGTCAATAGAGATATTTCTTGAAGAGCCGGGCCGATTCAGAGTAGGCGTCGATCGTCCGGTCGATATCCTTGTCGCTATGCGCGGCCGAGACAGCGCCGCCGCCGTGGACGACGTTGACGCCCTGGACGAGGAGGGCGAGTTTCAGGATCTCCTCCCTCAGGCCGACGTCCGTGCGGCGGTCGTCGTGGATGGCTTCCGGGTGATCGTAGGTCAGGTCCTTCTCGCGGGGGAAATGGACCATGAACAAAGAGCTCCCCGTGACGACGTCGTTCCCGTAGCCCGTGCAGCGGGCGGGAACGCCCTCGCCGGCGAAGACGCGCTCGACGCCCCGGCGGAGTTTTTCGCCCGAACGGGCGAGCTTGGGGTAGATCGTCGAAGCGCCGCGGACGAGGTGGCCGAGCATGATCAGCCCGGCTTTCATGTATTCCGAGTGCGCCGAGAACGTGCCCCCTTCGAAGAGGACCCTGTCACGGAGGCCCCGAGCCCGCTCGCATCCCTCCATGACCTCACGGGGACCGACGACCGCGGACACGGCATGTCCCCCGCCGATGATCTTCCCGAAGGCCGTCAGGTCCGGCCGGACGCCGTAGAGCGTCTGGACGCCCGACGGGCAGAAGCGGAACCCGGAGATGATCTCGTCGAAGACGAGGAGGATGCCGTGTTGCGCGGTCAGTCGCCGGGCCAGCTCGAGGTAGTCTTTCGAAGCCGGGAGGAAGCCGCCCACGCCGAGGAACGGCTCGACGATGAAGCAGGCGATCCGGTCGCCGTTCTCCTTGATGACCGTTTGGAGGTCGTCGCAGTCGTTGAACCGCGTCACTAGCGTCCGCCGGACGATGTCGTCGAGCAGGCCGGCCGACTCCCGGCCTTCAAAACCCACGTCGGCATGGTACTTGACGCCCTTGAGGAGATAGGGCGATGAACCGTGCCAGCCGCCGCCGATCTTCAGGACGTGGTCCCGGCCCGTCATCCCCTGGGCGAGCATGACGGCGTACATCGTGGCCAGCGTCCCGGAGGTGGTGAAACGGACCTTGGCCTCCTTCCCTCCGAGCTTCCGGACGAGCGTCTCGGCCAGCTCGATCTGGTGGCTGGGTTCGAAACCCGTGTGGAGGGCGCCGCGGCCGAGGCAGGCCGCGATCTCGCGGCGGATGAGCTTGGGGTTGTGGCCGAGGACGTTGGCGTAATGCCCCTGCCAATAGTCGATATAGGTGTTGCCGTCGACGTCCCGGACGGCCGGCCCCTCGGCGGCCGCGGCGAAAAAGGGATAGGGCCGCCACAGCCGGTTAGAATGGCTTCCCCCCTCGATCATGACCTTTTCGGCCCGGTGAAAGACCGCCCGGCTCTTGGCCGTTTTTTTCCTGTACTCCTTGACCAGATAGCCGCGGAGCCTGTCCATTCCTGTCATGGGCCCTCTCTCAAGAGCATCCATTTAACAACTGCGTCGGGGCAAAGTCAAATTCCCCCTGGTTGACCGCCCCCCCCGGCTTGAGGTAGAATAATCATTTAATGTCGAAAAAAACCTGAACATGACCATCCCGAAGCGCAAGAAAACGGACAGAGCCTGCGTCATCGGCCTGGACGGCGTCCCCCACGGCATGGTCGTCGAGCTGGCCCGCCGGGGCATCATGTCGACCATGGCCCGGCTCATGGACCTCGGCCACCTCCACAAAATGAAGGCCAGCCTCCCGGAGATCTCGGCCGTGTCCTGGACGAACTTCATGACCGGGACCAATTCGGGGACACACGGAATCTTCGGGTTCACCGACTTCAAGCCCCATTCCTACGACATCCGTTTCCCCAACTCCCTCGACCTCAAGGCGCCGACTATTTGGGACAAGCTCGGCGCCAAGGGCAAGAGAAGCATCGTCATCAACCAGCCGTCGACCTACCCCGCCCGCAAGATCGAGGGTGTCCTCATCTCCGGTTTCGTCGCCCTCGAACTGGCCAAGGCGGTCTGGCCGATGACCTACCGGGCCACGCTCGAACAGATGGGCTACCAGATCGACGTCGACACGACCAAAGTCCGGGAGAGCCCGGAGGTCCTCTGGCAGGAGCTGACCAAGACCATGGCCGGGCGCCAGAAGGCCCTCAATCTCCTCTGGGAGGAAGAGTGGAACTACTTCGAGTTCGTCGTCACCGGGACCGACCGGCTCCACCACTTCCTCTGGAACGCCTACGAGGACCCCGACCATCCGTCCCACCAGACCTTCCTCGATTACTACCGCCACATCGACCGGCTCATCGGCAAGATCGTGGCCGCGTACCGCAAGCTCACCAACACTTACGACGGGTTCTATATCCTGTCCGACCACGGCTTCGCCGGCATCGTCCAGGAGGTCTACATCAACGTCTGGCTGGAGCGGAACGGCTACCTGAAATTCTCCAAGCCCGAGCCCGAGGGCCTCGGGGACATCGCGGCCCGGACCAGGGCTTTCGCCCTGGATCCCAACAGGATCTACCTCAACTTGAAAGGCAAGTTCCCCAAGGGGACCGTCGAACGTTCGGCCAAGAAGGCCCTCAAAGAGGAGATCGCCGGCAAGCTCGAAAAGCTCGAATATCACGGCCGCAAGGTCGTCCGCAAGGTCTTCTTCGCCGAGGACGTCTATTCCGGGCCGCTCGCCGGCAAGGGACCCGACCTCATCGTCGTGGGCGAAGCCGGCTTCGACATGAAGGGCTCGGTCAAGAAGAAGGAGATCTTCGGCCGCTCGGGCCTCCAGGGCATGCACACCTGGGACGACGCCTTCTGTTGGGCCTCGGAGGACCTCGGAGAGGACCTGGCCATCGAGGACGTGGCCCCGTTCATCCTGAAGAATTTCTGATGAGGAAAGCCGGCTTAGTTTTCGCGGCGGGCGTTCTGCTTGCCCTCGCCTCTCCTCTCGCCGCCTACATCGGCCCCGGCGCCGGATTCGCCTTCCTCTCGTCGTTTCTCGTCCTTTTCCTGACGTTCCTCATGGCCCTATTTTCATTCCTCTCCTGGCCCTTCCGCTTTCTCTGGAAGGCGGTCCGCGGCCGGCGGGCCTACAAAAAAAGCCCTGTCCACCGCGTGGTCGTCCTCGGCCTCGACGGCCTGGAGCCGACGCTCGCCGAGAGATTCATGGCCGAAGGCAAGCTGCCGAACCTCGCCCTCCTGAAAAAAGAAGGAACGTACGCCCGGCTGAAGACAACGACTCCGGCCATATCGCCCGTCGCCTGGTCGTCGTTCATGACCGGTTGCGAGCCATCGAAACACAACATCTTCGACTTCCTCAGCCGCGACCCGCGGACCTACCTTCCCGACCTGTCCTCGGCCCGGATCGGGAAACCCAAGCGGACCGTCGCCCTGGGAAAATACCTCATCCCCCTCTCCAAGCCCGAGATCAGGGGCATGCGAAAGAGCGTGCCGTTCTGGAAGATCCTCGGTGAGAAGGGCATCTTCAGCACCGTCCTGAGGGTCCCCATCACCTTCCCCCCCGAAAAATTCAAGGGGCACCTCCTTTCCGGCATGTGCGCCCCGGACCTCAAGGGCAGTCAAGGGACCTTCGCCTTCTTCACCGAGGACGCGGATAAAGTCCGCAAGCACGAGGGCGGCGTCGCCGTCCTCGTCGCCCGAGAGGGGTCGATCATCCGGACGGAGATCTCGGGCCCCGAAAACACCATGCTCAAGAAGCCCGCAGAGATCCGCCTGCCTTTGGCCATCACCATCGACAAGGAAGAGAAGGGGGCCTGGCTCGAGATCAAAGGGCAGAAGAAATTCTTCCTGAAAGAAAAGATCTTCAGCCCCTGGGTTCCGATCGCCTTCCGGCCCGGGTTGGGGATGAAGATCCGGGCCATCTGTAAGTTCTATATCGTCGCGCTCGAACCCAAGTTCGAAATGTACATGACGCCCCTCAACATCGACCCGGAAAAACCGGCCCTGCCGATCTCCCACCCGTTCATCTACTCCATCTACCTGTCGAAACTGCTCGGCCGTTTCATCACGCTCGGCGAGGCCAACGACACCTGGGCCCTCAACGAAGGGGCCCTCGACGAGAAAGCCTTCCTCGAGCTGACCTACGCCAACCACGCCGAGTGGGAAGCCATGTTTTGGAATGCCCTGTCCAAGACGCCCAGGGGCCTGGTGGCCGTCGTCTTCGAGACGACCGACAGCATCCAGCACATGTTCTTCCGTTACCTCGACAAGGCCCATCCGGCCCTCAAGGCGGCCCCGGCGCGCTTGGGCGCCGGGGTCATCGAGGAGCTCTATAAGAAGATGGACGACCTCGTTGGCCGGGTCGCGGCCGCCCTCGACGCGAAAAGCGTCCTCTTCGTCATGTCCGACCACGGCTTCAAGTCCTTCCGGCGAGGCGTCAACCTCAACTCCTGGCTCCACCAGAACGGTTACCTGACCCTCGTCGACGGCAAAAAGGAAAGCGCCGAGTGGTTCAAGGACGTCGACTGGGACAGGACGAAAGCCTACGGCCTCGGGCTGGGCGGTATCTACCTCAACGTCAAAGGGCGCGAGGCCCGCGGCATCGTCGCCCCGGGCGCCGAGTCCGGCGCCTTGAAGGCCGAGCTCGTCCGCAAGCTCACCGCTCTCAAGGACGGCGCGAACGGTCCGGCGGCGGTCACCAACGTCTACGATCGCGATGCCGTCTACTCAGGCCCTTACAAGGAGAACGCTCCGGACCTCATCATCGGCTACAACGAAGGATACCGGGCGTCCTGGGACGGCGTCACCGGCATTGTCAACGCCGTCGTCATCGACGACAACACCAAGGCCTGGAGCGGGGACCACTGCATCGACCCGGCCCTCGTCCCCGGCGTCCTGTTCTCGAACCTCAAGATCAAGACGGCCAGTCCGTCGATCATGGACATCGCCCCGACGGCCCTGGAGCTTTTCGGAATCGCCCCGCCGGCTCACATGGACGGCCGCGGCCTCGTCGACATCGCCGGTCTCCCCGGCGCGAAACAGAGGAAGCCATCATGATCGAGCAAAAACGGGCAGCCCTCAGCCGCCGGGAATTCATGAAGGCCGGTATCGCCGCCTCGGCCGCTCTCGGCCTGGGCGGCGCCGGCAGGTTCGTGCCCAAGGTCTACGGCCGGGCCCGGTCCGCGAAGAAAATGATTATCCTCGGCATGGACGGAATGGACCACGGCCTCATGTCGGCCTGGCTCGCCGAGGGCCGTTTCCCGACGTTCCAGAAGCTCCTCCGGGAGGGGGGCGATTTCCGGCCGCTCCGGACGAGCCTGCCGCCGCAAAGCCCGGTCGCCTGGTCGAACTTCATCACCGGCATGGACCCCGGCGGCCACGCCATCTTCGATTTCATCCACCGCGACCCGAAGGCCTACTTCCCCGTCTTCTCGGCGGCGGAAACAATAGGCGGCAAGAGGTCGGTTCGGGTCGGCAAAACCATCATCCCCCTTTCGGGAGGCCAGGTCCGGAACCTTCGCAAAGGGAAAGCGTTCTGGCAGATCCTCGAGGCGGCCGACGTCCCGGCGACGATCTTCAAGATCCCGTCGAACTACCCGCCCGTCCCCTCCCGGCAGAGGACGCTTTCGGGGATGAACACGCCCGACATCAAGGGCTCCTACGGCATATTCAACTACTACACGAACGAAACGACTGCCGTCATTCAGGAAGCCGGCGGCGGCGGCCGCGTCCACGACGTCTACGTCGTCGGCAACCGCGTCGAGGCCGAGCTCCCCGGGCCGACGAACAGCTTCCGGACGGGCGCGCCAGAGACGACGGTCCCGTTCCAGGTGTTCCTCGACCCGGCCAACGCCGCGGCCAAGGTCGTCATCCAAGGACAGGAGTTCATTCTCAAGGAGCGGGAGTGGAGCGGCTGGAAGAAAGTCCGTTTCAGCCTCATCCCGACCCAGAGCGTCAGCGGCATCTGCCTCTTCTACCTCAAGGAAGTCCGCCCGCATTTCAAGCTCTACATCTCGCCCGTCCACATCGACCCGGCCCGGCCGGCCCTGCCCATCTCGACACCCGAATCCTACGCCCGGGAGCTCGAGCGGCGTTTCGGGCCCTTTTTCACCAAAGGCCTGCCCGCCGACACGAGCGCTCTCGACAACGGTGTGCTCGACGAAGGAGAGTTCCTGGAGCTCGACGACATGGTCCTCGAAGAGAGCCTGGCCATGCTGGAGTACGAGCTGGCCCGTTTCGACGAAGGCCTGCTCTTCTATTACTTCTCGAACACCGACCAGCGCCAGCACATGTTCTGGCGCTTCACCGACCCGACGCATCCCGCCTACGACGCCAAGCTCGCCGCGCGCTACGGCAACGTCATCGCCGGGATCTACGGCGACATGGACAAGGCCCTGGACATGGCCCTGCGGAAGGCCGACAAGGACACCGTTCTCGTCGTCATGTCGGATCATGGTTTCAACGCCTTCCGCCGCGGCTTCAACCTGAACACCTGGCTCCTTCAGGCGGGCTACCACCGGCTCGCGAAGCCCTGGAAGCAGGAGGAATCGTCCCTCTTCGACAACACCGACTGGTCGAAGACGCGGGCCTACGGCGCCGGGCTCAACGGTCTCTACATCAACGAGAGCGGACGCGAGCGCGAAGGGATCGTCGCCGGGGGGCCGGACAAGGACAACCTGGTCCGGGAGATCGCCCAAAAGCTCGAATCCCTGACCGACCCCAAGACAGGCGAGCGCGTCTTCCTCAAGGCCTTTATCGCCAAGGACGTCTACCGCGGCCCGAACCTTGAAATGGCCCCGGACATCGTCCTCGGTTTCAACCGCGGCTACCGCATCTCGTGGCAGTCCCCCCTCGGCGGATTCCCTCGGGAAGTCTTCGAGAACAACACGCAGAGGTGGAGCGGCGACCACATGTCCTCACCGGAGGTCCTGCCCGGCATCGTCCTCGCCAACCGGAGGATCACGGCGGAGACCCCGGCCCTTTACGACCTGACGGCCACGGCCCTCAACCTCTTCGGCGTCGACACACCGGAAGACATGATCGGCAAGAACATCCTCGAATAACTGCCAAGAAAGGAGCGTCGGACATGCCCAGCGCGAAAGTCAAGCTCGACAAGGCTCTCTTCGACAAGATCAAGAAATACGCCGAGATGTCGGGTTACTCCTCGGTCGAGGAGTTCATCACCCATTGCCTCGAAAAAGAAGTCGCCAAGATCGAGGATGCGGACTCGGAAGAGGAGATCAAGAAGAAGCTCAAGGGGCTGGGCTACATTTCCTGAGGGCCATGGGAATCGTCAACCTCGTCTTCGGCCGGGTCGTCGACATCATCCTTCTGCCTTTTCGGGGAGCGTCCCCCTGGTTCGGGATGGCGGCCGTGTCCTTCCTGACGGCCCTGCTGATGCTCGAGGTCTACAAGCTCACGTCGAACCAGGCGGCGATCCGCGGGGCCAAGGACAAGATCAAGGCCCACCTCCTCGAGCTCCGGCTGTTCAAAGACAGCATGCCCGTCACGCTCCGGGCCCAGGCGGCCATCCTCAGGGCCAACCTGCGCTACCTCGCCGCGAACCTCAAGCCTCTGCTGGTCATGATCGTCCCCCTCGTCCTCATCCTGGCCCAGCTCAGCCTCTGGTTCGACCGGGCGCCGCTCGTACCGGGCGAAGAGACGCTGGTCAAGATCGGCCTCGAAGAGAAAGCGGACCCGGTCTCGCTCCCGATGGAGCTCGAGACCTCTTCCGGGCTGGAGATAGCTTCCCCGGCCGTCCGTATCCCGGACCAGCACGAGGTCGCCTGGCGGCTCAAGGCGACCGCCGCGGGCCCCGGCCGTCTGACCCTGCGTGTCGGAGGCCTGACCCTGGTGAAATCGGTGGTCGTCGGAGGGAAGCCCCTGACCAAGGTTTCTCCGCTGGCCTCCCGCGGGTCGCTTTGGAAACAGGTCCTCTACCCCGGGGAACGGGCTCTTCCGGCCGGGACCCCGGTTCGTTCGATAGAGATCCTCTATCCGGCGAAAAGCCTGAGCGTCTTCGGCCTGCGCGTCCATTGGCTCGTCGCCTATCTCATCCTGTCCATCGCCTTCGGTTTCGCCTTCAAGAGCGTCCTCAAGGTCGAGATCTAATCCACCGCACGTGAAAGGTTTCCCATGAACATCGATATTTTCAAGATGGAACGCATGCAATCCCTCTGGGAAAACGTCGTCGACTACAACCTGTCCGAAAGCGGCGTCCATCCCCTGAACCTCAAGGAGCTCCTGACAGTCGCCGAGCTCGAGGCCCTGACCGAGGTCGAAATCGGTTACACTCAGACGAACGGCACGGCCGGCCTGCGCGAGCAAATCGCCCGTCTCTACCCGGGAGTCGGGCTCGAGCAGATCCTGACCACGGCCGGCTCGTCGGAGGCCAATTTCCTGCTCATATGGAGCCTCATCGAGCCCGGCGACGAAGTGCTTTTCGAACTCCCGAACTACATGCAGATGGCCGGGCTTCTCCACGCGTTCGGGGCCAAGGTCAAGCCGTTCTATCTCCGCGAGAGCCTGGGCTGGCAGCCCGACCTCGACGAGATGAAAAAGCTGGTCACCCCGAAGACCAAGCTCATCGTCCTGACCAACCCCAACAACCCGACCGGGTCCGTCCTCGACCCGGAGGTCATGAAGGGGATCGTCGACCTCGCGGCGGGCGTCGGGGCCTGGATACTCGCCGACGAGGTCTACCAGGGGGCCGAACTCTCCGGCGTCCCGACGCCGAGCTTCTGGGGGGCCTGGGAAAAGACGCTCGTCGTCAACGGGCTGTCCAAGGCCTACGGCTTGCCGGGCCTGAGGATCGGCTGGATCGTCGGTCCGGAAGAGGTCGTCAGGAGGACATGGCCCTATCACGATTACACGACGATCTCCCCGTCGGCCCTGAGCGACCGGCTGGCCACTCTCACCCTGGCCCCGGCGACGCGGGAGCGCGTCCTCCAGAGGACGCGGGGCATCCTCAACGCCAACTTTCCAGTCCTCGAGACGTGGCTTAAGAGCCACGAGGACCTGTTCAGCTTCCGCCCCCCCAAGGCGGGGGCCATCTGCTTTGCCCGCTATGACCTGAAGGTCAACTCGACCGAACTCGTCGAGCGGCTGATCAGGGAAAAAAGCGTCCTCCTCGTCCCCGGCGACCACTTCGAGATGGACGGCTACCTCCGCTTCGGCTTCGGCTCTGAGAGAGGCTATCTCCTGCGGGCCCTGGGGCAGGTCGAAGAAACACTTAAAAAAATCCGCTAAACATGGTAGAATCTTGAATCCGTTCCCCCGGGGAATGAGTTATAAGCCATAGGACCAAAGGAGGCCACTATGAACAGAGTTAGAACAATCGCCCCCCTCGTCATTCTTTTCATCCTGGTCGTCGCCGGCGTCTCTTACGCCCAGCAGGCGTCCAAGATCGCCATCATCAACTCTCAGAAGGCGTTCGAAACCTGCGTGGAAGGCAAGAAAGTCTTGGGCCAGATGCAGGACCGCGAGAACAAGATCAAGGCGGACATCCAGAAGCTCGACGATTCCATCCGCCTGCTCGAGAACAAGCTGAGCACGGGCCGGCTGACCATGACCAACGAAGCCCTCCTGGGCATCCAGTCCGACATCGACAAGAAGACGACGGAACGGAAGAGGTACGAAGAAGACGCCGCGCGCGATGCCCAGCAGTTCTCCATCAACCTCGTCCAGAAGATCCGCGGCGAGATGGTCACGATCATCGAAAACCTGGCCAAGGAGCGGGGCCTCGAGCTCGTCCTCGACGTGGCCCAGAGCGGTGTCGTCACCTTCAACCCGACGGTCGATATCACCGACGAAGTCATCCGCCGTTACGACCAGAGCAGGGCGGCCACTCCTCCCGTCAAGAAGTAGGTTCCTCGCCTCCCCCCGTCGCTCCTTCAGGCCTTGATCCGGAGGGTCACCTTTCCTCTGATGTAGACGCCCTCTCCGCCGGCGGGAAACGCGACCTCGAGCATTCGGCCGTCGAACTTCCCCCCCGACACGGACTCCACACGGTCTCCGTTGAGGATCTCGAGGATATATGTCTCCCCGGCCAATCCCTCCAGGCTCATGCGGAGGTCGCGGCCGTCGAGCGCGGAGCCGATGATCCGCAATCCCTTGTTCAGGTCACCCGTCATCGTCGGCACGTCGGGAAGGACGACCTCGGGGGCTGGAACGAACCTCAGCTCGACCGTGTCGTCGCCCGAAAGCGCGAACTCGGCGCGAGGCCGGACTGCCTGGGCGGAGGGCCGTTCGTCGGCGGCATAAACGAGGGGAGCGCCGTTATGGGTCGCGGCCAGGACCTTGGTCCCGAGCCCGAAGGCCGGCTCGAAGACAAAATCGAACCCCCCCGCCTTCTCCGACTTGATCCGAAGCGTGACGCTGTCCTTCGCCCGGGTGTATTCCAACGAGAACCGCGCCTCCCCGACTTTCCCGTTCGTGATGGAAACCGATGTCCAGTCGGCCGGAAAGCCGGGCCGGAAGGCAATCTTTCTATCCAAAGCATTGCCATCGAGGCCGAGGAGGCCGCGGACGAGCGGCAGGACGACGCCGGTGCTGGAGAAGCCCTGGTGCGCGACTCCCTCCTGGGGCCAGATGTTCTGGGCCCCCGAGAAAAGCTCCATGACCGTCCCCAGGGCGTTGTCGGTGGTGTGCCGGGCATTGGCCATGAGGACCTGGTAGCCTTGGGGGAGATAATCAAAGTCGAACAGGGCCGCGGCCACCCATCCGGACAGGAAGGGCCAGCAGGCGCCGTAGTTGTAGTTCAGGGGTTCGTAAAGGGGACTCTGACTGGAGAGCATCCTGACTCCCCAGTCGGTCGTCAGGTCGGCCCGGTTCATCCGGGCGAGGGTCCGGAGCCCGCGCTCGTAATCGCCCAGGCCCCAGGCCAGGCCGACGGCGCTCCAGGGCGTCAGCTCCGAGACCAGGCGCCCATCCTTGTTGAAGGCGTAGGAATATTGCCCGTTCGCCTCGTCCCAGAATTTTTCCTTCCAAGCCCGGGCGGAGCGGCCGGCGAAATCGCCGGCCTTCTTGGCGGCGGCCTTGTCCCCCATCGCCGCGGCCAGGGCCTTCATGGCCAGGTTGGCCCGGACCCAGACGGCGCCGAGATAGATGTCGGTCTGGATGCCGGTGAGCGATCCGAATTCGAGGGCGCCGAGCCCCGCCTTGCCGTTGTCCATGAGCCCGTCGCCGTCACCGTCCGTCCCGAGCGACCATTCGTAGGCCCTGAGGATGGAAGGCCAACTCGCTTTGAGGAAGGCGAGGTCGCCCGTCCACCGGATGTAGTCCTCCATGGCCACAATGTAATAAGGCGACGTGTCGCCGTGGATGTAACCGTAGGGATAATCCTCCCACCAGCGGAGATAGCCGGCGGCCTGGGACAACTCGTGGGCCATCTTGCCGTCCTTGCGCTGCCATTTCTGGGTGAAAGCAAGCCCATCGCGCGAAGCGGTGGTATTTCCGAAGCTGTTGAAAGATAACGAGTTAAGATAGGCATCAGTGCCGAAAAACCAGCCGAAACCGGGCCGGCCGCCCGTTCCCGACGGCCCGAGTCCGGCGACGAGCCCCCGGCCCAGATCGGGGTTGTCGACGATGAGGCCGTCAAGGGCGACCTTGGCCCATTCGAAGGCCAGGTCGAGCCGGCGCGCTGGTGTCCGGATGCCGAGCGTCGAGCGCCTCAACCCCTCAAAGTAATCGACCGCCCGCCGGTACCTTTTTTCCGGATTGGCGGCCATGTCCTGATAGACCTTCTTGACATCGTCCCGGACGCCCGCGCCTCCGGCGACGACGATAGGGATGAAACGGCCGACGGCGGACCTCGGGTCGGCGATCTCGATCTTGAACTGGTTCGGGACGTCCGAAAGCATATGGGCGGGCGTGTAGGAAATGCCCCGGGCCGCGGGCGAACCCAGGTAGCCGTGGTTTTTCCGGGTCGGTTCCGAGATGAGATAAGCTTTGAGGCCGTCGTCCCAGTAGGCGTATTGGCCGCCGAGGCCGGCCGGCCACATCGGCTGGAGGACGGGGATGAAGCTGCAGACGACGGTCAGCGGTTCCGTGGAATCGACGTCGAGGAGGACGACCGCACCGGGCTCGTCGACCGGCGCGATGTAGTGGGCTTTCACGGTGAAGGATTGATAGGTGTAGGTCAGGGTGGTCACGGCGGGCTGGACGGAGACGAAGCGGACGATGTCCCGGCCCTGGATGGGGACGGTGCTCGTGCCCAGGAGGAAGGAGAATTCGAAGCTGCGAATGAGCTTGAGGGGGTAGGCCCAGGCCTCGAACGCGCCGCTCTCATAGCCGAGCAGGGCGAACTTGCGGCCGACCTTGTCGAACGGCGTCTGGGGCTGGGCGGCCCGGTGAAGCTCGATCGGGCTTGGCTCGATCCTGAATCCGGGGACCGAGCCCTCCGCGACATGGCCATCCTGAGACGCCGCCGGCGACGTGGGTATGAATCCGACAGATACGGCCACAATCGCGGCCGCGGCGATGAGAACCAGGGCTTTCGCAAATGCCTTCATGTTGCCCTCCGCGTGGGAAAATCGACCCGGGAGTGGGTCTTCCCTTATATTAACCCAACCCCGCGCGGAAGCAAGAGGGTTTTGGGACGACGCCGCTGGGAAGATCAGAAACTCAGCTGGATCCTTATTCCTGCCCCCTTCGCCCTGGCCATGATGAACGGGGCCACCGAAACGTCCAGGCGTTTCCGGGCCCGGACTGCTTCATTGCGCTTGCGGACGGCCTTCCTGACTGATACCAAGTCGAATATCGCAGAACCGATATAAAGGCCGGCCGTGACATACCCCAAGCCATTCAACGCATCCTCATTCGTGCTAAACCCATATGTTGCGCCGGCAAGAGCGAGCCGAAGGACAACCGTCAGGAGACCTCTCCACACGCGGCCGCAATAGAAGTAGCCTAAGGATGGTCCTATGGCGGTTCCGAGGAAAAGCAAATCCTCGCGGGTTGTTCGAATGCCATCGTCGGGCACTGACAGCGCAATGCCCACAGGCAGGACCGTCCCAACCAAGGAGATAAGGAAGGCGGCATTTTCAGAGCGCAGGCCGGGCACCTCGTCGCCCTGGCCCGGCGCGGCGAATATGGCCGGCGCCAAGGAGAGAGTCAGGATGACGACAAAGCAGGTCAACCGTTTGATATTCAGATCGCTCATGGAAGCCTCCTGTCTGAAGACTGAATTCCGTAATCCGATATCATCATGCGCCCAGCCGCCCACCGAGTTGTCAAGATTTATTCAAGGATTCGTCAATTTCTTGTCAATACCGGGCGGAGGGGGGGTCTAAGGCCTGGCGGGATCAGCCCCGGGGCCCGGATCATGGCCTTGAGGTTTTCGGAAGGTGTTTCGGCCGGAATGGCGCATCCGGCGTTGAGGATGAATCGGGATGTCCCGGCGAATACTTCAAGGAGCTCCCGCGTTTTTTTCTCGACCAGGGCGGGCGTCCCCAGGGCGAGGATTCCGCTCGGGTCGATATTGCCGATGAACGTCGTCTTGCCGTCGAGCCGCTGGCGGGCCAGCCGCATGTCGGTCTTGTAGTCGAGTTCCAGGCCGTCGGCGCCCGTCGCGACCATGTCGTCGAGGATGAGGTCGGTCTTGCCGCAGATGTGGAGGACATACGGCCGGCCGAGGCGATGGGATTCCGCTGTAATTTTTTTCTCGAACGGCTGGGCGAACGTCCTGTACATCCGCGGCGAGATCATGTCGGGCCCGGCCGGGCTGTCGCCGTTGGACAATATGTCCGCCCCGGCCTCGGCCATGAGCCGTAAAAACTGCTTCGTGACCCCCATCGCATACTCCAAGAGCTCGTGGACCAGTTCCTCGGGCCCTTCGATGAGGTCGGTCATCCAGCCGGCCAGACCGCGGATAAGGCCGGCCAGAGAAAAGGGGCACTGGTCACAGTTGCCGCGGATGGCAATATCGCCCCTAAAATGATCCTTGAGGAGCGAAACGGCCTCGACGGCGGCCCGGACCTCGAAATAGTCCTCGACTCGGACGGGCTTGAGTTTGGGGACATCGGCGAGACGAGTAAGCAAGGGCTCATGACTCCTGGCCGGCAAGTCGTCCGGGAAATCGACGGGCACGCCGACGGCCCCGCCGAGCATGACAGTGTCGACGTCGACGATGACGCCGTCATAGCCGTACGTTTCGACGGACTGGATGAACGACCGGGCGATGGCCTTGCCGCTGCGGCGGAATTCAGCCATCGACACGCCGGCCTCGCGCGCCGCCATCAGGAAATTATGGAGCATGACCGGGACCCGGTCGACGGGTTCGCCCCGGAGGGCCGCAAGGATCCGATCCCGGCCGTTCACACTACTTTCCCCTACTTCCCGGCCTCGCCGAAGGACAGCCGGATGCGGACGATCTCGGGCCGGCTGCCGGTCCGCACCGGAGGGCCCCAGGTCCCGACGCCGCTCGTCACGTAGTACTGCGTGTTTCCCTTCCGGAGATAGCCCCCGTTGAGCTCCCAGACCATTCTATTGATGATGTCGAGCGGGAAAAGCTGTCCGGCGTGGGTATGGCCCGAAAGTTGGAGTTCGACCCCGGCCTGGCTAGCCTCCTCGAGATGGGCCGGCTGATGGTCGAGGAGGATGATGGGCAGGCGGTCGTCGAAGCCGTGTTTGGCCAGGATATCCCGGATCGGGAGCCGGGGCTCCCGGGGCATGAGGGAGCTCGGGTCCCTTCTGCCGACAAGGACGAAGGCGCCGGCCACGCTGACGGCTTCGTCTTCGAGGACCTTGATGCCGCAGCTACGAAGGCAGGCCAGGTTTCTCTCGAGCCCGCTATAGAATTCATGGTTTCCGTAGACGGCGAAAACGCCCAGGGGCGCCCGGAGCAGCTTTATGATCTCGCTGAATTCCGCCTCGTCCTTCGCCGTGACCGTTTCGTCGACGATGTCCCCGGGCAGGAAAATGATGTCCGGGTTGAGGGCGTTGATCCTGGCGACGATCTTTTCGAGCCTCGAACGGCCAACCAGCGTTCCCAGGTGCAGGTCCGAGGCCATGACGATGGTCAAGCGCTCCATCCCTCCTGCCTTTTTGGAGATGGCCAAATCGAGTTCGACGGTCCGGGGCCGGACGGCGTTATACGCTCCCGCGGCTATCGAGAGCACCGTGACGCCGGCGACGGCGAGGAAAAGGACGAGCCCGGCGGAACTGGGACGGGAGGAGAAAGACCTCGGAAGAAAATGGAAGAACGCGTTCAGGAGGCGGACCAAGTCGATGAGGACGGCGCCTATGAAACCGTAGAGCATCACGACCATGTGGAAGGAACCGGCCATGATGAAGGGCGACGAGAGGGAATTCCTGCCGAGGGACATGAGGACCCGGCCAAGCGGATAGGCCAGGGTCATGGCGATGAACGCGGCCATAAAGACAAGTTTCGCCGTGGGGTATCCCCCGAGCGCCTGCGCGCCGCGGCGGAGGACAAAGAAATTAATCAATCCGTAGATGGATAAGGCCACGGCGAGTAAAACGAACATCTTCCGGCTCCTCACTCCCGTTCGATCCCGTTGAAGGTCACGACCTCCTCGAAAGTCTTTCGGGGCGGCTCGCGCTTCGGCCTTTTCTCGGCGTAGCCGATCGGCATCATGGCCACAACCTTGAATTTCCGGGGGATCTTCAGGACCTTCCGAACCCGGCGGTAATTGAACCATCCCATCCAACACGTGGCCAGGCCGAGCTCTTCGGCCTGCAGGACGATGTGCTCCCCGGCGATGCCCATATCGATGAGATGGTAGTGTACGTTCTGAAAACGGCCGCCCAGATGATGGGCGACGAGCCCGCGCTTGACCAGCAGGACGATGATGATCGGTGCCTGCGCGGCGAACTGCGACCCGGAGTAGATGCCGGAGAAGGCCGCAGCCGTGAGCCGGTCCTTTAGCTCGGGGTCGTCGACGATGACGAAGCGCCAGGGCTGAACGTTGTGGGCCGAAGGCGCCAGCCGGGCCGCTTCGAGGCAGGCCCGGAGTTTCTCCGGGTCGACCGGCGTCGGCAGAAATCGGCGGATGCTCCTCCGCCCCCGGATGATCTTCTGAAACGGCGTGGGGTCGATCGGGGCGCCGTTATCGGTCATGGCTTTTTCATCCGGACAAGGCCGGCCCTTTCAAGGACGTCGAAGAACTTGGCGACGGCGGCGTGGTCGAGCGGTCCGAGTTCGGCGGAGACGGCCAGGTAAATATTCCGGAGGCTCCGTTTTCCGTCGACGAAGTTCAAGGCCTCGTAGGCCGCATCCCCGCGGAGACTGATCCCGTCCAACGCGGACGGGCCGAGCTTTTCGACGAGGAAGTCGGTTTCGAGAGGACAAACGAAGTCCGCGGCGCGGACCGGGACAAGCCGGGCCATGGCTTCTTCGGAAGGGGCGGGGAAAGGTAACCCGGCATCCACGCCGAGCGCATCCTGGGCTCGTCCGTACCGGGCCGACGCTTCTTTCGCGAGCAACGGAAGGGCCTCTTGGAACAGCCTGTTCAGAGCTTCAACCTCCTTGGCCCTCGCCTTGTCTTTGACGAAAGCCAGCGTCGACAGTACGGATTGAGTTTCACGCTCCCCGGACCGAGCGAGGACATTCCATGCGTGATGGATGGCAGCCCGGAGGGCTTCGGCGTTCTTGGCCGCAGGCAGGGATTCGAGCGCGTCGGCAAGGTCGGCACCCAGTCGCCCGAAGCCATTGCGGACGACGAGGCGGGCCATGTCCAGCGCCTCCTTCTCCCCGGCCGCAGCGAGATAATAGACCGTGCCGAGGGCGATGAACGCAGAGCGCCGGAGCTCGGTCGGGTCGACCTTGTCCATGGTGTCGAGGCTGGTGTGGTGGAACGTGTCGCCGCGGTTGAGCATGACCGAGGGCACCCGGAGGGCGCCGTCGTTGAAGACCACGTGGTCGCTGCCGCCGCTGTAGGGATAGGACTTCCAGACGAAGGGATGCGTGCTGCCGTTGAGGCTGATGAGTTCGAGTGATTCAACCAGGCCGGCGAAGTTGGCCACGACGTCATTGAGATAGGACGGATTGGAATCGGGGGTCCGGTAAATCCCGAACGTCCCGCTGGTCAGGTGTAGGTCCTCGCCGATCATGTCGCAGTTGACGGCCGCCAACGCGTTGCGCGTTCGCTCGAGGTGCGCCTGGACATAAGGGACGAGGCCGTTGAACTCAGGGACCCAGAGGAAGCGGATGGTCCGCTTCGGCGGAGCGATAGCGCCCGAGGCGATCATGGCCTTGAGCGCCCGGGCCATCTCCAGCAGGCCGCCGCTGCCCGAGCCGTTGTCATTGGCGCTCGGCGTCGGGTGGCAGAGATGGGCGACGAGGATGACCTCCTTGTCGGGCTCGGAGGCGCCACGCAGGGATGCAGTCAGCGTTTCTAGTTTCGTCTGATAGAATTCGGTCTCGACGTCGGCCCGGAGAACGACCTTCTTCCCTTCCTCGAGCATCCGTTTGAGGCTCGCGCCCTGGTTCTTGCTGACGTTGAAGGCGAAGCCGAGCTTGTCGCGGTCCTCCCAGCGGGGCCAGAGGGCGGTGTAGCGGACCATGTTCGGGTAGCCGGGACGGGTGTCCGGGGCGAAATAGGTCAGGACGCCGGCGGCCCCCCGTTCGAGCACGGCTTCCCGCATGACCTGAGCCGTCGCCCCCGTAGCCAGCACGATCTTGCCCTTGACGTCCTTGCCGTGATAGGCGGTTTCGCCCGCGCCCGACCCGACGTCCACGAGCTCCGTTTCGACGCGGCCGGGGCCGCTGTGCTTGACCAGCGTCAGCGGGACTTCCTCGTAGGAGCAGAGACGCTCGCGAGAGGGCGAGACCATCCAGAGCTCGCCTTTTTTGGCCCGCCAGCCGATGACGCTGCGGTATGTGTAATAGCGGCGTGTGCCGTCCGAAGGCCAGCCCTCGATCGCCGCGTCGTCGTAACCGAGCCGGACGAGCTCCTTCTGGATCATCTCGGCCGCGGCGCGCCAGCCTTCGGAGGCCTGGATGCGGTCGTAGCCGGAGATAATTCCCGTGTAGCGGAAGGCGATCTCTCCGGAAACCTCGTCGACGAGGGCCCGGACGAGCCTGTCCGAGGCGAGAGGCCTTTCCGCGGCTGCGGCCGCCGCGGCGAGAGCGAACGAGACGGCGAGGAGGGCCGCCGTCTTGAGTTGTTTGGTCATCACGGTCGTCTCCTTCTCCCTTACTTTATCAGGCGGAGCTCGGTCTGCCTCCGGTCCAGGAAGAACGTCCCGGCTCCGGTGAAGGCCGCGTCCTGTTCGAGGGCGATCTGGACCTCCTGGTTGTCCCATTCGGGGACGGCCGCCCGGACGTTGAGCTCGATCGAAAAGATGGTATCGAAATAGAGCGGATAGTCGCCGGCCCCCGGCACGCCGTCCTGCTTGTCCCAGAGGCCGATGGTCGGCCCGGCGGCATGACCGTGGACGCCCAGGGGGTGGGTGTAGATACTCGGTTTCAATCCCTCGTCCTTGGCCCGCTTGAGGGCCGCCGCGAAGACCTGGTTTCCGGTGAGGCCTTCCTTCATTTCTCCCAGGAGAATGTCCTGGAGGCGGTTGCCCTGGGCCAAGGCGTCTTTCAATCCCCGGGGGGCATCTGTTTCGCCGACCTGCAGGACATAGGCGTACTGCTGGGTATCCGTGTTGAGTCGAAGGTAATTGATACCAAAATCGCAATGCAGCAGGTCTCCGCGGTGGATGACGGGGCTGTCTTTAAAGGGGCTTGTCTTGGGCCGCTGGATCGAGATGGAAGGGTCGAACCAGGTCGTCTGCCCAAGCGCGCGGAGCTTCTCCCACATCCACCACTCGACATCGTTCGTCGTCGTGACCCCCGGCGTGATGACCTTCGAGGAGAACGCTTCGGCGATGATGGCGTGGGCGATCGCGCAGATGTGATGATAGACCTCGATCTCCGCGGGCAGGCGCCGTTCGAGCCAGCCCACGGCCAGGCGTTCGGCGCCGACGAGTCTTTTCGAGTATTCCGGGCCGAGGGCCTGGACGAGCAGTTTTTTCTTGGAGGCACTGAGGCCGTCGCCGAACGCAAAAACGTCCGCCTCGTTGATGCCTATCCGCTTGGGGTCGCGCTGTTTTATGGCGTTCGCCAGGGCCTGCCACTGGTCTTCCTGGCCGGCCTTCCAGACGGTCGGGTAGAGACTGCCGATGCCGTAGCGGCTGACGGAGAACCTCTCGACACCCTTCTCCCCTCCCCTGTCGCTGAAGACGAGGATGCTCAAACGCCGGGCCGAGAGGCTGGTGAAAGGCACGAGAGAAAGGTAGACCGGGTCTTCGTTATATTCTTCGCATATGACGAGCCACATGTCGAGCTTCTCCCGCCGCATAAGTTCGGGTAGGATTTTCTCGAGGCGGACCGAGAGCCAACCGTCATAGACCGCCGCCTGCTCCTTGAGGCTCAGGACGGCGGGGATATCGCCCCCTCTCGCGATGGGCGCTGAAAACGCTAGAACCATGATCCCGACGAGGACGTTCAAAATATTTCGACGCATATCCCTCACTCCTTTCGTTCCAATGAACCGCCGGGCGGCGCCAGTTCTTTAGGATTATACTAAAATGCACTTTCGCCGCAAAGATTACCGGCCCCGCCACAGAGGCAAGACCAGGAGGAGGCCGCCTGTCTAGGGACCGAGGGGGTCGTCGGAGGGAGCATAAAGCGGGGATTTAGTCATCACGGTCCGGGATCGATGGAAAGAACCCGGACCGTGATGGCGTTAAGAATCACCGCAGCGGACGAAGAGGACTCCCGAGGCCCCTCCGCGGCCGACGGCCTATCGCGTTGCCTCGGGGCGGCCTATGGTGGTATGGTATAGTTCAGATCAGGAACATTTCAAGGAGGCTAGAACAATGAAAAAAGCGGCATCCATCGGATCGATCGTTCTATTCGTTCTATTTCTCGCGTCCTGCGCTCCGTCGTCGAGCATCAAGGCGGGCAGCGCGACGGCGGAGTCCTTGATCAAACTTCTGCCAAATACCGTCATGGGCGTCTTCGCTATCGACGTCCACCGGGGCATAACCACGCCCTCCGTCTCCAAGATGCTCCAGGACCCCCAGGCCAAGCAGAAATACGACGAATTCGTCAAGTTGGCCGGCATCGACCCGATGAAGGACGTCTATTTCGTCGTCATGGGCCTCACGGCCACGCCGAACGCGATGAGCCAGGAGGGCGGGGTCATCGTCAACCTCAAGTACAACAAGGACAGCTTCCTGGCCATCATGAAAGAAAAGGCCCCGGAATTCCAGAGCTCGTCCTATAACGGCGTGACCATCTACTCCAACTTGGACGGCTCCGAGACGAAGCGGACGACCCGGGCGGCCTTCCTCGACGACTCGAACATCCTCTTCGGCAGCGACGCTGGGGTCAAAGGCATCATCGACGTCTACCAGAAGAAAGCCGAATCGGTCATGAAGAACGCGGCGATGGCCGGCGTCCTCAAGAAGGTGGACAAGGCGACCCTGGCCTGGGGCGCATTCTCCCTGCCTCCGGATCTGGTCCAAAAGGGGATCGAGAGCATTCCCCAGCTCAAGGTTATCGAAGGCATCACGGCCATGACGATGTCGTTCGATTACCGGCTCTCGAACTTCATCGCCGACATCCGGACCGCGGGCGGCACCAATGAGCAGAACGACAACCTGGCCTCGACCCTCAACGGCCTCAAGGGCCTGGGCGCCATGCTGGCGGCCCAGGAGCAGGCCGCGGGCGACCTCTTGAACGCCATCGAGATCACTTCAGGCCAGAACTTCGTCAGGCTCTATATCAGCATTTCCGAAGAGGCCATGGACAAGCTCGGGAAGGCCGCGCAGGCGAGGGCCGGGGATTTCATGAAAATAAAGAAGGACGCGCCCGCGGAAGAAAAGCCGGAAGTGAAAAAGTAAGGCCTACTCTTCGTAGAGATATTCCTTCGTCCGGAACACCCAGCAGGCGAGGGCGAGGAACACGCCGGCGACGACGGCCAGCATCAGGACGGCGATGGCCGGCGAAGTGGGCTCGAGCCTGAAGAGAAGGAGCGCAACCCCCCCTCCCCCGCCGCCCATCGGCCGGTACGGCAGCAGCGACTTGAGATAGTGGACGACAGAGAACCTCTGCGTCGACCCCGGGAAGTACTGGATGACGTTTTCCCAGCCGAACCCGAAGACGAGCCCGACGAGGATGGCCTTTTTGAGGACAGTCCCAAGGAAGGTGAAGAAGGCCGTGTAGGCCAGGATCCCGAGCCCCAACACCCCCAGGTAGCTGAGAAACGTCAGATAGAGCCGGGCGTCGGCGAGGCGGGCGGCGTTCATGATGAAAAAAGACAGGGACAGGCTGACGGCGACCATGAGGAACATCAGGAGCGAGTAGGCGGCGTATTTTCCAAGGACGATCGCCGGCTTCGCAATCGGCCGGGTGATGAGGTAGGACAGGGTCCGGCCTTCGACCTCTTCGGCCACGACCGACGTGCCGTAGAAAAGCGACAGGATGACGATGTAGAACTGCAGGAAGAAGACCATCAGGATCTCGGTGAAGACGGCGGCCATGTCGCCGGACCGGCCGTGGAGGACGACGCGGACGACGACGGCCAGGATGACCGGGACGAGCCCCAGCAGGGCGAAGACCCGGGTCTTGCCCGTCTTCCGGCCGAGAGAGAGGAAGAAGCCGAAGACCTCCCGGATGGCTCTTTTCGTGTTCATGTCACTTCCCCACCAGGTACTCGAAGACCGCCTGGAGGTTGTCGTCGGGGGACGAGATCTCCTCGACCTCGATCCCGCCTTCGAGGACAACGCCGGTGAGGCGTGCGAAAAAGTCGTCCCGCTTGTGCGTCTCGACGACGAACGTCCGGCCGTCCGGTGCGAAGGACATTTTCTGGATGGACCGGTCGCCGACGAAGCGGCCGGCCAGCGCCCTCGGGTCGCTCGAGCGGACAGAGATCATGTGCGGGTGGGATTCGATGAGCTCACGGACGAACGGGATATCCCCCTGGGCCAGGATCTTGCCCTGGTGGATGAGGACGATCTCCGAAGTCAGGGCCTCGATCTCGGGCAGGACGTGGCTCGAGACGAGGACGGTCCGCCCTTCGCTCTTGAATTCCTTGATGAGCTTGATGAGCTTTCTCTTGCCCAGCGGGTCGAGGCCGCTCAGCGGCTCGTCGAGGATGACGATCTCCGGGTCGTGGGCGATGGCCTGGGCGAACTTGACCCGTTGGCGCATGCCGCGGCTGTAGCCGCGGATGAGACGGTCCTTGTCTTTGGTCAGCTCGACGATGTCCAGCGCCTTGGCCGCGCGCTCCTTTATTTCGGACGCCGAGTAGCCATAGAAGCGAAGAAGCCCCGTGACTAATTCGAAGCCCGTCATCTCCTCATAGAAGACGTCGTTCTCGGGGCAGAACCCGATGCCGGCGAAAATCGTCGGGTTGTTCCAGACCTTACGGCCGCGGACCGTCACCGTCCCGATGTTGGGTTTCATCTGGCCGGTGATGAGTTTCATAAAAGTCGATTTACCCGCGCCGTTGGGCCCGAGGAGTCCTGTAATGCCGGCCTCGATTTCGAGGGTGACGTCGTTCAGGCCGAGGACGTTCCCGTACCACTTGGACAGGTGGGTCGCGGCGATGACGGCCGTCACTTGATGACCTCGACGCTGCGGATCTTCCGGCTGAGAATGAATGCGGACAGGGCGCAGATCCCGGCCAGAACGATGAACGACCAGACGGCCGGAAAGGCGAAGGGAAGCTTCTGGCCATAGAGGAAGGCGCCGGCCTGCTGAAGGTTGGCCTTGATGGAAAAGAGGGCCATGGCCGGCTTGCGGAAAATGCCCATCAGGATGCCGAAGAGCACATCGGAGAAAATATAGGTCGCGAAAACGAGGATCGTGACGTAGCGCGTGTTCTTGCTCGATGCCGAAAGGAGGAGGACGTAGAAGGCGAAAAAGACGGTCAGGAGCGCCGAGTAGCCGAGGATGGACACGGGCAGCCAGGGATTTTCGAGGAAGAACTTGAAGCTGCCGGCGAATATCAGCTTGAAGATGAACAGGACCAGCCCGGGGACGGCGGTCAGGATGAGGACGAAGAAGAAGACGACCGACATCTTGCCGAGGAGGTAATCCCTCTTGCCGAGCGGCCTCGAGAAATAAAGCTGGAGGGAGTTGTGCTTGAGGTCGTCGGCGATGAGCCCGGAGCCGGCGAAGCTGAGAACGAGAATGATCAGGAAAAGGAGACCTTCGCTCGTGAAGATGGTCTTGAAATATTTCGGGCTGACGTTGATAAGCGTCTCGTTGCTTCTGACGATGGCCTTGAAATCCTCGAGCCGTTCGGAGATGTAGAGCCCGACGAGCGCGATGAAGGAGGGCATGAAGGCCCCGGCGAAGACGAACTTGAAAGCCTTCTTGCGGAAGGCCAGCCGGATCCCCGACCGGGTGATCGGCCACCAGGGGAAGCGGCGCTCGGTGAGCTTCCCGTCCCAGTGGCTGTAGCCCTTCTCGCGGATGGTGGCCATCAATCGACCCCCACGACCTCGGCGAAGAGGTCTTCGAGCGAGGTCCGGCTCTTGACGAAATACCGGATCTGGACGCCCGTCCGCGAAGCGGCCCGGAAGATGTCCATGCGCTCGCTTTTCTCGGGCAAGTAGACTTTGATCAGCCTGTCCTCCATCTCATCGACACGGCAGCCCAGGGATTCGAGGTCCTTGCGGAAGGCTTCGCCGTCGCCCTTGAGCCTGAGCTCGAAGAGGCTGTAGTTGATCGCCCGGAGGTCCGCCATCCGTCCTTCAGCGGCGAGGCGCCCCTTGTTGAGAATGACGACCGACCCGCAGATCGACTCGATGTCGGCCAGGATGTGCGAGGACAGGAGGACCTGGATCGACTTGTTCGTGGAGATGTCCCGGATGAGATCGAGGACCTCGGTGCGGCCGTTCGGGTCGAGGTTCGATGTCGGTTCGTCGAGGAAGAGGATCTTCGGGTCGTGGACGAGCGCCTGGGCCAGCTTGAGGCGCTGTTTCATCCCGGCCGAGTAGGTGTCCAGGAGCCGGTAGCGTGCTTCCCCGAGGCCGACGTAGAAGAGCACCTCGTGGGCTCGCTTCATGGCCTCCTGCCGGGGCATGCCCGAGAGCTCGCCGAAATAGGCGGTGAAAGTCACGGCGTCCATGCCGGCGACGAAGCAGTCGCTTTCGGGCATGTAGCCGACGGAGCGGCGGATCATGGCCTGGTCGCGGCGGATGTCGTAGTCGAGGACTTTGCCCTCGCCCCGCTCCGGGACGAGGAAGCCGAGGAGGATGCGGAGGAGGGTGCTCTTGCCGGCCCCGTTGGGTCCGAGAAGGCCGACTGCGCCTTCGCCGAGGCGCATGGTCACGCCGTCAAGGGCGACGATTTTCCCGTAGCGGAAGCTCAGGTCCTTGACTTCAATGCTCATCGGAAGCGTCAGTTTATTCTCAATGGTATACGGGACGCAAGTTAAATTGGTTCCGGCGGCGGATTTTGGGGGTCTTTTGCCGTATAATCCCCCGCGCAAAAAAGACCGTTACGCACAAGTCGTTGACTCTTAACATATGCGCCAGATAATTCAATCACTTACGAGAGATCTGGGGAGAGTCGGGCTTTAAGTCTTTATAAGCCCGTTTAAGCCCTTTTTAGCTTCCAACACGACAAAAACTCGACACGTGGCTGGCACCAGTCTTCACTTGGCTTTGAGCCACGGGCGATCGTGGGAGCCCTTTGTGATACGAATCTAACGCGGCTCGCGAGTGAGGAAGGCACCAGCATTTTCCAACCGGCCCAATCCACGCTTCCAGCGCGGCGATCGACGGCAGCCGTCTACCCGCCAGGATCGCTGGCCGGCTTGCATCGGAAGGGATGGCCGGGGTCCGTCTGGATGCCCGCGGCCGGAGCCCTTTGGAATGGGCAGCTCCCTGGGCTCCTGCGGGCCCCACGCCTTAGGGGGGGGTATGGGGCGGTCGCCCGGCTCACGCGCTGACGTGTGATCGTAAATCTCTACAGAAATTTACCATATTTTTTCTCTAAAGGGCCATGCCCTTGAACGATCCTGCCAGCCAAACTTATCCCGTCTCATTACCCGCCATCAAGCCTCGATTTCATGAGTTCTCCCCTGCACAGTAAGTCAGGGGGGGGCGGGGCCTTGATCAGGTTTTTCGGTCCTATAAGCTTCCGAATCAAGCCTCGTGGTCCGCCGCCAAATCCCTGGCTGACCACAGATCATCAAGCGTCTGTGATCCTGTTTGACATCTTGTGTCCTTAATCACTAATATTAGTTGAGAGGGGATTGCTTAAGCCCGATTCTCCGAAGATAAGGAAAATTTAATGAGTATCGTATTAATTGACTTGCCTAATTTTTTCAATGGACTTATTGCTGAATCGAAATTAACTCCCGAGCTAACCAAAAGGTATTTCCTAGATTGGCTCGATATGGGCCTTCTAGCGGGGGCGATAAATCCCGACGAATCCTTGACCATCGGGACGTGGATCTTCTACTCGAACCGAGCACTGGGTCCGGGCCCTGCAAGAGTATCGCCCGAGGAACTCGCGGGATTTGTAAAAAGACAAAACCGGATTCCTGGAGTTAGTGCGATGGATGTTGGCATTCCAGGCTCGCAGAGCGAATCCTTCAGGTTTGCCTGTTTTAAGTGCGGAGAAGAGAATGCTACACAAACGCAATCAGAGAAAGGAATAGATAGCACGCTGATAACGCATTTATTCGATACAATGGATTATTGGAAAACAGCAACGATCGTATCTCAAGATGCTGATTACTGCCCCTCGGTTCGGGCCCTTCGAAAGAGAGGCAAGTTGGTATATGGCGCGGGATTTCTTAACAGAGCATCAGAATCGCTTATCACGGAATGTTTTGGATACAAAGATATTGGTGAGGAGTATTTGCTTGATGACTTCCGCTTGTTTTCGGTTTTCATAAAGGGCGGAAAGCTAAGTCAATTCTATGAGGCCGCATCAAAAACCAAAGGGGTGGAAATAAAAAGTTGGATATCAGCGAATCCGCTTGCAGATGGGAGCGCAGGCCGATGGTTCATGATGGTTAGCCGTGATACTATGGGAGAAGCATATAGCAAAGAGAAACGGGATGCCTTAATGAAGATAGCAAGGGATATACAAAGAGAATTCCCGTTTGTCCTAGTGACCGAAGAAGAACGTGGCTTATTATATGCAGAAATACAAATATATCTTACTCGGTTCCAACTGGAATGCCTAAATAGGGCAAGAAATCGGTATCTCGATTTCCCCATAAACGGCCCCGGCGCTAGAGTCTGACCAACAGACTGATAAGATTCCTGTCGTGTTGGCCGCTAAAAAGCCTTTAAAAATACCGAATCCCGCTTGAAATCCGTCCGGGCCATGGTGCTCGCGAAGTCATTGATCTCTCGGGGAAAAAGCAGAATCGAACAGAGATTCAGTCCTCTAACTTCGAATCCAAAGGTCGCGGGTTCAAATCCCTCCGGGCGCGCTCTCTTATTCCTCGAGAAATCAGCCGTTTAGTCCACATCGAAGCATGTCGTCGAGTGTCGCATGTTTACACCATTTTAGGCCATTTTAGGCCTCGGCTGAGCACAAATTGAGCACAGCCCTTAATAAAACAATTGCTTCTTCCTCCCATATAGAATAGAGACATGTCAATACATTAGAGGCTAATTAAGATAACAAGGTGAAAATGTTGTATAATATATAGAAGATTTTTATGATTGACGCTAAAGCATAGCCGCATTTACACCTTGACAAGATAAGGGGGAGTTTCCTATTCTTAGAACTGTCATGGGCAAAAGTAGCGAGGCGGAAATGTCCAATTTTTCTTTTAGGAAGTCGTTATTTAACAAACTATCTGAGCATAGAGGGCGCAAAGTAATTACCCTTATAACCAGCCATAAGAAACCCGAGCCACTCTTTGCAACCCAAATAGCTCAGGATGCCTTGCCTATTTTCTACGAGATACTTAAAAAACAAAAATCCGGAGTTGGGATTGATTTATTAATCCACAGTTCAGGTGGGCAAATTGACACCCCTTGGCCACTCATAAACCTAATTAGAGAATATAATTCCGATATTTGTGTCCTCGTTCCTTGGAGAGCGCATAGCGCAGCAACCCTAATTGCTCTCGGAGCAAATAGTATTGAAATGGGACCATTAGCATCATTATCTCCAATTGACCCACAATTTCAGATTACGTCCCCTCAAATAGGTGGGCTTGTTGCTGGAGTTGAAGACATATATGGATTCTATGATTTAATAAAAGAAACATTGAAACTTGACTCCCAGGGAAAGGCCGAAGCCTTGAAGATACTTGCAGGGAGAATAGGCCCCGAGATTCTCGGAAAAATATCCCGTACAAGAACAGAGATTCGATATATCGCAACAAATCTATTAAAACTTAATCTCACCGACGAATCGCAAATAAAAAAAATAGTTAATAAACTAGTCTTTGAGCTTCCTTCTCATCAATATTTTCTGAATCGCAGAGAAGCTAAGGAGATGGGTTTACCTATCAACTACATGGATAAGAAAACTGAAGAAATAACGTTCGATATTCTTAAATCGTATCGCGAAGAAAGCGCGATGGATGAGCCTGGATTATCTGTAGAGTTAAATGCTGACGAACTAGTGAAGTCCATTACTTTAAGCCGAGCCTTCATTGAGTCCCGGTATTCTAGTTATGCTTTTAGGAGTGACTATATCGTTAAGCGAGACGGCGGAATAGAAAGAAAAGGTGACAAATGGTCAAGGATGGTGTGATATGGAAAAAAAGATAGTTTTTATTGCTCCAAATGAAGGTTACACAGGGTACACAAGCTTTGTCACATTGGGAACGAGTACAAGCGATGTAACCTCGGGCTTTATTGTTAAACAAGGGGATGTCTTCCCACCAAACGAGAGACCTTTTGAGAGTGGTAAGAACGAGAGCGTAATTCCGGAAAGTAGAGAAGGCCATTTTATAGACGAGAGCTTGTTAAAATTCTATAAGAAAAAAGGATATCGCCTTTCTGAATGTCCCTAAACGATGCCGTTCTTTCAAGAATTACCAGATGTTCAGGTTGAGGTCGACCAAGGAGATGTTTTTCTAGAAATTCCTTTTGCTGCAATTGACGAACGAGTTAGCGCTGTAGTAATAACGCCAACGTGCGATATTGTTAATGGAAAAGCTCATTTTATCAAATTCGTGTCAACCGTTGACCTTAAGTTTGTCATAAAAATAATTGCTGATAGTATCAAATTAGACGCGGGATGTTTTGATGCTCCTAATGTTATTTCTAAAAACAAATATGAAGACTTTCTGAAAGTATTAAGAAAGAATACCAACGGTGATTTCCTTCCACGGTTCTATCTTCTTCCAAAATATAACGAGAGCGTGCCGGCATCATATCTTGATATGCAGAGGGTATTTGTAACTCCATATGAGCAAGTGAAGCGTGAATTCTTAGGCAAACGAATAGCCAGGATATGCACTCCATGGAGAGAGAGCATAGCTTCCCAATACGCGGGCTACTCGATGAGGATTGGGACGCCTCCATATTCGAACGATGAGCTTGACCAGATTATATTGGCGGCTGGATTAAGAATCCCACAAAAGACATAGGCAAGTCTCCAAGGCAGAGTAGGAGGCCGGGGAAGGCTCGAACTTTGCGGCCCGAGCGCTTCCGATAGACGGCGGGACGGGCTATGCCCGGAACTAGACTTCTTAATGATTCGGGGTCGCAAAGATAACTGTCCTCGAGGACCATATTGTGATAATTGTCGAAATCCGGAGAGGGTGAGAAATCTCTGCCGTATTAAGCGTCTATCGCATTAAGGCCAATTTGCCGCCTAACTAGCGTCTGTTACTGATCGGGGAGCGCCGAGCAGCCGGCTTCCCCGAGGGCCTCATTGAGCTTGATGAATATTAAAGGGGTGTTGAATATTAATTTCGAGCATCAATTTAGTTGATCCAATGATCACTTGTGGCAGTTTCTACGGTCAGATTTCTCAGTGACCAAAGCCGCACCGTCCGGTCCCGGCTTCCAGAAATAGCGAAATAGCCATCCGGCGAGAAAGCCACGCTCGCTACAGATTCAGTATGTCCCTCAAAGAGGATTGGCTGGAGAATATTTTGAACATCCCAGAGAAGAACCGCCATATCGTTGCCTCCTGATAATAAAAACCGCCCGGCCGGAGAGAAGGCCACACTTAGGACCTCGGCCACATGGGCCTTGAAAATATTAATCTGACGGCCGGTCTTAGCATGCCATAGCCTGATTGTCTTATCGCTGCTCCCGGAAGCGATCATTTGTCCATCAGGCGAAAACGCAACACTTAGAACCTCTTTCTTATGCCCCACAAAAGCACAAACAATATTGCCGCTGTGAACTTCCCACATACGAATAAAACCGAGGTCGCTGGATATGAAATACTTGCCGCAAGGAGAAAAAGCCAGGCTCTTAATCCCGGATACGTGTCCTTTGAATTCACGAATTATCTGCCCGCTTCCTGTGTGCCAAAGGGTTGCAGTTCGAGAATTGAGCCCGCCTGCCAATATGCATAAGCCATCTGGCGAAAAGGCCACGCTATCAACCCCGTCTCTGTGGTCATACTTGAGAATCTCTTTCCTTTTTTCAAGGTCCCACAGCCGAACAAGGCCGTCGCTGCCACCGGAGATGAAATATCGGCTGTCTGGAGAGAAATCTACGCATCTTATTGTTTCTCCCGAGGTTTTGATGGAATAGAGCTCATTCAGTGCGTAGTCATCCCAAACGCGGATTCCGTCTCCGCCCGCCAGGATGAATCGCCCGTCAGGCGAATATGCCACGGAATTCACGGAGTGGCTCTCGAGTCTGGCGATTTCTCCGGCCAGGCCAAATGTATCATTGGACCTTCTTAAATTATACACATCCCCTCCACCCTCCTATATCCGGCACGTCCACGGGCGGGAGTCATAGGATTCAGCTATCCATGTTCTTGGGCTGACAGGATAGCCAGGGCCCTTCAGATTTGGGGAATGAGTCCGCTTCAAACCAGCGTGCCCGGTCTGGAGTTTTTAGGCATAAGAATTAGAGAAGATTGGCTCATTTCCCCATTCGAACGGTTTGAAAAAGGAATCCCATGGGTCCCAAGCAATAAAAAGGGCGCTCCGAAAAGAACCTCTCCTCGGCCCTCGAGAGGCTTCTTGACTTAGACCCGCGGCGGGCGATATCATCAGCTTGTAATGGGAGGCTTTGGTTTCGAACCTGAAGGGCGAAAATTCCGTCCCGTACGGAAAAGGAAGCCCCTATCCCAAAAAGGGAACTTGTTAGACATAATCAAGCATACTGTAGTTGCTGTTTTAAACAGACGGCATAATCTTTGTTCAGTACCCACTGCACACCCGTGTGTGATGTGAGGATCTCTAATCGCAGCAAGCGCATCGACGTGCTTCGACGCCAGAAGGGTAACTGACCCGGCCGATGAGTCTGACACCCTATCACGCCAAGTACTTTGCCCATGACCTGACGCGCCGGGCTGTCAGCGGCATGGATCGGCTGTCTATGTCGTTGTTTGACGCGGCGGTGGACCTCAACCCGCACCAGATTGAAGCTGCGCTATTTGCCTTGCAGTCACCGCTCTCCAAGGGCGTGATCCTCGCCGACGAGGTGGGTCTTGGAAAGACGATCGAAGCCGGTATCGTACTATGCCAGTTCTGGGCGGAGCGCAAGCGTCGGTTGCTGGTGATCTGCCCAGCATCTATCCGTAAACAATGGGCGCTGGAGCTGGAAGAGAAATTCAACCTGCCGGTGGTGGTGCTCGACTCAAAGGCTTACCGGGAAGCAAAGCGCGCGGCTAGAGACCCGCTGGTACCCAGTGCGGTGCTCGTGATATCGTTGAACTTTGCGAATAGCCTGCGCGAGGAACTTAAAGCGCTCGCCTGGGATCTGGTGGTCATCGACGAGGCCCACAAGCTCCGTAACGCCTACCGACCGAGCAATAAAGTCGGTCAGGGCATCCGTTGGGCGACTGAGGACTGCCGCAAACTTCTATTGACCGCGACGCCGCTGCAGAACTCGCTGCTCGAGCTATATGGCCTTTCGACTATGATCGACGAGCGCCTGTTCGGCGATGTCAACTCCTTCCGGTCGCAGTATGCCAGCACCGGCAGCAGTCTAGAGGTCCTGCGGCAGCGGCTCTCGGGCTTCTGTAAGCGCACCTTGCGCAACCAGGTAACCGAGTACATCCGCTACACCGAGCGCCGGCCGATTACGCGGCCCTTCCGCCCGACCGACGAAGAGCATGCGCTGTACGAGGCCGTCTCCGGCTTCCTCCAGCGCGAGGACAGCTATGCGCTTCCACAGCGTCAACGGCACCTGATTGCGCTGATCCTCCGCAAGCTTCTGGCCTCGTCCTCGCAGGCCATTGCCGCCACCCTCGACACGTTACGGGCTAGGCTCGAGACGCTGCGCGACGAGCGGGCGCAGAGCGACCCGGAGTTTGCCGAGCAGCTGATTGATGCAGAGGAGATTGAGGAAGACCTGCTCGATGAGATCCTGGCCGATACTGAGCCGGCCGAAGGGAGTGAAGCACCCCCGGCCCCGATCAACCGGCAGAAGTTGTGCGAAGAGATCGAAATTCTACAGCGCCTCGCCATCTGGGCTCGCGGTATCGGAATCGATACCAAGACGCAGACGCTGCTCAAGGCCCTAGAGATCGGCTTTGAGCAGATGGTCAAGACGGGTGCTTCGCGTAAGGCCTTGATCTTCACCGAGTCGCGCCGCACGCAGGATTATCTCAAGAGCTTCCTGGAGTCCCATGGTTATGGGGGCCAGGTCGTGCTGTTCAACGGCACAAACGGCGGGCCCGAAGCGACCGCCATCTACGAACGGTGGGTCGAGAAGAACCGGGATAGCGGACGGGCCTCGGGCTCGCGCGCGGTGGCCGTGCGCACCGCGCTCATCGAGCACTTCCGCGACGAGGCGACCATCCTGCTCGCCACGGAGGCAGCGGCCGAGGGCATCAACCTGCAGTTCTGTTCGTTGGTCGTGAACTACGACCTGCCATGGAATCCTCAGCGCATCGAGCAACGAATCGGCCGCTGTCACCGCTATGGGCAGAAGTACGATGTCGTCGTCATCAACTTCCTGAATGAGCGCAACGAGGCCGACCGCCGCGTTCTAGAGCTCCTGACCGAGAAATTCAAGCTTTTCGATGGCGTCTTCGGTGCCTCGGACGAAGTGCTGGGGACAATCGAATCGGGTGTCGACTTCGAGCGGCGTATCCTCGCCATCTACCAGGAGTGCCGCACGACGGAGGAGATCGACGCAGCGTTCCACGCGCTCCAGGCGGAGATGGAGGAGCAAATCCGTTCGCGGCTGGACGACACGCGCAGGAAGCTCTTCGAGCACTTTGACGAGGATGTGCACCAGCGGCTGCGCCTCCAGCTTGCTGACGCGAAGGCCCAGCTCGACCGAGTCGGCCGGCGGTTTTGGTCACTAACCCGCTTCATGCTTGCCGAGCAGGCCCGCTTCGACGACGCGGCATTGGCCTTCCACCTCGATCGGCCGCCGCGCGACGACATCCCCAAGGGTTTCTACCATCTTATCTCGAAGTCGAACCCTCGCACCGATGAGAGCAGGGGCCAAGAGCCGAGCCTTTTCCTCTACCGTCTCACTCATCCCCTGGGCGAGCATGTGCTGGAGAGCGCGAAAGCCCTCGACACGCCTGCGGCCGAGATCATCTTCGATGTGACGCACCACCAAACGCGGCTCTCCGTGATCGAGGCCCTGCGCGGCAAAGGCGGTTACCTGACACTCACGCGCCTCACCGTCGATTCTTACGATCGCGAGGAGTACCTGCTCCTCTCGGGCTTCGACGACATCGGTGCGTCGCTCGATCAGGAGACGATGGAGAAGCTATTCGCTTGCGAGGGCCGGACCGCGGGCGCAGGCGCGATCCCGGACGCCATCGCGCAGCGCCTCGCCGCCGAAGCCGAGCGCCACGCCAAGGCCACGGTCAGCCGCTCACTGGAGCAAAACAGCAAGCATTTCAATGAGGCGCGGGAGAAGCTCGAAAAGTGGGCTGACGACATGGTACTCTCAGCGGAGAAGGCGCTCACCGACACCAAGGACCAGATCAAGGCCTTGCGGCGCGAGGCACGACAGGCGGTGACGCTGGAGGAACAGCACCAGATCCAAGAGAAGATCCAGAAGCTGGAGCGCCAGCAGCGCCGCCAGCGCCAGGAGATCTTTAAGGTCGAGGACGAGATCATGGAGAAGCGCGATCGGCTCATCGATCAGCTCGAGCGGCGGCTGGCGCAGCAGACCGAGACGGAGACACTCTTCACTATCCGCTGGGCGGTCGCGTAGCCGGGATGGCAGTACTCTAGAGAAAACATGAATAGGAGACTCGATGAGCCAGAAATATGATAAGCTGAAAACCCTCCTGAAAGAGCTGTTCCAACTCGACCAGCCCGACCTGGACTTCGGCCTCTACCGTATCATGCATGCGAAGGGCGCCGAGGTGACGCAGTTCCTCGATAGAGACCTTCTGCCACAGGTGCAGGCAGCGTTCGCACTCTACAAGACCGCTGACAAGGCCGAGATCGAGAAGGAGCTGGCCAAGGCCATCGAGCAGGCGCAGGGCCTGGGCGTGGACCCGGAGACGACGCAGAAGGTGAATGACCTGCGGGCCCGGCTCAAGAGCGACGCCGTGGACGTCGGCGCGCTGGAGAGCGAGGTCTACGACCACCTCTACCGCTACTTCCGCCGCTACTACTCCGATGGCGATTTCCTTTCTAAGCGCGTCTACAAGCCCGGCGTCTACGTCATCCCCTACGAGGGCGAGGAGGTCAAACTCCACTGGGCCAACGCTGACCAGTACTACATCAAGACCAGCGAATACCTGCGCGACTACTCCCTCTGCCTGCGGCCGGACGATACCAAGAACCCTATGCGCGTGCACTTTCGGCTGGTCGATGCTGCCGAGGGCGAACACGGCAACGTCAAGGCCGCCGAGGGCAAGGACCGCGTTTTCATCCTCGCGGCCGCCGGCGACACCGGACCCACCCTCATCGCTGAAGAAGACGGCGGGCAGGGCAAGGAGCTTGTCATCCGCTTAGAGTACCGCCCCGCGACACTCACCGACTGGCCCGAGGACGCCCGCGAGGGCAAGACCAAGCCACCAGCACAGAAGGACCTGATCGCGCTCGCCGCCCATCGTCTGCTGGCAGTGGCAGAAGCGTCGCTAGCCCCGTGGATCGCGGTGCTGAGCAAGCCGCATATGTTGGCCAGCGGCGAGAGCGCCGACTACACCCGGCTGGAAGCACATCTGCGGCGCTACACTGCGCGCAACACCTTCGACTACTTCATTCATAAGGACCTGGGCGGATTCCTGCGCCGGGAGCTGGACTTCTACATCAAGAACGAAATCATGCACCTGGACGATGTGGAGAACGAGACTGCGCCGCGCGTCGAGCAGTACCTCTCGAAGATCAAGGTCATTCGTCGCATTGCCAGTAAGATTATAGATTTCCTCGCCCAGCTCGAGGACTTCCAGAAGAAGCTCTGGCTGAAGAAGAAGTTCGTGGTTGAGACCCAGTACTGCATCACGCTCGATCGCATACCTGAGGAATTTTTCTCCGAGATCGCCGCCAATGACGCGCAACGCGACGAGTGGGAGAGGCTCTTTGCAATCGACGAGGTCAAGGGCGACCTTACGGCGCCGGGCTACAGCTTGCCGCTCACGCCCGCGTTCCTAAAGGCGAATCCCACGCTGGTGGTGGATACGCGGAACTTCCCGCCCGACTTCACGGCGCGGCTACTTGAAGCCGTCGGTGATTTGGACCAGCTGGTCGACGGCATGCTCTTCCAGAGTGAAAACTTCCATGCGCTCTCGTTAATGCGGGCGCGTTATCGTGGTCATGTGAAGTGCATCTACATCGATCCTCCATTCAACACGGGTGATGACTTCGCCTACAAGGATGCATACCAGACCTCGAGTTGGCTAGCCTTGATGCAAGAGCGCCTCAACCGTCTATCCGAGATGCTTTCCGTGAGCGGACATCTGTTTATACATCTTGATGATAATGCTAACCACCTCGGGAAGTTACTCCTGCGGGAGCTGTATGACGACATCACAGAAGTGATTTTCGATACGAACGCCACAAAGGATCCAGAGAGCGGCCTATTCAGCTACAAGAGCTTTGGTAAGCGCTTCGTTAGACAACACGACACGATCTTCCATTGCATGCGCGACAGCGCCGCGTTCGTGAAGCTCTGGAAGCCGAATCGGAACAGCAGCCAGCTTAATCTTGGTCAACTAGACCTCATCAGCCTGCCAAAGGTCACGCCTGCACGCCGCCTCGATGACTTCACGTTTTTCGTCGAGAAATGGGCTGGCCGGGAGTTGCGGAGGCACGTCGTAGATGTGCGGGACGAGAAGATATTCCCGATCGGTGACCTGTGGACCGACATCTACTCCTTCACACAATCGGAGATGCGGACTAGCGAGAACGTCTCTTTCTTGACCCAGAAACCCGAGCACTTGTTGAGGCGAGTCATCCAAGCATCTTCGGGGCCGGGAGATCTTGTGGTTGACGTATTTGCGGGATCCGGGACAACGGGTGCGGTATCTCACAAGCTCGGAAGACGCTATGTACTCACTGAAATGGGTGAGTATTTCAATACGAACTATCTCGCACCGGGAGAAGACGGGTACGAGCTGCGTCTGGGCCTTCTCGGAAGGATGAAGAATGTCCTTCGGGGAGATATCAGGTTCAAGGCGGCCGACAAGGCTCGCCGTTCGGGACTCAGCAAGGCAATCAACTGGGAGGGTGGCGGGGCTCTCAAGTACGTGGTTCTTGAATCCTACGAGGACGCGCTCAACAACTTGGAGACCCGTCGCACTGAGACGCAGCGATCCCTGCTCGACGCCGTCGAGGCCCAGGGCGCGGGGGGACTCAAGGAACAGTATCTGCTGCGCTACATGCTCGAAGTGGAGACGCGCGGCAGCCAGTCGCTGCTCAACGTGCAGGCGTTCCAGGACCCCACGGCCTACAAGCTCAAGGTCAAACGGCCGGGCTCGGACGAAAGCTGCGAGGTGAGCGTCGATCTGATGGAGACCTTCAACTGGTTGATCGGCCTCTCCGTGCAGCACATCACCGCGCCGAAAGCTTTCAGCGCCGCCTTCGAGCGCGACAGCGAGAAACGCCTTCGCCTGAAAGGTCGCCTCAAGCAGGGTGCCGATGGCCCCTGGTGGTTCCGTACAGCCACTGGCACCACGCCGGACGGCCGCATAACGCTCGTCATCTGGCGTAAGCTCACCGGGAACCCGGAAGAGGACAATCTAGTACTCGACGAGTGGTTCACCAAACAGGGCTACTCCAGCAAGGATAGTGAGTTCAACCTCATTTACGTCAACGGTGGGAATAATCTGGAGAACCTCAAAGCCGCTGACGATGCCTGGAAGGTGCGCTTAATCGAGGAAGACTTTCATCGGCTGATGTTCGAGTCGGAGGCTGTTTGATGGCAAGACGCCGCGCTAACAACAGGCCGCAGGTGCCGTTCGCCTACAAGCTGGTGCTCAACCAGTGGCTGCTATCGCTCTTCAACGTGAAGCGCTTCGAGGAGCTGGCTGAGCCGCTGCGCAACGAGGCGCTGGAAGGGCTCGACGAGAACAACGTTCACCGCTTCCACCACGCGCTAACAGCGCAGCTCTTCAATCTGACACAGCTGCCTACCGACCTACTACTTGAATACGACCAAAACATCGTCAAGCACACCCTGCGCCTCAACGAGCGTCGCATAACCGTGGGAGAGGAGCCCATCGTCTGGAAGTACTTCCAGTACCTGGCGCTACTTTTCACCGAGATCTATCTCGACCGCTACTTCCGCGACCCGCAAGCGCTGCTTTCTGCGCTCAACGAGCGAATCGCGGCCTACAACGCGGACAAGCCCGAGGCCGACCAGCTCGCGCCTCTCGATCCGGCGGCCGAGGCGTGGCCGCAGCTCAACAAACTAGCCTTCTTGATGGCGACTGGCAGCGGCAAGACGCTATTGATGCATGCCAATATCCTCCAGTTCCAGCACTACCTGAAGAAGCATGGGCGGCACCGGGAGTTCAGCCGCATTATCCTGCTCACCCCCAACGAGGGCCTGTCGAAGCAGCACCTACGCGAGTTCAAGGCAGCAGGGATGGAAGCGGAGATCTTCAACAAGGATGGGCGCGGCCTCTTCGCCGGGCAGGCGGTCGAGATACTTGAGATCACCAAGCTCCGCGAGGACATGGGCGACAAGACCATCGCCGTTGACGCCTTCGAGGGGAACAACCTGGTGCTGGTGGACGAGGGCCACCGCGGCGCCTCTGGGGGCGGCGACGGCGCGTGGATGCGCTTTCGCAACGTGCTCTGCGAGAAGGGCTTCTCCTTTGAATACTCGGCCACTTTCGGGCAGGCAGTCAAGGGCAACCCGGCACTCACCGACCTGTACGCCAAGAACATCCTGTTCGATTACTCTTACCGCTACTTCTATGGCGACGGCTTCGGCAAGGACTACCAGATCCTCAACCTCGACGAGGACACACAGCGGGATCACCTGGAGCTTTACCTCACGGCCTGCTTGCTTTCGTTCTTCCAGCAGCAGCGGCTCTACCGCGAGCAGCAGAGTGCGTTCCGGCCCTTCCAAGTCGAGAAGCCGCTGTGGGTCTTCGTCGGCGGCAGCGTGACGGCGACGCTCGCGAAGCAGGACGCCGCGGACGTCGTCGAGATCCTGCAGTTCCTGGCGCGCTATGTAACCGATAGAGCGGGCAGCGCCCAGCGCATCGAGCGGGTGCTGAATCAGGGGCTCGCCACCTCGACGGGCCGCAACTTGTTCGCCGGGCGCTTCGCTTACCTGAACATGTGCGGCCTCTCCGCTGCGCAGGTGTTCGACGAGACCCTTGCGACCCTCTTCAACGCCCCAGGCGGAGGGCGGCTCTACGTCGAGAACCTGAAGGGCGTGACGGGCGAGGTGGCGCTGCGGTTGGGCGCGGAGAACGATGCGTTCGGCGTCATCAATGTCGGCGACGACGCCAAGCTCGTGAAGCTCTGCGAGGAGAATGGCTTCGCGACGGGGGAGCGCGAGTTCTCGGCCTCGCTCTTCGACGAGATCAACCAGCCGCACTCGCCGGTGAACCTGCTGATCGGCTCGAGAAAATTCACTGAGGGCTGGAACAGTTATCGCGTCTCGACGATGGGACTGATGAACGTCGGCAAAGGGGAAGGTTCGCAGATTATCCAACTCTTCGGCCGCGGCGTTCGCCTTAATGGCTACAACCGAAGCCTTAAGCGCAGCGGCAAGACCCAGCTTCCTGAGGACGTCGATCGCCCGAAGCACATCGGCGTGCTGGAGACGCTCGGCATCTTCGGCATCCACGCCGACTACATGGCGCAGTTCCGCGACTTCCTCGAGGAGGAAGGCCTGCCAACCAACGACGATCGCATCGAGTTCCTGTTGCCGGTAATCAAGAACCTCGGCACACAGAAGCTCAAGACCATCCGGCTGAAGAAGACTATAAATGGGGTCAGTACCGAGTTCGGTGACGCGTTCCGTAAGCTTGGGCCGGTGCCGACCGTTCGCAAGCCGGACCCCGCCCATGACCCAAGCACTGACTACCTGCAGAAGAACCAAGTCGTACTTAACTGGTATCCCAAGATCCAGGCGATGAAATCCCTCGGCCTGGCGGGCGGGGATGCGGACGCCGCACCCAACCAGACGCATCTCACCGCACGCCACGTGGCCTTCCTCGATCTCGATTTGCTCTACTTCGAGCTCGAGCGCTTTAAAGCCGAGCGCGGCTGGTACAACTTGAACCTGAGGCGGCAGGGCGTCGCGGAGCTTCTGGCGGATCAGAGCTGGTACCACCTGCTGATCCCCGCCGAGGAGCTGGCGTTCGATTCGTTTGAGCGGGTTCGCCTGTGGGAGGAGATCGCTCTAGCCCTACTCAAGATGTATACCGAGCGTTACTACACCTTCCGCAAGCGCGAGTGGGAAATGCCGCACCTCGAATACCGCAACCTCGAAGGCGACGACCCGAACTTTCTGGGCGTGAAGGAAGCACCGGACGAGGGCTACTACCGGATCCTGATAGACAAGTCCCAGGAGGAGATCGTGGCCAAACTCGCGGAGCTCAAGGCCGCGATCGAAAGAGGCGATTTGAAGCCCTGGGAATTTCAGGGCATGAAGGCTATCTGGTTCGGACGGCACCTTTATCAGCCGTTGCTGTATCTCGAGGCCAATGTGGTAGATATTAGTCCGGCGCCGCTCAACAAGGGCGAACGGATGTTTGTCGAGGATTTAAAGGCCTTCCACGACGGCCACGCCGAGTTCTTCGAGGGTAAAGAGTTGTACTTGCTCCGCAACCTGAGCAAGGGGCGCGGCGTGGGCTTCTTCGAGGCCGGCAACTTCCACCCCGACTTTATCCTCTGGCTGCTCGCGGGCGGCCAGCAGCACGTCATCTTCGTCGACCCCAAAGGCATCCGCAACTTCGGATCCACCGACCCAAAGATCCAGTTTCATGAGACCATCAAGGAGATCGAGCAACGCCTCGCAGACCCCCATATCCGGTTGCAATCGTTCATCATCTCCAACACGCCGTCACACACGATGCGGATGCTCTGGAGCATGGAGAAGGCCGAAATGCAGAAGCGGCACATCCTGTTCCAGGAAGAGGATAAGGACACGTATGTGCGGAGTATGCTGGATGCGGTGGGGGCCACAGCTGCGGCGCACTAGCGGCCTCCAAAAGTCGGAATCAGCGATGTATGGCTTTGTATATTATACTTATGGGGAGGTCCAAGAGGGCCCAAATCATCCAAACGGAGTCTTATCCTTTGGCGGATCTGGGCGGCCCTCCCTGCGCCCGTGGCCTCCCGTCCCTTCTATATATGCAAGTATAGAAGGTATAAAGCTGATATATAGCTGATAGAAGGGAGGGTCGCGGAATCCAACTGTCAACTAATTGAAGAACGTAGGGGATTCTATTCCGGTTCCGAGTCTATGTAAGTGGGGGGCGCTAGCGCAGTTAGCGTTTTCGACAGGCGATAGGTGGAGGGCGAAAAAGGGGGAGATCCATTTGTGTCGGGAACTAATAATATGCCTCAGGAGGAGATCTGTCCTTTGGCCTATCGTATGTGCCGAATTTTCAGCCCCATATTTTTTTCCTCGGCTTTTTACTTAGATGGGTTATATGTATATAACATCGAGGCCGGCTCCCTGTTCTTTCTGAATATTGTTTCCCTAACGCAGGGGCCTGATTCATATAAGCCACCAAGCCTTTTATCTCGCCCAACCGTATTCAATTCAAGTAGCTGCGTGTGATTTTCAAGAATTATTGTTCAGGGATGGTGAGGATTGCAGTAGCTTTGCTTTTCCCATTTTTCTTCGAATCATAATTGTCGAGCTTTGTAATAGTCTTTCCCTTCCTAAAATATGTCGTCCTTACTTTTTCGTCCCCTGAGGAATTGTAGATTGTCTTAATGGATGTTTTGTAGAACTCAACTCTATTGACAATTTCATACGTATTTGGATCGCCACTAGCGTTTTCGTAAAAGAGAGGCCTGGGGGAATCTTTTACAAAGTATTTTGCAGCGCAGAGAAGAAGGCATCGGGAACCGTATTGCTTTTGGAATTGTACATATTGATTTTTTAGAACCCTAGTATTCCCACCAACTCCAGCTTTCGCGAAGGGGAAATCCAATTTAGTGGCATAAACACAGTCGGATAGCCTTCCAGAGAACCATCCCATAAGGTTCAAGATTGATCCCCATTTTACTGCCCTCTTATGAATGATATGAGCCCATAGAAAAGCGATTTGATTAGACGGGTCGAGCCCCCATGAGCCTTGAAACGGACCATCGATCCTGAATGCTTTGGAGGGCTCAAAATCGCCTTTTAAAGAATCCCAAAATCTTCCATACCTTTTGATTTCATTTAAGAAGGGGGAGAGCTTGAACATGATAGTCAGGAAGTGATCTTGCCTCTCAGGCGAGGAGATCTTTAAATATTTGTGAAGCTCAGGCCAGTAGCCCTTGATGTAATTTCTAAGGTCATTGAGCAAATTGCTCTTCAACAACTCCATGTATTCGGCGCCTTTCCTGAGCACGGAGACCTTTCTTCCGAGAAATGTTTTATTGAATACCGGGATTCCATCTAATACATCGGCAATGATAAATGCAAAGCTTAGCAGAGGACTTTCATATTTCTCTATAAGTTCTCTATCAAGTTCAATCTGGCTAGGATCATTCTCAAAATCAGGCTTATATCTCATTTTCTTTCTTTATCTATCCTCATAGTAGCGCTTCTCTGGGGTTGACATCAACGAGAAAAGGTAAAGAGCTTTTAGGGAGAAACGGCTAAAGCCCATGCCCTTTCAGAAGCATATAGGATGCTAAAATTCCCGCGCACACAAAGCCATTTTGAAGGAATCCATGAAACTCCTGAGTATCGTGACCGTTGCCAAAATACTCTCTTTAAGTCCCTCTACGTTGTATTCATGGAAGTGGAAGGGCAAGGACTTTCCATTCGTCAAGGTTGGAAGAGCGCTCAGAGTTGATGAAGACGAGTTATCCCAGTTCATTAAACAAAGGAAGAGAAGGGCGTGGCGAAACATGGAGTTTAACAATGGCAAATGAGCGCCGCTGGGTTTCTGTAAGGACGGCAGGCCAATACCTTTCTTTCCACCCCCAAACGATTTACCAAAAGTTTTATCGTGGAGAGCTCCCCGGGACCAGGATCGGACGTACCGTAAGGATTGACCTCAAGGCATTAGATGCAGCCCTGGAGAAGAAGAAGGAAGCAAAATGAAGGTCCGCCTATTCTTTCGCCAGGATTCAATCAACGCGATGCCGATCACATTGCTTACGCATGTCAAGGTGCTTGGCCCGGATTATACCCATCTTTCCTTTGCAAAAATCACGCCCGAGCTTTTGGAGTTCATCAGGTCTCTGGAACTCAACGTTCCCGAAGATCTGTTGTTCTGGAAAGGCAAGAATACATGTTCTGCGAATATGCCGACGAATACCTGAAATCCGCCTGCTCAATCTATGATCTTGGTCAACCCCAAGACGGCCTCAACCTGGGCGCTCAGCGGCAGGCTTCCGGCTGCCCGGATCGGCGGCCGTGGGTCGTGGCGGGTCGATCGGCTTCGGCTCGAGGAAGGCCTCGAATCACAAATCAAAGACATCAATGGGCGGCGGGGTCGGGTCGCCTCCAGGATCCCCTCCTGTGCTCTGGCCCCGCTCGCCCATCATCGTCGAGGGGATCCCGGTGAGAAAAAATCGACGGGATAACAGGGATCCTTACGTCGGCCTCAGTTGGGAAATCATCGACAGCCCGGCATGGAAGACGCTTGGTTATGAGGCTGTCTGGTTTTATGTCCATCTAAAACGGCAATTCACCGCAAGTGGCGGCGCGTGGCGCTTGATCCTTCCCTACGGCCATGTCAACTTCAGGATGACCCCCCCCGCCTTTAGAAAAGCCTGCGCCGAGCTCATCCGCGCTGGGTTCATCATCCTCGTCCAGCAGGGTGGCCTCGGACGCAAGCCGAATATTTATGCCCTATCCGAGAAGTGGCGGGAAACGAGCGCGGCACTACTGCGCGATCCATCAGCCGGCCATGTCGTCCGGCGGTTGATCGGCAAGCTGACGGTCGAGGAATGGCAGCCGCTCAGGAAGGCAAGAGGCAAGACAGGAAGTGGATTGAACGTCCAAAAGGGGCGAATTCGGGTCCGTCCGAGTAAATCAGCAGTAATACAGTCTGCGAACAGAGCAAAAGATAAGGGAGAGTCTGGAATATGTTAACAGTAAGACAAAGGTTTGTCCCTTTGGTGGGCCTCAATAGAGACAAAGGTTTGTCCCTATTCGGCAACAATAGAGACAAAGGTTTGTCCCTACTAAGGACAAAGGTTTGTCCCTTTCGTGGGTTTCTGGGAGTGCCGAGAACACAGCCAAAGACATCCGCCCCTCTGCCCCCTCTATGCTATCCCCCGGACGCCCTCGAGCGCTGGATACGGGCCAGGCCATCCTCATCGACTGCATCGTCGGGAAGCTGGGGATCCTGCGCTGCATCGAGAAACACGTCCGGGAAAGGGGCGTGCGGAACCTCTCTCCCCCTTGCAGATCGCGGCCGAGATCGATCGGGAGAAGGCCGGCGTAGCTGAGGGCGAAGAACCGGGCGACCTCGGGCCGAGTCAGGGTGAAGCGGGCCGGAAGCCCGACCAGGAGGCATGAGATGAAAGACAGCAAGGAACTGATCGGCAAGGTCAGCAAGAATTCGCAAGAGGTCGTGAAGATCCACGTCTTGATATTCAAGGGTAAGCTCTACGTCGACGCCCGGATCTTCGTCCAGGATGAGGGCAAGGATCCCGGCTTCGTGATCGCGACGAAGAAGGGACTGTGCTTGACGCCGGACCTTGTCCTCGAGCTCTTGCCGTTGATGGCGCGAGCCCAGGAGCGGGCGGGTGAGCTGAGCGGGGGAAAGGGATGAAGACGCGGACGAGCCCCAGGAATGGCCGGGACCCGTTCGTTAACGCCTCCAGCGGGGCGAACGGGGCCTCGCGCAAGGATATCCTCGTATCCTGCGGGTTCTGCCTGAAGCGGTTCAAGCCGAAAAGCCGCTTAAACCGCTTCTGTGGGCCTCGCTGCCGGCTTCTCTTTTGGGCGGCACGTGAGCTTGCCCGTGAGCGGGAAGCAGGGAACGCCGAGGGGGTCCGGGACATCATCGAGAGGTTGAAATGACGATTATCGACGAGATCCACAGCTGGGAGATCTTCGCCCCTCTATTCAAGGACCCTCGGACCTGGCATGCCTGGGAGGTGTATCTTCGCGACCTGTTCGGGCTCGAGCTCAAGCCGTGGACCAGGGCCAGCGGGAATGATCTCATCAAGCACAACCCGGGCGGGAACGATATTCACATGGCTGATTGAGAACGGTCTGGATATAAGGGCGTGAGGGCTGCGGAACGTGAAGACGAGCGAAAAGAATCTAAAGTTCAAGGACGGCGAATGGCTCGTCGATATATCGGTAAAGCAACCGGGCGGAAAGCTGAAGCGGCTCCGCGCGGCCTTCGCGACGAAAACGGAGGCCAAAGCACACCTCACCCTGGTCCGAAGCCGGAAGGCGTCGCGCCGGCTGGGAATCGAGGTCCCCGATGAGGTGAGGTCCTCCGAGGTCCTGTTCAAGGATTTCGCGGAGAAGGTCATTTCGCAGAAGCGGGATATCCGGGCCGAGACGATCAAAGGCCTGAGGACGTGCCTCAATGGGCTCCTCGCGACGGACGTCTTTTCGAAGAAGAAGCTCTCGGAGATCACGGTCGACGACTGCCGGAAATACCAGGCCGATCTCTCCGACCGGCCGACCGCGGCGAATGCGGGGATCGCCTTCCTGAAGATGGTCCTCGGCGAGGCCGTCGACCGTGGGGAGATCGTCCGGAATCCGGCGGCCAAGATCGACCGGCTCAAGACGTCCAAGGGCCGAATCCGGATTCTCACCGACAAGGAGATCGACCTTCTGATGGGCGCCTGCGAGGCGCGGCTCGTTCCGCTGGTCCGGCTTCTGCTGGCGACGGGGATGAGGCCCCATGAGGCCTTCAGCCTCCGCTGGGAATTCGATGGATGGGACACGGAGAAGGGCCTGGACAAGGCCGTCCTTTCCTTCGATCGGAAGGCGATCTTCATCCCGGGGCTTCTGGCCAAGAATCACAAGGATCGGGAGGTTCCGTTGGGCCCGGACCTTCTGGAGATGTTCCGGGATCTCCGCCGGGAGTCGACGGGTGCCAAGGTCTTTCCCTGGGTCCAGAGTCCGTTATGTTTCGGGGAGGCCGTCCGGGCGGCGAAGCTGAAGAACGTGAGCCTTTACACCCTCAAGCACACCGCGGCCTCCGCGATGATCAATAAGGACCGGACCGACATCGTCACGGTCATGGAGCTCCTGGGCCATTCCGATATCAAGACGACGATGATCTATTGCCATTCCGACGGAGCCTCCAAGCGGGAAGCGGTCGAGAAGGCCAGCCTCCGATATTTCAAGTCCGTGCCGGTCGCCGATGGTCAGCCGTCAGCGGCCGGGCCGGCCCCTTCCCTCGAGGGGAAGGTCAACTGACTCGACAAAAACTCGACAACCCCACTTTCCCCCTGCCTGTTAGATGGTTTTTGCCGTATAATTCCCCTGTGCCTGCCAATCAAAGCAAAGGAGTCCCGCCGATGAAAAAAACCATCCTCGCCATCTGCCTTCTTTTCCTGGCCGTCGTCGTGTTCGCCCCGCCGGCTGCGGCCTCGCAAAGCGCCGCATCCAGGCCCATCGCCTTCGACGACTTCATCCGCATCAAGCGGGTGACCGACCTCCAGCTCTCCCCGGACGGCTCCACGATCGCCTTCGTCGTCACGGTCATGGACAGGGACGCAAACCGCGGCGCGAGCGACATCTGGCTCGTGCCGGCGCGCGGCGGCGAGCCCAGGCGCCTGACCTCGAGCCCGGCGGCCGACATGAATCCCCGCTGGTCGCCGGACGGCCGGATGATCGCCTTCATATCGACGCGTTCCGGCAGCCCGCAGGTTTGGCGGATCGACCCGAGCGGGGGAGAGGCGGTCCAGGTCACCCGCATTTCGACCGGCGCCTCGGGCGTCGTCTGGTCCCCGAAAGGAACGCACCTCGCTTTCGTCTCGTCGGTCTTCCCCGACTGCCCCGACGACGAGAGCAACCGGAAAAAAGCGGAAGCCGTCGAGGCGAGCAAGGTCAAAGGCCGTCTCTTCGACCATCTCCTCATCCGACACTGGAACGCCTGGTCGGACGGGACGCGGAGCCACCTGTTCGTCGTCCCGGCGTCGGGCGGAACGGCCGTCGACGTCACCCCCGGCGATTTCGACGTGCCGCCTATCGCCCTGGGCGGCGCCCAAGACTACGCCTTTTGCCCCGACGGAACGGAAATGGCTTTCGTCCGCAACACCGACCCCGAGTTCCGGCTGGGGCTCGGCACGAACAATGATGTCTTCATCACCGGAACAGGCGGCGGAGAGCCGAAAAAATTGACGGCCAACAAGGCCAACGACCATTCGCCCGGTTTTTCGCCCGACGGACGCTCCCTCGCCTACCTGGCCATGGCCCGGCCCGGGTTCGAAGCCGACAAGCAAAGCCTGATGCTCCTCGACCGGAAAACGGGAACGACCGAAAGTCTGACCGGGAGCTTGGATTATTCCATCGGCGCGTTCCTCTGGGCGCCGGGAGGCGCGGCGCTATATTTCGAGGCCGAAGAGAAAGGGCGGACGGCCGTCTTCCGGATCACCCCGGCGACGAAGAAAATCGAGAAGGTCCTCGACGGCCATTCCGTAAGCTCTCTCGCCCTCTCCCCCGACGGCCGGACCCTCTATTTCCTGAAACAGGCCCTCCATCGTCCGAACGACGTCTGGTCGCTCGATTTGAAAACGAAGACGCTCGTGCAGCTCACGAAAGTCAACGCCGACCTTTTGGCCGGTCTGGACATGAACCCGGCCGAGGAGTTCTGGTACGACGGCGCGGCCGGCGACAAGGTCCACGGCTTCCTCCTCAAGCCGCCGGCCTTCGACGCGTCGAAGAAATATCCCCTCCTCATGCTCATCCACGGCGGGCCCCAGGGTAGTTTCGGCGACGATTTCCATTACCGCTGGAACGCCCAGATGTTCGCCGCGGCCGGCTACGTCACCGCCATGGTCAACTTCCACGGCAGCACGGGCTACGGGCAGACCTTCACCGACTCGATCACCGGAGACTGGGGCGGCAAGCCCTACCAGGACATCCTCAAGGCCGTCGGCTTCCTCCGCGGGACCTATCCCTTCATCGACATGACCAAACTCGGGGCCGCGGGCGCCTCCTACGGCGGCTACATGATCGACTGGATCGAGGGTCAGACGGACATCTTCGACTGCCTCATCTCCCACGACGGCGTCTTCGACCTCCGCTCGATGTACGGCGCGACCGAGGAGCTGTGGTTCCCGGAATGGGAATACCACGGCACGCCCTGGACGAGCCCCGAGCAGTACACGAAGTGGTCGCCGTCGATGTACGTCAAGAACTTTAAGACGCCCTGTCTCGTCGTCCACAGCGCCAACGACTTCCGCGTCCCGCTCGAGCAGGGCCTCCAGTTCTTCACGTCCCTCCAGCGGATGGGCGTGCCCTCGAAGCTCCTCTACTTCCCCGATGAGGACCACTTCATCTCCAAGCCCCAAAACGCCGAGCTGTGGTGGAAGACGATCCACTCCTGGCTCGCAACCTACCTAAAATAGGTACTCCGGCCGCCCCCCGTTATGGCAACGATGGGGGCCACGCATCCCCCCCGGCCCCCGGGAACCAGTCCCGGCGGTTCCCCCATCGGTACCCGATGGGCCCCCCTCCGCTACGGGAGTTATGCATGCCCCCCATCATTGCCCGGGTGGCGTCCCGAGTACCTATTTTAGGATGGGTAAGCGCAGCATGGCTTCGGGGTCGACGCGGACGTCTAGAATCTTGACCGACCAGTGAAGATGGGGCCCGGTCGAGCGGCCGGTGCTGCCGCAGAGGCCGACCGCCGCCCCTTTTCTCACCGCTTCTCCCCTCTTGACGAGGAGCTTGGACATATGCCCGTAGGAGCTGAAGACGCCCAGGCCGTGGTCGACGATGACGGTCTTGCCCCCGAGATAGAGATCGCTCGCAAGAACGACCGTTCCCGCGTTGGCCGCGCGGATACTCTCGCCGAAAGGGGCCCGAATGTCGAGCCCGGAGTGGACGGATTCGAGGATGTTGTTGTTGAGGCGCCGCTGGCCGAAATTCGACCATGACGGCGCGTCGTGCGGCAGGACGAAGGGCCCGTCACCCAGCCACTCCGGCGTGACGACGCTCGTGGCCAACGCGACGAGCTCCGCCTCCCGCTTGATCCGCTCCAGGGCCGAAGCGGGCGGCGTCACGTATTCCCTCTTGAGCTGGAGTTTCGTGAACGGGAATTCCTTCGCCGAAACGACGAGCTCCTTCCGGACCGTCTCGATCGTCCCGCCGGCTATGCGGACCTTGACGGTCAGGGTGTGGGACCCCGGCTTGGCCTGCAGGTCGATCCCCAGGAAGGCGAATACGCTCCGGCCCCCCGGCGCGGGCCTCAAATCGACCGTCCGGCCTAGGAACGTCACCGAGGCGGACTTGGCCGTGCCGTCGGTTTCCAGAAAAACGACGACCGGTTCCCCCGGCTGGAGGGCCCTGTAGACCAGGCGGATGACGGGACCGGTCGCTTGCGCCTGGGGTTTGTCGGGAGGGCGACCGGCCGGGACGACAAGGGAAAGCGCGAGGACAGCCAACGCGGCGGCGACGAACCTCGCCCACAAGGCTCGGTGATGGGTCACGCCACGGCCCCCCGCGAGTTCTTCCGCAGGACCTTCCCCGGCAGGCGCCCGGTGTGACGGCCTTCGTCGACGACGACCTCGCCGTTGACGACGACCTGCCTGATGCCCTCGGGGTAAACAGCGGGCTCCGTGAATGTCGCTTTATCGATGACCCGTTCCGGATCGAATACACAGACGTCGGCGGCCCAACCGACCTTGAGCATCCCCCGGCGCACGAACCCGAGGTGCGCGGCCGGCATGGCCGTCATCTTCCGGACGATCTCCTCGAGCGGGACGATTTTCTCTTCCCGGATATATTTCCCGAGGACCCGTGGAAAGGTCCCGTAGAATCGCGGGTGGGGTTTGCCCTTGGCCAGCGGGCCGTACGGGGCGACGGCCGAGCCGTCCGACCCGACGCCGACAAGGGGATGGGCCAGCAGGACCTTGAGATGCTCCTCGCTCATGCCGAAGGTGATCATCCCGACCCGGCCCGTCTCCTCGACGAGGAGGTCCCTCATGAAGTCATAAGGCGCTTGGCCGGCCCGGACCGAGGCGTCGAGGACGTTCACGCCTTCGAGCGGGCGGTTCTTGTCCGTGGCCACCGAAGAGATGAGGACCTTGTCCCACGAGCCCAGCTCCTTTTCCTTGACCAGGACCTCGGCCCGCAAGCGGTCCTGAAGCGACGGGTCGCGCAGTCTCGCGACGAAATCCTCGGCCGGGCCTTCGCGTGACCAGAGGGGGAAGAACATGTCCAGCCCCGTCGCCCAGGCGACATAAGGATAACGGTCGCAGCGGAACTCGAGGCCCGCCGCGCGGGCCCGTTCGAGGCGGTCGAGGAGGGCGGGAAACTTGGGCCAGTTCACGGCGTAGCCGATCTTCAGGTGGGAGATCTGGAGACGGATGGGCGTTTCCCGGGCGATGCGAAAGGCCTCGTCCACGGCTTCGAGGATGCCCTCTTCCTCGTCGCGCATGTGGGTCGCGTAGATGCCGCCGCTTCCGGCGGCGACGCGGCAGAGCTCGATGAGTTCCTCCGTCGAGGCGAAGCTCCCGGGCGTGTATTCGAGCCCCGAAGAGAGGCCGAGGGCCCCTCCGGCCATCGCCTCACCGACCAGCGCCTTCATCCGCTCGAGTTCCACGGCGGAGGGGGCCCGGTTGCCGAAGCCCATGGCCGCGGCTCTCACGGTCCCGTGCCCGACGAAGGTCGCGTAGTTGAGGGCGGCCCCGGCCTCGTCCAGACGGCCGAGAAAGCCGCCGATATCCCGCCAGCTCAAGTCCAGGCCGTATTCCGCGAGGAGCGCCAGCCGCGCTTTTTCGAAGGCCTCTTCGGTCAGGGGGAACGGGGAATCGCCGCATTGGCCGCTGACCAGAGTGGTCACGCCCTGCCGGACGGCGTTCTCGGCCCGGGGGTTGACGAGAAGGCTTTCCGCCGTATGGTCGTGGACGTCGATGAAACCCGGCGAGACGGCCAGCCCCTCGGCCTTGATAATTGTGGCCGCCAGCGAGGCCCGGATCCGGCCGATGGACCTGACCGCGCCGCCCGAGACGCCGATATCGGCGCGGAAGGGCGGGCCACCCGTTCCGTCGTAGACCGTGCCGCCGGCGATGAGAAGGTCGAACTCCTTCCCTTTCGTGCATCCCCGGAGCAGGAGGCCGGCGCCACCGGCGGAAACCAGGCCCGCCGTCCGCAGCGCTCCCCGGATGAACTTCCTTCGGTCCATGAGTTCCATGCCTTTTGCATGATAATCGAAACTCGGCCCGGAGTAAACCGGGCTCGCCCGTCCGGAAGCATTTGCCTTCGCGGCCGGTTTCTGGTAAATTAACGGTCCTCGAGCCGGCGTAATTCCGACACGGCAGAAATCGAAAGGATCGACACATGGCTGAGCAAAAAGAGGACAGCGCTCCGAAAAGGAAAAAATTGAATTCCCTGGACCTGGCCGAGATCGAGGCCGCACTAGCTCGGTGCCAGGAGAAACAGGGAGGGATCGTGTCGAAATACGCCCTCCAGCTCCTGGCCCGCAAGAAGACCCTTTCCCGCTGAAACCCCGGGCGCCCGAATCTGTCCCCCCCCGCTCCCGGCCCGCCGGGCGGAACACCCCTCCCGGAGGCGAAATCGCCTGAAATCAAGGGCCGTGTTTACATTGACCCCTATTTCTGTTAAAATACGCCGGAAAAAACATCAGGAGACAAAAAAGCGTGATTAGCAAGGAACAGAAGACGAAGATCGTCAGGGAGAACCAGGCCCATCCCACCGATTCGGGATCGCCTGAGATCCAGGTCGCCTTGCTGACGGAGCGGATCAACCTGCTCGTCAAGCATTTCGGCACACACAAGAAGGATTTCCACTCCCGGACCGGCCTCATGAAGCAGGTCGGGCAAAGAAAGCGGCTCCTCGAGTATATCAAGAAAAAAGATGTCGGCCGTTACGAAAAGCTCATTCAGAAGCTCGGCCTGCGCAAGTAGGCCCCGCCTCCAAAGGACCCCCACATGTCTAACACCATCAGTCTAGAGATCAACAAACGGACCCTGTCCATCGACATCGGCAAGATCGCCAAGCAGGCCGACGGCTCGGCCCTGCTGCGCTACGGCGACACGATGATGCTGGTCACGGCGACCTCCCGCAAGGAGCTGAAGGACGCCGGCAAGGCCTTCCTGCCCCTCATCGTGGATTACCGGGAGAACACCTACGCCGCCGGCAAGATCCCCGGCGGCTTTTTCAAGCGCGAAGGCCGGCCCTCAGAGCGGGAGATCCTCATCGCCCGCCTGATCGACCGCCCCATCCGGCCGCTCTTCCCCGAGGGCTACTTCTTCGACACCCAGATCGTCGGTCTGCTCCTCTCGGCCGACCTCGCAAACGAGCCGGATACGCTCGGCGTCATCGGCGCCTCGGCCGCCCTCTATTTCTCCGACATTCCCTTCTCGACCCCGCTCGGCGCTGTCAAGGTCGGGATCGTCGACGGGAAATACGTCGTCAACCCCACGACCGACGAGCTCGACCGGAGCCCCATCAACATGACCGTCGTCAGCAACGAGGACGGCATCATCATGATCGAAGCCGGGGCCAAGGAGATCGAGGAGGACAAGATCCTCGAAGGGCTTTCGCTCGCCCACGAGACCAACCAGCAGATCATCAAAGCCCAGAAGGACCTCTACGCCCGGCTCGGCCTGAAGAAGCGCGAATTCACCGCCAAGGCGGTCGACACCGAAAAACTGGCCCGGGTCGAGAGGGAATACGGACCCGCCTTGTTCGAGGCCATGCAGGTCAGGGGCAAGAAGGCCAACGAGGCCGCGCTCGCCGCGGTCCTCGGAGGCGCCCTAGCCAAGGTCCCCGAAGATAAGCCCGAAGAGAAACTCGAAACGAAGGAGCTCTTCTCCAAGCTCGAGGAAAAGCTCTTCCGCGAGCTCGTCCTCAAAAAGAATCTGCGGACCGACGGGCGCCAGTTCGACGACATCCGCCCGATCACGGCCGAGGTGGCCCTCCTGACGAGGACCCACGGCTCGGCCCTCTTCACCCGCGGCGAAACCCAGGCCCTGGCGACCGTCACCCTGGGCACGTTCGACGACGCCCAAAGGCTCGATAGCCTCGGCGCGGAGACCAAGAAGCGATTCATGCTCCATTACAACTTCCCGCCCTTTTCGGTCGGCGAAGTCGGCTTTCTCCGGGGCCCCGGACGGCGCGATATCGGGCACGGCGCCCTGGCCGAAAAATCCCTCCTGCCGGCCATCCCCGACGACGACACCTTCCCCTACACGATCCGGATCGTCTCGGACATCCTGGAGAGCAACGGCTCCTCCTCGATGGCCACGGTTTGCGGCGGAGTCCTGGCCCTCATGGACGCCGGCGTCCCCCTGAAGATGTTCGTCGCCGGGATCGCCATGGGCCTGGTCGTTGGGAGCGACGGCTACGCCATCCTGACCGATATCGCCGGGCTCGAAGACCACTTCGGAGACATGGATTTCAAGATGGCCGGGACGGAAAAGGGCGTCACCGCCATCCAGCTCGACCTGAAGATCCCCTGCGTGACCCTGCCGATGCTCCGCGAGATCATGGCCAAGTCCAAGGCCGCCCGGCTCAAGGTGCTGGCCAAGATGAAAGAAGCCATCGCCGAGCCCCGGCCGACCATCTCGATCTACGCGCCCCGGATCATCATCCTCAACATCAACCCGGAAAAGGTCGGCGAGGTCATCGGACCCGCCGGGAAGATCATCAAGAAGATCATCAGCCAGACCGGCGCCAAGATCGACATCCTGGATGACGGCAAGATCCTCATCGCCTCGACGGACATGTCCGCCGCGGAGGCCGCCAAGCAGATGATCCTGGACCTCACGGCCGAAGCCGAGCTGGGAGCGACGTACACGGGCAAGGTCGTCCGGCTCGAGGAATACGGCGCCTTCGTCGAGATCATGCCCAACCTCGTCGGCCTCCTCCACATCTCCGAGGTGGCGCCCTACCGGATCAACAGCATCCGGGACGTCCTCAACCTCGGCGACACGGTCACGGTCAAGGTCGTCAGCATCGACCCGGCGGACAACAAGATCCGGCTCAGCAAGAAGGCCCTGGAGGAGGGTGGCGGCGCCAACCCCGACTCGACCCCCCGGCCGGAGCCCAGGCGCCCCCCCGACCGCCGGGGAGGCCGAGACCGCGGCCGGTTTTGATTTCTCGGGCGATTCGCCTATAATTTCCTCGCGACGAACGCGACGGGGCCAACGGAATGATGTCTCGAGACGACCGCGCTCACGGCTTCACGCTCGTGGAGATGATAATCACCCTGTCCCTTCTGGCCGTCCTGGCCCTATCGGCCCTGCCCCTCGGCAAGATGGCCGTCAAAAGGGAGAATGAGGTCGAGCTCCAGCGGGCCCTGCGCCTCGTGCGCGAGGCGATCGACGCCTGGAAGAAGCTCGCCGACGAGAAGAAGATCGAGGTCGACGAGGATACCGAAGGCTATCCCCCGACTCTCGAGGATCTGGTCAAGGGGGTCGAGGTCCAGGACAAGAACGCCACGGACAAGGCGGCCCGCAAGAGGACCGTTAAGTTCCTCCGCCGCATCCCCAAGGACCCCATGACCAACTCCTTCGACTGGGGGCTCCGATCCTACCAGGACGACCCCGACTCCGACGTCTGGGGAGAGGAGAATGTGTACGATGTCTACACCAAGAGCCAGGCCCTGGCCCTCGACGGAACACGTTACCGGGATTGGTGAGCGCGGCTTCACGCTGATCGAGCTCATCATCGTCCTGAGCATCATCGGGCTCCTGGTCGGACTGGGGCTGCCGACCTACAAATCGGCGACCATCAAGGCCAGAGAGGCTGTCCTCAAGGAGAACCTGTTCATCCTGCGCAAGCTCATCGACCAGTACGCTCAGGACAAGGGGAAATACCCGGCCTCCCTCCAGGCCCTCGTCCAGGACAGTTATCTTCGGGCCATCCCCGTCGACCCGATGACCAGGCAATCGACGACCTGGGTCGAGGTCCGCGAACTCCCCTCCCCCGAAGACCCCATGCTGAACGAGATCCCCGGCGTCATCGACGTCAAGTCCGGCTCCGAAAACAAGTCGCCGATCGATGGCTCACCTTACAACACCTGGTGATCCCATCGAGCGCGAGCGAAGGCCCGGAAGAACAGTCCGACCCATGAAAGAGTCCCGGGGCTACATGGTCATCATGCTGATGATGGCCGTCTTCGTCATCACTCTCGGTCTCCTCGTCGCCGTCCCGGTCTGGCAGACCGAGCTTCAGAGAGAGAAGGAGGAGGAGCTCATTTTCCGGGGCAAACAGTACGCCGAAGCCGTTCGCATTTACGTCCTGAAGAACCCCGGGCGTTATCCCGCCAGCCTGAAGGAGCTCCTGGACAAGAAATGCATCCGCCGACTCTACAAGGACCCCCTCGGGCCCGGCGGCCAATGGAACGTCATCCTGACAACGGGCAAGCCCACCGCCGGGCGCGAAGCGGCGGCGGAGGTCATGATCGCGCCGGAGCGCGTCCTTCCGGCCATCAAGAACGCCCAGATCCTCGGCGTCGTCAGCTCGTCGACGAACAAGTCCGTGAAGATCTACAACGACCAGGAAAGCCACGACAAGTGGCTGTTTTTTTTCGGTCAGGACCCCAAGAAGCCGCCTAAGATCGTCTACTACGGCGAAAAGAAATGAGCCGCTGGGGTCAGGAAGCTTTCACCAGGGGGACGAAACGGACGGCCAGCAACCGCTCCCTCGTCAGACCTTTTTTTTCCCTTCGGACGAGAAAAAGTTCCTGGAGATAAGTCCCGACAGGGACGATCAACCTCCCCCCGGGACCGAGCTGGCCCTCGAGGGACTCGGGCATCTTGGCCGCGGCGGCGGTCACCATGACGGCATCGAAAGGCGCGGACTCCGGCCAGCCCCCGGACCCGTCGCCGACCCGGTAGTGGATATTGGCGTAACCCAGGCTGTCGAGGATGGACTGGGCCTGCAGGGACAGGCTTTCGACGATCTCGACCGTCCAGACCTCCCGCACGATCTCGGCCAGGACCGCCGTTTGATATCCGGACCCGGTCCCGATCTCGAGGACCCTCTCCCCGCCCTTGAGGCCGAGCGCCTCGGTCATGTAGGCGACGATGTAGGGCTGGGAGATCGTCTGACCTTGGCCGATCGGCAGGGGCTCGTCGGCGTAGGCGCTGCCCCGCATGCCCTCGGGAACGAAGAGATGGCGGGGGACTTTGTTGACCGCCGCCAGGACCAGCGGGTCGCGGACTCCTCTGGCCCGGATCTGGGAATCCGTCATCACCCGGCGTTCTTTCGCGAATTCTCCGTTCAACGGAGCTGATCCTTGTCAGTAGGCGCGGGCGAAATAGGCCAGGGCCTCGCCCTTGGCGCCGCAGGCCACGCAGGAGCCGTCGGTCTTCGCCTCGCTCTCCTCGAGCGGGATGACCCGGATCGTGGCCATGGTCTCGGTCTTGATCCTGTCCTCGCAAGCTTCGCCGCCGCACCAGGGCGCCCGGATGAAGCCGCGCTGGTTTTCCAGGATATCCTTGAAGCCCTGGTAGTCCGAGGCGTCACGGATATTGGCTTTGAGGAAAGCTCGGGCCTGGGCCATGAGCCCGGCCTGGATCTCCTCGAGGAGCGCCGGGACACGGGCGGCGAGAGAAGCGAGCGGGACGGTCTCCTTGGCCTTAGTATCACGGCGGACGAGAACGGCCTGACCGGCCTTGACGTCGCGCGGGCCGATCTCGATGCGCAGGGGTACGCCCCTCATCTCGTATTCGGAGAACTTCCAGCCCGGCGTCGCCTCCTCTCGGGCGTCTATCGCGATCCGGATGCCGGCCGACCGAAGTCCATCGACCGCAGCCTGGGCGACCGGAAGGACCGACTCCCGCCAGTTGCCGATGGAAATGGGAACGACCATCACCTGAACAGGGGCGATCCGGGGCGGGAAACGCAGGCCGGAATCGTCGCCGTGGACCATGATCAGAGCGCCGATCGTCCGCGTCGTCATGCCCCAGGAGGTCTGCCAGACGTACTGCAGCGTCTGGTTGCGGTCCTCGAACTTGATGTCGAAGGCCTTGGAGAAATGCTGGCCCAGGTTGTGGGACGTTCCCATCTGGAGGGCCTTGCCGTCGGACATCAGGGCTTCGATGGCGTAGGTCATCGAAGCCCCGGCGAACTTCTCGCTCAGGGACTTGCGGCCGGAGAGGACGGGGATGGCCAGCTCGGTTTCGCAGAACTCCTTGTAGAGCGCCAGGATCTTCAGCGTCTCGGTCTCCCCTTCCTCGGCGGTTTCGTGGCAGGTGTGGCCTTCCTGCCAGAGGAATTCCGTCGTCCTCAGGAACGGCCGGGTCACCTTCTCCCAGCGGACGATGTTGGCCCACTGATTGATGAGGACGGGCAGATCCCGCCAGGACTTGATCCATTTGGCATACATGTGGCCGATGATGGCCTCGGATGTCGGTCGGACCGCCAGCCTCTCCTCGAGTTCCTCTTTGCCGCCGATCGTGACCCAGGCCACTTCCGGCGAAAAACCCTGGACGTGCTCGGCCTCCTTCTTGAGGAAGCCCTCCGGGATGAAAAGGGGGAAATAGGCGTTGACGTGGCCCGTGGCCTTGATGCGAAGGTCGAGGGCCCGCTGGATATTTTCCCAAACCGCGTAGCCGTGCGGCCGGATGACCATCATCCCCTTCATGGGGGTGTAATCGGCGAGCTCCGCCTTTTGGACGATCTCCACGTACCACTTCGAAAAATCGTCGCTCTTCTGCGTGATCCTTTTGACCTGCCGTTCGTTCTCGTTCACTTCATCTCCTTGACTTTGAGCGTTTTACGATTCTAGCCGCACCCCCGAGAATTGTCAAGAAAACCCCCGCCCGCCCCTCTGGAGACCGGAAATATCCCCCGCGTGTTCACCGGTAGGGGTGATTGACCGGTACCGGAGGCCCGTGCGAAGCTGGTCTCGCCAATTTCAGAGGAAAAGGAAAGTCAATATGCTGAGAGGGATTTCCTGGGATTCCAGGCCCGTCCGGCACCGCCCGCCCGAACGGGGATTCAAGCTCTCCCTGCCGATGACCGTCGAGGGACCGGACCCCGACGGCACGTACTTCCACGAAGAGACGACGCTCGCCTTCATGAGCCATCAGGGCGCCCTCTTCCCCCTCAAGAACCAGGTCGCCCTCGATACGAGGCTCAAGCTCGTCGTCTCCCTTCCGCCCAAACTCGGGGAAGGAAGGAACCTCAAGCTCGTCGTCAAGGGAACGATCGTCGATGTCGACTCGGGCGACGGGGACGGGCACCCCCGCCAGGTGGCCCTTCGCCTCGAGTCGAGGTACATCATCCAAGCGGACGTCCTTTGAGGGGCCGTCCGGCCGGGTCAAGCCGGCCCGGCTGCCTAGCCTTTTACGGTGAGAAGAGCGTCACAAATATGACCCCGCTATTCCCCATGAAAAGGGATTGATTTAGGCCGTGAGGCGAGGGAAAATGCGGGCTGACATGGACACTGATAAGTCTTTTCCTATTCCCTCCTCCCCGAGCCCAGCCGGGCCCGGAAAGAGGGAGCGGACTTTCGATCTCTCTCTTCCCGCCTTGGTCAAGGGTCTCGACGCCGCGGGCAGGAAGTTCGAGGAGAGAAGCGCGGTCTGCGCCATCAGCGCCCAGGAAGTCTCGTTCCGGCTCAAGGCCCGGCTCATCATCGACTCCCGGGTAACCCTATTCCTGGATATCCCGCGGACCCTGATCCTTGAAAGCCCCCTACGCATGGTCCTGTCCGGGGCCGTCATCTATGTCCGCTTCGAGGAGGGGAACGGCAAGCAGCAGTTTGTCGTCGTCCGCCTGGACCGCAGCTTCCGTCTCCACCCCAACAACCTCCCCCCGGCCTAGCCTCCCTCCACCCCTCTCTCACCCTTTCTCCCCCCCCGCGCTTGACTGGGAAGCCCGGCCCCGGCATTCATGCCGGGGAGTCTGGGGGTTGACAAGCCTGCGGGGATTGACTATGATTCGTTAAAATCTGATGCGAAGGTACTGAAGGAAAATAAAAAGTGCCAAAAGGGACCGATACGAGCATGGAGAAAAAGAAAGCCCAGGCAACCTCGGACTCGAAGATCAGCCTCCTCGTTTTTTGTCCGTCCGACATCATCCTCTCCGGTATCCTGCGGGCCCTCGAGGCGGACCCGAACCTGGAGATCCTGAACATCGAGAAGAACACGATCGAATCGTTCATGGACTCGATCAAGAAGCTCAAACCCCAAGTCATCCTTTTTGCCCACATCGAGGTCTTGCCGAACCTCCGGGAGATCTGCAAGGCCATCCGGGAGATCTCGAAGAGCCAGGGCCGCTCGGAGCTTCTCCTGCTCGGCAGCATCCCGGCCCATGAGGAGATCGTCAACCTCATCAACGCCGGGGCCCGCGGCTATTTCGACCTCAACGACGCCTCGACCCAGCTTCCCGAAGCGGTCCGGGGCATCCACAAGGGGGAGATCTGGCTGCCTCGCGACAAGATGTCCAGCATCATGGACCGCATCATTTCCGTCGTCGGCCGGGACCTCAAGGAAAAAACCTTGGACCAGCTGACCCCCACGGAATTCCAGGTCCTCCGGCTCATCGGCCAGGGGAAGAGCAACGACGAGATCGCCGAGCTCATGTTCATCAGCAAAAACACGGTCCGGTCCCACATCAAGAGCATTTACGCCAAGCTCGACACCCACAGCCGGCTTCAGCTGGCGCTCTACGCCATCAATTCGGCCCTCTTTTAAAGCAAGGAATCGAGGTCGCCATGACAAAGAAAGCCGCACCCAAGAAGAAAGCCAAGGCCGTCCCGGAGGACCTGGAGATCAACCGCCGCCGGGAATGGCGGTTCGACTTCCCCCTGGAAGCCTTCGTCGAAGGCAGCCTCGCCGACGGCAATAAGTTCAAGGAAGAGACGCGTCTCGAGAACATCTCGTCCGGCGGCGCTTATTTCTCTCTGGATTCCGGGGTCGTCGTCGGCTCGAAGCTCAACCTCTACATCGAACTTCCGGAGAAACTCGCCGACGGGAAGAGATTGAAGCTCCGGATCGGCGGCATCACCGTCCGCCTGGAAAAGCCCGACAAGAAGGCGAAGCACCAGGGCGTCGCCGTGCGCTTCAGCGATGACTTATTCAAGGTCGTCCCCGCGAAAAAGACGCCCAAAAAGAAATAGCGTCCTTCGCGTCGCCTTGACGGGGGGGATCGCTAGCGGCAAGTCCGTTGTCGCCAGCCTCCTCGAGCAAAAAGGCTGCTTCGTCCACTCCGCCGACAAGGCGGCCCATGAGCTGATGTCGCCCGGCCGGCCGGCTTGGAAAAAAATCGTCACGCGCTTCGGCCGGGACATCCTGCGCGAAGACCGGACGATCGACCGGGCCCGGCTCGGCCCGGCGGTTTTTTCCGATCCCTCCGCCCGCCGCTTCCTCGACAGGCTCCTCCACCCTCTTGTCCTTGCGGAACAGGAACGGATCCTCCGCCGGCTCGAACGCGAGGGCCGCGTCCGGATCTTCGTCTCCGATGCCGCACTGACGGTCGAGGCCGGCTTCGCCCGGCATTTCGACCGGGTTGTCGTCGTCCATTGCAGCAAGTCGGAACAGGTCCGGCGCCTGCGCGAACGGGACGGCATCGGCCGGGCGGCCGCCCTGCTGAAGATCGGCGCGCAGATGCCCCGGAAAGAGAAACTGCGGCACGCCGATTACGCCATCGATACGTCGGGGTCGCCGGTCGAGACCGTCGAACAGACCGAACAGGTCTTCGCTCAGCTTGTCCGTGATGCGGAATTAAAAAACAGGGGGTCAGCCGGGCTTGGTCTTAGAGAGTAGGGTCTTCAGTTCCTGTCCGGGGCGGAATTTTATCCGCTGGCCCTTTTCGATGCGGATCTGTTTCTGACGGCGGATGTCCCTTCCGAAGCCCGTCTTCTTGGCGACGACCTTGAAGCTGCCGAACCCCCGGATTTCCACTTTTTCCTTCTTGGTCAGGGCGGTCTTCAGAGACCCCAGGACGGCCTCCACAATGAGCAATGATTTGGCCCTGTTGAATTCAGTCTTCTTTTCGATCGCAAGGGCGACATCATTCTTAATCATCGGAAAAACTCCCTACCGTGAAAACAACTCACTATAATTAATTTATTGATAATAAAAAGTCAAGCATAATTAATGCCCGGCCGCGGGGTGTTGACTTGACCTCGGCGAATTCCTATAATGAAATTGTATTGCGCGCCAAAACACTCGTCATTTCCATCCTCCTGGGGCCCATCCTCGCCTCCGCTTACGTGCTCAAGATCAAGGTCGACGCGCCCATCCATCCGGTCACTTCGGAGTACATCGTCAAGTCGCTCGAAAAGGCAGACCGCGACGGCGCCGACCTCGTCATCCTGACCCTCAACACGCCCGGCGGGCTGGACACGTCCATGCGCGAGATCATCGAGAAGATCGTCAACGCCCGGACCCCTGTGGCCGCCTTTGTCGGCCCGAGCGGAGCCCGTTCCGCCTCGGCGGGTTTCTTCATCGCCCTGGCCTGCGACATCTTCGCCATGGCTCCCGGCACGAGCACGGGGGCGGCCCATCCCGTCGGGATCTCGCTCACCGGCCAGGCCATGGACAAGACTATGGAGGAGAAGGTCACCAACGACGCCGCCGCTTACATACGGACCCTGGCCGAGAAGAGGGGACGGAACGTGCGCATGGCCGAGGACGCCGTCCGCAAGAGCCTGTCCTACACCGAGAAAGAGGCCCTCGACGGCGGCCTCATCGACCTCGTCGCCAAGACGGAAGAGGAGATCATCGACCGCTACGACGGCAAGATCCTCAAGCGTTTCGACGGGTCCGAGAGGAAGCTGGCCCTCCTGGGCAAGCCCATCGTCCCCCTGCCCATGACCTTCCGGCAGAGGTTCCTCCTGACCATCGCCAACCCGAACTTTGCCTACATTCTGCTCATGATCGGCCTCCTGGGTCTCTATTTCGAGTTCTCCCATCCGGGGGCCATCCTGCCGGGCGTCCTGGGCGGGATCTCGCTGCTCCTGGCGGTCTTCGCCTTCCAGATCCTGCCCATCAACTACGTCGGGCTGGGGCTCATCCTCCTGGCTGTGATCTTGTTCATCCTGGAGGTCAAGGTCCAGAGCTTCGGCATGCTGGCCATAGGAGGGATCGCCGCCATGATCATCGGTTCTCTCATGCTCATCAAGGCCCCCATCGACGAGTTGCGGCCGAGCCTGCGTTTCGTCCTCCCCGTGGCCCTCGGCATCTCGTTGATCGTTCTTTTCCTCCTCACCCTGGTCTTCCGGGCCCACGCCCGCCGCTCGTTTTCCGGGCGCGAGGGGATGATCGGCGAAATGGGCACGGCCCGGACCGACCTCGCCCCTACTGGGAAAGTCTTCGTTCACGGCGAACTCTGGACGGCGGAGGCGGAGGAACCCGTGCGGACAGGCGAAAAAGTCAAAGTCATCGAAGTCCTCGAAGGATTGAAAATCAAAGTCGGCAAAGCCTGATAAGGAGGGCATCATGATCACTTATCCCATTATCGTCGTCGGTCTTATCGTCCTTTACATCCTGAATTCGATCAAGGTCCTGAGGGAGTACGAGCGCGGGGTCATCTTCCGTCTCGGCCGCCTCCTGCCCCAGCCAAAGGGGCCGGGCCTCATCCTCGTCTTCGCCCCCATCGACCGGATGGTCAAGATCAGTCTGCGGCTCATCACCATGGACATCCCGCCTCAGGACGTCATCACCAAGGACAACGTCACGGTCAAGGTCAACGCCGTCCTCTACTTCAGGGTCCTCGACCCGATCAAGTGCGTGATCGAGGTCCAGGATTATATCTACGCCACCTCCCAGCTGTCCCAAACGACCCTGAGGAGCCTCCTCGGTCAGGTTCCTCTCGACGACCTCCTCTCGGAACGGGACAAGCTGAACACCCGCCTCCAGGAGATCATCGAACAGCACACCGACCCCTGGGGCATCAAGGTCCAGCTCGTCGAGATGAAGCAGGTCGACCTGCCGGAGAACATGCAACGGGCCATCGCCAAGCAGGCCGAGGCCGAGCGGGAACGGCGGGCCAAGGTCATCCACGCCGAAGGCGAATTCCAGGCCGCCGACAAGCTGACCCAGGCCGCGGACATCATCTCCCGGAACCCCCAGGCCCTCCAGCTGAGGTTCCTGAGCACGCTGGCCGAGATCGCCACCGAAAAGAACTCGACCATCGTCTTCCCCCTGCCGCTGGAGTTCCTGAAGGCCTTCACCTACGATAAATCCCAGGAGAAAAAACAGAGCTGATGAAAAATAAAGATTTCCGGGAGATCCAGGTCTCGAGCTCCCTGCTCGTCGTCATCTTCCTCGGTGTTCTAGCCTTGGGCGTGTTCATCTTCCTGCTCGGCGTCTCGGTCGGGAAAAAGCAAGTCCGGATCGCTTCCCAAACCCAGGTCGTCACCCAGCAGATCGCGGAACCCGTCAAGGAGCCCCCTGTCCAGCCCCCCGCTTCCGAATCCCAGCCGGCCATTGGCCAAGCGGAGTCGAAGCCCAGGGTCCAGGAGCCCGTGGTCAAGCCGGCCGCTGAAAAAGCCAAGGCCGTGCCCAAGAACGCCCCCGCCGGTGGGTCGGGCCTGTACTATGTCCAGATCGCCGCTTTCGCCGAAAAGGCCCAAGCCCAGGCGCTCGCGGACAAGTATAAAAAGCAGGGCTACGCGGCCTTCGTCGCCGACCCCAGGCCCACGGACACCAAGACGTGGTACCGGGTCAGGCTGGGCGGATTCTCGTCCAGGGACCCGGCCCTCGCCCTGCTCAACAAGCTGAACGCAGAGGCCGGGAAGAAGACCGACTTCCGGGTCGTTCAGGACTAGCCGGTCCGGGCTCTTCCCATGCCGGCGGCCATCCTTAGCGGGATCCTGACGGCCTTGGCCTTTCCCAAGGCCGGCTTTTCGTTCCTCGCCTGGGTATCCCTCATTCCCCTTTTCCTGGTGCTTTCAGGGAAGAGCCGCCGTTCCGGTTTCCTCACCGGCGGCCTGGCCGGCCTCGCTTTTTACGGGGTTCTGCTTTATTGGATTCCCGACGTCCCGTCCCACTACGGCGGCATGCCGTATTGGCTCTGTATCCTCGTCTACCTGGCTTTGATCTTCTTCCTGGCCCTCTTTTGGGGCCTCTTCGGACACCTCTTCGTCTTCCTCCGCCGGAGCTTCCCGGCGGCGGCGTTCCTGATCGCACCGCTCCTCTGGATCGCGACGGAATTCTTCCTGACCCGTTTCCTCACAGGGTTCCCCTGGGGCCTCCTCGGGACGAGCCAATACCGGAATCTCGCCCTGATCCAGACGGCGTCACTGGCCGGCGTTTACGGCGTCTCTTTCCTCCTCGTTCTTCTCCAATCCACGTTCGTCCTGGCACTACGGCGGAAAAGGAGGAGCCCCTTTTTCGCGGCCTTGGGCCTTCTCGTTTTGGCCCACGCTTGGGGAGGGCACGAGCTGAAAAAGGGGACATTTCGGGGCCCGACGGGCGTCAAGACCGCCGTCGTCCAGGGGAACGTCTCTTCGGACATCTACTGGCAGTTCACGGCGCCGGAGGATGTCCGGCGGATTTTCGATGACCATCTCGACCTGACCCGCCAGGCCCTCGACGCGGGAGCGGGGCTCGTCATCTGGCCGGAATTCACGGTGCCCCTCTGCTTCAGCTGCGAAGAGCCGCTTTACAAGGAGTTCGGTGCGGAGATCGACAGACTCGTCGCCTCGAGCCGCGCGACGCTCCTCATCGGCACCAACGAAGTCACGGGACCGAGGGAGGCCCGCGAGTACCACAACACCGCCATGGCCATCCAGCCGGACCTATCGCGGAGCCTCTACTTCAAGATGCACCTCGTGCCCTTCGGCGAATACACGCCGTACAAGAAGGTCTTCTTCTTCATCGAGCGGCTGACCCATGCCATCGGCGATATCACGCCCGGAAAAGACGCCGTCCTCCACGAGCACGCGGGCTTCCGCTTCGGCTCGCCGATCTGCTACGAGGTCATTTTCCCGGGGCTTGTCCGGAAGTTCGTCCGCGGGGGCGCCGATTTCCTCGTCACCATCACCAACGACGGCTGGTACGGGAAAAGCTCCGCCCCATACCAGCATTGGGCCCAGGCCGTCGTCCGGGCCGTCGAAAACAGGCGCTACCTGGCGCGGGCGGCGACGACCGGGATCAGCGGCTTCATCGACCCCTACGGCCGCATCGTCTCCTCGACCGGGTTGATGACCCGGACCGTCCTCACGGAGACGATCTATCCTACCGCGCGCCGGTCCCTCTACACCCGGGCCGGGGATGTCCTGCCGGTCACCGGCTTGACTTTATTCCTCCTGTCCCTTATTCTGGCTGTGGCAAAGAAAGCGAAGGAAAGAAAAAAACATGTCCGCCCTCGACAAATCAACCGACATTAGGATACGCCTCACCGGCCTTTTCGAGAAGATCGAAGAGGTCCGAGGCTTTCTTTGACCTAGATCGCAAGAACGCCGAGTGGGATTCCATTAATTTACGTCTCGCCTCCCCCGAGGTCTGGCAGGATCAGAAGACTTCCCAGGCCCTCCAGCAGAAAAAAAAGCGCCTCGAAAAGGACATCCAGTTCTTCAGGCAGATCCTCGGGCAGAAAGAGGACCTCGAGGTCCTCGCAGAGCTCGCCGCCGAAGGCGAAAACGTCGTGGCAGAAACCGAGGCCGGGATCAGCCGGCTCGGCAAGAACCTGCAGGAGGCGGAGCTCCGGGCGCTCTTTTATGACGAAGACGACCCCCGGAACGCCATCCTGACGATCCACCCGGGCGCCGGTGGGACCGAATCCCAGGACTGGTCCCAGATGCTCCTCCGGATGTACCTCCGATACGCCGAGCGGAAGGGATTCAAGGTGGAAATCCTCGACCAGCAGCCCGGAGAAGAAGCGGGCTTGAAGAGCGCGACGCTCAGGATCGAGGGGGACTACGCCTTCGGGAACCTGAGCCAGGAAACCGGCGTCCACCGCCTGGTCCGCATCTCCCCGTTCGACGCCGCCAAAAGGCGGCACACGTCGTTCTCCGCGGTTTTCGTCTACCCCGAAGTCGACGAGGACATCGATGTCGGCATCAACCCGGACGATCTCAAGATCGACACCTACCGCTCGGGCGGCAAGGGCGGCCAGCACGTCAACACCACGGACTCGGCCGTCCGCATCACCCACATCCCCACCGGCATCGTCGTCCAGTGCCAGAGCGAGCGTTCCCAACACAAGAACAAGGCCTCGGCCATGAAGGTCCTCAAGTCCCGGCTTTATGAGCTCGAACAGCGAAATAAACGGGTCAAGATCGACGCTCTCGAGGACGCGAAATCCGACATCGCCTGGGGGAACCAGATCCGCTCCTACGTCCTCCACCCCTACCGGATGATCAAGGACCTGCGGACCAGGGTCGAAACCGGCGACACGGACAAGGTTCTCGACGGCGATCTCGATGAATTCATCAAGGCCACGCTCATCCTCAGGAAGAAATCGGCCTCGGCCGTTAAGTAAAGGATTCCGCCATGACCGAAGACGACGCGAAAATCAAGGACGACGCTGAGACTCCCGGGGGCCCGGAGTTCCTCCCCTCCCTCGAATTCAGCTCCGTCGTTATCCTCCTCTACTTCCCCGCCCTGGTCCAGCTCGGACTCGCGGAGGACCCGGCGACGGGCGAACGCTATGAGAGCCTGGGCCTGGCCAAGAGGAACATCGACCTCCTCGACCTCCTCAAGGACCGGACGAAGGGCAACCTCGAAGCCGAGGAGCAGGAATTCCTCGACGGTGTCCTCGCTCAGCTCAAGCTGGCTTACCTCAAGAAAGCCGACATCGTCAAGATGTAGCCGCATGGTCGTTTATCGCGGCCTCGCCGACGCCCGCCTCCTCCCCCGCCCTGCCGCCGTGGCCGTGGGCAATTTCGACGGTCTCCACCTCGGTCACCGGAAGATCCTGTCCGAGCTCTGTGCCCTGGCCGAAACGCGGGGTCTCCGGTCGCTCGTCCTGACGTTCGATCCCCATCCGGAGCGCGCCCTCGGCAAGAAGTCGGTCAGGATGATCGACACTCCGGAGAAGCGGCTGGAACGGTTCAGCGATACGTGCGTCGACGCAGTCGTCGTGACGTCCTTCGACATGTCCTTCTCCCAGCTCTCCTGCCCGGCTTTCGTCGACCGCATCCTCGCCGCCAAGCTCGGCGCCAGGGAGGTCGTCGTCGGCCGCGACTTCAGGTTCGGCCGGAACAGGCGCGGCGACACCGGCCGCCTCCGGGTCCTGGGCCGGCGGGCCGGCCTGGCCGTCCACGTCGTGCCCCCGGTCGTCCTCGACGGCCGGGTCGTCAGCTCGAGCGCCATCCGCCGCCTCCTCGGCCGCGGACGGGTCGAAGAGGCCGCCCGCCTGCTCGGGAGGCCGTACGAGATCTCTGGGCAGGTCGTCCCCGGCCGGCACCGGGGCTCCCTCCTCGGCTTTCCCACGGCCAACCTGGCGACGGCCAGCGAACTTCTGCCCGAGGGCGTCTTCATCACGGAGACCGTCCGTAGGGGCCGGATTTTCCGCTCCCTGACCAGCATCGGCACCAACCCGACATTCGGCCCTCATCCCCTGAGCGTCGAGACCCTTCTCCTCGATTACCGCGGCTCCCTTTACGGTGCGGAACTGACCGTACGCTTGCTCCGCAGGCTGCGGCCGCCGAGGAAGTTCCCGGACGCCGCGTCCCTCAGCGCCCGCATCGGCCGGGACGTCGAGGAAGCCCGGGCCTACTTCCTGGCACGGGGTTGACAATTGAGGGGATCTCATGCATGTTCAAGAGGAAGAAACACGGACTGAGGAGTGACCGCATGGAAGAGAAAATCAAGGCCCGGATCATGGACGCCAGCAAGATCCGGCGCGTCCTGACCCGGGTTGCCACCGAGATCATCGAGCGGAACCGGAACCTCAAGAACCTGGTCATCGTCGGCGTCAAATCCCGCGGCATATACATCGGCAAGCGCGTCGCCCATCTCGTCAAGGAGCTGGAAGGCATCGACATCCCCGTCGGCGTCCTCGACATCGCCCGCTACAGGGACGACGCGCCCGCCCTCAAGGCGAAGGGAGCACTCGAGGAAGCGGCGATCGGATTCTCCGTCGCCAAGAAGGACATCCTCCTCATCGACGACGTCCTGATGACGGGACGGACGATCCGGGCCGCCATGGACGGCCTCATCGACTGCGGCCGCCCGCAGAGCATCCAGCTCATCGTCCTCGTCGACCGCGGCCACCGCGAACTGCCCATCCGGCCGGATTATGTAGGAAAGGTCCTGCCCACCTCGCGCCGCGAGGTCGTCAAGGTCCGCCTGACGGAGATGGACGGCGTCGACGAGGTCCTCATCGCCGAGCCGGTCAAGGTCGGCGGGAGAAAAGAACGGTGACGACCCTCGTCCGCGGCGGCCGGGTCGTCGACCCTTCGACCGGCCTCGACGGACTCTTCGACATCCTCCTCTGCGACGGAAAGATCGCCGCGGTCGGCATAAAGCTCGACGCCGTGCCCGAACGGACGATCGACGTCACGGGGCTCGTCGTCGTGCCCGGGCTCATCGACATGCACGTCCACCTGAGAGAGCCCGGCTTTGAGACCAAAGAGACGATCGCGACGGGCGCCCGGGCGGCGGCCAGGGGCGGCTTCACGACGGTCTGCGCCATGCCCAACACCAACCCCGTCAACGACAGCCGCGCCGTGACCGAGCGGATCCTCGCCGAGGCCGGCCGTAACGCCGTCATCAACGTCCTCCCCATCGCCGCGGTCACGCGCGGCGGCCGGGGGGAAGAGCTCGTTGACATGGCCGACCTCATGGCCTCCGGGGTGGTCGCCTTCTCCGACGACGGACTCCCCGTCATGAACAGCCGGGTCATGCGCCAGGCCCTCGCAGCCGCGGCGTCTTTCGGAGGCCTTGTCATCGACCACTGCGAAGACCGGCCCTTGGCCGAGGGGGGCTCGATGCATGAAGGCCCCGTCGCGGCGCATCTCGGCTTGGTCGGCATCCCTTCCGCCGCCGAGGAGATCATGATCGCCCGCGATATCATATTGGCCGAAGCCCTGAAAGCGCGCGTCCACATCGCCCATCTTTCGACCGCGGGCGGCGTCCGGAGCGTCGGCGAAGCCAGAAGCCGCGGCGTCCGCGTATCGGCCGAGGCGACGCCCCATCATCTCCTCCTCACCGACGCCGCGCTCGGATCTCGCGACACGAACTTCAAGATGAACCCTCCCCTGCGGGCGGAATCCGACGTGGCCGCCCTGGTCGAGGCCGTCCGGACGGGAGTCGTCGACGTCATCGCCACCGACCATGCCCCGCACACCGCGGAGGAAAAGAACAGGGAGTTCGACAAGGCCCCATTCGGCATCGTCGGCCTCGAAACGGCCGTTTCCCTTGTCCTCGACCGGTTCGTCCACCGGAAGGTCATTACGCTCGGCCGGTTCGTCGAGCTCCTGGCCGCGAACCCCGCCCGTCTGCTCGGCCTCGCCGGCAAGGGCCGCATCGCCGTCGGGGCGGATGGCGACCTGACCGTTCTCGACCTGGGCCTCCGGACCACCATCGACAAGAACCGTTTCGAATCCAAGGGACGGAACACGCCGTTTGATGGCTGGACGCTGACGGGAGGCGTGGTCATGACGATCGCCGGAGGCCGAGTCGCCTACCCATTCGGCGACGACGGCACGGCGCGGCGGGCATGAAAGCCTTGAAGCGAGAGCGCCTCGAGAAAGCCATCGGCCACGTCTTCAAGGACCCGGGCCTCCTGACCAGGGCCCTGACCCACAGCTCCCACGCCTACGAGACGAGCCCGGACCACCCCGAAGACAACGAGCTGCTCGAATTCCTGGGGGATTCGGTCATCGGTCTGGTCACAGCCGAATTCTACTTCGCCGCGTTTCCCGGCCGGAACGAGGGGGAGCTATCGAAGCTCAAGGCCTCGGCGACAAGCACCCTGGCCCTGTCCCAGCTCGCCCGGGCGATCAAGCTTGACAAGGCCGTGCTCCTCGGCAAGGGCGAGGAAAAATGCGGCGGCAGGAAGAAGGTCTCGATCCTGGCCGGCTCGTTCGAGGCCCTGGCCGGGGCCATCTATCTCGACGGCGGGTTCGATGCGGCCCGGCGATTCGTCTGCGGCCTGCTCCGTTCATCCCTGAAACCCATCAAATCCGAAACGCTGACGATCAACAATTCCAAGTCCGCGCTCCAGGAGATATGCCAGAAGGCGGGCCTTCCGGCGCCGGACTACCGCTTCGTCTCGGAAAAGGGGCCGGCCCACGACAGGATATTCGTCGTCGAGGTCCATCTCGGGGATAAAATTTTGGCCAAATCGAAGGGGCCGTCCAAGAAAAGCGCCGAGCAGAAGGCCGCCGAGAAGGTGCTCAAAGCCTTTTTCGGCCGGAAGATCAAGAGGATATCGTCGGAGGCGTTCGTCATCGAGGCCGAGGACCTGGTCCTTCCCTGACCCCCCGTTCCTCGCCCTTCTCTCAGGACCCCATCAGGACGGCCACCGGCCGCAGCGCCGGGACATTCTGGCAGACGATCTTGATCACCGCCGTCAGCGGCACCGACAGGATCATCCCCGGGATCCCCCATAGCCACCCCCAGAAAATCAGCGAGAAAAAGACAAGCAAAGGACTGAGCCCGAGACCCTTGCCCATGATCTTAGGTTCGAGGAAATATCCGAGGATCGAGTCCAACCCCACGGTGATGACGAGGATCCAGAAGGGCGTCCAAAACGTCCCGAATTGAAAGAAGGCGAATCCCACCCTGAGGGCCGTGGCGACGAGCGACCCGATATCGGGGATGAAATTTAGGAGAAAGGCCAGGAAACCGAAAAGCGGGGCGAAATCCACGCCGAAAATAGCCAGGACGACCCAAACGATCAGGCCGTTGGCCAGGCTCAGGGCTGTCTTGATGAGGATATATTTTCGGGTCTGGGCATTGATCGCTTCGATGACCGCCTTGATCCGGCCGGACCGGCCGTCGCCCAGGGCCTTTTGGATTTTCGCGGCGGCCCGGCCGCGGCCCGAGACGATGAAGATGAGAAAGAGAAAGACCAGGAGAAGCTTGCCGAGGACCGAGAAGAAGGGGCCGATGGCGGAGAGAACGAACGCTCCGATTTTTTCAATCTCCAGTTTTCCCAAGGCCGCGGAAAGATCGACCTTGAAGGGCCCGACCCCTTTCGCCAGGAACACGCTGAGGTCGCTGAGCCTCTCCTGGTAGCGCGGAAGCTCGGCGGCCAGGGACGTCCCGCTCGAATAGACCAGGGCGCCGAGGAGATAGAAGAAAACGAACATCAGGGCCATGACGAGGAGGACGGCCTCGCGCCTGGGACATCGGCATCGGGTCAGAAAGGTCAGCGCGGGGTCGATGATGTAAGAGAGGAAGACGGCCAGGATGAACGGGATGAGGACGGGCCGGGCCAGTTTCAGGACGACCCCGACGACGAAAAGGACGATGACCGCGATCGCCGCTTTAAAAAATCTGTCTTCGTCCAAGTTATTGTCCGGTAATCATTTCAGGGACGGCGCCTTGGCCAGGGCCGCCTTCAGGGCTTCGAGGAGCGAACCTCCCGCCGCTTCCAGGCCGTCGGGGACGCGCATCACGCCGCAGAGGCCGTTCCCTACGCGTCCGATGTAAAGATGCTGGCCGTAGCGGTTCCGGGAGTGATAGCCGAGGGCGATGCTCTCGGGAGTTTGTTTGTCCCTGGCCAGGGCCTCGATGAGCTTTCCGAGCATGTCCTCGGCGTCCTTTTCGGATTCCCCCTCGACGAAGAATCCCTCGAATTCCTTTCCGCCGACCTTGTATGTCGCGACAAAGCCGTGGCGGAGGAATTCGTAGCCCATGAAGTTCTTCTTGATGTATTTCTCGCTCTGGGCGACAAGGTTCTCCTTGGGAAAAGCGAGGACGAACGCCGGAAGCGAGCCCTTGACCTTGACCGCGGCCGCGACCTGCGCCCCGACACCGGCGAGGACGGACCCCGTCTCCTCACCTAGGCCGAAACCGAGCATCTTCACGTAAAACCGCCCGGTCATGAAGTTCAAGGCCTCGCCCTCGAGGTAACCCAGTTCGCCGATGGAGACGGCCCTGTTCTCCGGGTAGCGTTCCGCGCCGAAGATACCGAAGGCATTGACGGGACTCCCCATGTCGTAGATCTCCAAGGTCAGAGTTGCCTCCGTACCCTTCTTCTCGAGGTCGACGACGAGGAGTTCCCGGAAATCGTAACTCAGGTAGCTCTCGGCCGCCCCGTCGATATATTCGAAGAGGCTTTCCGGAAAGTAACTCCGGAGAGCTTCGGTCCGGGTCCAGGCGTCAACCCGTGGAACGAGAACGGCGAGCTCCGGACTCCCCTCTCTCCCCTGGGCCGGCCCCCCGGCAGGCGCTAAAAATAAGACTACGGCCAGCACGGCCGGAACGGTCCATCCTCGCCGGGCCCGGGTGAGTTTCATCCTCGACCTCCGTTTCAGCATACAGAGCTAATATAGCGAAGGGGTGACCTCTTGGCAAGCCGCCTTGAGATTGCCGTCGGAGCCCTGGGGGAATTCCCTGGGACACGATACGAAATCCGGAGATTTCGCTCATGTCCCGGAATTCCGCGCCTTCCTTACCGGCAATCTCGGCGCTCCGCCCTCGGTTGACAGGTCCCGTAAAAAGGGACATCATGGATTTGCCATGGCCGCCGCGCGCGTCGTCATCGTCAAGGCCGGGAATTTGTGGACATCGACCGGCGCCGTGGACCCGGCCGTCATCACCAAAATGTTCGCCAGGGGGTTCGCGCTCCTGACAGGCGAGAAGGACGAACCACGCGCCGTCTCCTCCCTTTTCCGGCCCGACGACCGCGTCGGGATCAAGGTCAACACCATCGGAGGAAAAGCCCTCAGCACGCGGCCCGACGTCGCCCTGCCGCTCGCCTCGTGGCTCTCCCGAAACGGCCTTCAGGGCAAAAACCTCTTCATCTGGGACAGGACGACGAGGGAGCTCCGGGACGCCGGCTACGGGACGAGCGCCGAGCGGAGCGGCATCAAAGTCTTCGGCACGGACGCGGACGGCGTCGGGTACGAAACCGACCTCGTCTCCCACCTCGGTGTCGGCAGTCTTTTTTCGAAGATCCAGACGGAGTTCGCCACGGCCTCGGTCAGCCTGGCCATTCTCAAGGACCATGGCTTGGCCGGGGTCACGGCCGGGCTGAAGAATTATTTCGGGGCCATCCACAACCCCAACAAGTACCACGACTTCCACTGCAACCCATTCGTCGCCGAGGTCTTCGACGCTCCCCCCGTCAAGGGCAAGCACAAGGTCTCGATCATCGACGCCCTTGTCGTCCAATACCACAAAGGGCCCTCCTACCACGCCCGATGGGCCGCGAAATACGGCGGGCTGATATTCAGCCTGGATCCCGTCGCGGCCGACAGCGTCGGCTGGAGCATCATCGAACGGCTCAGGGCCGATGGAGGCCTGCCGACTCTCAAAGAGGAAGGCCGGGAGCCCGCCTACCTTGCCACGGCCGAAAAAATGGGCCTCGGCCGGGCCGGCCTCGGTTCTATCGACACGGTCGAGGAGACTGTTTTATGAAAAGACGGTCGTTCATCCGCGGAGCGACTGGGGCCGGACTCGTCATCGGCACGGGCCTTCCTTCCGTCTGCTCCGGCCTGGCCGCCTTCGGCGCCAAACCCAACCTCTCCCGCGTCGAGGCCCGCTACTACGACAAGCTCCCCGACCGCGAGGTTGAATGCCGGCTCTGTCCGAGGCTTTGCCGGCCCGGCGACAAGGAACGGGGCTACTGTGGCGTCAGGGAAAACATCGGCGGGACGTATTACACCCTGGTCTACGGAAAGGCCTGCAGCCTCAATGTCGACCCGATCGAAAAGAAGCCCTTCTTCCACGTCCTGCCCGGGACCTCCGCGTTGTCCCTGGCCGCGGCGGGCTGCAACGTCAACTGCAAGTTCTGCCAGAACTGGGAGATCTCGCAGGTGCGTCCCGAACAGATCGACCATTTCGACCTGCCGCCGGAGAAGGCGGCCGCCCAAGCGATCGAGGCCGGATGTCCCTCGATCGCCTACACCTACACGGAACCGACCGTGTTCTTCGAGTACATGTACGACACGGCCGTCCGGGCGAAACGCAGGGGCGTCAAGAACCTCGTCGTGACGGGCGGGCACATCAACCCGATCCCCCTCGGCGACCTCCTGGCCGTCGTCGACGCCGTCAAGGTCGACCTGAAGGGCTTCACCCAGGAATTCTATGCGGAATACGTCCGCGGCGAGCTCCAGCCCGTCCTCGAGACGATCCGCGCCGTGGCCAAATCCAAGGCGTGGCTGGAGATCGTCTACCTCGTCATTCCCACGCTGAACGACCGGATGGGCCTCATCCGGGAGATGGCCAAATGGGTCAGGAACGAGGTCGGGGACCAGGTCCCCGTTCATTTCTCCCGTTTCCAGCCGATGTACCTCGTCAAGAACCTTCCGCCGACCCCCGTATCCACCCTGGAAGCGGCCCGCGAGACCGCCCTCGAGGAGGGCCTGCGCTTCGTCTACGTGGGCAACATGCCCGGCCACGAGGGCGAGAACACGTTCTGTCCCGGGTGCGGGAAAGTGGCCGTCCAGAGGACGGGCTACCGAATCGCTTCGATTCAGCTGAAGGCCGGCCGGTGCGACACATGCGGCACGCCCATTCCCGGGGTCTGGACCTGAAGCCCCGGCTCCCGGCCCTCCTCCTCGGCTTCCTGGCCGCGGCCTTTCAGATCTATCTCCTCCGGGAATTTTCCGCGGAATTTTACGGCAACGAACTCACGTTCGGCCTTTTTCTCGCCTCCTGGCTTCTCTGGGGAGGCCTCGGTAGTCTCGCCCGGCCCGGAACCGCGAGGGGCACCTCTTCCGGACGTCTCTACGGCCTCTACGGCCTGGCGATCGTCCTTTTTTTCTTGAGCCTCGTCGCGTTGAGGTTTTCACACAGCCTGATGGGCATCCTGCCGGCCGAGCTCACGGGGCTTATCCCCGCCCTCGGGTTCGCCCTTTTCCTGAGCTTTCTCCTGAGCTTCCCCCTGGGCCATTACTTCGTCCTCAACGCCGGTCTCCTCGGCGGTGACGTTTCCCTTGTCTACCTCCTGGAATCTGTGGGAGCGGCGGTGGCCGGACTCGTCGTCCATTTTCTTCTCATCCCCCGGTTTTCGAATTGGGAGGGAGGGGCTCTCATCGGCGCCGGGGCGGCTGTCCTGATCCTCGCGGGGATGAAGCGCGGGCGGTCGCGTTGGCTCGTCGCCGCGGCGCTCGGCTGCGCCGTCTGCCTGGCCGCGTTCGACTTCCCGTCCCAGAAAGCGGCCTGGAAACCCCTGCGCCTGGTCGAGGCCGAGGATACGCCCTACGGGAAACTCCAGGTCATCAAGACCGAAGAGCAGGTGACCCTCTTCGACAACGGCCTCGCGGTCTTCTCTCACCCGGACGCCGGAGTCGCCGAAGAATCGGTCCACTTCGCCCTCCTCCAGCGGGACGGCATCCGCAGTGTCCTCCTCGTCGGGGGTGGAGCGAGCGGCGGGGCCGCCGAAGCGCTGAAGTACCCCGGCATCAGGTTGGACTATGTCGAGCTCGACCCGGCCATCATCCGGCTTTCTGAAAAGCACCTCGCCGCGGCAGATTTCGCCGCCCTCAGGAGCCCGCGCGCCCGGATCCTCTACCAGGACGGCCGGACCTTTCTCGAGCGTACAAGCGAGCGTTATGACGCGATCATCCTCAACCTGCCCGAGCCGGCGACGGCCCAAGTCAACCGGTATTACACGCGCGAGTTTTTCCTCGAGGCGCGAAAAAAGCTCAACCCCGGCGGCGTGCTCAGCTTCGTCGTCCCCTCGGCCGAAAACTACATCAGTGACGCGTTGGCCCAATTCCTGGGCTGTCTTGCCGGCACCCTGCGCGGCGTCTTTCCCGAGGTCGTGGCCGTCCCGGGCGGCAGTTGCGTGTTCCTGGCCTCGGACAGCCCCCTCTCGATCGACCCGGGCCGCTTAACGGCGGCGATCGTCCGTCTCGGCATCAGCAACAGGTTCGTCAGCCCGGAGATGCTCCCCGCCCGCCTCAACCCTCTTCGCGTCGATTATCTGGCCGGGAAAATTTCAGGCCCGGCGACGAGGATCAACCGCGATCTTGTGCCCGTGAGCTACTACTTTCATTCGATCCTCTGGGCCGCCCAGTTCCGCGGTTTGGAGTCGAAACTCCTTCAGGCCGTCGGCCGGATCCCTTCAAGCCGGCTCCTGGACGCTCCCCTAGCCGTATTCGCCCTCGGCCTGGCCTTCCTGGCGCTTAGGAGAAAGCGCTCCACAGCCCGTTTCCTCGTGCCCATCGCCGTCATGGGTTTGACCTCGATCGTCGTCGAACTGGCTGTATTCATCGCCTTCCAGGCCAATTTCGGCTACGTCTACGGGAAGATCCCGCTCCTCCTCGCTCTCTTCATGGCCGGGCTTGTCCTCGGCTCGCTCCTGGCCAGGCGTCAGAAGCGGACGGCCCCCGCAGCCCTGCCCATCGTCCAGGCGGCCTTCGTCCTCACGCTCCTCGCCGCGCTCAAGAGCCTTTCGGGGGTGGGCGGAGAGATCGTCCCCTTCGCCCTCCTGCTCGTCTTCGGCGCCCTTGGGGGCTATCTCTTTGTTTGCGCCAACAGGCTTCTCCTCCGCGAGCGCCCGCACCAGGGCCTCGGCTACGGCGTCGACCTCCTGGCCTCGTTCGTCGGCGCGGCCCTGGCTGCCGCCGTGATCATTCCCCTCTGGGGCCTTCCCGCCGTCCTCCTCCGCCTGGCCATCCTCAACGCCATCTGCTTCGCCTACCTCCTCACCACCACCTCCTCCTTTCAATCCTAGCCGGGTCACAGGCCGCATTTCTTTTTGCGCAATCTAAAAAACTGACGTTGCATTTATACCCGGAAGAAATGGGGCCGCCACCGAAGCTGTGATGGGGGCCATCCTGAGACCCCGTACTAAAGCGGGGACATGCACCGGAGGTACGCTCCCTACCGTACCTCCGGTACGTGTCCCCGGCCTAAGTCTCCCGGCCCCTTGCTCTCGCCAGCCCGCGTTCGGCTCCCCTGCGCGAAATGGCGGGGGCGGGCTGCTTGACATGGACAGTGGGAAGGGGGTATAAAGGTCTTACTTCAGAGAGGAACGATGAAAATCATCAGGGCTACTTTTACTGTGACTCTCCCCTTCCGAATCCAGAAGGAAGGCAGTATTTACATTTCAAGCTGTCCCCCGCTGGACGTGTTCTCTCAGGGAGAAACCGTTAAAAAAGCAGAGGAGAACCTCGTCGAGGCGGTCCGACTCTTTATCAACAGTTGCTTTGTCCGAGGAACGCTTGATAAGGTCCTCCGGCAGTGCGGCTTTGTTCCGATGACCACGACGCCGAAACCGGCACCGAGAAAACCCCCAGGCCGTCAGATTACTGTCCCGGTTCCGTTCCCTTTCGTGTTTCATGACCAGCGACCAGGATGCCAAGGCTAGCTCCGGTTCATTATCAGATACTCATAAAGGTCTTTAAGAAGGCCGGATTTAAAATCGCCCGCCAGGAATCAAGTCATATTGTAATGGAGAAACCGGGAATTGACCGCCCCTTGGTCATCCCGTGCTATCCAGAAGTCGGCGTACCTATCATCTCGGGACTGTTGCGGTCTGCCAAAATGACCCGGACCGAATATTTCGGCCTCCTTCCCTGATTCCATCGCTCTAACCGCCAAGAGCGGCCAAAATAGGCTCCCTGGTTTCTCCCTATAGTTGAACCTTGAAAAAACGATAAAGGACTATAAAATCCTATAAAGCCGGTCGGCCGGCAAAGCTCGTATAAACGATTGGTGGGCCAGGGATATACCAGGGAATAAGCAGTTTGCACGCAACGGCATTTTTTATGTCGGAGTTTATATTATAATGGTCCATTAGGCCATCGAAATATGTTTGAGGATTGTCTTCCCGCCCCGAAGAATAACGGCCGGCCGCCGCGCGACAAGGTTGTCGGTGCCCTCGTCACTCTGTTCTTCCACGGACTTCTAGGTATCGCCATCTACCATGGCCGGTTCACGGTCAAGATCTTCCCCTTCAAAAAGGAAGAGGTCCGTGCCGTCATGATCGTCCCCCCGCTCAAGGTCAATATCCCGAGGATCGTCGGCGGCCGGGATCTGACGGCCGAACCCGCCGGTCTTCCGGAGGAGGCAGGCGCTCCCGGGATGGCAAAGCGGGCCGGAGATGTCCGGCAGAAGCCGGCAGCGGGCCCGGAAGTACAGGCCGAAGCCATCGCCGGCGAGCCCGGCAAGCCCCCGGGCGAGGCCCCTCCCGCCGCGGCCGGAGCCGCCATCCCTTCCCTCTCCTCTAAATACCAGGAAATGATCGACAAGCCCAAGCCGACCGGCGAATCAGGCCTGACGATCGCTCTCGCGCCGCCGGGCACCCCTCCCGGCCCCCCCGGCGTCGGCGGCGGCGCCCCCCTCCCCGATTTTTCGAAGTACGGCCGGGGCGCCTACGGGGGCGGCGGATACGCAACTGGCGGGGGCCGGGGCGGCGGCGGAACGGGAGGCCGCCAACGGGTCGGCATATCCATCCCGCTCAAGGGCTATGACCTTTTGCCCTGGGCCTCCATCGTGGTCGACCGGATCCAGCGCTTCTGGAATCTGCCCGCCGTGCCCGAGCTGCCCGAGACGGCCAAGGTTCGGCTGATCGTCGTCATCAAGAAAAGCGGCGAGCTCGATTCGATCGAGATCCTCGAGGGGACCTCGGTCGAGGTTCTCGACCGGGCCGCGCTCGAGGCGATCCGGGCCGGACTCCCCTTCCCCGCCCTCCCCGCCGATTTCCCCGGCGACCTCCTGGAGATCACCTTCGAGTTCGTCTACAATGACTAAACGCATGCCGGCGGCAACCTTGCTTCTGTTGGCCTTGGCGCCTATCCTCCGCGCCGACTGGAAGTCGGAGCTCCTCTCCCGCCTGGGCCGGACGCCCGACTACCGCGCCGCTTACGAATACCTCGTCGAAGAATCCAAGAAGCTGGAACCGGAGGACAGACAGACCGCCGGAGTCCTCCTCCCCTTCCTGGCCGGCAAGCTCGGCGATGTCGTCCGGGAGCGGGACATGACCGCCGATTATTTCGAGACCTACCGGGACAACGACCCGGATTTCGGGTTCCTGGACGAATATACCCTGCGGGATTTTCTCGCTTTTTGGGCCCGCTGGAAGAGGTCCTATCCTCTGGTCTACGACCTCAATCTCCTCTCTTACGCGAAGGGCCCGGCGACCGGCCTGCCGGCCGCTGTCGAAGTGGGCCTCGAGCTTCTGAACGAGGCCTACTACAGGATCTCGCTCGGCCCCTACATCCTCGAAGGCGGGCATTGGCCGGCGGGCTTCCACATCCTGACCATCCCTCTCAACGATCTTTTCGAACGCTCGGACACATACGATTTCATCCTCGACCTCCGGGCCGGAGACATCGTCGTGAGAAAACCCGTCCGGGTCCGGATCGATATCGCGGACATGGTCGCCGGTGCGGCCCCCTCGCCCCGGGACACCTTCTTCCCCGAGCCCGGGACGCCGGCCAAGACGATCCAGGAGGGGGAGATATCCCTCTATGTCGACGGCAAGCTTGTCCTGAGAAGCCGCAAGATCGCCGCCAAGCCCTCCTCCTTCACTTTCCCTCTCGGCGGACCGCTCATGCCTGGCCAGAAGCCCTACATGCCGCCGCCGAAAACGGACCCCATGGCCAGCGGAGTCAACATCCTCGACGCCATCGCCCTGGCCTACAAGGCCATCAAGGACCTCGTGGCCAAGAAGCCGCCAAAGCCGTCCCCTCCCTCTTACCAAAAGGTCAGCAGTCTGTCCTTTGCCTACTCCAGGTCGACGGCCGAGGGGCTGGCTGCGTCGGCCCGGGCGTCCATCGGGCTCGTTCCCTCGCGGGCCGTCGTCCTGAAAGAATGAACCCAGTGATTCCGCAAGTTAAATAATCGGGGTATAATCTAGCCTGGAACTGGGGGA
>CAZGJS010000003.1:0-259120 GCA_964525875.1 uncultured Eubacteriales bacterium
AAAGCGGAAGTTTTCACGTTGGTGGAAACCGGAAGTATTCATGTTGGCTTGACACACGAACCCGCCATATTTGACTTCCGGCGGGTCCTATGTTAAATTTAACGTCCAACTTTCTTATCCCGATCGAAGGATAGGCCAAAATGTACGCAGTGATCATGACAGGCGGAAAACAGTATCGCGTCAAAGAAGGGGACGTTCTGTCCGTCGAGAAGCTGAACATCGAGCCGGGCCGGAAGGCCCAGTTCGACCGCGTTCTCCTGATCGAGGACGGCGACGACATCCAGGTGGGGACGCCGGTTCTCGATAATGCCATGGTCCTGGCGCTCGTCCTCGAGAATTTCAAGGACGAGAAAGTCCTCGTCTTCAAGAAAAAGAGAAGGAAACAGTATCGCCGGACCCGCGGGCACAGACAGCCCCTGACTAAGATCCGCATCGCCCGGATCACCGCGGACAGGACCCTGATCACGGCCGCTGATCTGGCCGAGGAAAAGCTGGCCCCCGTCGAGAAGCCGGTCCAGGCGGCCAAGCCCAAGGCGGCCGCTCCGGCCCCCGGACCCGAAAAGGCCCCGGCCAAGGTCAAGGCGCCCAAGAAAGAGGCCGCCAAGCCGAAAACCGTCAAGAAGCCGGCCGCCCCCAAAAAAAAGAAAGCGACCAAGGAGTAAGCCATGGCCCATAAAAAAACAGGTGGAGCCGGGAAAAATGGGCGCGACAGCGCGGGAAAAAGGCTCGGCGTCAAGCGCCATGGCGGCCAGCAGGTCAACGCCGGCTCCATCATCATCCGTCAGAGGGGAACGCCCTTCAAGCCCGGGCTGAACGTCGGCCGGGCCAAGGACGACACTCTCTTCGCGACGGCCACCGGGACCGTCAAGTTCTCCGACAAGGGCCGGAAGGGGAAAATCGTCTCCGTCCTGCCCGCTTGAGGAAGAGCCGTATCCTCCGTTGTTCGTCGACCAGGTCACCGTCACGCTGAAGGCCGGGAAGGGGGGCAACGGCTGCGTCAGCTTCCGTCGCGAGGCCTGTGTCCCGAAGGGCGGCCCGGACGGGGGGCATGGCGGTGACGGGGGTAGCGTTTCTTTCATCGCCGACGAGAACGTCAGCTCCCTCGCCTACTACCGCTTTCAACCCCTTCTCAAGGCCAAGAACGGCGCTCCCGGCGAAGGCGGCAAGCGCTATGGCAAGCGGGGCCTCGACCTCTGCCTCCGCGTCCCCGTCGGGACCGTCGTCAAGGACAAGGACGGCCTCCTCTTCGATCTCACCGCGCACGGTCAGGAAGGTGTGGCGGCCAGGGGCGGAAAGGGCGGCCGCGGCAACGCCTCCTACGCCACTTCGACCCACCAGACGCCGCGCGAATCGCAGCCCGGCCGGCCCGGAGAGGAGAAGGAGGTCGTCCTCGAACTCAAGCTCATCGCCGACGTCGGTCTGGTCGGGTTCCCCAACGCCGGGAAATCCACCCTCATCTCGCGCATCTCGGCGGCCCGGCCGCTTATCGCCGATTACCCGTTCACGACCTTGGCCCCCAACCTCGGCGTCGTCGACATCGGCGAGTACCGCTCGTTCGTCGTGGCCGACATCCCGGGCCTCATCGAAGGCGCCCACCTCGGCCAGGGGCTGGGCATCCGTTTCCTGCGTCATATCGAACGGACGAAGATCCTCGTCCACATCGTCGACGTTTCGCCGTATTCCGGGCGGGACCCCCTCGTGGATTACCGGGTCATCATGAAGGAACTTGAGGCGTTCAGCCCGGAAGTGGCCGCTCGTCCCCAGGTCATGGCGGCGAACAAGGTCGACCTCCTGGGCGAGGACAAGACGCGCCTGACGCGCCTCCGGAAGATGGCCGCCAGGAAAAAGATCCCCTTTTTCGCCATCTCGGCGATCAAGCGCGAAGGGCTCAAGCCACTCGTCGAGGCCCTGGCGCGCTCGCTCGAGCGGCTCGGCGAGAAGAACAAGAGCCGGGCGGATTGATGGAGACGATCGGCCTTTTTGGCGGGACGTTTGACCCGATCCATCTCGGGCATTTGCGGGCCGCTAAAGAGGTCCGCCGCCTGGCTTGTCTCGACCGTATCCTCTTCATCCCCTCCTTCCTCCCGCCGCACAAATCGCGGGGGACGGGCGCCTCGCCAGCCGACCGTCTCCGCATGGTCGGGCTCGCCTGCCGCGGGCACAAGGGGTTCGAAGCCTCGCCCATCGAAGTGGAGGCCGGCGAAAAGTCCTACTCCATCCTGACCCTGCGGAAGATCCGGGCCCTTTCGCCCGACGCCCGCCTCTTCTTCATCCTGGGCGTCGACGCCTTCCTGGACATCGGGACGTGGCGCGAATACGAACGGGTCCTCGAGGAATGCCTGTTCATCGTGATGGGGCGGCCGGGCTTCGAGCTCGATCGCGCCCAGGGCGTCCTCGGCGGGAAACTCCACGCCGCGATGGGCGCTCTTGCGGGCGGCGAAGGCGTCGGCGGGCGCCTCCCGCCGCGGACCAGGATCTTCCTCCTGCCGATCCGCGCCTTGGACATCTCCTCGACGGCGATCAGGGAAAGGGTCCGCCGCGGCGAAACACTCGACGGACTCGTCCCCGGAGCCGTCGATGCCTATATCCGGGAACATCAACTCTACCGAGGTCGATAGGAGCCATGGCAGAAGAGAAGAAAAAACGGTTCACCAAAAGGAGCTTGCCCGCGTCCGTCAGGCTGGCCGTCGAATCGGCGCTCGCCAAGAAGGCCGAGAACCCCTGCGTCCTCGACCTGCGGGAACTCTCTTCGTTCACCGACTTTTTCCTGGTCATGAACGGGAGCTCGTCCCGGCAGAACGCCGCCGTCGCCGAAGCGGTCGAGGCGGCGCTTAAGCCGGCCGGCCTCCGCCCGCTGAGCGTCGAGGGCCGGGAGTCGGCGGAATGGATCCTGATCGACTACGGCTCGCTCGTCGTCCACGTCTTTTCGCAGGCTGCGCGGGAGCGCTACTCTCTCGAAAAGCTGTGGGGCGACGCTCCCCGGATTGACTTCTAGCCGTTCCCGCCGCTCCACCCGTCCCGGCGGGAAAAAGGGGTTGACAAGCCGGGGTCGAATCGCTATTGTTTTAGGGCGTTTTCGGCGATGCGCCTGATATTCCTCTGGCCCGGAAAAACGAAAAGTCCCGAGTTGCGGGCTTTGCAGGATTTTTTCGCGGCGCGCATCCGGGGCTTCGCGGCCTGCGACATCATCGCCACCCGCGAAGCCCGGGGGCTCGAGGAAAAATTCGCCGATAAGATCAAGGACCTCGAGGCTCGGGGCCTTGAAAAACACCTCGGCGGGGCCTACGTGATCTCCCTCGAGGACAAGGGAAAAGAGATGACGTCTCATGAATTCGCGCGCTTCCTCCGCGGCCGGGAGAGAGACTCGGGAAAACCCCTGGCTTTCGTCGTGGGCGGTTTTCTCGGGCTCGCGGATCGGATCGTGGAGAAGGCCGACATGAGGCTGTCGCTGTCGCGCATGACGTTCTCGCACGAGCTCGCCCGCATCCTCCTGCTCGAGCAGGTCTACCGGGCCCTGACCATCATCGGGGGCCGGCAATACGCCAAATGAGAGGGTTTTCCCATGGGCAAGAAAATGAACAAAAAGGAAAAAGACGAATTCCGGAAGATGCTCTCCTCGAAAAAAGAGAGCATCATCAAGAAGCTTAGCGAAACCATCGCCGAGAGCAAGGAGATGGATTCCAACGTCGCCCAGGACCTCGTCGACAAGGCGGAAACCTCCTACACGAAGGAATTCCTCCTGAGCCTGACGGACACCGAGCGGCGGCAGCTCCTGCTCATCGACGAGGCCCTCAAGCGGCTCGAGCACGGCGAATTCGGCGTCTGCCAGCTCTGCCACAAGGAAGTCGGCGGGAAGCGGCTGGAAGTCATCCCCTGGACGCCCTACTGCATCGACTGCCAGGAGAAGGCCGAGGAAGAACTGAAAGCCCAGTGACCGGCCCTCTTCGGGCCCGGGCGGCGGCCCTGGCCAAGCTCGTCGAGCTCCTCGTCTACCCTTCCTTCTGCCGCCTCTGCGCGGAACCCCTCGACGAGCCCGGCGAAAGGGTCGTTTGCCGCGCTTGCCTGGCCAAGCTCTCTCCCCGCGGCGGGCCGTCGTGCCCGCTTTGCGGACGGTTCCATGAAGGGGAGGGGGAGGACCACCTCTGTTCGAGGTGCCTGGAGCGGGCGCCGGCTTTCTCCATCCACCGCTCTTGCGGGGCTTACGGCGGGGCACTCAAGGAAGTCATCCTGCTCTTCAAGTACCGGAAGTACGCGCCGCTCAGCCGGCCCCTGGCCGGATTCGCCGAACGGTGCCTGGCCTCCGACCCGAAGCTGTGGGCGGGGGCGGACTACCTCATGCCCGTCCCGCTCCACCCCGCGAGGAAGAGGGAAAGAGGCTTCAACCAATCCCGCCTGCTCGCCCGCGACCTGGGCCGGCTCCGGGGGATGACGGTACTCGAGGGATGCCTGGTCAAGGCGAAGAACGTCCCGCCGCAAGCCGGGCTCCACGCGGCCGAACGCGAGGCGAACGTCAAGAAGGCCTATGCCGTGAGACGCCGGCAGAAGCTCCGTGGTAAAACGCTCATCCTCGTCGACGACGTCACCACGACCGGGGCGACCCTCCGCGAGTGCGCCCGGGTCCTCGTCGAAGCTGGGGCTAAAGAAGTCAGGGCTATCACGCTGGCCCAAGCATAATAAGGTCCTTCTCTCATATATTGGGGAAGTCCCTCATGAGGCGGCGATGGATATCGCCCTGACGACCCCCGTAGCGGAGGGGGACCCGCCGAAGGCGGGGGAACCGCCGGGACTGGTTCCCGGGGGGCCGGGGGGCTAAGGGGGATATCCTTCGCCGAGCCGAATAGGGGACTTCCCCGATTTTGGGAGAAGAATAAAAAAGCGGTCCCGGGAGGGACTGCTTTTTAGGGCGATTCGGTCAGCTTACTTTTTCGGCTTTTCGGGCCGGGCCTGGACGGGCTTCAAGATCTTGACCTTGCGGGGCTTGATCTCGGCCCGTTTGGGCATCCTGATCTTGAGGACGCCGTTCTCGTGTTCGGCCTCGATCCGGTCCTGGTCGATGTAGCTCGGCAGGGAGAACGAGCGGAAGAACGAGCCGTAAGATCGCTCGATGCGGTGGTAGTTCTCCTCTTTGGTCTCCTTCTCGAATTTCCGCTCACCGCGAAGGGTCAGGTTGTTGTCTTCGACCTTGATCTCGACATCCTTTTCGTCGACGCCGGGGATCTCGGCGGCCAGGACGACCTCGTTTTCGTTCTCATAGATGTCCACGGACGGGACCCACGCGCCGGCCATGATGTCCTTTTCCTCGGACTTGGGGCCGGACATGTCCTCGAAAAGCCGGTTCATCCTGTCCCGGAGGGTGACGATATCCCTGTACGGATCCCATTTGATGATAGCCATTTGTCACCTCTGATCTTTCAATGATTCAGCAGCCTTCTACGAGGACCGTGGCTTCGCCCTTGAGAATTCTATGGCCCAAGCTGCCGGCCAATTCCCCGGCCTGTCCCCGGATGAACTCTTCGTGAACTTTTGTCAGCTCCCTGGCGATGACCACCCGCCTATCTCCGAGGAGCTCGCGGACGGCCTCCAGGAATTCCAGGATCCTCCTCGTCGGCAGGAAGAAAACGAGCGTGGCCTTTTCGTCCCGGAGGGCCTCGAGGAACTTCCGCAGGCCTGTTTTCTTCGGCGGCGGGAAACCGACGAAGAGGAAGCGGTGGGTCGGCAGGCCCGCGGCCGAAAGGGCCGTCGTCACGGCCGAGGGACCGGGAATGGGGACGACGGGGATCGCCTCCTTGAGGGCTTCGCGGATGAGCGGGAATCCGGGGTCCGAAATGCCCGGCGTTCCGGCGTCGGAGACGAGGGCCACATCGCGGCCCGCTTTGAGCAGACCGATGATCTCCGGGATGCGCCGCCCCTCCCTCGGCTGGAAATAGCTGATGAGCGGCTTTTTCAGCCCGAACCTGTTCAGGATCTTGAGGGTCCGGCGGGTGTCCTCGCAGGCGATGGCCTCGACCTCCCCGAGGATGCGAAGGGCCCGGAGCGTGATGTCCTCGAGGTTGCCGACAGGCGTCCCGACGATATAGAGCCGGCCCGGCGGCCGGTCCGCGCGCGGCTCGGCGGTCACGGCCTATTTTCCCCTGTCGTCAAGGGACGAGCCTTCGCGGCGGAAGTGGACTCCCGGTCTTACCAAGACCGGGGCCCCGGCCGCTGTAGGGATAGAGGAAGTCGTGACCGACGGAGCGGAGCGAGAGCTTGGCGATCAGCGGGAGCTTGCGCTTGAACTCGGAATTCCGGATCATCCGGACGACCCGGTCGACCGCGGCCGGACTGTGCCCCGCTTCGATGATCTCCTTGCGGCGCTTCCGCCCCTCCACGAGGCCGCAGAGGATGTCGTCGAGCTCTTCGTAGGCGAGCCCGATCTCCCCCTCGTCGGTCTGGCCGGGCCAGAGTCCGGCCGTCGGGGATTTTCTGCGGATCGCGGCCGGCACGCGGAGGTGCGCGGCGAGCTCGCGGACCTGCGTTTTGTAGAGGTCGCCCATGGGGTTGATGGCGCAGGCCATGTCGCCGTGGATCGTGCCGTAGCCGATGAGGAGCTCGGTTTTGTTGCTCGTCCCCAGGATGAAGCTTCCCTCCCGGGCCGAGAAATCGTAGAGGACGGACATCCGCTCGCGGGCCATCTTGTTCCCCCGCTGGACGCGGCTCTTCGTGGGATGGGCGGCGAAGTAGGCGTCGACCTGGGCGGTGATGTCGATCGTCTTGTGCCGAATGCCCAGGCGCCGGGCCAGGTTCTCGGCGTCGCGGACATCCTCCGGGAAAGCCTTTCCGTAGGGCATGATCAGGCCGAGGACGTTCCGCGGCCTAAGGGCCCGGGCGGCGAGGACGGCGCAGACGGCCGAATCGAGGCCGCCGGAAAGTCCGAGGATGCCCTTCTTGCAGCCGCAATTGCCGAGCTCGTCCCGGATGAAGCGGACGAGGACCTTCTCGACGAACGGAGCGTTAATCTTCGGCGGCACGGGCGGCCCTTTCGAGGGATCTCAGGATGACCTCGGGCTTCTCGTCCCTTTTGAAAAGCCATTTTTTCCGGGCCTCCCGGACGGCGGCGAGGTCGATCCTGCGGACGAGAAGCTCCGGGTCGAGGTAGGCGGCCCGGCCGGCGAGCCGGCCGCCGGGGGCGAAGACGAAGGACCCGCCGGCGAAGGTCACACCGTCCTCGATGCCGACGCGGTTCGCGTAGAGGACGAAAGCGGTCGAAAAATAGGACATGGCCTCGCCCATGAGCTCCCACATCCGGCTGGTTTCGAAGGCGTCGCCGCCCCCGACCCCCCGGCCCGGCGCCGCGGAGATGCAGATGATCATGTCGGCCCCGGAGGAATAGTGGACGTAGCTCGCCCCATAATGGAGGAAGTCGCGGCAGATGAGCAGACCGACGCGCCCGAAGGGCGTCTCGAACGTCCGGAGATCGCGGCCCGGGGCGAAGAACTTGGCCTCTTCGAACATCCCGTTCGTCGGAAGGTAGACCTTGCGATGGACATGGAGGAGGCGGCCGTCGGCGATGAAGGCGGCCGAGTTGTAGAAGAGGCCCTTTTCCGACGGCCTCTCCTCGACGAATCCGACGACGGCCGCAAGGCCTCGCGTGCGGGCCGTGATCTTTCTGAAGAGCGGGTCCGAACCGGGATCGAGGGCGACCTCCTCGACGAGGTCCTTCAGCGTGTAACCCGTGAGGCCCAGCTCGGGGAAGACGACCAGGTCGGCCTTCCCCCGGCGCGCCTTTTCGAGGACGTCCAGGTGGAGTTCGACGTTGGCCTTGACGTCCCCGAGCCGAGGCGAAACCTGGGCGAGAGCGACTTTCATAGGTCATAAGTAGCACAAACCGGGAGCGGTTTTCAAATGCGGAGCGGATTGAAAAAAGCCGCGGATTCCATTATAGTTAGCCTTTCAAGAGAGCCGGATCCGGAATGAACCATATCGCCAGCCACTTGAGGGACATTTTCTTCAACAAGAAGACCGGCCGCCTGGTCTACCGCCGGGGAAATATCCTCAAATACTTCTTCTTCCAGAAAGGCGCCATCTTCCAGGTCAAGACGAATCAGCCCGACGAACGGTTGGGCGAGATCCTCTACAAGCTCGACCGCATCCCCAAAGAAGCCCACGCCAAGATGGAGTCCTACATCGAGCCCAACAAGAACCTCGGGGAGGTCCTCAAGAGCCGCGGCGTCATTTCCGAGGACGATCTGGCCGAGGCGCTGGCCCATCAGATCAGGGAGTCCGTCCTCAACGTCTTCCCCTACTTCGATGCCGAGATGGACTTCCAGGAGAACGAGGGGTACAGCGGCGATATCGGCGAATCCCGAACCAGCGTCCCCCTCCTCATCGAGTACGGCATCCGGCGGATGCAGGCGGATCAACTCCTGCAGGCGTTCCTGGCCCGCAGGACTCCCATTCCGGGCCGGAAAACCTACGCCTACCTTCTCACCGCGGACGAAAAAGACATCCTGGAAAAAGTCAACGGTACGGACATGGCTGAAGTCATCCTGCTGACGCTGACCATACCGCCCGACCAATTCTGGAAGAGCCTGTACCTGTTTTATTGCCTCGACGTCGTCGAATTCAAGGGCAAGGCCGCGGAAACCCGCCGCGAGAACGAGCCGGGGAAACCCTCCGGCGGAGAACCCCGGCGGGACGTCCCGCCGCAGGTCGCCGCCGTCCTCACCTTCCGGAACACCCTGCCGTCGATGACGTTCTACCAGATCCTCGACATCCCCCGGACGGCCGCGGAAGAGGACGTCAAGAAGGCCTATTTCCAGATGGCCCGCCGGTTTCACCCCGACCGCTTCGAGCGCAAGCTCGTGGCCGAGTACAAGGACCAGATCGACGCGGTCTTCGACGCCATCACCAACGCCTACCGAACCTTGAGCAACAAGGAGGCCCGGCGGGTCTACGATGTCAAGAGCGGGCCGGCGGCGACCCAGGAGGACGTCCAAGACTCCTTCCGCAAGGCCGAGATCAAGTTTCGTCAGGGAAAGACACTCCACGGCCAAGGGCGGATGGATGAAGCTATCGCCTACCTCGAGGAGGCCGTCCGGGTCAGGAAAGACAAGGGCGATTACTACCTCCTTCTGGCCATGGCCGAGTCGAAGGTCCCGGCTTACGTCAAGAAAGCCGAGCAGGATTTCCTGAAAGCCATCCAGCTCGAGCCCTGGAACCCCGAAGGCTTCGTCGGCCTCGGCCTGCTCTACAAGGCCGAGGGTCTCCAGACCAAGGCCATCAAGCAGCTCGAAAAGGCCCTCGAGGCCGAGCCCGACCACGCCACCGCCCTCGAAGCTCTCGAAGAGCTGACGGGGGGCGCTAAAAAGAAGGGGATCCGGGGCCCGTTCGGGATTAACCTCTTCGGCTCGAAGAAAAAGAAGAAATAGCTAGGGCGTCTTTCCGACGAGCTCCAGGAATTCCCCTTCCCCGAGGATCCTGACACCAAGTTCGCGCGCCTTGTCGAGCTTGGAGCCGGGCGACTCGCCGGCGACGAGGCCGGTCGTCTTCCGGGTCACGGAAGAACCCACCTCGGCCCCGAGCTTCTCCAGAAGCTCCCGGGCCTCGTCCCGGCTCAGGCCGGAGAGCGTCCCGGTAATGACGAAGACCTGCCCGGCGAGCGGCTTCGGCCCCTCCCCACCCTCGATCGCCTCGGTCGTCAACCCCGCTTTCCTGAGCCTGCCGATGAGCTCGCGGCTTTCCGGTTGGGCGAAGAAGAAACGGATGCTCTCGGCGACCTTGCGTCCGACGTCCGCCGCCTGGACGAGGTCCTCCTCGCCGGCCGCTTCGAGCGCGTCGAGAGTCCGGAAGCGCACGGACAGGGTTTGGGCCAGCCGCTCGCCCACGCGGCGGATACCCAGGGCGAAGACGAGCCGGGCCAGGCCGCGCGTCTTGGTCCCTTCGATCTCGTCGAGGAGGTTCCGGGCGCTCTTCGGGCCCAGCCGCTCGAGGCCGACGAGGTCGTCGTAGCGGAGGCCGTAGAGGTCCGGGATGGACCTGACGAGTCCGGCCGCCAGGAGCTGGTCGACAACGGCCTCGCCCAGCCCGTCGATGTCCATGGCCCGGCGGGCCGCGAAGTGGAGGATGGATTCCCGGATCCTAGCCGGGCACGACGTGTTGACGCAGCGCGAGATGACCTCCCCTTCGGGGCGGAAGACCTCCGAGCCGCAGACGGGGCAGTGGCCGGGCCAGGCGAAGGGCCGGAGCCGCGCCGTCCGCCGTTCTTTCATGACCGAGACAACGTGCGGGATGACGTCCCCGCTCCTCTCGATGAGGACGAAGTCGCCGACCCGGATGTCCTTTCTCCGCACTTCGTCCTCGTTGTGCAAGGTCGAGCGGCTGATGGTCGTCCCGGAGAGCTTGACGGGCTCGAGGACGGCCACGGGCGTCAGGGCGCCGGTGCGGCCGACCTGGATGACGATGTCGTTGATCCGGGTGGTCGCCTGCCGCGCCGGGAACTTGTAGGAGATGGCCCAGCGCGGGGACTTGGCTGTCGTCCCGAGGGCCTGACGCTCCGCCGCGGAATCGACCTTGACCACGATGCCGTCGACGTCGTGGTCCAGGCTGTCCCTCTTCTCGGCCCATTCCTTGTAGTAGGTGACGACGTCGTCGAGCGCGGTACAGAAGCGCGAGTGGGGGTTGGAGACGAAGCCGAGCTCCCTGAGCTTCCGGAGGGAGAGCCACTGGCCGGCCTGCTCCTTCCCGTCGATCGTGAGGTAGTACAGGAAGACGCCGAGGTTGCGCGAGGCCACCTCCTTCGGGTCGAGGAGGCGGATCGAGCCGGCCGCCGCGTTCCGGGGGTTGGCGAAAAGGGGCTCCCCGAGCTCCTCGCGCTCCTTGTTGAGCTTGCGGAAGGAAGCGAAGGGCAGGTAGATCTCGCCGCGGACCTCGACCTCGCCCGTCTCGTCGATGACGAGCGGCAGGGAGCGGATGGTCTTGACGTTGCCGCTGACGTCGTCGCCGCGGACGCCGTCGCCGCGCGTCACCGCCCGGGCGAACTTGCCGTCCCGGTAGAGGACGGAGATGCCGAGCCCGTCGATCTTGAGCTCGGCCGTGTAAGCGACCGTCTCTCCGGGCAGGAGCTTGCGGACGCGCTCCTCGAACTCCCGGAGCTCTTCCTCGTTGTAGCAGTTGTCGATACTCAGCATCGGGGCCCGGTGGGCGACGGACGGGAAGCCCTCGAGCGGCTTCTCGCCCACTCGCTGCGTGGGCGACTCGGGCGTGACGAGTCCGGGGAAGCGGGCCTCGAGGTCGCGGAGCTCGCGGACGAGGCGGTCGAATTCCTGGTCCGAGATCTGGGGATCGTTCTCGACGTAGTATTTTTTCTCGTGGAAGAGGATCTCCACACGCAGCCGCTCGGCGCGGGCGCGGTCCTTCCCGCCGGCGAAAGAGGAGGACACGTCTTCCCTCCTAATATCGGGGACTCCTCGTCGTTCCTGCCCCGCCGGGTCAGGCGGGGCAGGAACGGCGGGTGAGTGTCGCGAGCCGCTCCGGGCGCCGCCCTACTTACCGAGTCTGGTTTTGACCTGGGCGACGAGTGCGTTGAACTTGTCCAGGACGCCCTTCTGGCTGCCCTGGATCCTGGCGATGGCCTGTTTCTCGACCTCGATATTATCTTCGAGCTTCTTGAGGACCTTCTTGTCGGCGTCGGAAAGGTCGTCTTCGGTCTTGCCATCGGCCTTGGCGTTGTAGGTCTTGGTGAACTCCTCGATGGCCTTGTTGTGCTCCTCGATCTGGGCGTAGCTTGAGGCCAGATCCTTGTCCTGACCGACGAACAGGTTTTGGGCCGCGCCGAGGAAATTCTTCTGCTGGGCCGGGTTGAGGAGGGCGGCCTCGATGTTAGCGCTGATGGCTTCGTTCGTCTTGGACGGGTCGGTCTTGACCTTGGCATTCAGGATGACGGCGATATTCTGGGCGAGGCCCCCGGTTTTTTTCTTGGCATAGGCTTCCCGGTAGATGGCCAGGGCTTCGTCGATCTTGTTCTGTTTGTAAAGGGTCTGGCCGAGCACCGTGGCGCTCTCGGGGCCCTTGTCCGCAGCGTAAAATTTCCGCAAAACCTGTTCCGCCTCGGCGTATTTCTGGGCCTTATAAAGCTTATCCGCGAGGCTCTTGATTTGCTTGACGATATTCGGATCCTTGAACGCGTTATAGGCCAGGATGTAATTCTCGGTGGCCTTGACATTGTCGCCGGCCTTCTCGGCGGAGTTACCAATGAGAAAATAGCCGGTCGCCTGGAGCTGGGAGCCCGTCTTGGCGTCGCTCTGGCCCTTGCCGTATTCTATTAGCTTCCGGGCCGCGGTGTCGCCCTTGTCAAGCTGTCCGGCGCCATAGTAAAGCTGGGGAACAGCAATTATGAGCTGGAGTTTTGTATTGCCGTCAATCCCGGACATGCCGAGGGCCTTCTCGCCGTATTCGGCCGCCTTTTGGTTGTTCTTCGTCGCGCAGGGGGTCAGGCAGCAGTAGGCGTAGGCCCAGTGCTCGTTGGTCGTGCCCTGGCCGGCGTATTTCGCGATGTAGGCCTCGAGCGCCTGGACTTTCGCGCAATTATCGGAAAGCTGCATGGCCTTGAGGTAATCCTCGTCCGCGCTCTGGGCGGCCACCAGGCCGGCCAGGAGGAAAACCAAGGTCACGGTGGCGTAGAGTGTCCTTTTCATGACTAACCTCTCTTGAAAATTTCTGGAATGATAGTCCGCATACGGAGTTTTGTCAATATCCGCTCACTCCCGATTAACTTAAAGCAATTATTATGCCAAGATACAGGCCGGCAGCCGGAGCTTTGCTTCCCCGCCCCTGTTTCACTATAATACCGGCCATGGACCGGAAAACCCAGTTCCGGGAGGCGTTCCTCGAGAAGCTCGGGACTTCGCCTTCGGAAAACGTGCCGCTTTCGGCCCTATCCAGTTTCGGCATCGGCGGGCCTGCGGACTTCTTTTTCGAGGCCCGGACAGAGGGGGAGCTGGAGAAGGCCGTGGCCCTCGCGGTCGGGGAAAAATACCCTTTTTACGTCATCGGCGGCGGGAATAACGTCCTTTTCGACGATGCCGGCTATAGGGGGCTTCTCATCCGCAACCGCCTCGAGGGAATCGTCAGGGAAGAAGGCCGGATCCGCGTTCTCTCGGGAACGGGCCTTCCGGCCCTCTTGCAGGAAACTCTCTCGGCGGGGCTCGCCGGCCTCGAATTCCTGGCCGGGATACCGGGGACCGTCGGAGGGGCCGTTTACGGCAACGCCGGGGCCTACGGCTGGAGCATCGGGGATGTCCTCGAGACGGCGACTCTCCTCTGCCCGGGCGGCGAGCGCCGGACCATGACCAGGGAGGCCCTGCGCTTCAGCTACAGGGATTCGACCCTCAAGCGGGGGGAAAGCGGTATCGTCCTGGATGCCGTCCTCTTGTGTTCTCCGGGGGACGCCCGGGCTTCCGAAGCCATGATCCGCGACATCCTCGAAAAACGGCGGACCAAACACCCTCCCCTGGGCACCGCCTGCGCCGGGAGCTACTTCAAGAATTCCTGTTCCGCGACCGGGGAGAGGATCGCGGCGGGCCAACTGCTCGAACAGGCGGGAGCCCGGGGCCTGGCTGTGGGCGACGCGGCCGTCTATGAGAAACACTGCAATTTCATCATCAACAGGGGGAATGCCGGGTCGCGCGACGTCCTCCTCCTGGCCGAAGAGCTCAAGGACAGGGTCTATCGGAAGTTCGGCGTGCGTCTCGAAGAGGAAGTCATCCACCTTCGAGCAGACGCTTCAGGGCACTGACCCGGCCCGCCGGCAATCCGCTTTTTTCGACCAGCCGGAGGATCTGTTTCCCCATGACCACGTAAACTCCCCTCGTCTGGGGGTCGTCCCGGAGGGCTTCCAAGTGCTTTCGGACGGTGGCGACATCCCCCCGGGGGATCGGCCCGGTCAGGGCTTTTTCCGGGCCAAGATTTTTTACGTTCTGTAAAGTTCCTTGCACCAGAGGGAACAGCATGCCGGCGGCGGCCTGCTCCTCGATCCCAACGGCCCCGAACATGCCGGATGCCGTCCATCCCAGGGCGATCATGGCGTTTGAAGCCAGGCTGCACGCGGCGTGGTAGAGCGGCTTGTCCTTTTCTGAAAGAAGAAGGACGTTCCCCCGGAGACCGCGGATCATTTCTTCGGCGGCCGCGACGGCGGCCGGCTCCCCTTCGACGCCCCAGGTGATGCCCCTGAAGATCGAGGGCGGAGCGTCCTTCCGGGGAAAGGACTGAACGGGATGGACCGAGGCGACGAGCGCTCCCCGTTTCCGGAGGGGCTCGAGGACGCGGGCGGGGAGGAGCCCGCTCGTGTGGAAGACGAACCGTCCGGCCCACGACACTCCGGACCGCGCCAGCCCGGCGGCGACGCGGCCGACCGCGTCGTCGGGCACGGCGATGATGACGACATCGCCCAGCCGTACCGTGCCGTCCAGTTCTTTCCCCGGAAGTACTGGACGGTACGGCATGGCTTTTCCCCGGCCGATGATGCGGCGGCTCTCCCGCGCCGCCTTCGGGTCCTTGTCGACGATGGCCGCGGCCGTCCAGCCCCGCCGGACGAGAGCCGCTCCGAGCACGGTCCCGAGCCGTCCGGCGCCGACGATGGAGAAGTTCTTCATGGCTTGGACTTGAAGACCTCGTCCCAAAGATCGACTTCGAGCGGGGAAGGGGTTTCCACCCTCTTCTCCAGCTCCCGCCGTTTCTTCCCTTCTTTGATGGCCGTCTTGAGCTCGGCTGCGAAGGTCTCGGATTTGACGGGCTCGAGGCCGCTTTTCTTGGCCAGCTCCCGGATAGCCCGGTCCGAGCTGACGACGAAGAAGCGGCGGCGGTCGGTCTGCCGGCCGATCATGTCCCGGATGACGTCGTCGGCGCTCTGCCCTTGGCCGGGAAAATGGATGGTGAACTTGGGGTTGACCGGAACGTCCGACGGCGTCGGCTCGGGATTGCCGTCGAAGACGAGGTGGATCCGGGCGCGGGTCACGCGCTGGTAGGCGAGGAGCCTGACCACGAGTCCTTCCCGTCCCGACCTCTCCCGCAGCTCGTGGGGCGCGATGCGGCCGAGGAGGTTGTTGCCGTCGATGAGGTAGGCCATGTCGCGGCGCGGTCGGGGCGTCTCCCTCTCAGCCCGGCGGCCAGGCCAGCCGGCGGCCGCCGAGGATGTGGAAGTGAATGTGGAAAACTTCCTGGCCGGCGTCCCGGGCCGTGTTGAGGACGATCCTGTAGCCGCTCTCTCCGATCCCCCTTTCCCGGGCGATCTCCCGGGCCCGGAGAAGGATCTCCCCGAGCAGGGCTTCCGCTCCGTCGGGGGCGTCGTTGAGGGAGGCGAAGTGGTCCTTGGGGATGACCAGGACGTGGACCGGCGCCTTGGGCCGGATGTCCTCGAAGGCGAGGACGCGCTCGTTCTCGAAGAGGATCTTCGCCGGGATCTCCTTGCGGATGATGCGGCAGAAAAGGCAGTCGCCCGCGAGCGGAGAGGTCACGCCTTGACCCTTTCGATCGAGGCCCCGAGGCCGCGGAGCTTTTCCTCGATCCTCTCGTAGCCCCGGTCGAGGTGCTCGATCTCGTTGATCGTCGTCTCGCCGGCGGCGACGAGGCCTGCCAGGACGAGGGCCGCCGATGCCCGGAGATCGGTGGCGATGACCTCGGCGCCGGAAAGGAGCGTCTTCCCCTTGACGATCGCCTTGTCGCCCTGGACCTCGATCGACGCGCCCAGCCGGACGAGTTCGTTGACGTGGGAGAAGCGCCGGTCGAAGATCGTCTCCGTGATGATGGACGTGCCGGCGGCCTGGGTCAGCAGGACCATGAACTGGGCCTGCATATCGGTGGGGAAGCCGGGGTAGGGCGAGGTCGTGATGTCCTGGGCCTTGACCTCCCGGCTTCCGGCGACGCGGAGTGCGTTTTCGCCCTCGGCTTCGACGATGGCGCCCGAGGCGCGGAGTTTCTCGATGACGGCGGCCGTGTGTTCGGGACAGACGTCGCGGATGAGGAAATCGCCCGGGGCCAGGGCCCCGGCGACGAGAAAGGTGCCCGTTTCGATCCGGTCGGGGATGATGGCGTGCGTCGCCCCGCCGAGTTCGCGCACGCCCCGGATGCGGGCCGTGTCCTCCCCCGTCCACTCGATCTTGGCGCCCATCTTGTTGAGGAGCACAGCCAGGTCGGCGACTTCCGGCTCCCGGGCGCAGTTCTTGAGGATGGTCTCGCCCTTGGCCAGGGCGGCGGCCATGAGCAGGTTCTCCGTCCCGGTGACCGTCTTCTTCTCGAATTCGACGACCGCGCCGCGAAGGCGATCGGCCCGGGCTTGGATGTAGCCATGCTCTAGGGAGATCGTCGCCCCGAGTTTCTGCAGGCCGGCGATGTGGAGGTCGATGGGCCGCGAGCCGATGGCGCAGCCGCCGGGAAGGGCGACGACGGCCTTGCCGAACCTGGCCACGAGCGGACCGAGGACGAGGATCGAGGCCCGCATAGCCCGGACGAGCTCGTAGGACGCCTCGTCCGAGCGGATCTTCGGGACGCGGATCGCGACGGTGTCTCCGTCGATCGTGTAGGTCCCGCCGAGCTCGGCGATGAGCGTCAGGATGGTCTCGACATCCTTCACTCGGGGGATGTTGGAGAGGCGGACCTCCTCGCTCGTCAGCAGCGCCGCGGCGATCGCCGGGAGCACGGCGTTCTTGGCCCCGCTGATGCGGACTTCGCCGCTCAACCGCAGGTCGTGGCCGCCCCGGATAACCAGCTTTTCCATCGGCCCGATTGTAAAGGAAGAGGAGGAGGAATTCAACCTGAGGGACCGAACCGGAGGGACTGCCCCCTAAGAGGGACAGTCCCCTTGGGAGGGGACAGTCCCTCTTAGGGGACTGTCCCTCTTCTAGACCAACCCCAGGCTTCGTAATAGGCGTCGAGGACGGAGTTGTAGAAAGCCTCGTCGACGGCTCGGCCTTGGAGGGCGCCATGGCCGAGCGGAACCTTGAGCTTGGGCGGGACGAAGGCGTCGTAGGTCCTGTCCCGGCCCTGGAGGTTGTTCATGCGGCGCTCGAGCGCGTAGATCCTGCGGCCGCATTCCTTGAGGGACTCGGGTGTGTAGGCGGTCCCGGTCAAGGCGCCATAGAGCGACAGGAACGGCTCGGCCGTGATGTCGCCCGTGAAAAAGTCGCAGAGCCCCAGGGAATCGACGAGGGCCTTGCCGGCCTGGCCCTCGGCGACGTAGGCGGCCAGGTCGCGGGCCTCTTTGAGCCCGCCTTCTTCAGCCTGGATCGTCCAAGCGTAAGTGTGGTCGCCGCGGCCCCGGTTGGACGTCCCGTAGGCGGTGAACATGCCCGGGAAGGCCTTCGGGTTGATCCCGGCGTAGCCGAGCCCGCCGTAGGCCGTTGTGGCGCAATAGGCGATGTCGCCGAGGGCGGTCGATGGGGCGCCCGCGGCGACCTCGGCGATGACCCGGTCGGAGTGGCCGCCGAGGAGCCGGCCCAGCTCGCTCGAACGATAGGCGATGTCCTTGAGCGTCCGGACCATGCCGGCCGCGTCCCCGAAGCCCGGGGCGTCCCCATGCTTGGCGAGGAACCCTTTCTCGGCCAGCTCCATGGCCCCGGCCATGACGCTGCCGAAGGTCATCGTGTCGACGCCGAGCTCGTTGCACAAGGCATTCAGGTGGAAGATGGCGTCGCGGTCGAGGATGCAGCAGTTGATCCACAGGGCGATCGTCTCGAACTCGGGCCGGACGCCTTCGCCCGCGTAAGGGCCCGATTCGACCTTGGCCGAGCGGGTGCAGAAGACGTGCCGGCACTTGTTGCAGACATTGTGCTTTCCGGAAATGGCCAGGAACGCGTCCGTCGACACCTTGTCGTAATCCGCGGGATCGAAGGCCCCCTCGTCGAAGTTGTGCCAGGGGAGATAGCCGCCCTTGAGGCCCAGGTAACGGCCGTTGAAAGCGCGGTCGAGCCACCAGGTCGTGCCCGTCGTCGGGCGGAAGGAGGCCGTCCGGTTCGGGTCCTCGACGCTGGCTTTGACCAGCTTGTCGATTTCCTGCCCGAACGTCTTGAACGCTTCGGCGTCGGCGTAGGCTACGGCGTCCTTGCCGTAGGCGGTGATGGCGACGAGGTTCTTCGAACCGAAGACGGCCCCGGCCCCGCCCCGGCCGAAATTTCGGTGATAGTCGGCCGTGAGGCAGGCGAAGTCGACGAGGTTCCAGCCGGCCGGCCCGACGGTCAGCGTGGAGCCGCCCTTGATCCGGGCGGCGAGGGCGTCGGTGATCTCGGAAGCGCGACGCGGGACGCGGCGTCCCTGGGCCGTCTCGAAGAGGTCGTCCTCGGCGTCGACGATGCGGACGGCGCCGTCGACGGCTTCGAGGCGAACCGGGCGGTCGGCCCGGCCATCGATGACGACCTGGTCGAAGCCGGCCCGCTTGAGCATGTTCGGGAAAAGGCCCCCGGCGCTCGAATGGGTGACGAGCCCGTAGATGGGCTTATGGCCCGGGACCCAGGAGGCCGGCTCGGGCGAGCGGGCCATCGTCCCGACGAACGAGCAGGAGCCGCGCCCGGCCGTCGCGACCGCCGTGTCGTTGAGAGCGGCGGAGCCGACGATGACCCGGTTCTGGGGGCCGAGCGGGTCTTTGAGCGGACCCGTTTTTTCCAGGTGGTCGGCCAGGAGCCGGGCCTGGAGGCCGCGGCCGCCGACGTAGTCGCGGCCGTAACTCGGGTCGGCCGGCTCGATGCGGACCGTATGGTTGGTCAGGTCGACCCAGGCCCAGCGTCCTTTATATCCCGTCATTTTTTTCGCTTCGGGCATGGCTTTCTCTTAGAGCGAACGCAAAGCCTGGTCGACGTCGGTGATGACGTCGTCGGGATGTTCGGCGCCGACGCAGAGCCGGATGAGCTGGGGCGGCACGTCGGCCATCCGCCGCGCTTCTTCACCCTGCTGCTGGTGCGTCGAGATGGCCGGTATGGTGGCGACGCTCTTGATCCGGCCGAGGTCGGTGGCCCGGTAGATCATCTTGAAGCTGTCGAAGACCTTCCTGGCGTTCTCCGGGGGGCCGTCGACCCGGAAGCTCATGAGGTGGCCGTAGCGGTTTACCTCGCTGTCCTTGCCGTCGTCGGAGTCGACGAGCTTCATGTATTTTTTCGCGATGCCGTGAAGGTGAAAGCTGGGCAGGCCCAGGTAGTCGACCTGATAGACCTTCGGGTGTTTCTGGAGATACTCGGCCACCTTCTGGCAGTTGGCGCTGACGAGGTCCATCTTGGAGCGGAGGGTTCGGAGGTCGTTGAGGGCGAAGATGGCGTTGACCGGTGAAGAGGCCGGTCCGTTGTCCCGGTAGGGCAGGAACTTGACGTATTCGGCGAAGCTCTCCTGGAACAGGGGGTGGTCGTTCTTGACCTTGGTGGTGATGGGTTTGCGGCTGATGAGCGCGCCGCCGATGGCGAAACCGCCGGAGGTGATCGATTTCGTCAGGGAATGGACGACGATATCGGCTCCGAAGGCGATGGGCCGCATCAGGGCCGGCGTCGCGCAGGTGGCGTCGACGATGAGCGGCACTCCCCAGGAATGGGCGAGATCCGCGAGGGCCTTGATATCGGTAAAGGACTGCTGGGGGTTGGAGGGCATTTCCATGTAAAGGAAACGCGTGTCCTCGTCGACCTTCGTCTTCCAGTCCTCGATGTCCCAAGGATGCTGGACCCAGCGGACGTCGATGCCGCGCTCTTTTTTTTTGCGGATGGCGAAATGCTGGAAGGTGCCGCCGTAAACCTGGATGCAGGAGACGAAGTTCTTCCGTTCCGGCCCGCCGTCCTTCTGGTCGACGAGGAACGGGTCGACGGCGGCGGCGATGGCCGACATGCCGGACGCCGTGACCAGACAGGACGTGTCGAATCCCGTCCGGTAGCCCTCGAGCAGGGCCAGGACCCATTCGAGGTAGTAGGTCGTCGGATTGGCGATCCGCGTGTAGCACCACGTCGGGACGAGGTAGGCGAGGGCCGCCTCGAGTTCGTCCGAGTCGGCGTAGGCCTGGGAGGAAGACAGGTAGAGAGGCTCGATCACGGCCCCCTGGTTCCGCTCGAGGGCCTCTTCGACCGTGTAGAGGCCGTGGACGGCGATGGTGTCGAATTTCATGGACTTCATCCGGGTCAGCGAGGCCTCCCGCTGGGCCAGAAGCTTCCGGGCGGCGTCGACGTACTTCTGGACTCCGGGCGTTAGTTTCGGGGCGGAGCTCATGGTTCCTCCAGTGTTGATGCAGGGATAGACGTGGGTCTCGAAGGACGGGGAAAATCTCTTAAGACAAACGGCATGACACAGTTGGTACTGCGCCCCTAGCATATAAAGAAGAGGGGCGCCGAGTCAAGTTGGCCTCGTAATATCCTCTCCGCTCGCTGCGGTGATTTTTCACACCGCTGGGGCGAGTGGATCCCAGGCCCCAGCGGTGCCAAAACAACTCGCTCGGCGTGCGCTACGCCTCGCTCAAACACGTTTTGGCGGTTTCCCCTGAAACTGCCCTCATCCGGTTCCTGACCGACTAAATCACCGCTTATGCTCGCTCCGAGGACATCCCTCGGCCTGATAGGAACGAATCGGCAGGGAGCGGATTCTGAGGAGCAACCGAGAAATATCTTAGATGAGCCTGGGCTTGACTAGCAGCGGTGGATGGCCAGGATGTCGGAGAGGATGGCGAAGCCCGTCTCGACCTTGCCGGCGCCGGCCCCCTGGATGGTGATCTTGCCCATGAGGTCGGTCTCCAGGCTGAGGGCGTTGTGGGCGCCCATGACCCCGGCCAGCGGGTCGGCGAGGGGGAGCTTTTGCGGCGACACGTTGGCCGTGACGATCCCGCCCTCGTTTTTCGCGTGGGCGATGAGCTTGTAGCGGAAGCCGTCGGCCTTGGCCGCCTCGACGTCGGCCTTGGTGATGGCCGAAATCCCCTTGCAGGGAACGTCCGTCGTTTTGAGCGAACCGCCGAGGAGGACGTTGGACAGGATGACGATCTTGGCCAGGGCGTCGAAGCCCTCGACGTCGGCCGTCGGGTCGGCTTCGGCGTAGCCGAGCTTCTGGGCCAGGGCCAGGGCGGGGCCGTAGTCCATGCCCTCGGTCTCCATCTTGGTCAGGATGAAGTTGGTCGTCCCGTTGAGGATGCCCTTGACCTCCCGGACCGTGTTCCCGGCCAGGCCGCATTCGGCCAGGTGGAAGACCGGCGTGCCGCTCATGACCGTGCCCTCGATCCGGAACTGGAGGCCGTTCTTGCGGGCCAGGTCCTGAATATCGCGGTAGTGGAGGGCGGCTGGGCCCTTGTTCGAAGTGACGACGTGCTTGCCGAGGCGCAGGGCTTTCTTGATGTAACTCGTCGCCGGCTCGCCGGTCTTGATGTCGGTGTAGGTCATCTCGGCGATGATTCCGGCGTCGGTGCGCTCGATCATGTCCAGGGGGTCGAGCGGCTCGACTTGGGCCGGTGTCGCCTTGGGGTATTCGGCCAGGCCCTTACCCTGGCCGAGGATGGCCAGGACGGTGGGGATGTCGATCCCTTCGGGGGCGAGGAGCGTCCCTTTGATCTTGTCGGTGATGGCCACGACCTTGGCCTCGAAGCCGAAGGCGTCGCGGAGGAAGTCCTTTTTTTCGTCGAGAATGCCGAGCAGCCCCTGCCCGACGGTGCCGCAGCCGATGAGCCCGATCCGGTGTTCCATCTCTGTCCTCCTCGTATCTGCTTCGAAAATGGGATGATAGCAAAATCGGGGACACAATACCATTTTCCGAATTTCCCCCTGCCAGTCGGAAATGTACAAATGCCAGGGCGGTCTATTCGGCGTGAGGCGAAATTCGGAAAATGGTATTGTGTCCCCAATAAAAAAAGGGCCGCTCGCCCTCATCGTCGGCGATGAGGACGGGCGGCCCTTGACGTCTGCTATACGAGAGACGTTTACTTCGCGGCCGGGGGATGCTCCTTGATGAAGGCCTCCAGCCATTCCGTGGTGACGGACTTCGGCCGTTCGATGGGCAGGCCGAGGACGCGGTCCCAGACGAGCTGGGCCAGGACGCCGAGGGCGCGCGACACGCCGAAGAACACGGTGTAGAAGTCGTACTCGACGACGCCGTAGTAGGAGAGGAGGACGCCGGAATGCGCGTCGACGTTCGGCCAAGGGTTTTTGGTCTTGCCGTGCTTGGTCAGGACGTCGGGCGCGACTTCATAGACCAGGCTGACGACCTTGAACAGGTCGTAGTCGGGCATGTGCTTGAGGGCGAACTCTCTCTGGGCCATGTAGCGGGGGTCGGTTTTGCGGAGAACCGCGTGGCCGTAGCCGGGGATGACCCGCCCGCCGTTCAGGGTGTCCCACATGTACTTCTCGAGCTGTTCCTTGGTCGGGACGCCGCCGAGATCCTTCATGAGATCCTGGATCCAGCCGAGCACTTCCTGGTTGGCCAGCCCGTGGAGCGGCCCGGCCAGGCCGTTCATGCCGGCGGACAGGGAGTAGTAGGCGTCGGACAGGGCCGAGCCGACGAGGTGGGTCGTGTGGGCCGACACGTTGCCGCCCTCGTGGTCGCTGTGGATGCAGAGGTAGAGCCGCATGAGCTCCTTGAATGCCGGGTCGTCGGTGACGCCGAGCATATGGGCCATGTTGCCGCCCCAGTCGAGCTTCAGGTCGGGGGCGATGTGCTTGCCGCCCTTGTAGGATCGGCGGTAGATGTAGGCGGCGATGTTGGGGAGCTTGGCGATGAGGTTCATGACGTCTTCGTACGTCGCGTCCCAGTACTGCGACTTGGGCATTTTCTCTTTGTAGCGCCGGGCGAACTCCGACTCCCGCTGGAGCTGGAGGATGGCCAGGGAGAACTGGGTCATCGGGTGGGTGTCCTTGGCGACGGCGTTCATCGTATCGAGGAGATACTGCGGCAGGACGCTGCGCTTCTGCCATTCCTCGGTGATGGCGGCGCAGTCCGCGGCGGTCGGGATCTCGCCGAGGAGGAGGAGATAGAAGATGCCTTCGGGCAGCGGTTCGGTTCCGCCGGGGGCCTTGGGGAGCTTCTCGCGGAGCTCGGGGATGGAGAAGCCGCGGAAGCGGATGCCCTCGAACTTGTCGAGGAGCGAAACATCCCAGAGCATGGAGATGATGTCGCGGGCGCCGCCGACGATCTGGCCGACGTTGACGGTGGAGACGTTGACGTCGCCGAATTCCTTGTTGAGCTTCTGGACCCGTTCCTTCATCGGGCCCATCGCGGTGACAAATTTTTCTTTCAAAGTCGCCATTTCGAGTTAAGCCTCCTGTTTGATGTATTTAAAGGGTGCGATTCACCCTCGTAAAGCACTTTATAATAACATGGGAGCCGTGAGGTGTCAATCAAAAAATGGCCGCGCACCGGGCCGGGACCGGCCTTTAACAACGACTATAATTGTTATTATTTCAACAGCTTGCGCGGCACCCGCTCGTCCGCCATCGCGGCCTGGTAGGCAAAGGCGGCCTCGACCACGGCGTTCTTCATCAGGTCCTCGGCCGACAACGTGTCGAGGAAGTCGAGGTTCGTGTGCCCGGCCGTTCCGGCGATCCGGTCCTGTATGAATTGGAAGCCGGGCAGGCCCGCGGCGTCGAACGCGACATGGTCCGTGCTACCTACGCTCTGGATGGAGATGGCCGTCAGGCCGAAGTCGCGGAACGGTTCCATCCAGGCGGCGAAGAGGCGCCGGGCGTGCTCGTTCCCCTGCAGGTAGATGCCGCGGAACTGGCCGGCCCCGTAATCCTGGTTGAAGTAGGCCGAGAACTTCTCGTAATCGGGCGTCGGCGGGTTCTTCGGCTCCTTGGGATTCCCAAAGTGCTTGCGGACGTATTCCTGCGAGCCGTAGATCCCTTGCTCCTCGCCGCCCCAGAGGGCGACGCGGATCGTTCGGCGCGGCTTGGCGCCGATCGCTTTCAGGATGCGGACGGCTTCGAGGGCGGCGGCGCATCCCGCGGCGTCGTCGCTGGCGTTGGGGCTGGCGTGCCAGCTGTCGAAATGGGCGCCGATCATCACGACCTCGTCCTTGAGGTCGGTCCCGGGGATCTCGCCCAGCACGTTGGCGGCCTTCTCGACCTTGTCGCCGAGCCTGTTCCGGATCTCGACCTCGATCCTGACCGCCAGGCCTCGCTTCAGGATCCGGTACATGCGGTTGTAATGTTCAGGCGTGACGGCGACGATCGGCAGGGACCCGAGGCTTTTCTCCCGCGACCATTTATCGTCTTTGGTCCCGGGCCGGGCGAAGCCGACGACGACGCCCGGACGGCCCCCTTCGCATTGGAGGATCGCGACGGCTCCCTCCGCCTTGAAGAAGGCGGTCTTCTCCTCGGGCTTGAGCAGGTCCGGGTTCGGAGGGGGCGGGCTCGGGCGCGGAGGCGGCGGGACGACGTTTTCCTGGAGCTTTTTCAGGTCCTCATCGGTCAGCCGGGCGGCGCCCTGGGCCAGCGTTGCTTGGCTGATCGCGAGGGGAGGCGTGGCGAGAACCGCGGCCCCCTTGAGCTTCCCTTTGAATTTGGCTAGGTCGGCTTTTGTCTGGAGTTCGGCGATCATGGCCGGGCAGGCGATTTTCCCCTGAGTCCCCGGCGTGTGGGTCAGCGGGAAGCCGGTCATCGGCTGGTAATCGGGCTCCAGCATGTGGAGCGAGAAGTAGTCGTTATCCCATGTGACCCCGTAGTCCATGAACGGCTCGATGACGACATTCTCGAGCCCGAGCTGTTCCATCTTGCCCCGGACCCAGGCCTGGGCCCGCTTCATGTCCTCGGAGTTCGTCAGTCGGGCGCCGAGGACGTCGACGATGTAGCCGGCGATGTCCATGACCTGCGAGCGCTGCAGCCCTTCTTCCCGGATCTTGGCGACCGTGACCAAGTCGACGGTCGGCGTCTGGTCCGACGCGAACGCGCTGAAGACGATGACGAGAGAGATGGCGACGAGGGCCCGGCTGATGGGCTTCATGGAGGACCTCCTTGATCGGGAGTGGACGAGACCCTATTTTCCACAATCGGGGACCCGTTCGCAACAGGATTCAAAGCCGCGGCCTCCCGCTCCCCTGCCTTGACACCACTCCGCAGCTAATCTATTGTCTACCTGATGGTCAGTGCCGTTCCCGGCATGGGTCGGAAAATCCGGAATTCCCGAAAGGGGTACGCATGAGCCGCTTAAAAAGCTTCGCTTCGATCGTTCTGGTTATCCTGCTGGCCAACCTGTCCGCGGCCTACGCGCAGGAGGCATCGCCCTCCGACAAGCAGGTGAAAGCGCGGCTCGCCTTTATCACCGGCGCGCTCGACGCCGGCCAGTCCCGCGCCAAAACGTGGCGGTACGGCTGGATCGCCGGATATTCGGCCGGGGCCGTCACGATGGGAATCCTGGCCGGCGCCCATTGGAACGACACCGAGCTCGTCGGCGGCATTCCGGTCCGCGACCGTGGATTCGCTCAGGACATGCTGGTCGGCAGCGCGACCTTCGCCCTCGGCGTCGTCGGCCTGCTCATCGACCCGTTCGTCCCGGCCACGGCCGGGCGAAAATTGCGGCCCCTGCCGGAAGCGACGCCCATGGAACGGCTGGCAAAATTGCGGCGGGCCGAGGAGCTCCTTCGCCAGTGCGCCCGCCGCGAGAGAGACGGCCGCAGCCTGAAAACCCATCTGATGAACGCCGGCGTCAACGCCGCGGCCGGTGTCGTGACCGCGGCCGCCTTCAAGCGGCCCTGGACCGACGGGCTCATCACGTTCGCGACCGGAGAGGCCGTGTCCCTACTGAATATCTTCACCCAGCCCATGCGGGCGTCGCGCGACCTGAAAAGATACGAGGCCGGCTACTCGGGGAATGACGGGGCCTCGACCCCGGCACAGCCGGAACGCGGGTGGTCCCTCGGCCTCTGGCCGGGCGGTTTCAGCTTCCGGCTGCAGTTTTAGCCTCCCGCCTTATTCTTGACGAGGGTCCGGCGCGGGCGGTAATTTCAGGCCTCGATATTCATGCTTTTAAGGAGGGACATCCCGTGATCGATAAAAAGAATCGCATCGTCGGTCTCGTTCTCGCGGCCGTTGCTTTTCTCGGACTCGTGTCGGCTCTTTCCGCCGAGATCAAACTGCCCGCGGTCATCGGCGACCACATGGTCGTCCAGCAGGGCCAGCCCGTCGCGATCTGGGGCTGGGCCGGAAAGAACGAACAGGTCACGGTGACATTCAACGGTCAGGAGAAAAAGTCCGTGGCCGGCGCCGACGGTGCGTGGCGGGTCGCTTTCGATCCGCTTAAAGCCGGCGGCTCGCCGCTCGAGCTGTTCGTGCGCGGTGCGAAAAGCCCGGAAGTCACCGTCAAGGATATCCTCGTCGGCGAAGTCTGGCTCTGCTCCGGACAGTCCAACATGGAATGGGCCATGGGCTGGCTGCCGAACCCGGTCCCCCAGCTCCTGAGAGCCGATAATCCCGCCATGCGCTTCTTCCTCGTCCCAAAGCGCACGGCCGACAGGGCCAGGGGCGACGTGAAGGCCAAATGGGAGCCATGCACCCCCGACTCGGCCCGTCCGTTTTCCGCCGTCGCCTATTATTTCGGGCTGGAGCTTCACAAGAGGCTGGGCATTCCGGTCGGGCTTATCGAGTCGGCTTGGGGAGGCACGGATATCGAGCCCTGGACGCCTCCCGCCGGATTCGCCGCGATGCCCGAATTGAAACCTCTGCTCGGCAAGCAGGAGGCCAAGTACGCCGAGTTCCGCGGCGCGCTTGAAAAAGTCCTGCCGGCCTGGGAGGTCTGGGTCCGCGAAAGCCGCAAGGCCCTGGCTGCGAAGGCCCCGATACCGCCCGAGCCCGAGCCGGATTTCCCGACCAATCCTTTTGACAACCCCCAGGCGCCGACGACCCTCTACAACGGGATGATCCACGCGCTCACGCCGTTCGCCATCCGCGGCGCAATCTGGTACCAGGGCGAGAACAACCGGAACGACGGCCTTCTCTACGAGAAAAAAATGGAGGCCCTTATCCGGGGCTGGCGCGAGGTCTGGAAGCTCGGCGACTTCCCCTTTTATTACGTCCAGCTCGCGCCCTTCAACTATCCCTACAACCGGGAGACGCCGTTGGGCGACATCCCCGACTTCCTGCGGCTGCCCTTGATCTGGGAAGCCCAGGCGAACGCCCTTCGCCTGCCCAACACCGGCATGGCCGTCATCACGGACATCGCCAACCTCGGCGACATCCACCCGGCGAACAAGAGGGATGTGGGCTACCGCCTGTCGCTTTGGGCCCGGGCCAGGACTTACGGTGAAAAAGGCATCGTTTTTTCCGGGCCGCTCTATAAGTCCATGGCCGTCGACGGGAACCTGGTCCGCCTGTCGTTCGAACACTTCGGCGGCGGTCTTATTTCGAACGACGGCCAGCCGCTCAAGTGGTTCGAGGTCGCCGGCGACGACCGGACCTTCTACAAGGCCGAGGCGGAGATCGCCGGGGACACGGTCGTCGTTTGGAGCCCGCGCGTCGCATCGCCGAAAGCGGTCCGCTTCGGCTGGCACCAGCTGGCCGTGCCCAACCTGGCCAACAAGGAGGGCCTGCCGGCCTCGCCCTTCCGCACCGACCGCTGGTAATTAGGGGACTGTCCCCATTCCGGGACTACCCCCGGAATGGGGGCTGTCCCTCTTATTTCTTCTTCCAAATGGGGACGCCGCGGCCGGGCGTCCAGGGCGCGCCGGCGGCCTCGAGCTCGGCCTGGAGCTTCTTGAGGTCGACCTCGATCGTTCGACGCATCTCCTCGAGGAGGTTCCCGAACCCGTCGGCGGCGATCTCGTAGCCGCGCCGGACCGTCGCCGTGATCGGCCCGGTCGCGTCAAGCTGGGCGCCGACCCTGTCCATGAGCGACGGCGGGGCGACTTCGTTCCGGCGCTGGCGGGTCCGGTCGCCGAAGAGAACCACGACCTGGTCCTGGAGACGCTTTTCGATAGCCCGGGCCGTTCCGGCGAGCTTCGGGTCGGCCTTGGGCGCGTCGAGCAACGCTTTCTTGATGAAGGCGATGTTCTTGAGGGCGTCCTCGGCCGCGGCCCCGGCGCCCATCATGGCCCGCTGCAGCTCCCCGGCTTTCTTCTGGAAATCGAGGAGGGCCGCCCGGTCTTTTTCCGGCAGGCTGGCCAGGCTGATCGATTCGACGACGAAAGCCCGCGGCTCGGCGAGCGGCGTCAGGAAGCCGTCGACCTTCTTCGCCAGCGTAGCCGTGAACTTGCCCGGGACGACCAGAGGCCCCATCGGGTTCCATCCCCACGGATTCGGCTCCCGATCCTCGACCTCGGTCGGGTCGACGGGCGGGTAGCGGAGGTCCCAGGCGGCGCGGTGCAGGCCTTTGCCCGACGGCACGGGGAAGCGGCGGACGACCTGGCCCGCTTCGTCCGCGATCGTCATGACGACGGACGGCTTTTCTTCGTTCTCCTCCTTGCGGAGGTTGTCCCAGCCGGGGAACGGGACGGGCTTTCCGTCCTTGACGAGCTTGCCCTCTTCTTCGCGGCGGGCCTCGGCGCCCGTCTTGAGCCCGTCCTTCAAGTAATAGGTGAAGACCGTGCCGAAGGGCGGGTTCGGGGCGAGATAAAACGTTTCGCCCAGACAGCCCTTGCCGTTCGCGTCGATCGGTTTCAGCGGCATGTACTGGAGGGCCTTTTTGACCGGGAAGAGGACCGCTTCTTTCGCCAGGCTCTCCTCGCTCATCTCCCGGAGCGGCGAGTAGTCGTCGAGAATGAAAAAGCCCCGGCCGAATGAGGCCCCGACGAGGTCGCCCTCGCGCTCCTGCACTTCGATATCGCGGAAGGAGATCGTCGGCACTCCGCCGCCGAGCTTCGTCCAGACTTTCCCGCCGTCGAGCGTCACGTAGATGCCGAACTCGGTCCCGGCGAAGAGGAGGTCTTTCTTGATATGGTCCTGGGCCACGGACCAGACGATCGTCCGCTGAGGCAGCCCTGCGGCGATGTTCGTCCAGGTTTTTCCGCGGTCGCCGCTCATTAAAAGATAGGGCTTGAAGTCGCCCGTCTTGTGGCCGTCGACGGCCGCGTAAACCGTGTCCTTGTCGTGCTTGGAGGCCATGATCTTGTTGACGAAGAAAGAGTCGGGGACGCCGGCGACCTTGTCGATCTTCCGCCAGGTCTTGCCGCCGTCCTCGGTCACCTGGATGAGGCCGTCGTCCGTGCCGGCGTAGATCAGGCCTTCCTGGAGGCGCGATTCGCTCACCGTCGTGACCGTCCCGAACTGCGACATGGCCCCGTGGTCCCAGAGCCCGTCGACGCTCCACGCGCGGCCCATGATCTTCTGCTCGAGGCGGAAGACGCCGCGGGTCAGGTCGGGGCTTATCCTCGTCCACGAATCGCCGCGGTCTTCGCTCCGCCACAAGTATTGGGACGCGTAATAAACGCGCGTGGGAGAGAACGGGCTGATGACGACCGGAGAATCCCAGTTGAAGCGCAGGGGCGGCTCTCCCGCCTCCGGCTTCGGGCTGATGTTCAGCGTCTCCTGGCTTTTCTTATCGTAGCGGAAGAGGACGCCTTCCTGCATCTCGACGTAGATCGTGTTCGGGTCGGCCGGGTCGATGGCCGAGGCGTAGCCGTCGGCCCCGAAGGTGATGGCCCAGTCGAAGTTGGAGATGCCGTTGCCGTTCGGCGTCCGCGACGGCCCGAGCTGGCTGCCGTTGTCCTGAGTGCCGCCGTGGACGTTGTAGAAGGGGAGGGCGTTGTCGAGGGCCAGCTTGTAGAACTGGGTCAGCGGCAGGTTCTCGAAAAACCTCCAGGTCCGGCCGCCGTCATGGCTCTCGTAGACGCCACCGTCGCTGCCGTTGAGGATGTAGTCGGGGTCGCCCTTGATGAAGGCCATGGCGTGGTTGTCGCCGTGCTTGCTCTTCTCGCCGACGGGGCGCCAGGTCCGGCCGCCGTCGTTCGTGACCATCATCGACGGGTCCATCTGGTAGACACGGTCGAAAACGCTTGGGTCGGCGAAGATCTCCTGGTAATAATGCGGCCCGGTGCCGCCGCTGATGTAGGGGCTGCGCTTCTCCCAGCTTTCGCCCTTGTCCGTCGAGCGGTAGAATCCCTTCTCCTCGGGTCCGGCCTCGACCGTGGCATAGACGATGCGTGGGTCGATGGGCGAAACGGCCAGGCCGATCTTGCCCACATCTCCGGAGGGCAGGCCGACGGCGAGCTTGCGCCAAGTCTTCCCGGCGTCATCGCTCTTGTGAATGCCCGACTCGGGTCCACCGCCCATGAACGCGGCGACGCTCCGCCGCCGCTGGTAGGCCGCGGCGTAGAGGACGTCGGGGTTAGCGGGGTCGAACTCGGCGCTCGTGACTCCCGTGTCCTTCGATATCTCGAGGACGAGGGTCCAGGTCTTACCGCCGTCGGTCGTCTTGTAGAGGCCCCTCTCGCCGCCCGCCGCCCAGAGAGGCCCCTCGGCCGCGACATAGACGACGTTCAAATTCCTGGGGTCGACCAGGATCCGGCCGATATGCTCGGATTTGCCGAGCCCCATGTTCGTCCACGTCTTGCCGCCGTTGAGGCTCTTGTAGACGCCGTCGCCGAAGCCGACGTGGCGGCCGCTGACGTTCTCGCCCGTGCCCACCCAGACCGTCTCTGGGTTCGACGGGTCGAGGGTGACGCAGCCGATGGAGTAAGACGCCTGGGCGTCGAAGACGGGTGTCCAGGTCGTCCCGGCGTTCTCCGTCTTCCAGACGCCGCCGGAGCCGACGGCGATATACCAGGAGTGGCGCTTCAAGGGGTGGATGACGATATCGCTTATCCGTCCCGACATGAGGGCCGGGCCGATGTTGCGGAAGGCCAGTCCCGAGAGGAGCTCGGGTGTAATGGACGATTTTTTTTCGACTTTGGCGCCGGACTTGGCCTCCGACTTCGCGGCCGTTGGCGCGGCTTGGGCCGCAAGAGGACCCGCCGCGGCGAGCGCGGCGATAACCAGAAGGACCGGAATGACGTATTTCTTCATATTGACCTCCTCGAGCAGGAGGGAAGATTATCAGTATCCGGGGCGGAATGACAATAGCCCGGATGAAGCGGGAGCGGGGCCTTGATTTTTCGGCCCCGGCCCCGTATTGTTAGGAACGGACAGAAGTCCGAAGGAGGAACACATGGGTGCTTTCGTTCTCTTGCTCATCATCATCGGGGCCGTCGTCCTGATGGCCATCGGTATGTACAACAGCCTGATCACGCTCCGCAACCGCTGCGACAACGCCTGGTCCCAGGTCGACGTCCAGCTCCGCCGCCGCTACGACCTCATCCCCAACCTGGTGGAGACGGTCAAGGGCTACGCCAAGCACGAAAGCGGGGTCTTCGAGCGCGTGACCCAAGCCCGGTCCGCGGCCGTCAACGCCCAGACCGTCAAGGCTCAGGGCGAAGCCGACAACATGCTGACCGGCGCCCTGAAATCCCTGTTCGCCGTCGCCGAGGCCTATCCCGACCTCAAGGCCAACCAGAACTTCCTGATGCTCCAGGAGGAACTGGCCGGGACCGAGAGCAAGGTCGCCTACGCCCGGCAGTTCTATAACGACGTCGTCATGAAGTTCAACATGAAGCAGCAGGTCTTCCCCTCGAACATCCTGGCCAACATGTTCGGCTTCAAGATCAAGGAATACTTCCAGATCGAAGAGGAAGTGGCCAAGGGCCCGGTCAAGGTCAGCTTCTGATCCTTATGGGGACATGTACTTCCGGTACGTGTCCCCGTTCTTCTCTTCTCTTGACGGGCCAGGGGCCGCTTCGAGAGAAGCGGTACGTGTCCCGCTTCTTGCCGGATGCTAGGATGATGTAGGCTGAAGAATGTACGAACAGATCTCACGCAACAAGTGGAAATCCGTTGCCCTCATCGGCTTCTTTATGGCCTTCATCTTCCTCCTGACCTGGTTTTTCGAGTACGTGACGGGCTGGGGGAAGGGCGGCCTCGCCCTGGCCGTCGTCGTGTCCACGGCCATGGCCGCGGTTGGCTACTACGCGAGCGACAAGATCGTCCTGACCATCAGCCGGGCCCGGCCCGTGACCAAGGACGAATTCCCGTACCTCTATAACGTCGTCGAGGGCCTGGCCATCGCCGCCGGCCTGCCCGCGCCTCGTTGTTATGTCATCGACGATACCGCCCCGAATGCTTTCGCCGCCGGGCGCAAGCCGGAGACGGCCGTCATCTGCGTCACGACCGGCATCCTCGAAAAGCTCAACCGCGTCGAACTCGAGGGCGTCATCGCCCACGAGATGTCGCACATCAAGAACTACGATGTCCGGCTCCAGACCCTCGTCGTGGTCATGGCCGGCATCGTGGCTCTCCTCAGCGACTGGATGCTGCGGAGCTTCATGTGGGGCGGCGGGCGGCGGCGCGGCGGGAGGGACCGAGGCGGCTCGGGCGGCGCCGGGGGCATCCTGGTCCTCGTTGGCCTGGCCCTGGCGGTGCTTTCCCCGTTCATCGCCACGATCATCCATCTGGCCGTCTCGCGGAAACGGGAATTCCTGGCCGACGCGAGCGGGGCCATGCTGACGCGCTACCCGGCCGGCCTGGCCTCGGCCCTGCGCAAGATCTCGGCCGACACCGAGCCCCTCGAGGCGGCCAACAAGGCCACGGCCCACCTCTACATCGTCAACCCCCTCAAAAACATCAAGGGCGGTGTCAACAAGCTCTTCAGCACCCACCCGCCCATCGAGGAGCGCATCGCCGCCCTCGAGAAGATGTAGGCCTATAAATAATTTAAGGACTTGAAATAACTTTTAATAAATGTTACAAAAAAATTGCTAATATATATAAGTGCCTACAATAAGAAACATTTAGGACACACACCATGACTCAAGAAGAGAAGATCATCGAACTCCTGAAAGGAACCGCGTTTCTTCGCTCGCGCGACCTGAAGAAGCATGGCCTGTCCAGGACGGCCCTAAGCCGGCTTTTTCAGAAAGGAAAGATCGTCCGAACCGAGCGCGGTCTCTATATGAAACCGGGAGAGATAGAAACGGAACATTTCAGCCTCCTGGCGGTAGCGAAAAAGATCCCGAGCGGGGTGATTTGTCTCCTGTCAGCCCTTTCCTTTCATGGCATCGGGACTCAGAACCCCTATCAGATCTGGATCGCGATCGACAGGAAATCCGCAAAACCTAGAGTCATCAACACGGGAGTGAGAATTATTCGGTTTTCGGAGACGTCTATCCACTATGGCGTTGAGAAACATGACATACTGGGAGTTACCCTCAAAGTAACCGGCCCGGCAAAAACGATCGCCGATTGTTTCAAATACCGAAATAAAATTGGACTGGATGTGGCTATCGAAGCGCTAAAAGAAGGCCTGCGTGACCGGCGATTCACAACGGATGACCTCTACAGAGCTGCCCTTGTTTGCCGGATCTGGAACGTCATCAAGCCGTATGCCGAGGCCCTGGTGTGAAACACGAAATTACCAATCTTGCCGCCTCCGTCAATCAACGTCTGCATAATCTGCGGGATCTGCGGAAAGAGGATTTCCAAATCATTCTTAATCGTTTCGGACTGGAGCGATATCTTTATAGAATATCAAGAAGTCCGTTCGTCGATCAGCTGATTCTCAAGGGAGCGTTTTCTTTCGAGCTTTGGGGGAAAGATCTCTATAGGCCGACCCGAGACGCGGATTTTCTCGGCCTTTTTGGGCCGTCCGCAGAGGAAGCTAGACGCGTTTTTGCCCTGATATGCAAGCAAGATGTCGAACCCGACGGGCTTGTTTTCGATCCGGAGTCCGTATCGGCGGCGGTCATACGAGAGCAGAATATGTTCGGCGGACTCCGCGTCCGTTTGACGGCCTACCTGCAGCGAATTCGGATTCACCTCCAATTCGACGTCTGTGCCGGGGAACAGCTAAGGCCGATGCCCGGGATAGACGAATTCCCCACGATTCTGCCTTTCCCTGCGCCGCGTATCATGGTTTATCCGAAGGAGTTGACGATCGCGGATAAATTCAACGCTATATGTAAATTAGGGATGCTGAACAGCCGGGTTAAAGACTTTTATGATATTTACCAGCTTTCCCGCCAATTTCCTTTCATGGGGATGGCGCTGAAAAACGGGATTAACATGATATTCGGACAGGAAAGAACAATTATCCCATCAGGAATCCCGGATGCTTTGACCGACACCTTCGGTCAACTGCCCGAGAAACGGATCCTCTGGAAACAATTCTTGGTCAGAATCGAAAAAGGATCCCTTGATTTAACTTTCGATCAGGTGATTAAATCTATAAGAGAATTCATCCTTCCGCCGGCTAAATCTGCCACGGAAAAGAAACGGTTTGATCTCTATTGGGCACCCGGAGGGCCGTGGCGGCTTCAAGAGAAAGACAATGATGGGTGACGTCCATTCACTGAACAGCAGCCATCCGTCCCACGCCCTGGCGGAACATCAGAGGCCCCTGAAGACCGCACTGGCCATCACCGTGGCCATGATGTTTGTCGAGACCGCGGGCGGTTTCCTGAGCGGGAGCCTGGCCCTTCTGGCCGACGCCGGGCATATGCTCACGGATGCCGCGGCTCTCGGCCTGAGCCTTTTCGCGTTCTGGCTGTCGGGGCGCCCAAAGACGAACCGCAGGACGTTCGGCTGGCGACGGTTCGAGATATTCGCCGCGCTCGTCAACGGCCTGGCCCTCTGGGCCATCGCCGCCGTAATCGGATTCGAGGCCTTCCAGCGACTCAGCTCTCCCCCCGAGATCAAGAGCGGCCTGATGATGGCGATCGCCGCTCTCGGCCTCGTCGCCAACGTCGTCGTCGGGGCCGTCCTTTTCCGCGGTCGGAAGAGGAGCCTCAATATCAAGGGCGCCTTCCTCCACGTGACGGCCGACGCGCTGGGAAGCGTCGGGGTCTTGGCCGCGGCTCTGCTCATCAAGATCACGGGGTCTTTCGCCTGGGATCCCATCGTGAGTGTGGCCGTCTGCGCCCTGATCCTGTGGAGCTCAGGCCGGCTGATCCGGGAATCCTTTCACGTGTTCATGGAAGGGGCCCCGGGTCATCTGGATCTCACGGCCATCGAGAAGGCGATCGCCGAGGTCCCGGGAGTCGTCGAAATCCACGACCTCCATGTCTGGACGATCACCTCCGGATTCATCTCCTTGAGCGCCCACCTGAAGATCTCCAGGGGCCGGAACGTCCAGGAGGTCATCAGAGACGCGCACATGCTCGTCTCATCAAGGTTCGACGTCCTCCATACCACGTTCCAGCCGGAAATCGCCGAGGACCCAGGCTGCGAAACCGGCTCGTGCGACTAAACCACACCCCGGTAAAAACTGACTCGGACGGGGCCGTGCTTCAGCGGCTCACTTCAGACGCGCGTAGGCGTCGTCGACGGCCTTCTTGAGGTCTTTGGCCGCGCGCTCGAGCCCCTTCTTGACGTCTTCCCCGGCCATCTGTCCGGCTTTGGTCCATTCCCCCAACCGGACCTTGAGCTCCCCCTCTTTCTTCTCAAGCGACTTGAGGCCCTTGTCGTACTCCAGGCGCGCCTCGAGCTTGAGCTTCCGGCTCTTGGCCTTGAGTTCCATCAGCCCGGCCTTGACGTGGTCCATCTCGATCCCGAGTCTCTCCAGGAACTCGTCTTTTTTGGTGAGCTTTGCCATGATGTCCCCTCCTGACTTCAATGTATCAGAAAACCGACGGTTCTACGAGAGGCCGCAGGGCTTCTTGAAAGTGGCTGGGCATTTCTCTATAATAGGCCAGCCCATCGCGGGGTCGTAGTTCAGTTGGTTAGAACGCCGGCCTGTCACGCCGGAGGTCGCGAGTTCGAGTCTCGTCGGCCCCGCCACACCGCAGCACCCGGAACGCCTTCCATATCCAAGCCCCCTCTTAAATTCTAAGAGGGGTTGGGGAGATTAAGGCTTAGTTATTTCCGAGAAGCGTTCCGGGAAATCTTCTTTTGATGCCCATCCCACGGCCCCCCCCTAATTACAGAGAGGGATAAGGGGGTTAAGAACTGCAAGCAGAGTCTTGAGAGGCGCTTTTGCGCAGTCGTTTTTCACTGAAGAGGCCTCCGAAAAGAACCTCAACGTTGCCCCCGAAGGGGCTGTTGACAGCGCCGCGCGGCCGGATGTATGTTGTCCGTGTGGGCAAGAGGAAAGATATAAAAAAATGTCCTGTCAAGCGAACATTACCAGGGGATAGATTTTAAGGAGGCAGATCTTATGTTGCCGATCGGTGATGACAATACCTCTCGCAGAACTGTTCCGCTGGTCACGTATGCCTTCATCGCTCTGAACGTCCTGTTTTTCTTTGTCGAGCTGAGTGGCGGTGACGCTTTTATTGGGAAGTGGGCTTTCGTTCCCAGCCGCTTCCTGGCCGATCCCTTCGGTGATTTTCTGACGCTCTTCACTTCCATGTTCATGCATGCCGGGTGGGTTCACCTGGGAGGCAACATGCTTTACTTATGGATCTTCGGTGACAATGTCGAAGACCGTTTCGGGCGCATCAAGTTCATAATCTTCTACCTGCTCTGTGGGCTTGCGGCAACTTTTGCCCAGTTGGCGTTTAGCCACGGATCAAACGTGCCGAATTTGGGAGCATCGGGGGCGATTGCGGGGGTGCTCGGCGCTTACATTTTGCTATTCCCAAAGGGAAAGGTCAGAGTATTGCAGGGCCAACAAGTGATTCAAGTGCCCGCGCTGATCGTCATTGGGATGTGGATCGTTCTGCAGTTTTTTAGCGGCATCGGTTCCATTGCCGACACAGCGCAGACGGGTGGTGTCGCATACATGGCGCACATCGGCGGATTTCTGGCGGGGTTTGCGTTGGCGTTTTTATTTCGTGGAAGTCGTCGGCCGCAGGCGACGGGCTGAATCGTTACGCAGGCGGATTAATTTATTTTTAAATTTCGTACGATAGATTCGAATATTTCCTTATTTTTTTCTCTTGATATGACTCCCGGCACAGCCAAGACCTCATAGACTTTTTCTTGGACTCTGGCTCCTGAGAGGGCTTGTATGGAGGCGTTGGTTATGACGAGCGTTTTGTTATTGGCCATAGGGAAGTAGTACGTCGTCTGTCCGCAACCCTCGGCTCCTTCGTAGATGGCGAAGCCGGAAAAATGGCCGATCGTGTAAGGATCTATGAATCCGGGGGAAGCAACAAGCTCATCATTGACAAAATTCTCTTGAGGTATGTACGAGCTTAATGTTTTGACGGTCTCGGCAAGATTTTTATTGATGATCTGGATTTTCATTTCAAAATCGGTAAGTCTGTCGTATGTTTTTTCATCACCCATCATGTCGCACGCCCCTGAATTCTTGTAGGGGATATCATGGTGGAGTACGGCGATGCCATCTGTGGTGCTTGCTGTGAGGATTTTAGGATATGTAAAAGATATTCCCGTGTCGGAGTTTTGATATTGCTTATTTGCGTCTTCACCTACAGGGTTATTATCTTTTTTAAGAAAGTAGTATCCAGCGCCGGCGATTAACAATATCAAAACAATAAAAACGATCTTTTTCATATGAATAAATTATATATTATTCTATCAGATAAGAAAACCGGGTTGTAGGGCTGAGTTCGCGCCATGGCTTCCCGATATGCCTTCCGCTATCTTAGGTTCAACTTGACATCCGATCACGCTGCGACTTATCATCCCTGACGATGGGGTGAGGGAAACCAGGACATGAGCGCTTGCATAGCCGCCGCAGCAGAAAAAGAACTTCTTAATCTGCGCGGTTCGTTCGTAGCCGTTTTGGCAATGTTGACTAAGGGAGGTAGAAAATGGGCGAGGTCATCGACAAGAGCAAAGGCAAGATCAAGCAAGCGGTAGGGGACTTGACCGGCAACAAGAAGCTCAAGCGAGAGGGCGAGAGGGATGAACTCAAGGGCCGAGTCAAGGGTGTGGTCAAGGATGCGAAGCGCGCGGTCAAACGGGCCGTGAAGTAACAATGACCGCAGGGTCCGGAAGAATCCGAGACTGATACGAATATTCGACAAAGCAAGCAGAAAAGACACACGCCTCTGCGGTGGACAGAGGGGGATCAAGAGGTCAAGAACTAAGGACAAAGATGGCGGCGGAGGTCCTTGACTTCGTCGCCCAGCCGGCGATATATTCCGGACAGTGTTAAAGATTACAACGGTTTTATTATATGCTTCTCTGACCGGTTTTTCTTTGATCCTCGGGGTCATCATAGGAACCAGCCTAAAGATCAGCCAGAAAATCATCGGGGATTCTTGACATTTCATCGCCGGCGACGATAATCTCGGTTCCATGAAGCCTCCGTACCGCCGCATGCTCCGGATTATGAAGGCGAAGGAGGAATTGCCGGCGCCGAACGCGGCCGCGGGAGCCAGCTGGTCCCTCTATATCCTCGGATGCTCTGACGGGTCCTTCTATACCGGCGTGACCACCGATATCGACCGCCGGCTCCGGGAGCACCAGGAAGGCACGGCCTCTCGCTACACCCGGACCCGGCGTCCCGTCGTTCTGGTCTACCGGGAGGAGTGCGGCACACGTTCCCTGTCCCTGTCGCGGGAGTGCGCCGTCAAGTCCCTGAGCCGGCGGAGCAAGGATGAGCTCATCCAGAAATGCGATGGCTTTTTAGCCAAAACCCTGATATAAATACCTCCTGAACTATCTGCCGGCAGGGAAAAGAAAGCTCAGCTTATTCTGCGATCTGCCGAAGAAGAATATCCAAATCGTAGAGGAGGATGAAATGGGATTAATACGGAAGCAAATGCTCATGCGGCAAAAGGCGCGTTTCGAACATACACTGCAAGATCGGCTGTCTTTCCTGTCTGGGAAGGGCATCAAATCTCCCAAGGCCGACAAAGATACCATCATTAGAAAAATGCAGGCGGATATCAAGGCCGTGAATAAAAGGCTGAGGGTGATCGCCGCCAGCGAAAAAAGAACGGAAGAGATGGTGAAGACAAAGGCGGAAAGAGCGGCCGCCCCCCAGAAAGAGCAGGAAGGCGGTAAGGGCGAGAAGCCCAAGAAAGCCGCCGAAGAGGGCAAGGGGAAAAAAATAAAGGCGGAAAAGAAGGCAGCCCCTCCGAAAGCACCGGAAGGCGGCAAAAGCCGGAAAACGACGGAATCCCCCGAAGAAGGCAAGGCAACAACGAAAAAGAAAACAGAAGAAACGGGGGAGGAGCCGGCAGGCCAATAATCAGGCTAGAGGGGCCGATTATTTTTTCTTAATCGCATCGAGTTGGATCTTCGCGGTATTGACGGCCTTTTTGATCTCGGCGTTGTCCGGGTCGAAGCTGAGGAGCCCCTCCCAGGCGGCGATGGCCTTGGCCAGGTTCCCCCTCCGGTATTCCGTGAGACCCGTTTTGGTCAGGCTCTCCCGGCAGGCCGCGACCTCCTTGGTCAGGGCCTCCTTGGAAAAAGCGACGGGCGGCCGGAGCCCTTCGAAGGATGCGAAATTCTTGAGCAGCACAACATTCACCCTTCCGGCCTGGGCGAAATCCTTGCTGGCGAAGGCCTTATCGCCAGCCGCCTTGAAGTCGTTGACCGCCGTCCGATATTTCGCGGCGAGGTCGGCGTCCCCCGGATTCTCCTTGAGGGCGGCCTTGAAAATGTCGATGGCCTTGGTGAAGTTTCCGGACTTCACGGCCTGCGCGGCCGGGTTATCGACCGTCGCGATCCGGCATTCTTTCAGCGCCGTCTCCAGATGGGCTTTTGTAAACGTGAGCTTGGCCGCGAATGCGCCGAAATCGTCGTAGCGGTCAAGAAGAACCCGATAGATACGGCCCGCCTGGGCGAAATCCTGTTGGCCCAGGGCCCGGTCGGCCGCGCCCTTGATCTCTTCGACCGTCCGGACATAGTTCGCCGTCAGCTTTTTGTCGCGCGGGGTCTTCTCGTAGGCCGCCTTGAAATCGTCGAGGGCTTTCTGAAAATCGCCCTCCGCCAACGTCGGCCGGGATTCGGCGGGGGTTTGTTTCGTCATGATCTTGTCGGCCAAGGCGCAGGCCGATAAAAAAAGGCAGGGCAGGACGGCCCAGGCGAGCGCGCGCGGCAGGGGTCGTTTGAGCATGGAGTCATCCCATCTTTTCGACGGTGCCGAGGAAGAGCGGAGTGAGCTCCGGGCTGAACTGCTTTCCGACGTACTCCTGAATCGTGGCCATGGCCGTCTCTTTGGTCATCGCCTGGCGATACGGCCTATCCGATGTCATGGCATCATAGGCGTCGGCCAGGGAGATGATGGCCGCCTCGCGGGGGATTCTCTCCCCGCTCAACCCGTCTGGATAGCCGCTCCCGTCGTACCACTCGTGATGGTGCCGGACGGCGGGGATGAACCGGCGCAGGGAGGGCGCTTTGCGCAGGATCTCCGCGCCGTATTCGGGGTGTTTTTGCATTTCCTCCCACTCGGCGGCGTCCAGCTTGCCGGCCTTGTGGAGAATGGCGTCCGTGATCTTGATCTTGCCGACGTCGTGGAAGAGACAGGCGATCTCGATGTCGTCGAGCTCCTGCCCGCTCATGCCGAGCTCCCGGGCCAGGGCGACGGCCAGCTCGGAGACGCGGGTGGAATGGCCGTGCGTGTAGGAGTCCCGGGCGTCGATGGCCGCGGCCACGACCCGGACGGTCGAGACGTAGGCCTCTTCGAGATCCCGGGCGTCTTGGGCCAGTCGGTCCCGCTGGTGGGTGATAAGCCCCGACATCTCGTTGAAGCTCGCCGTCAGCCGGCCGAGCTCGTCGCCGGAAAAGATGCGCAGGGGCTTGCCCGTCTTCCCGCGCTTGAGCTCCTCGACGCCGAACGAGAGCTCCTTGATCGGCCGGGTCAGGTTGGAGGACAGGAAGACGCTGCTGACGGTGCCCAGGGCCAGGATGACGGCGAAGAGCCCGATGACCTTGCGCTGGGCCACGCCCTGGGCCGTCGACAGCACGGACCAATCGAGCTCGAGGATGACGGAGCCGAGGCGCTTGTCCATGAAGACGATCGGGCTTTCGATCTCGATGAGCGTGCCCGACCCGCCGGAAACCTTGCGGACGAAGGTCCCGTCCTCGCTCTGGTCGAGGATTTCGCCCTGCGCCGGCTCCAACTTGCGGCCGCGCTCCTTGATGTCGCTGTGGACGATGATGTCCCTCTCCGGACCGAGGACGCCGATCGACTTGATGTCGGGATTCGTCTTCTTGATCTGGAAGACCATGTAGTCGAGGCCAAGAAGGTCCTGGGCGCCCATGAGGAAGCCCGCCGAGGGAGCGATGCTCCGGCCCAGGGTTTCCGCTGTCCGGATGATCTTGTCCGCGACATGGCTGCTCATGATGCGGATGGTGAAGACGTAGGACAGAAACGTCGTGGCGGCGAGGAGAAAAAGGATGAGCAGGGTGGCCTTGGCCCGGATGTTTCGAAACGCGAGAGACGCCATAATTCTTTAGTCGAAAATCAAATAACAAAATCCGACCTTATCTTACTCTCTGGGTTTGAGGGGTGTCAATCTGCGGGACCGATCCCCGCGCAAAGGTTTGAGGCGCTTCGTTGTCTAATGGGGCATAAATGAATAGATCGCCCATGGACACAAATGACGTTTCGGCCCCGGACGAGCGGGCCCGTGCCGGGGCTAGCCAAGCAGCTGGGGGAATGCTCCCGGCAAACCCCCTCGGCTTGACACCCACCGCCCGCGGACATAACATATCTATGGATAGGGGCGTTTACTTTCTCCGGCCAAATTAAGGAGGATCCTGTGAATCATATCATCCGCAATCTCTGCCTTTCTCTCCTGGCGGTTGCCGCCGTAGCCGGCTTCGGGCTGGTCACCTCGTGCAATATCACCGGCGGGGGGCCGTCCGGAGCCACCGGCGGGCTGAACCTGCTCCTGACGGACGGGCCCACCGACGACTGGCAGGAAGTGACCGTCGTCCTCAAATCCGTCAGCCTTCACCGCCGTGACGCCAATTCCTGGGAGGACGTCTGGACCGCCGACCCGGCCAATCCGGCCTCCGGCACGGTCAACCTCGTCGACCTGAGCGGAGTGACCGCAATTCTGAAAAAGGCCACGATCCCCGTCGGCACCTATAACCTGCTCAAGATCGTCATCAACACCGATCCGGCCACGATGAAGCTCGTCGACGACCTGGGGACCCAGATCGCCCCGAGCCAGGTCACGGTCGTCGACCCGAGCGGCAAGGGCGAGATCAAGGTCGACCTGAGTCCGGCCATCACCGTCGAAGAAGGCAAGGAAATCAACCTGCTGGTCGACTTCGACCTGGCCCATCCGCTCTCGATCGTCAACCTGGACGGCAAGGTCGTCGTCAGCCTCAAGGTCCGCCACAAGGCCCTGCCGCGCCATCTCAAGAACATCCAGTTTGCCCGCACCCTCGGCGACATCACGGCCGCGGCCGCCGACGGCGCCAGCTTCACCATCAAGAACCTCCAGGAGTCCGAGCTGACCTTCGGCGTCAACCTCAACACGATCTATGTCGACGCCGACGCCAACGCGGCCGGGAGCTTCGATGGGCTTAAGGCCCTTGTCAAAAGCGGAGCCGCCCTCGTCGCCTCCGACATGAACGCCGACGGCAGCCTCTATGCCCGGCGCGTCTGGTATGCCGCGAGCGTCGATACCCTGCCCCGGTTCACTCCGGAAGGTCTCGTCCGGCGCGTCGGCGAAAACTGGATTCGTATCCTGAAAAAGAGAACGCAGACGACCGCCAACCTCCGCCATTCCTGCGATTGGAACTCGGAGACGGTTTTCGTCGACGAGAACACGACCTGGACCTTCCAGGACATCGCCATGGGCACGGGCACGTCCATCCTCCGTCAAATCGCCAAGGGCTTCCGCGTGGAAGTGACCTTCGTCGACCCCGCCGCCTCCCCCAAGGTAGCCGCGTCGATCAACGTCCACAGCGCCCACGCCGAGGGTCTGGTCACGAACGCCACGCTCGACAACTTCACCTTCGGCTGGCGCGACCGCACCCGGACCATGGTCTATAGCGGCATCGCCGACCATACCTTCGGCTGGTGGTTCTACGGGTTGCCCTCCGGCCGCTCTACGGTCCTCCAGGACTTCGTCGACTCCGTGGACCAGGCCCGCTCGGCCAACCTCTGGGTCTTCGCCCACGCCGGGCTTTGCTGGGACCAGGCCAATACCCGCTGGGTCGTCGAGAACCTCGTCCTCGCCCCCGTGAAGCTGCACGAGTTCACTAAGATCACGACCGGCTACTCCGCCGCTACCGGGTCCATGGGCGTTTCGACCTACGATTGCTGGGACGAGTCGGTGCCGGTGACCATGAACGTCATGCTGGATACGACCGGAGACCTCCAGACGGTGGTCGGCTCCTTCGTCTGGACCGCCGCGACCAATCTCGTGACGTTCAAGCTGCCGGTGCTGCCCGCCGAGTGGGAGGCCCTGCTCACGCCGGCCGTCAACAAGGTCAGGATCTGGGTCCGGCCGGTCAAGGCGCCCGACGGGACCTTCAGCTGGCACGCCTACAGCGTCATCGCCTACCAGTTCATCCGCTGACCGTTCGTTCCGAACATCGGGCAGCCGCGGGCCCCGTGCCCGCGGCTGCCTTTTCAGAAGGGGTCAAACCTACCTTTTACACTTTTCGGGTCAAAAAGGGGGTAAAAGGTAGGTTTGACCCCTTCCGGTTGACACCCCCCCCGGCCGCCCCTATAATAAAAGCTGAAAGGAGTATGGGGGCGTAATGGTTTCGACGGAAGTAATGAGGCACAAGTTGCACGCCGAGGTCCCACCCACCTCGCTAAACGGTGGAAAAACCTTAACTGCAGAACCTTTAGCAGTCGCGGCCTAATAGAAAGGCACGCCGTTCCTGGGGTCCTCTCCCGCGGGGCTTCCGGAGCGTCAAACGGGCGGGATAGCGAGCCGGTTTCGCCCTGAGGCCGGGAAGCGAAACACCTTCGGGGCTGGTTTCCCGGTGCTCTTCCTCTTCGAGCGCCGGGCGACGAGATCAATGAAGGGGATAAGCGTGTAGAGACTTGCTGTTGAATGCTTTCGGACGCGGGTTCGACTCCCGCCGCCTCCACCAGACCTGAACGTGATGAGAGAACCGATAGACCGGACAGCCCGGGGCGCGGCCCTCGCCGCCGCCCTCCTCATCGCCGTAGCTGTCCGCCCCGTTTTCAACCAGGTCCCGGCCGAGCAGAAAGCGCGGATCCAGACCATAGTCATCGACCCCGGCCACGGCGGGACGGAGTCCGGGGCCAAGGGCAAGTTCGGGAACCTCGAGAAGGACATCACCCTGGCCATTAGCCTCAAGCTAAAGGCCATCATCGAGCGGAACATGGGTTTCGAGGTCGTCCTGACCCGCGACAAGGACGTGGACGTTTCGGTCGAGAACCGGTCGGCCATCGCCAACAACCGCAAGGCCGGCCTGTTCATCAGCATCCATGCCAACGGGGCCGTCCAGAAGAAAGCGGCTGGTTCGGAAACCTACTTCCTCAGCCTCAACGCGACCGACGAGGAAACGCGCCGGCTGGCTTACCTCGAGAACAACTCTTCCGCGCTCCAGAGCCGCATCGACCCGTCGTCGGACGACGACCTGATGATGATCCTCTGGGACATGGCCCAGACGGCCTACATCAAGCAGAGCAGCCGGCTGGCCGAGATGGTCCAGGGCGAGCTCGACGCCCTTCTCGGGACGAGGAACCGGGGCATCAAGCAGGCGCCTTTCAAGATTCTGACCGGCGTCGCCTGCCCGGCCATCCTCGTCGAGGCCGCGTTCATCTCCAACCCCGCCGAAGAGCAGAAGCTGGCCTCCGAGGATTTCCAGGCCAAGGTCGCCGAGGCGATATACCGCGGGCTCGCCCGCTACCTCCGGATACCCGAGTAGGACCCCATGGCCGATAAAAAGAAAGGCAGGATCTCCCGACCGGCGCTCGTTCTTGGCGTTCTGTCCGTCGTCCTCCTTGTCCTGGCCATCATCTTTTTCACCGGCGGGGGGCGGGAGAAGGTCGAGCGCTTCATCGACGCCAACGTCCCCAAGGAGCCGGCCGTTGCGGGGGGATCGGCCGAGGCGAGGACGGTGACGCTATTCTTCCTCGACGACGACGACGACTTCCTCCACCGGGAAACGCGCCAAATCGCCGCCGGACCGACGGCCGACGAGGAGGCGGAACAGGCCCTCGCCGAGCTCATCAAGGGCTCGGAAAAGGGGCTGCTTTCCCCGCTCCCTCCCCAGACCAAGGTGCGCCAGGTCTTCATCGGCAAGGACGGCGTCGCCACCGTCGATCTCAGCCGGGACGTCGCCGAAAAATTCTCGTACGGTTCGACCATGGAATTGGCGGCCGTCTACGCCGTCGTCAACACCATGGCCTTCAATTTCAAGGCGGTCAAGAAAGTCGTCATCCTCGTCGAGGGAAGGGCGAAGGAGACCCTCGGCGGGCACGTCGACCTGACCCGGGCTTTCCTCCCCGATTATTCCCTGGTCGCGAGATAGCCCGGGGCCGGCCATGAAGAAGCTCCCCCGGGTGGTCATCGTCGGCTTTCCCAACGTCGGCAAGTCCACTCTTTTCAACCGGATCCTGGGACAACGGAAAGCCCTCGTCCACACGGACCCGGGGATGACCCGGGACAGCCTCTCGGCATCCTGCGTCCTCGAGGACAAGAGGTTCGTCCTCGTCGATACGGGCGGGCTCTTCGGCATCGCCGACGAGCCCCTGAGCGACAAAGTCCGCGAAAAAGCGCTCGAGGAGGCGGCCGCGGCCGACCTCGTCCTGTTCGTGCTCGACGGCAAGCGGGATGTCGCTCCGATCGAGAAAGAGCTCTTCATCTCCCTGAAAAAACGCGGCCTCCCGATCCTTCTCGTCGTCAACAAAGTCGATTCCCAGGTCCAGGAAGAATCGATAACGGCCGAGTATTACCGGCTGGGGGAAAAGGACATCTATTTCATCTCCGCGGAACACAAGCTCAACGTCGGTTGGCTCGAGGAGGCCATCGTCGCCGCCCTGCCGGAGGCCGAACCGGAGCGGGACGAGCGGGCGCCCCTCCGTATCGCCATCGTCGGCCGGACCAACGTCGGCAAGTCCTCCTTGGTCAACCGGCTGGCCGGCGAGGAGCGCCTCATCATCAGCGAGATGCCCGGGACGACGCGGGACAGCACCGACACGCTCCTTCTTCGCGACGGGAAGCCGTTCTGCCTGGTGGACACGGCCGGGATCCGCAAGCTCGCCGGCGCGGAAGACAGCCGGGAGAAGGCCGGGATCATCCGGGCGAAATCGAACATCCGCCAGGCGGACGTCGTCTGCCTCATCCTCGACGTCCAGGAGTTCCCCACCCGGCAGGACGCCCGGATCGCCCAGCTGGCCCTCGAATCCGGACGGCCCCTCATCCTCGCCCTTAACAAGTGGGACCTCGTCGACAAGGACGCCGTCCGGCCCGAGGCCGTGCGCGCCCGCGTCTTCCGGAAGCTCGGATTCGTCAGCTACGCGCCGCTCCTCTTCGTCTCGGCCCGGACCGGGCAGCGGGTCGTCAAGATCCTGGACACGGCCGAGCAGGTCTTCAAGAGCGCTTCGACGCGGGTCGGGACGTCGAAGCTCAACGATTTCCTGGCCCGGACGGCCGAAGACCATCTGCCGCGCCTGAAGAGCGGGGCCAGGGCCAAGCTCCGGTACATGACCCAGAAGGGCGTCTGTCCCCCGACGTTCATCCTCTTCCTGGGCACCCGGGGCCCCATCTCGCCGACCTACGAGAAGTACTTCCTGGATTCCCTGCGGGAGGCGTTCGGCTTCGTCGGTACCCCGCTCCGCTTGATCGTCCGGACGAGCTGACCCCCCGGCAGGCCATTTTTTCTTGACTTTGGATGAGTCTTCGTTTATAAATAAGTTCTTGTCTTTCTGCGCAATGAGCCATTGATCATAAGGAGGTCAGGATGTCTCGAAAGACGACCCAAAGATTGATCCTCACCGCCGCCGCGCTCGCGGTGGTTTCCGCCTTCACGGCCTGTCAGAACATCAGTTATTCCAAGCTCTCCGCTAACTACCATTTCGGCCGGGCCAACAGCTTTTTCCGGGAGAGCCAGTACCGGAAGGCGATCACAGAGTACGAGGCGACGCTCAAGTTCAACCCCAGCATGACCCAGGCGTTCCGCTTCCTCGGCGAGAGCTACAAACAGCTCTACAAGCCGGGCGTGGACTCGCAGATCAACAAGGAACTCGAACTGAAGACCATCGAGGCCCTGACCAAGGCCCTCGCGATCGAGCCCAACAACAAGGACATCATCTATTCCCTCGGCGACATGTACGACAAGCTCAAGAAGTTCCCGGAGGCCGAGAAGCTCTACCTCCGGATCATCGAGCTCCAGCCCGAGAACATGAGCAACTACTATGTCGTGGCCGAGTTCTACAAGCGCTATTCGAGCGACAACAAGGAGATCGCCAAGAAGGCCGAGTCCATGTACCTGCGCCGGATCGAGACCGACCCCGAAAATCCCCAGGGCTACGCCTACATGGCGACCTATCTCCAGGAAGCCGCCGGCGGACCCGAGGAGCTCCTGAAGTCCTACGAGCGGGCCGCCGAATTCTGGGAGAAGAGGATCGCCCTCACGCCGGATTCCGCGGAGGCCTGGCTGGCCCTGGGCGTCAACCGTTGGTCGCGGTCCTTCCGGTTCCAGTTCCTTTCCACGCAAGACAGGATGAGGCAGGCCCAGGGGGCCCTCGAGGCCATCCAGAAGGCCATCGACCTCGACCCGAACTACCCTGAACCCTACGCCTGGATGGGCCCTCTCTACAAGGCCGTTCTGGCTAAGCTCGAACCCGAGAAGGAAGCCCGCTATAACGCCGAAGGCGACCGCTACCTCGAGAAATTCCAGGAGCTGCGCAAGAGGGCGGCCGAACGGAAGAAACTCGAGGAAGAGCTGAAGAAAAGCGCCTAAGGGGGGGCCTTCTTCCGCCCGGCCCGGGGCGCAAGTTGACAATTCCATGCGGATTTAGTATTTTAGTCCATCTATCTATCTCTGTTTTAAGGTTAGAAGCTCATGAGGACTTTTATTCCAAAAAAGGATGACATCGAACAGAAGTGGTGGCTGATCAACGCCGAGGGCCGGATCCTCGGGCGTATGGCCACCGAGGTCGCCGACCTGATCCGCGGCAAGAGGAAGCCCCAATTCACCAGCCATCTGGACACGGGGGATTTTGTCGTCATCGTCAACGCCGAGAAGATCAAGGTCAGCGGCCGCAAGCTCGACCAGAAGAAGTACTACTCCCACTCCGGCTATCCCGGCGGAATCAAGGAGGAGACGCTCAAGGACCTCCTCGAAAGGAAGCCGGAAGAGGTCGTCAAGAAGGCCGTCTGGGGCATGATCCCGAAGGGAAAGCTCGGCCGGGCCCTGTACAAGAAGCTCAAGGTCTACCGCGGACCATCCCACCCCCACGAAGCCCAGAACCCCCAGGAATACAAGTTTTAGGAGGCACCTTGAGTCTGATCCAATACTACGGAACGGGTAAAAGGAAATCGTCCATCGCCCGGGTCTTCCTGCGTTCGGGAAAGGGCGACATCACGCTGTTCGTCAACAAGAGGCCGCGGCCTTACAGCGAATATTTCCGCCTGGATGCCTACAAGGTCATCATCCGCCAGCCGCTCCTCCTCACGGAGACGGAGGACAAGTTCGACATCTTCCTGCGGGTCAGCGGCGGCGGGGCCAAGGGGCAGGCCGAGGCCATCCGGCTCGGGATCGCCCGGGCCCTGGTCGAGTTCAACCGGGAGCTCCGGCCCGTGCTCAAGTCGGCCAGCCTATTGACGCGTGACGCGCGGGTCAAAGAGCGGAAGAAATACGGATTGCTGGGCGCCCGCAAGGCTCCTCAGTACCACAAGCGCTAAGAGGGGAGGATCGAGTTGGTTTCTGTCACGATGAAAGAACTGTTGGAGGCGGGTGTTCACTTTGGGCACCAGACGAAGCGCTGGAACCCCAAAATGAAAGAATACATCTTCGGGCAGCGGAACGGCATCTACATCGTCGACCTGCAGAAGACGATCAAGAACTTCAAGGAAGCCTTGAACTACCTCCGGGGCGTGGCCGAGGAAGGCAAGATGATCCTCTTCGTCGGCACCAAGAAGCAGGCCCAGGACATCGTCCGCGACTATGCCACCAAGTGCGAGTCGAGCTACGTCAACCAGCGCTGGCTCGGCGGGCTCCTGACGAACTTCGGCGTCGTCCGTGGCAGCGTCGACAAGCTGAAGGAACTCGAGGAGAGGAAGGAAGACGGCCGCTGGGACCTCATGTCGAAGAAGGAGCAGTCGAGGTTGGAGAAGGTCTACCGGAAACTCCAAAAGAACCTCGGCGGCCTGAAGACCATGAGCGCGCTGCCCGGGGCCATCTTCATCATCGATTCGTCCAAGGAGACGATCGCCATCGCCGAGGCCCGGAAGATGCACATCCCCATCGTGGCCGTGGTCGACACCAACGGCGATCCGGAAGACATCAACTACCCCATCCCCGGCAACGACGACGCGGTCCGGGCGATCGAGCTGTTCGCTTCGAAGGCGGCCGAGTCGATCATCGAGGGCAAGAAGAACCGGATCAGCAAGGAGCTCCTCGAGGAAAAGACGAACGAAACGACCCCCGTTGAAGAGGCCTCCCAGGACAACTGAGAAAGAGGATACGATGGAGATCACGGCAGACAAGGTCAAGGAACTCCGGGAGAGGACCGGCATCGGCATGATGGAGTGCAAGAGCGCCCTCCAGGAGAGTTGCGGCGACATGGACAAGGCCGTCGAGGTCCTGCGCAAGAGAGGCCACGCCCGGGCCCAGGCCAAGGCCGGCCGGGCCGCCAACCAGGGGCTCATCGCCTCCTACATCCACATGAACGGGCGGATCGGCGTCCTCATCGAGGTCAATTGCGAATCCGACTTCGTCGCTCGGAACTCGGACTTTCAGGAACTGGTCAAGGAGCTGGGCATGCAGATCGCGGCGGCCAAGCCGCGTTACATCTCCTCGAGCGACGTCCCCGAGGACGTCGTGGCGGCGGAGAAGGAGATCATCAAGGCCCAGCTCGTCGACATGAAGAAGCCGCCCGAGATCATGGACAAGATCGTCCTGGGCAAACTCGGGAAGTTCTTCGAGGAGATCTGCCTCCTCGATCAGCCCTACATCCGCGAAGACAAGCTCAAGGTCCGCGACCTCATCGCCCAGGCCATCGCCAAGATCGGCGAGAACATCAAGGTCGGGCGGTTCACGCGCTACGAGATCGGGCAGGATTGAAATCCGGATGTTAAAGCCGGCTTATAAGCGCATCCTCCTCAAACTGTCCGGTGAATCCTTCCTCGGCGACATCTCCTCGGGGATCGATTTCGCCCGGGCCCTGGCCATCGCCCGCGAGATCAAGGAGGTCCACGACCTCGGCGTCGACGTCGCCGTCATGATCGGCGGCGGGAACCTCTTCCGCGGCGCCAAGGGGACCAAGGTCGGCATCGACCAGGCGGCGGCCGACCAGATGGGCATGCTGGCCACGGTCATCAACGGCATCGCCCTGCAGTCCGCCCTGGATAAAGTAGGGGCCGACACCCGCCACGTCTCGTCGATCGAGATCAAGTCCGTGGCCGAACCGTTCATCCGCCGGCGCGTCATCCGCCACCTCGAGAAGCGCCGGATCATCATTTTCTCGGCGGGAATCGGCTGTCCCTTCTTTACGACGGACACGGCCGCCGCCCAGAGGGCCCTGGAGATCGGGGCCGAGGTCATCCTCAAGGCGACCAAGGTCGACGGCGTGTACACGTCCGACCCGAAAACCGACAAGACGGCCAAGAAGTTCAAGTCCATCCGCTACATCGACGTCCTCAAGAAGGGCCTCAAGGTCATGGACGCCACGGCCATCTCCCTCTGCAAGGACAACGACATGCCCATCCTCGTCTTCGCCCTGGGCCGAGGGGGCAATCTTATGCGGGCCGTCCTGGGCGAGACGATCGGGACCAGGGTCTACTGAGGGATGCGATGGTCAAAGACGTGCTGAAGGACGTGGAAAAGAAGATGAAGGCCTCGACCGAGCATTTCCGGAAGGACATGGGCATGCTCCGGACCGGGCGGGCCAACATCAGCATTTTCGAGGAGATCAAGGTCAATTATTACGGCGTCCCCACGCCCGTCAACCAGGTGGCCACCGTCAAGGTCCCCGAGCCGACCCTGATCGCCATCCAGCCCTACGACCCCTCGATGCTCGAGCCCCTCGACAAGGCCATCCGGAGCTCGGACTTCGGCTTCAACCCCCTCAACGACGGCAAAATCCTCCGCGTCCCCATCCCGCCCCTCGACGAGGAGCGCCGCCGGGAGATCGCCAAGAAAATCGGCCGGATGCTCGAGGAGGAGAAGACGACCCTCCGCAACATGCGCCGCGAGGCCAAGGAGTTCATCGAGGAGCTGGAGAAAGAAAAAGAGATCGCCGAGGACGATAAATTTTTAGGCCTCGAGCACCTCCAGAAGCTCCTCGACGAAACCGTCGGCAAGGTCGAGGAATTGGCTGAGGCCAAGGAAAAAGAGATCCTCGAGCGCTGAGGCCGTCCGTCAGCAGGCCGGCTTCTTCTGAAACCAGTTCTCCCGCGTGCCGAACTTCGTCCGGAGGGCGATCCCCCAGCCCACGGCGTTCATGACCAGGCCGAACAAGAACCCGACGACGGGGATGAAGCCGATGAAGCTGAAGAGGAAAAGGCCGGCGAGAACAGCCCCCAGCGCGGAGATCTTCCGGGAGCCGAGGGCGCGGAGGAGGCTGTCGCCGAGGAAATAAAAGACGACAAGCCGGCCGAACACCTTGATGATGAACCCGGCCGCGACGAGCGCGAGAAGGATCGGAATGCCGATGAGGACGATGCTCAGCAGGGCGGCGAAGATGACGAGCATCGTGAAGACGATGATGGCGATGAGGCCGGTCCCCATGGCCGGCCAGAACGACTTCCGGATCTCCCCGGAGGCGAAGGCGATCGGCTTGGGGAACAGGGCGGCGCCCATTACGGCGGCTATGAGCCAGAGGAAGATGATGACCAGCTTGATGGCGACGATGATAGGGATGAGAGACAGGGAGAAGACCCCGGAGAGGAGGCCGTCCTTGAAGATCTTGTCCCCGATCTCGGCGGTCTGGAAATAGAGGGTGTCGCCGCCGACCGTGCAGCCGGGCTCTTTCTCCAGCGTTCCGCCCAGGGCTGCAAGGTCCTTGCCGATGACCGCGGTGGATTTGACGATGATCCGGCACCCGATCCCGACGACCGATTGCGCCGCTTCGCCGCTGATCGTGATCGACCCGCCGATGACCATGACGTCGTCCCGGACCTTGCCCTCGATGAGGACGTGGCCGCCCAAGCTGAAGATCTTGTCCTGGGTTTCGCCCGGGGCGACGTGGATATCCTTCTGTATGCCGACCTCGGCCGACGCCCGCGGGGGAGCGGCCAGCGGGGCGAGAAGGAACAGGCTGAAAAGGGCCAGGGCCAGACTTTTTTTCATCATGTTTTTTCTCCCAGGGAGAGGAGTTTTTTCGCGCCGAAGAACAAGAGCAGGGACAGGAGGAGTCCCAGGCCCAGGATAAGGCCGATGCCATCCGTTCCGAGGGAACTCAAGAGGGCGACCAGTCCCTTGCCCAGCATCGTAACGAAGCCGGATGCGACGTCCAGAAGAAGGCCGCCGACCTTCAACAGCTTGGCGAAGAGCGGCAGGAGCCGGCCGAAGCCCGAGCTGAGGGACCGGCTGACGGCGACCAGGACGTCGGACAGGCTCTCGCCGGTGAGGATGTAGAAGCCCAGGAGGCCGACGACGAGGGAGGCCGTCCCGGCGACGAGGGGGGCCAGCCAGCGGGCCTTGGCCTCCGCGGGCTCAGGCAGCCTGTCCATGACCGACAGGGCGAAATCAGGAGGGACCTCGAAGGGCGGCAAACTGATGAAAGCTTCGTGGAGGAGGCGTCTTTCGGCCAGGGCCTCGCGGCAGGCCGGGCACACTTTGAGATGGGCCTCGAGCCCACGCCGTTCGGCCGGGTCGAGCTCTCCCTCGAAATAGAGGTAAAAGCTCTCGGCGTTCCGGCAGTCTCTCACGACCCCTCCATCCTTTTCCTGAGCATCTCTTTGGCTTGAAAGACGCGGTTTTTGACCGTCCCGACGGGCAGGCTCTTGATGTCCGCGATCTCTTCGTAGGAGAACTCGTTGACGTGCCTCAGGACGAACAGCTCCCGGAAGGCCTCCGGGATGGCGTCCAGGGCCCGCTCGATCTTCCGCCGGATCTCGGCCAGCTCGAATTTCCTGGCGACCGACGGCCCGGGGTCCGGGACCTGGGGCGTGAGCGACCCTTCCTCTTCGTCGACGGGCTGGTCCAGGGAGAGCGTCGGGAGCTTCTTTTTCCTCCAGTGGTCGATGAGGTGGTTGGAGGCGATCTTGAAGAGCCAGGTGCTGAACTTGTAGGCGGGGCGGTAGGACCCGAGCGAGCAATAGACCTTGATGAAAACCTCTTGGGTGAAATCGAGCGCCGCCTCGCGTTCCCCGGTCATGCGGCCGAGGTAGTTCGTCAGGGGCTGCTCGTACTTGCGGACGATCATTTCAAAAGCCTTCCGGTCTCCTTTGAGGGCTTTGGACACGAGTGTGGAGTCTTCGGACATCGAGGAGACTGCGCCCTCGGGTATTGATACGGACCCGGGGCGGGAAGGTTTAGCGCCGGACGGTTTCCCCATCGTCGATGATCTCACAGTCCGGGGGGACCTTGAGTTCGAAGGTCCTGGCCGGGAGACGGACGCCGGTCCGGACCTGGCTGAAGATGAATTCCCGCTTGTTGCCCGCCCACTCGAGAAAAATGGCCCGGCGCAGGAGCCAGGTGCGCTCGTCGATCTCGAGGAGGATGTGGGAGTAGTCCCCCTCGGTCCGGGGCGTCAGCTTGACCTGCCTGACCCGGGCGGCATCCGTCGGGAAAGGGCTGTCTTCGACGATATAGGCGTCCCGGAAGGACATCATGCCGAGAAAGATGCCGAAAATGTCCGACTCCAAGGCTTCCTTGGGGACCCGACTCCGCGTCAGCTGCTTGTCCTCGGGGATATACATCTCGAGGACACTGTCCTTGTAGAGAAATACTTTGTCCTGGGGGTCCCGGTATTCCCAGCGCATGCGGTCGGGCTTCTGGAGGAACAGTTCCCCTTTTTCCCGGAGTGGGGCCGACACCGACATGGAATAATGAAGCTGTTCGAACCGGGCCTGGAGGGTCCCGGCGGCCTTGAGCGCCCGTTCCAGGTTGGTCACCGCCTCCTCGGGGGTCACCGGGAAAGCGGCGGCCGCAAGTCCAAGGAGGCCCAGAAAGACGGCAGATAATCGCCTCATGCGGCCCATTATAACATAGCGTGGCCGGGCGGCATTCAGGAAAGAGGGACAGTCCCCTACGGGGACAGTCCCCCTTTCCTGCCCCCCTGCCGGGGATTGTCCCCTTAACATGGGGACATGCACCTCCGGTACGTGTTACCTTTCTTCTTCACGAAAAGAAAGCCGTCCGGCGGGATTTGAGGGACTGTCCCCATTGGGGGCAGTCCCCAATGGGGGCTGTCCCTCATGAAAGGCCGCGTGAAGACATGCTACCAGGCGGGATTATGTTGTATAATCCCAGCTCATGAAGACGGGATTCTTCCTGGCCGTCGCCGCTTATGCGGCTGTCCTCTGGGCCGCCGGCCTCCGCCTCCCCCGGCGGCTCGATGGTCTGGACTCTTTTTTCCTGGCCTCCCGCCGGCTCGGCTCCCTGCGCGTGGCCTTTTCTCTCTGCGCCTCCTGGATCGGGGCGGCCTCGCTCCTCGTTTCCACGGACGAAGCCTTCAAGGACGGTTTTAGCGCCATCTGGATAATCGGGATTCCGGCCGTCGCCACCCTGCTCGTTCTCCTGACGCTCCTCGGGCCGATCCGGGCTGCGGCCGGCTCAACCCTCTCCGACCTGATGGAACGCGTGTACGGGAAAACCGCGAGAACCCTGACGAGCGTCCTGATCGTCTGGTATATGACCCTCCTCGCGGCCTCGCAGCTGGTCGCGGCCGGCTCCTTCCTTGGGGCCCTCCTCGGCACCTCCCCGATCCCGAGCCTGGCGATCGCGGCCGGCATCGTCCTCGTCTACTCCGCGGCCGGCGGCCTCATCTCCGTCTCCAGGACGCACGTCGTCCAGGTCGTCCTCCTCGTCGCCGGAGTTACGGGGATGATCGCCGCTCTGGCCTCACGCACCTCTTGGGGGGCGGTACATTCAGCGGCCGGGCAGCTCGGAAAGGGCTCCTATTTCGATATATTTGCCCATGCTGACCGTAACATCCTCGTGGCCCTGTCTTTCGTCCTGGCCTGGACCATTTCTCCCATCGCCTGGCAGAGAATGCAGGCCGCCCGGAGCGAAGGAGCGGCCCGCCGGGGGCTTCTCGGGGCCGCCCTCCTCCTGGCCGTTTTCTACGCCGGCATCGTCGCGGCCGGGATGCTCTTCCTCCCCCTTTTTCCGGGCGGCAAGAGCGGCGTCCCGCTGGTCACGGCATTCATCTCCGGCGAATCCGGTTCCTTCCTGGGCGGCCTGCTTTTCGTCACGGTCATGGCGGCCATCCTGTCGACGATGGACGCCGCCCTCAATGCCGGGGCCTTCACCCTGACCAAGGACCTCCTCGGGTTGGGGAAGGGGCCAAGCTCCGCGCTTCGGGCCGTCGCCCTGGCCCGGGCCTCGACCGTGGCTCTCGCCCTCGCGGCGTTTCTCGTCGCCGCACGATTCAATGACATCCTCAAGACGCTCGGCCTGGCTTCCAAGGTCATGGCCGAAGGGCTTCTCATCCCGGGCCTCGCCGCCCTTTTTCTGAAAAAGAAAGTCCCTTGGGCAGGTCTTCTGAGCCTCGCCTGCGGCGGCGGTTACGCGGTCGTCTGCTTTCTCGAGGAGGCGGGCCTCGGGCTCGTCCCCGTCCCCCCCTGGCCGTGGTCGCTCCCCTTGGGGGTCGGCCTGGGCGCCGCGGGCTTCCTGGCCGGGCTTCTCGTCGAGCGCCTGCGTCGCCGGGGCGAACCTAGGACGGAGCGGAGCGCCCCGGCCTTGCCGGTCTCCAGCGCCGGCACTGCAAAGCCGGTGGGAAGCCCGGCCCCGAGCCTGGAAAGGGGAGACACAGCTTGACTTTTTTGCGGAAATGGATAAAAGGTTAAGGGGTATGGAGGGAAAAATGAAGAAAAGCCTCATCTTTTTTGCGCTGGCGGCCGCCCTGTCCGTCATGGGCTTCGCCCAGACGGCCGCTGAACACATCCAGGCCGGCGACCAGGCCTACGCCCAATTCGACGACCAGAAGGCCCTCGAGCACTATTCCGAGGCCTTGAAGCTCGAGCCCGCGAATTACGAAGCTCTCTGGAAGGCCTCGCGGGCCACCGTCGACATCGCCGACGTCATCCCGGCGGCCGACAAGGACATCAAGGACCGTCAGATGAAGATGTACACGGAGGCCACCGCGCTCGCCAAGAAAGCGGTCGCCGCCAACCCCAACGACACCTGGGGGCATTTCCAGCTCGCGGCCTCCAACGGCAAGCGGCTCCTGCTCCTTGGGAAAAAAGAGCAGATCGACGCTTCCAAGGCCGTCCGCGCGGAGATCGACAAGGCCATCGAGCTTGACCCGACCAACCACCTCGCCTACCATGCCCTCGGCCGCTGGCACCGGCGGATGGACGAGATAGGCGGAGCCAAACGTTTCTTCGGCAGCATCGTCTACGGCCCCATCCCGAAGGGCTCCTACGCGGAGTCGGAGAAGAATCTCAAGAAGGCGATCGAGCTGCATCCCGAGTATGCCAACCACTACCTCGAGCTGGGACGGACGCTGGTCGCCCTGAAGAAATTCGATGAGGCGGCCGAGTCCTTCCAGAAATGCATCGACTTGCCCAAGACGACGTCGAAGGACGGCGTCCTGAAGGTCGAGGCCCAGGCCGAGCTCGACAAGCTTAAAGCCAGGAAGAAATAGCGCGCGCGAGCGGCCTTTTATTCGGAAAAGACTTGGGCGGTGAAGACCTCGATCTTCGCCCCTTTCTTCCATTCGTCGGGGCCGAGTCCGGCCTTCAGACAACCGTGCCGGAGGTAGGTTTCCCTGTCCCAGCCGTGTTCGACCGGGACCTGAGGGAGGAGCAGGCCCCGGTTGAAACCCTTGGAGACGATGATGCCGTGGCGGCCGACTTCGACGTCCGTAGGGGACGCGATGGGCTCCGGCAGGCCCAGGACGGAGATCTCGATCCGCAACCTGTCCATCTCCCTGGGAGCCAGCGGCTTGAACCGGGTGTCCTGGCTCGCTGCAGCGACGGCCATTTCGATGATGGTCTCGTCGAGCGGCTTGACGGGGAGCGGATAGCCGATACAGCCGCGTAGGTCCCCAGCCACGGTCAGCGTGACGAAAGCGCCCCGCTTCTCCTTGAGCGCGCCTTCTTTGACGGGAGTCCGGAGGCTGCCCCCGGTTTTAAGATAGTGGGCGATCGCCTGGCGGGCCAGCTTGAGACAGGCGAGCTCCTCGTTCCGGGCCAGGGGCTCACTCATGGGCTTTCGCACTCCCGGCCGTTACGAGCGGGATCCTTGCGAGAAAAAATTTCCGCTCGAACTCGACTGTGAACGGGCGGATCGATTGCTTCCGGGCGCTCAAGCCGAAGTCGAGGACGAGCTTACCGTACCAGCCAGGGCTGAGGACGGCCTTCCTGAAAGCGGCGCCGGGCCGGGCTGCGAAAAGGCCGATGACCCTCCCTGGCCAGACGCGGTCGAGCTCGGCCAGGAGCCACTCGTTCGGCAGGACCCGCCCGCTCCCTACCGGGAAGACTTTCTCGACGATGAACCTGAAGCCCCGCTTGTGACCGATAAGAACGCCCCAAGGCGAAGGGCGGGGGCGGAGAATTCCCAAGGCCTCGATCTCGCGTCCGGCTTCCGGGGTGATGAACACGTCCACGTCCCAATTATACCTATTTTTATTGCCAATAAAAGAAAGGAGACACGTATCGGGCGGCGTCCTGCGGCCAGAAGAACCCATCCCCGGTTGACTCTCATAACGCTTTCGCATTAATATGGGGCCGGGATCGGGAATGAAGTACGAACTGGTCATCGTCGGCGCGCTCGAAACCAACTGTTACCTCGTCTACTGCGAAGAGACCCGGGCATGCGCCGTCATCGACCCCGGGGCGGACCACGAGAAGATCATCTCGGCCATCGCCGACCTGGAACTCAAGCCGGTCATCGTCCTCAACACGCACGGCCACGTCGACCACATCGGCGGGAACAGCGACATCGTCCAAAAATACCGCGTTCCCCTGGCGATGCACGCCGCCGATACCGGGATGCTCCATGTCTCCGACTACATCGAGCTCAGCCTGCTCCTCGGGGCCAGGAATTCCCCCCCGCCCGACCGCCTCCTCCAGGAAGGCGACGAGGTCGCCGTCGGCCGGACATCGCTCCGGGTCATCCACATCCCCGGGCACACGCCTGGCAGCGTCGGTTTCGTCGCCGGCGGCGTCCTGTTCTCCGGGGACACGCTCTTCTGCGGCGGCGTCGGCCGGACAGACCTCCCCGGCGGCTCCTGGAAGGACCTCGAACGGTCGATCCGCGAGAGGATCCTCACCCTGCCCGAGGAAACGATCGTCCTGCCCGGACACGGGCCGTGGACGACGGTCGAGCAGGAGAGGGACTCCAACCCCTTCATGACATGAAGCCCCCCTCTTCCTCCCCCGAGGACGCCCTTCGCCTTTTCCTCGAGTACCTGGCCGTCGAGAAAGGCCTGGCCCGGAACACGATCCTATCCTATGCCCGCGACATCCGCAAGTTCCTGGCTTTCGTTAAGGCCGGCAAGTTCGTGTGGAACCGCGTGTCCGAGGAGACCCTCGTCCGGTTCATCCACAGGGAAAGCCGGGCCGGCCTTTCGGCCAGGTCCCTGGCCCGTCTCATCTCCGCCCTCCGCTCCTTTTTCAAGTTCCTCGTCCTGAGCGGCCTCGTCAAGAAGGACCCCTCGTTCCAGCTGACCACGCCCTCGACCTGGCGTTCCCTGCCCAAGTTCCTGACGGTCAAGGAAGTCGAGGAACTGCTGCGGGCTCCCGACGACAAGAAACCCCGGGGCGTGAGGGACAGGGCCATGCTCGAGGTCCTCTACGGTTCCGGGCTGCGCGTCTCCGAGCTCGCCTCCCTGAGACTCGCGGAGGTCAACCTCGAGGACGGGTTCCTCATCTGCCGCGGCAAGGGGGGCAAGGAGAGGATCGTTCCGCTCGGCCGCTCGGCCTGCGGCGCCGTCGCCAGGTATTTGGCCGAGGTCCGGCCGCTCGTCGTTTCAGGGGAGCGTGACGAGCTCTTCCTATCGCGGCGGGGCAAGCCCTTCTCTCGTCAGGGCTTGTGGAAGCTCCTCCGCCGGCACGCCCGCGGGGCCGGCCTTACCGCCAAGATCAGCCCCCATATCCTGCGCCATTCCTTCGCGACGCACCTGCTCGAAAGGGGGGCGGACCTGAGGTCGGTCCAGCTCATGCTCGGCCACAGCCAGATCACGACGACTCAGATCTACACCCACGTCAGCCGGGAACGGATCCGCCGGGTTTACGACCAGTTCCATCCCCGCGCCTGACGGCCGCGGGCTATCAGGCTCGGCGTCAATGAGCGATGAGGGCGACGACCGCTTCCGCTGTGTGGCGCTGGGTCAGCAGGAAGGTCCCGAAGTCTCCGGTGATGCGCTTCTCGCGCTGCCATTTCCAGGAGAACGTCCGTTCGGCGGAGCGGCGCTCGAGGTCGGATCCGGGGATGACGATCCGGTTCGAGCCGCGGCTGACGCCGCTCCCGTAGCCCGCGCCCGGCGAAAGAGCCGCGTGCCCTGACGAACGGGGAAATTCGAGGTTCGTTTTCACCGGAAAGGCGTGGAGGGGGACGGAGACCTCCCTGAACTCGTAGTCGAACCGGAGGTCCGAACCCTCCCGCAAGATATAATTCAGGCGGAGGAGAGGCGCTTCGGAAATCTCTTGGGCCAGGAGCAGGCTCTCTTCCTTCGGCGGGCCGGCTTTCTCCTCAAGCCGCCACTCCAGGACCTCCGTTTTGAGGAGATAGAGAAGGAAGTCGTTTTCGTCCATCTCGAGGGTCCCCGCCCACCGGGCGCGGCAGGTGAATTCGCCGTGAAGGGGCGCATCGCCGCCCTCGATGACGTAGCTGCCCTTCACGGTCACGGACAGACTGACCTCCCACCACGACGGGCCGGGGGACGGCCGGGAAAAGGATAGAGCTGCCGCCAGGGCGAGCGCGAGGAAGATCCCAGAGAGGGGGCCGAGAGCGCGCCGGGTGAGCACTTTCTTCATCCTTCGACGTATCTCCACGGGATGTCCTCATTATACAAGGGTTCCGGGGGCTTGACAACGTGAGGCCGGAAGCGTATTGTATTCGGAATTGCTGGTTCAGGTAATAAACTCATGCGTTCAATCAATAAACTGAAAGGTTCAAATCGATGAAAACGAGCGATCTTCGCCGTGAACGGGAACGACAACGGCGCGAGGGATACCGGGAAACCATCCTCCACGCCGCCGAGCGCGTTATTCTCCGCAAGGGCTACAGCGCGACGACGATGGACGACATCGCCCGGGAAGCCCAGTTCTCGAAGGCGACCCTCTATAAGTACGTTCCGGGCAAGGGAGTCCTCCTGTTCGAGATCATGGGCCACTATTTCGACGAGATCCGGGACCGGATGGCCGAGATCCTGGCCGGGCCCGGGACGGCCGGCGAGAAGCTCCGGCTGTCCATCCGCATGATCCTCTTGTACCAGGAAGAAAAAGAAAATATCACACGGGTCCTCTGGATGGACAACGCCATGCTGAAGTTCATGCGCGCTTTCGCCGCTTCGTCCGGAAAGTCCGGTCCGGCCCCGGCGGCGGACCGGAAGATGCTCGGCCTGCTGCAGCGGAAAAGCCGCGAATTCACGGAGATGGGCGTTAGGCTCATCGAAGAAGGGATCGCCGCGGGCGAGTTCCGGCGAATGGACAGCGGAAGCGCCGTCGCTTTCATCGAGGCCATCTTCCAAGGGTACGCCCACAACCGGTTCTGGCTCGGTGAGGCGGCTATCAAAACCGGCGCCGCCGACGTCCTGACGCGCTTCATCATCGAAGGCATCCGGAACCCCGAACGACCCCTGAAGGAGAAATGATGTGAAGAAGACGGCTGTTTTGCTGTTCGGACTGTGGATCGCCATCGCCGGGCCCGCGGTGCCGGCCGCCCAGGAAGGTCCTGAAACGCTGACTCTGACGCTTGAGGAGGCCATCGAACTCGCCCTCCGGCAGAACCCCTTTTTCATGGCCACCCGGGAGAAAGAAACGCAGGCGCGTTCCCTCGTCCGGGAATCCGTGTCGAGGTTCCTGCCGACGCTCAACGCTCAGGGCCAGGACACTCTGGACGAAAAGCTCTTCGTCCTCGAATTCCCGTCGTTCATCCCCGGCGAGCCGCCCCAGCGGATCTCCATCGACTTCACCAAGAACTATCAGATGTCCCTCGCATTTTCGCTGCCCCTGTTCGCCGGCGGACGCCTCGTTGCCGGCTACAAGCAGGCCAATTACAGCCTGCAGGCCAGCCGGGAGACGGTCCGCCTATCCGAACAGGAAACGATCTTTAACGTGAAAAGGTCGTTCTACGGATACCTCCTGGCCCGGGAGTTCTCTGCCGCGGCTCAGGAAGCCCTGGAACTGGCCGAGAAATTCCGGGTGAACGTCAAGAACCTCTACGATGTCGGGATGGCCTCGAGGTTCGATCTTCTCCGTTCGGAGGTCCAGGTGGCCAACCTCCAGCCCCAGGCGATCAAGGCCAGGAACAGTGTCGACGTGGCCGAGCTCGGGCTCAAGACCATCGTGGGCCTCGATCTCGACACGCCCATCGCGGTCAAGGGGGAGCTGGCGGCCCCGCCCCTCGATACCGAGACCGGCGGCGCGATCGAGCAGGCACTCGGCCAGAGGCCAGAACTCCGTCAGATCGATTACCAACGCCGGATGGCCGGGGAAATGCTGAAGATCGCCCGCGGCTCCGCCCTGCCGACGTTGGCTGTCGGCGGCGCCTACAGTTTTTGGGCCGACGGGCTGAATTTCCGGAAAGGCGCCTGGCAGAATTTCTATGCGATCAACCTCTCGCTCACCGTCCCCCTCTTCAACGGGTTCGAATCGCGGGCCCGGATCGGCCACTCCAAGGCCATGATCCGCGAGCTCGAGTGGACCCGCAAAGGGCTCTCGGACATGATCGCTTTCGAGGTCCGGCAGGCCGTCCTGAACTACACCCAGGCCCGCGAAACCCTGTTCTCCCAGGAAAAGAACGTGGGGCAGGCCCGCGAGGCCGTCCGCATCGCCGAATTGAACTACGCGGAAGGGCTGGCCACCAACCTGGACGTTTCGACGGCCCAGGTGGCCTTGAGCCAGGCCCGGACCAACTATTCCCAAGCGCTCTATGACTGCGTCATCTCCCAAGCCCAGCTCGAAAAAGCGGTCGGCAGGAACCGGTCGGAGAGCCGTTCGAATTAACGGAGGAACCCATGAATAAGTCGAACACCCATCGCCAACTCATCGTCGGGATCATCGCCGCTGTCGTGCTCTCGGCCGCCGTCGCCTGCAAGAAGCCGGCGTCGAAGGAGGCCGCCTCGGCCGAGACCTTCGGCGCGGCGCCGGTCAAGGTTTTCAAGGTCCGGAGGGAGAGGATCACGGAGAAGATCACCTATACCGGCACGCTCGAGGCGTTGACGAAGATCAACATCACTCCGGAGGTCGGCGGCAAGATCGCCCGCATCCACGTCCGGGAAGGGGACCGCGTGGCCCAGGGCCAGCTCCTGGCCGAGCTCGAGACCGAGTCCATCCGCCTCCAGCTCAGGCAGGCCGAGGCCGGCGTGGCCGTGGCCGAAGCCAGCCACGCCGACGCGCTCCGCAACAAGGAGCGCATGGACCGCCTGATCAAGGAAAACGCCGTCTCCGAGATGCAGCGCGAGAAGATCCAGCTCGCTTACGACGCGGCCGCCGCCCAGCTCGAGCAGGCGCGGGCGGGCCTCAACCTGGCCCGTCATGCCCTCAACGTGTCCATCATGAAAGCGCCGTTCGCGGGCGTCGTCGCCTCCAAGAACGCCGAGGTCGGGGACGTCATCAACCCCATGATGGGGGGTTACTCCGGGGCCTCCGGCGTCCTGACGTTAATGGATTATTCGAAGATCAAGATCGCCGTGGCCATTTCCTCGGAGGACATCGGCCGGATTCAAAAAGGGCAAGGAGCCGTCCTTCGGGTTAGCTCCTTCCCGGGCCTCGAATTCCGCGGCACGGTCCGCATCGTCAACTTGACCGCTGACCCGCTGAACAAGAAGTTCGGCGTCGAGGTCGTGATCGACAACCCCGACGCGGTCCTCAGGCCGGGCACGTTCGGCGACCTCGTCTTCGAGGTCCAGTCCCATGAGAACGCCCTGGTCGTCCCCCAGAAGGCGATCCTCGAGAACACCTATGTCTTCATCGCCGAGGGAGGAAAAGCGCTGAAGAAGAATGTCGCGCTCGGCCTCCAGAACACGACCATGATCGAAGTCCTCGACGGCCTCGCCGAAGGCGCCCTGGTCGTCGTCGAGGGCAATTTCGGCCTCGAGGAGGGGGCGGCCGTCCAGGTCCTCGAAGAGGTGAAAAAGTGAAACTTCCTGAATTTTCGGTAAAAAACAAAGTCACGACGTCCATGATGGCCATGATCCTGGTCGTCCTGGGCGCCATTTCGTTCACCCGGCTGGGGCTCGACTTCTTCCCCGACTTGGAGTTCCCGACCGTCTCCGTCATCACGACCTATCCGGGCGCCTCGTCCGCGGACATCGAGAACGTGCTCACCCGGCCCCTCGAGCAGGTCGTCAGCTCGGTCAACCGGGTCAAGAAGGTGACCTCCCAGACGTCTGAAGGCGTCTCGGTTATCAGCATCGAGTTTGAATGGGGGACGAACCTCGATTTCGCGGCCCAAGACGTCCGCGACCAGATCGGCCTCTCCGAGCAGTACCTGCCCGAGGAGGCCAACGACCCCATCGTCGTCAAGTTCAGCTTCAGCCAGTTCCCCGTCATCTTCTATGGCATCACGGGCGATATCCCGCCGATGAAGCTCAAGACGATCATCGAAGACGAAGTCGCCCCCCGCCTCGAGCGGATCGACGGCGTCGCCTCGGCCCGGGTCTTCTCCATGGACGTGCGGGAGATCCTGGTCGGCGTCGACAAAGCCGCGCTCGAAAGCCGCGGCTTGACCCTCGACCAGGTCATGATGGCCCTGCGCGCCGAGAACCTCAACCTCCCGGCCGGGAATATCATCGAGCGGCATTCCGACATTCTCGTTCGGACCATGGGCGAGTTCAAGGGCCTCGACGACATCCGCCGGACGGTCGTCGGCGCGAGCGCCAAGGGGGAACCCGTCTACGTTTCCGACATCGCCGAGGTCAAGGACACCCTCAAGGAGATGCGCTACGTCGCCCGCATCCAGCAGCAGAACGGCGTCTATCTCATCATCAGCAAGCGGTCCGGGGCCAACACCCAGATCGCCGGCGCCGCGGTCAAGAAGGAGATCGCGTCCCTCAAGGGAACGCTCCCCGGGAACCCCGTGTTCCACGTCGCCATGGACCAGTCCGACATGATCGAGCAGGTCACGTCGAACACGGTGACCAACGTCTGGCAGGGCGGCCTGCTGGCCATCCTACTCATCTTCCTCTTCCTCCGCAACTGGCGGCCGACGTTCGTCATCAGCCTGGCCATTCCCCTGTCCATCATCACAACCTTCATCGCCCTTTACGCCGCCGGCTACACATTGAACCTCCTGACCCTCGGCGGCCTGGCCTTGGGCATCGGCATGCTCGTCGACAACTCCATCGTCGTCATCGAGAACGTTTACCGTCACCTCGAGGACGGGGAGGGGTCCGACGAAGCCTCGATCAAGGGCACGGCGGAGGTCGGCATGGCCATCACGGCCTCGACGCTGACGACGATCGCCGTCTTCTTCCCCATGATCTTCGCCTCAGGCATCACCGGCAAGATGACCCAGGCCCTCGGCCTGTCCATCGCCTTCTCGCTTATCGCCTCGCTCTTCGTCGCCCTGACAGTCGTCCCCCTCTCCACGTCGCTCCTTTTCCGCTCGAAAAAGAGCCTGAAGTCGATCGCCAAAGCGCCCGAGGAACGGCAGTTCGCCAAGGCCAAGGCTTTCTATAGAAAATGGCTCGACGCGGCCCTCCATCGACGCCGTTGGGTCCTCGGCGGGGCGCTCCTCGCGCTTCTCGCCTCGCTCGCGATCATCCCCTTCCTGGGGACGGAATTCATGCCTGCCCAGGACCAGGACATGATCATGCTCAAGGTCCGCATGCCCGTCGGCACGGCCCTCGAGGAGACCGACCGGGTCGTGGGCATGGTCGAGGCCATCATGGCGGCCAAGTCGGAGATCACGATGATCTCGGCCCAGGTCGGTTCCCAAAGCGAACAGGACGCGAGCGACGCCGCCTCGACCTTTTCGAACGCCGGCACCCACGAGGGACTCCTCTGGGTCGGCCTGGTCAAGCGCGATAAACGGAAAATCTCCGACAAGGAGATACAGGAACAGATCCGGCGCCAGCTGCCCAACCTTCGCGGCGTCAAGTTCGAGTCCATCGATATGAGCCAGATGCTCCTCGGCGGCGCCTCGACCCCGGTCGAGATCAAGCTCTTCGGCAAGGACCTGCCCGCGCTCAAGAGCCAGGCCGACCAGATCGTCCAGCTCATCTCGGGTGTCGAGGGCATCCGCGACGTCACCCACACCTTGGCCGTCGGCAAGCCCGAGGTCCAGATCCACATCGACCGGGAAAGGGCTTACCGGCTGGGGCTTTCGGTCTACCAGGTGGCCAATACGGTCCAGACGGCCACCCTGGGTAAAGTGGCCACGCGCTACCGCGAGGGCAGCGACGAGATCGACGTCCGGCTCCGGTTCAAGGAAAAGTACCGTGACAGCCTCGACGAGGTCCGCAGCATCCCGATCCGGACGTCGGCGAACCAGTCGATCTACCTCGAGCAGGTGGCCGACATCACGACCGGCGAAGGGCCGATCATGATCAACCGCGAGAACCAGGCCCGCCGCGTCTCCGTCACGGCCAACATCGCCGGCAGGGACCTGGGCAGCGTGGTCCGGGAGGTTAAGGCCCGGCTGGCCGGCTTCGAAAAGAGCCTGCCGCCGGGATATTTCCTCGAGTACGGTGGCGCCTATAAGCAGATGCAGGACGCCTTCCTCATCCTGGCCGGCGCCTTCGCCCTGGCCGTTCTCCTCGTCTACATGGTCATGGCCTCCCAGTTCGAGCACTTCGTCCACCCGTTCATCATCATGTTCACCGTCCCCCTGGGCATCATCGGCGTCATCGTCGGCCTCCTGGTCACCGGCCGGTCGATCAACTTGGCGGTCATGATCGGGGTCATCCTGCTCCTGGGGATCGCGGTCAACAACGGCATCGTCATGATCGATTACATCAACCAGCTCATCAAGCGGGGCGTCGACAAGCGGGAGGCCATCCTCCTGGGATCGACGACGCGTTTGCGGGCCGTCCTTTTGACCGCCCTGACGACCATCCTGGGGACCCTGCCCATGGCCTTCTCCCGGTCCTCCGGATCCGAGTTCCGGGCCCCAATGGGGGTTGCCATCGCCTTCGGCCTGACGACGACGACCTTCCTGACGCTCTTCGTCATCCCGGTCCTTTACAGCGTCGTCAATAAGATCCGCTTCAAGGAAAGGAAGGCCGTGGCGGTGATTCCGTAGCGGTCGAGCTTCGGCAAGACCGGGGACACGTACTAAGTACATGTCCCCGGTCTTCTCAGGCTTTGTATTTGAGGAACGCCCCGATCTGCCCGTAGTGGTCGAGCTTCGACGGCGGCGCGATATGCTTGACCGTTCCGTTCCGCTTGAGGACGGTCTCGATGGCCTCGTCGACGATGTCCTGGACGATGTCCGTCTTTTTATCGCAGATGGGGCACTGGAGCTCATCCAGGTAGAGGATCTTGTGCGTTGGGCAGACCCGCCCCGGCTTGGAGAAGTTGTGGGTGACGACGAGGGATTGGACCTCGAACTGATTCAGGCGGTGGACGGTGTCGCGAAGGCCCGAAGCCGCCAGGCCGCCGCGCTCGAGCTCGCCGACGAGCTTCTGGACGGTCTCCTCCTCCTCGCTCTTCTTGAGCCGGGCCTCGACCTCCAGGACCTCCTGGAGGATCTTGGCCGGCGGGTTGCTGACTTGGGCGTGGAGCCGGGCCTTGATCTTTTCGCGGAGATAGCTGTGGAGGTGGCCCTCGAAATCGGCGCCGTGATTGTCCTCACAGCTGATGAAAAGCCATTCGAAGGGGTGCTTCTTGCCGAGTTCAAACGTCCTCTGAGCCGTTTTCTTGAAGTGGTCCTGGAGCCGGGCGTCGAGATGGCGCTCGATCTTCTTCCCTTCCGTCCCCTCGAAGCCGCCTTCGCGGACCCGGCCGGGGACGTCGCTCTTGATCTCGTCGATGGCCTTGAGCTCGCCCATGGAGACGTGGTACCAGCGGGCCTCGCGGCGGCTGAGGAGGAGGACGCAGATGGGACTGTACTTGTCCAGGATCGCGTCGAGCGGACGGACATAGAAGTTGGCGTCGATGATGACCCGGTTGCGGGGGCCGTGGGGCAGCTCCAGGGCCTGCCAGAAGCTGCGGCGGCTGCACGAGAAGACGGCCAGGCCGTCGCCGCTCCCCGCGGCGAGCATCTTGGCGCCGTGGTCGCCGATGAGCGCGAGGTCGCGCTCGAGAGACTCGATCCTCTCACGGGAGGCGTCCAGGGCCTCGACCCGGGCCTTGGCGCCGCTGAGGAGGTTCTTCAATGCGAGCTGGATCTCCTTCCGGTTCAGCCGGCCCTTGTCCGTGTCCAGGAAGAACGACGTTACGAGATCGCCCTGGCCGCTGAACTTGGTCAGCGCCTCGATCTGGGAACGGCTTTGGAATTTCATTCATCCTCCTAGGGAGATTGTAGGCGGGTTTTGGGCAAGCGAGGGAAACGATTGATGCGGGAATCCATCAACGTCTACACAATACGTGCCGTGGCCGGCTTTGTCAAGCGGAACCGGGAGCTACTCGAAAGGTCAGGACAATCGTGCTGGATGGAAGTCCTGAAGAGGCCGTGGGAAATGGGGGCTGAGGGTGTCGTCGGCGGGAGCATAAAGCGGTGATTTAGCCGTCACGGGCCGGATACGCGGACTCCTCCCATCGAATCCGGACCGGGAGCGGCGTGAAAAATCACCGCAGCGGACGGAGACGATGCCCGAAGCCCCTCCCATGGCATCCTTTCCAAACGGTATTTACCCACGGCCGGAAAATCGCTATAATAAGGGCTCTCCGAGTGCGGAAGTGGCGGAATTGGCAGACGCGTAAGCCTCAGGAGTTTATGGCCGTAAGGCCTTGAGGGTTCGAGTCCCTCCTTCCGCACCATCTTTTATTTGCCCCCGGAGGACTAACGTAGGAAGCGAAAGGATGAACGATCCCATGAAATCCGCTAATGATAAAAAGTGCCCCGTCGGTGGCGTTTTCCGGGCGCTCGGGCCGGCCCTGTTGCTCCTCGGCCTGGCCGCGGTCTCCGCTTGCCGCAGCTACAACATCGAGAGGAAACTCAGCCCGGCCCACTCCGATTTCCTGTCCAAGGTCGGCTATATCATCACCCGCGAGGAAAGGAAGATCTTCCTCGAGCTTCCGGAAACCGGGAAGGACGGCTTCATCGAGGAATTCTGGAAACGGCGCGACCCGGACACCGATACGGAGCGAAACGAGTACAGAGTGGAGTACGAAGACCGGCTGGAGAAGGCGGGCTCGCTTTTCCGCGGCGAGGGACGTCCGGGCTGGCTGACCGACAGGGGCCGGATCTACATCCTCTTCGGCCCGCCGTCGGAGCGCCTGACCTACCCCATGGACGCGACCGGCTTTTGCCGCGAGGTCTGGTACTATGGCGCCTTCCCCGTTGTTTTCATCGACGACAACTGCTCCGGATATTTCGTCATGAAGGCCATCAACCTGGAGCACCTCCAGGCGCTCAACATCGCCCAGGGCTATTTCCAGAAGACGTTCACGCAGGAGAAGAAATTCTTCGACTACGAGGTGGCCATCCAGAAGATCCGGGCGGAGGAGGGCGTATACGAGGGAAAGGTCGCCATCGACATCCCCTACACGACGATCTGGTTCACGTTCAAGGAAGAGCGCCTGGAGACGGCCTTCATCATCAAGGCCGAGATGTCTGACGAGTCCGGGCGCCTTATCTGGGAAGCCCAGGACAGTTTTCCCCTGACGCTCGACGAGCGCGAGCTCAAAGAGAACAGGAGCCGGAGGTTCCGGATGGAATTCCCCCTCCTCCTCGACAAGGATGTCGACCGGCTGAAAAACCAGAAACTCAGGCTCGAGGTTTCGGTCAAGAACACGACCGAAGGTGAGGAGCTCCGGAAAGTGTTGGAGTTCCGGCTAAAATTTTAGGCTGATGTTGAACCGGATGACCCGCGTCCCCCACACCGGCAGATAGGTTCCGTAGGTTCCGCTGAGGACGCGCGTGCCCGTACCGGGGCCATCGCCGTCGGGGGCCCATGTCCCGCCGTCGTTGAGGTCGAGCGTCCTGTACTTGTCCCCAAGCACGTTGAAGACGTCGACCGAGGCCGAGAGCAGGGTCCGGTCGGCCTTCTTGAATTCCTTTTCCAACCGGAAGTCGAGGTTTTTCCAGGACCCGAAACGCCTCGAGCCCGGATTCTCCAGGTAGACGGTGACCGGGGTTGTGTCCGCGCCGTTCGCCCCGGCCCAGCCGGCCGGCGGGATGACGGTCACGGTCCTGGCCCAGGGCGAGCCGCTCTGGGCCTTGAAGAGGAAGCTGAGATAGATGTCCCAGCGGAAGCGCACGGTCCCCGCGAGGCGGGCAACAAGCGGCCGGTCCTGGAGGAGGCGGTCGGTTGCGGCGATGTTGATGAACGCGTTGGGCGTCAGGAGGACCGGGGAATTTCCGGCGCTCCAGCGGGAGGCCACGCTGGTCGTCCCGGTCGACCGGTTCCAAGCGAAAGACCCGAAAAGCTGCCAGTTGTGGGTCATCCTCTTGCGGAAGGAAAATTCGAGGCTCCTGTACTTCGCCGTGAGCTCGGGAACGTTCTCGATCCTCTCGAAGAAAGCGGGCGCCGTGGTCGAACGGAGAGAGAGAATCACGGGGACGTCGGAATAGCCGCCCGTCCCGGGGACGACGGTCGAGAAGGGGACCCACCAGCCTTGCGGTGCGTCCTCGGCCCGCCACCAGCGGGCTTGCGTCGAGGGGTCGTAGAGGACGTGTCCGATGACGTTCGTTTGACGTCTCGAGATGTACCTGGCGGAGAGCGTGAAATCGCGGAGAAGCTCCTGTTCCAGGCCGGCAGTCCATTCCTCCGTCACGGGGGCTTTGAGGTCGGGGTCAACGGCCTGCCTGAAAAACTCGCTCTTGTAGACGCGGAAGTCATAGGGCATGAGGACGAACGTGTCGGACGCGCTGACGGCGGCGGTCCCGTCCTCGTCAAACCAGATGAAGTCGTGGGACGCCAGGGGGTCGAGCTGGGCCAGGTCCCGGGAATAGCCGAGTCCCAGATACTCCGGGATCCTCGCGTAGGAACCCTTGAGGATCGTCATCCCGTTTCCGAGGACGTCGAAGCTCAGCCCGGCCCTCGGTGAGAGGGTGTTCCAGATGATAGGCTTTTCCCAAGCCCCGAGGCTGAGCTGGCCGTAGAGGTTGTAGCCCATCAGCGGGGCGATGATCAGGCTCCCCAAGGCGTTGGAGATCGGGTTGCCGCTGCTGCCCTTGGTGATCCCCGGGAACCTGGCTTCGGAACGGTCGAACCGGAGGCCGCCGGAAAGCGACAGCCGACCGCCGATTCGCATCGTGTCCTGGGCGAAGAAGCCCAGCCTCTTGAGCTCGCGCCGGACCGACAGCCCGCCTTCCTGCCCGGAGGCGATCCAGAAACCGATGAGTCCCCAGCCGACTTCGTTGCCCGTGGTCGGGGAAATGGTCTGGCCGTAGGTGTAGGGGCTCCCGGAGGCGTAGTTATAGATGAGGTTATTGGCCTTCCACACGGAAGACGTCGTGTATACGGTCTCGTACTCGCCGCCCACGACGAGCTCGTGGGGCATGCCCAGGAAGCTGTCCTGGAGGCGGGTGATGGACACGTCGGCCCGCATTCGGCTGGCCGCCTCTCGTTCGTTCATGGAGCCGCTTCCCCAGCTGTAGCCGGATATGACGTCGTAGTATTGGGGTTTGACGCTGGCCGTGTCGTTGAGGAGGAGGGGCTGCTTGTATTTCGAGTATCCGATGCCCAGGCTGACCCGGGTGCTCTGGTTGACGTTATAGGAGAACCCGCCTCGGCCGAAAAAGGCGCCCTCGCCTTCGAGCCGGCGGGTGGCTGCTTCGGGCCGGAGCCGGTTGACGTCCTCTTCGAAGACCGGTTGATCGATCTTGGAGAAACCGAACTCTAGGACGCCCTTGAACTTGTTGAGGGCGCCTATCGAGAGCTTGAACAAGCTGGACATGTCCCGGTCGGCGAGATCGTAGACGAAATGGCGAACCCCGAGCGGGTCGGTCCAGTAGCGGAAAGGCGCCTTACGGCTTTGGGCCCGGTAGCGGATGTTGGCGAATAGCCAGGAGATGTCCTCGAGCATGGGGCCGCCCAGGGTCAGGGAAAAGTCGTGTTCCCTTTGGAGAGAGGGCAGGACCGCTCCGCCCATCTCGGCGATCTCCTCGGCCGACCAGAGTGACTTGCCAAGTCCCTTGCTCGCGTTGGTGTAGGCCAGGCTGCCTTGGAAGGAACTGCCGCCCGGCCGGTGGATGACGTTCACGTAAGCGCCCTGGGCGGGGCCCGCTTCGGCGGCGTGGCCGGCTGTCTCGACGACAACTTGGTCGATGAGATCGACGTTGATCCGGCTCATCGACCGCTCGTCTTCGGGATGGGTCACGTTGATCCCGTCCTGGACGAAGACGTTGGTCGTGAACGGCAACCCGTTGACGGAGGCCCGGGTGCCGGGCGCGTCGCTTTCGAAAACGAGCCCGGGGACGAGCTCTAGGATGGCCGTGAAATCACGCTTCAAAGGCAGGCGGCTGAGGAGCTCGCTGTCCAGGACGACGGCCAGGCGCGCGGATTCCCGGTCGAGGGTCGGACCGGGCTGCCCGCCGATGATTTCATCTTCGATCTCGGAAGGCTCCATTCTGAAATCGAGCGTGGCCGTCGCACCGGCGTTGACGACGACGTACTCGACGGTGACCGTCTTGAACCCCGGCATCTCGACGAGGACCTTGAAGCGGCCCGGCGTGAGTCCGATGACGCCGAAGCGCCCGGTCTTCGAGGTGATGGAATTCACGATGCCGAGCATGGTCGGGGAGGTTACGTAGAGGTAGGCCCCCGGCAGAGGCTTACCCTGTTTATCGACGACCCGGCCCTTGATGGCGCCGGTCTGGCCGGCCGCGAAAGACGGCAGGCAGAGGACGAGAACGGCCGCGGAGAGGACGAGAACAGCGAGAATTTTCCTGGTCAAAGCGGCCTCCTTGGTCTCGGTCTCCACCAGTCCCTTATATTTTTTTCTTCTGGGAATGTCAAAATAATAAACTCCCGCCGGGGGCGGAACGTTACAGCCGGGCCGCCACGGGGGAGGGCCCTCATTTCCGGTTCCCCGTCTTGAAACGGGCCCAGGCGGCCGCTCCGGCGAGGCCGGCGTCGTTGCCCAGGGACGCTCTCTCGATGCGGCAGCCGGCGAAGGAAATGCGGTGGGACCGCCGGCGGGCTTCCTCGACAGCCGGGCCGAGGAGGAATTTCCCGGCCGAGACGACGCCCCCGCCGATGAGGATCTTCTCCGGGTTCAGGAGATTGATAACGATGCCCAGGCCGATGCCCAGGAAGTAGGCGCATTTCCTGAAGCTCTCGACCGCGGCCGGGTCGGCGGCCTTGGCCAGGAGGTAGACGTCCCGGGAGTCGGCGACATCCGTCCGTCCCGTGAGGGCCTGGTAGTTCTTGATGATCCGCGGCGCCGCGGCCTCGGTCTCGAGGCAGCCCCGACCGCCGCAAGGGCAGGGGTCGCCTTCGGGGTTGACCGTGATGTGCCCGATCTCTCCGGCGTAGCCGCCCTCGCCTTCCCACAGTTTCCCGTCGAGGATGATGCCCGAGCCGATGCCCGTCCCGATGGTCAGCAGGACCATGCTCCGGGCGCCCCTTCCCGCCCCGTGGGTGAATTCCCCGTAGGCGGCCATGTTGGCGTCGTTCCCGATCCGGAACGGCACGTCGATGAACTTGCGGAGGGCAGGGACGAGGGGAAAACCGTTGAGGCCGGGGTAGTTCGGCGATTGGAGGATCTTCTGTTCCTTCCGGCTGTAGAAGCCGGCGATGCCGAAGCCGCAGGAGCGGATGGGGCCGGGCGCTTTTTTCTTGAGGGAACCCCAAGCCTCCTCGATGGCGGTCAGGATGTCGGCCATGGCCTCGGGACTGCGGACCTTGCCCTTGAGGATGAGGCGCCCCTCGGAGTCGACGAGGCCGTATTTCAACCGGGTGCCGCCGATGTCAAAACCGGCGTCGTAATAGGTCTTCATGGAGGACTTTCGGGGGCCCGGTCAGCGGGAGGGCGCGTCGCGCGCGGGGCGGCTGGCCGTCAACTGGCGGGGGGCTCGGGCTTCTTGGGATTTTCGGGTTCGTCCTTGGTGTTCATGGACTTCTTGAAGTTCTTGATGCCGTCGCCGATGGATTTCCCGAGGTCCGGCAGCTTCCGGGCGCCGAAGATGATGATGACGATCAGGAGTATCAGGATCAGTTCGGTTGGTCCGAGGGATCCAAGCATGGGAATCTCCTATGGGTCTTTCCGCGATTCTCCCTTAAAAGATACGCCCTCCCCCCCGAAAAGTCAACTTAACGGGAGGCGTCCGCCCTGGTAGACGGACCGAGAGAATTCTGGGATAATTAGTGATTCCATGAAGAATATCAGGAACTTCTCCATCATCGCTCACATCGACCACGGCAAGTCCACCCTGGCCGACCGGTTCATCGAGCTGACCGGAGCCATGTCCGCCCGGGAGCTCAAGGAGCAGATCCTCGACACCATGGACCTCGAGAGGGAGCGCGGGATCACCATCAAGGCCCAGACGGTCCGCCTGACCTACAGGAGCCTTTCGGGGGAGGATTACGTCTTCGACCTCATCGACACCCCCGGCCATGTCGACTTTTCCTACGAGGTCTCGCGGAGCCTGGCCGCCTGCGACGGGGCCCTCCTTGTCATCGACGCCTCCCAGGGCGTCGAGGCCCAGACCCTGGCCAACGCCTACCTCGCCATCCATAACGACCTCGTCCTCGTCCCGGTCATCAACAAGATCGACCTGCCCCAGATCCAGATCGAGGACTCCCTCGAACAGATGGAGCACATCATCGGCCTGCCCCGCTCCGAGGCCCTCCTCGTCAGCGCCAAGACCGGCCAGGGCCTGCCGGAGCTCTTCGAGGCCGTTGTCAAGCGCATCCCGCCCCCGAAGGGGAGCCCGGAGGCGCCGCTCAAGGCCCTCCTCTTTGACTCCTGGTTCGACTCCTACCGGGGCGTCATCGTCCTCGTCCGGGTCCTCGACGGCGAGCTCCGGACGGGCGACAAGATCGTCCTCATGGCCTCGGGCGCGGAGTACGAGGCCGAGGAAGTCGGCTATCTCATGCTGAAGCCCGTCAAGTCCGCTGTCCTGCGGACGGGCGAGGTCGGCTATCTCATCGCTGGGATCAAGAAGCTGAGCGACGCCCGGATCGGCGACACGGTTACCCACCGGAACCGCCCGACCGAAAAGCCGCTGCCGGGCTTCAAGGACGCCAAGTCGATGGTTTTCTGCGGCATCTTCCCGGCGGGGGAGAGCAACATCGAGGAGCTTCGCGACGCGATAGAGAAGCTCCGGCTGAACGACGCCTCCTTGCAGTACGAGCCGGAAAACTCGCCGGCGCTTGGCCTCGGCTTCCGGGCCGGTTTCCTCGGTCTCCTCCACCGGGAGATCGTCCAGGAGCGGCTCGAGCGCGATTTCGGCCTGACCTTGATCACGACAGCCCCGAGCGTCGGCTACCGGGTGACGACCCAGGCAGGGGAGACGACCGAGATCCACAATCCCTCACAAATGCCCGACTCGACTAACGTCACCGTCATCGAGGAGCCCATCATCGACGCCGTTATACTGACACCAGACCGCTACCTGGGCGGCCTGTTCAAGCTCCTCGAGGAGCGCCGCGGCGTCCAGAAGAAGATGGAGTACATCGGGCCGGGCCGCGTGCTCCTCGCTTACACACTACCCTTGAACGAGGTCGTCTTCGACTTCTACAACCAGCTCAAACAGCTCTCGCAGGGCTACGCTTCGCTCGACTATGAGTTCGCCGGCTACCGCGAGGGACCGCTCGTCAAGCTCGACATCCTCATCAACGGCGATGCCATCGACGCCCTCTCGCTCATCGTCCACGAGGACAAGGCCCAGACGATCGGCCGGGGCCTCGTCGAGCGCATGCGCAAGGTCATCCCCCGCCAGCAGTATGAAGTCGCCCTCCAGGCGGCCTTGGGCAAGCGGATCATAGCCCGGGAGACGGTCAAGCCCTTCCGCAAGGACGTCCTGGCCAAGCTCTACGGCGGCGACTACACGCGGAAGATGAAGGTCCTGGAGAAGCAAAAAGCGGGCAAGAAGCGGATGCGCCGCGTCGGCAAGGTCGACATCCCCCAGGAGGCCTTTCTGGCCATCCTCGAAGTCAAGTAGGGCCTCGGGGATCGTCTTTGTTCGCTGCGGTGATTTTTCACGCCGGTCATCGCGCCGGACTCGGCGCCAAAACAACTCGCTCGGCGTGTGCTACGCCGAGCTCAAACACGTTTTGGCGGTTTCCCCTGAAACTGCCCTCGTCCGTCACGCCGACCGACTAAATCACCGCTTATGCTCGCTCAGACGATCCCCTCGGCCTTAATTATCAGCGGAACTCCCTTCTTTCCGGGCTTCGCTCTGGGGAAGAGGGACTGTCCCAAAAGGGGACTGTCCCTCTTCCCCATCCGTGCCCGCTCCGCCCTTCCACGGCCTCCTCTGGGAACACCCCTGCGCGACGTGGATTCCTGCCGGCTATCGCATCGGCTTGGTGGGGGTGATCTTTAATCTCTTCACGACCGGGGAAGGCTTGAACGGGGGGGCGGCGGTTGTTGTATAATGGGGCGGAACCCTGATTGGACCGGGATAATATCGAGAGATCATGAGCAAGAAAGGTGTCGAGGCCGTGCTCGCCCGGGGAGTCGAGATCCTCAACGGGTTCCTGCCCCTGAAGTCCTGGCTCTACTTCCCCGTCCTCTATTCGGCGTGCGTCTGGGCCGTCCGGCGCGTCTTCGATTACCGGGACAGGATCCTCGCCTGGCAGGTCTGGCTCGATCCCGAATTCGTCCGGACCAAGCCCGACGAATTCGTCCTGCATTTTTTCTCCGGGGACGAAGCCCTGGGCCGTGAATACGCCGACGAGCTCGCCCGCGGCGATCTGCGCACCCTCCGGGCCGCCTTCCCGGCCCTCTATCCCATATTCGGCCTTGAGGACGCCTTTCTCAAGGGACTCTTCAAGACGGAAATCGAGTCGGCCGATTATCGCGGCATCGTCGTCGAATTCGCGGCTCGTACAGCCAAGGCCAGAGACGATATCCGGCCCGCGGCGTCGAACCCGGACTTCTGGAATGCCCTGGAACTCATCGGCATGGAGGCCGCCTCGCTCAGCCTCCATCTTCTCAAGGACGAGGACGTCCAGAACATGATCATCGCCCTCATTAAAACGCCGGCCGGCATCAGACCGGCCATTCCTCCCGACGCATGAAAAGAAAACTCTTCCCGGCGGCCGCCCTCGCCCTCGTCTTTGTCCTCTCTGTCGCTTGTCTCCCGCATCTTCGGAAAGCCAAACAGTTTTACGCCGAGGGCCAGGACCAGGCCCGCGCCTTCCGTACGGAGGCCGCCGTCGCGTCCTGGAAGAGGGCCCTCGATGAAGCCGACCGCGAGTGCCGCCGGAAACCCTCGGCCCAGGCCTTCACGATCAAGGGCCTGGCCGAGACGAACCTCGGCCGGTGGCGCGATGCCGAGGCCAGTTTTCTCAAGGCCTTCAGCCTAGGCTTCGAAGCGGGGGAGGCCTGGGCATCCGACGTCGCTCTCGCCGGCCTCGCGGCGTCTTTCGAGGAACTGGGCCTCGAAGCCCCGGCCCTCCGGATTTACGCCCAGCTCCTCGACAAGTCCGCCTTCAAGCCCGTCCTGATGACGGCCGCCGAAAAGCGGACGAACCTCGTCCTGGCCCGGGCCGTCAGCTCGGATCCCGAGGAAAAGGCCCGGACCCTGGCCGGGCTTCTGAAAACGCTCGACCGGCTCCTCGACCGTGACTTCGCCTGCGGCCTCACCCATTACCTCCACGCGCAGGTCGACGGACACATCGGCGACTTCCGCCGGTCCTACGAGGAAGCCGTTATCGCCCGCGAGCTCGGCCTGCCCTCCGAAAAAATATCGCGCGACAACGACAACCAGCTCGTTTACTGTTATGATAAGCTCAAAGAAACCCTCCCGGTGGCCGAGTCGAAGGCTTTCACCGCGGCCCATTCCGGCTGGACGAAGAAATGGGGCTGGCGGGACGCCCGAACGCCGGCCTGGAAGAAGGAGTGACCGATGCTGCCGACCATCGCCTGGCGCGGCCGTTCCGTCATCATGATCGACCAGCGGAAGCTCCCCGGCCAGGAGACCTACGTCCGCTGCAGCACCTATATCCAGGTGGCCCTGGCCATCGAGAAAATGGTCATCCGCGGCGCGCCGGCGATCGGCATCGCGGCGGCCTACGGCCTCGCCCTGGGCGCGATGGCCCTGACCGCGGGGCCGGTCCGGTCCTTCGACCGTGACTTTGAGAAGATCTACCAGCGGTTCGAGCGGACGCGGCCCACGGCCCGGAACCTCTTCTGGGCCCTGGAGCGGATGAAGGCGGTCTACGAGCGTGTTCGGCAGCACGGCCTGCGGGCCATCCGATCGGCCCTTCTCGAGGAGGCCAAGGCGATCGAGCGCGAGGACTCGGAGACGAACCGGGCCATCGGACGTCACGGCCAGGCCCTCCTCCGCGACGGCTGGACCATCCTGACCCACTGCAACGCCGGCGGGCTGGCCACGGCCGAATACGGCACGGCGCTCGGCGTCATCCGGGCCGCCGTCGCCGAAGGAAAGAGGGTCCGCGTCTTCGCCGACGAGACCCGGCCCTTTCTCCAGGGCGCCCGTCTGACCGTCTGGGAGCTCGACAAGGACGGCGTCCCGGTCGTCCTCATCACCGACAGCATGGCCGGCTGGTTCCTGCGGCGCGGTGATGTCGACGCGGTCGTTGTCGGCGCCGACCGAATCGCTCGCAACGGCGACACGGCCAACAAGATCGGGACGTATTCGCTGGCCGTACTGGCCAAGGAGAACGGCGTGCCGTTCTATGTCGCGGCGCCCATGAGCACGGTCGACCCGACGATCGCCGACGGCGGCGGCATCCCCATCGAGGAGCGGAGCCCCGACGAGGTCCGCGAGGTCGCCGGCCGTCTGGTCACGCTCCCTTATGCCGAGGTCCGCAACCCGGCCTTCGACGTCACCCCGGCCGCCTACATCACGGCGATCATCACGGAGCGGGGCGTCTGCCGCCCGCCCTTCAATAGAAGCCTGGGAAGCCCAAGGTAGGATCGGTTTTTTTTAAACGCCCCTTTTACGGCATCGGCGGGGCGGCGGGAAGAATTCCCGGCGAGATCCAGGCCGAGGCGTCGGATATCGAATGGCGGAAGATCATCGCGCTGCGCAACGTTCTCGCCCATGAGTATATCGGTGTCAACACGAAGATCGTTTGGGATGTGGTCGTGAATAAGCTAAGGCCTCTCGAACGCACATGCCGAAATATTCTAGGCTGATCTTCTTTCCGCGTCTTCCTTGGGCATTTCCCTTCCCGGTACCGGCTCCGCGCTCTTGCCCCTCCTCATCCCAAAGAGCTCCCGCGCCTCGCGGGCTTTCTCCGCTCCCCAGAGCTTCAGCCTGTCGCCGTGGAAGTAGAGGACCGGAAGGACGACGAAAACGAGGATCGTCGAGCTCGTCAGGCCGCCCACGGTGCATAAGGCCAACGACGACCAAATCTGCCGCTTATTCGCCCCGGAGCCGATGAGAAGGAGCGGCAGCATGCCGAAGATCGTCGTCGCCGTGGTCATGAAGATAGGGCGCACCCTGTCCTTCGTGCCGCGGACGACAGCCTCCAGGAGCCCCAGCCCCCGCCGCCGCCGCAGGTTGATGTGGTCGACGAGGAGGATCGAATTGCTGACGACGATCCCGGAGAGCAGGATGACGCCGATGTAGGCCGTCGGGTCGAAGGGCGCCTTGGCCACGACGAAGGCGACGAAGACGCCGATGAGGGCGAGCGGCACGGCCAGCATGATGAAGAACGGCGTGATGAAGGACTCGTAGAGCGCGGCCAGGATCATGAAGATGATGATCAAAGCGACGGCGATGGCGAAGTTGATCTGCTTCTGCTCCTCCTCGGTCACGAACCACTGTTCGTCGAGTGTCGCCGAAAAGCCCGGCGGCAGGTGGAGGGAGGCGAAGACGGCCTTGCGGTAGCGCTCCTCGGCCTTGGACGGGCCGCGGAACTCCCACATGATCGTCTGCTGGAACTGCTGGTTCTCGCGGTCGATGGACCCGGCGATGGGGACCTCGTCGAACGAGGCGACCTCTCCCAGCCGGAGGTACTCGCCCGTCCGCGTCTGGATGAACGCCTCCCGCAGCCCCCGCATGTCGAGCCTCGACGCCTCCGGGAACTTGACCGAGACGGTGATGTCCTTGCCGCCCGTCCGGATCCTGGCCGGCGAGCCGAACTCGCCCTGGATCATCGTCTGGAGGTGGAAGTAGAGGTAGGCCGGGTCAATGTCGTAGCGGCGGAGCGCGGCCTTATCGATCTTGAGGATGTCCTCGAGCGTGTCCCCCCGCCACCAGCCGTATCGGCTGGAAACGGTCCGGACTTCCTTGATGCGCGGGTTGCGCCGCAGGGTCTTTTCCAGGTCGGCCGTTATCTCCTTGAGCTTCTTGAGGTTGTAGCCGTAGAACTTGATCCGGGAGCTGTAGTAGGTCCCGGCGCCCATGCTCGAGGAATACCACTGGGGGTCGAAGCCCGAGACGCTGATGTCGATGCCGGCGAACTGCGTGGCCAGCTGGATGAGCTCCTCCTTCAGGGCGTAGGGCCGGTAGGACTTTTCGATATCCGGCGGGAAGCCGATGATGGCCTGGGCGTTCTCGGGGACGATGAGGACGTTCATCTCCTTTTCGTAGTCCTGGGCCACGACCTTGTTCTCGAAGGCCCGGATGGTCTCGTCGGTCCGGGCGATATCGGTCCCCGGCGGCATGCCGACGCGGACGTAGAGACGCTCCTTCGAGTACCAGGGATACCAGCGGCCGATGGTGACCTCGGCCCGGAACCAGCGATAGGTCCCGAAGAGGAGGGCGGCGACGATGAGCAGAACCTCGACGGGATGGCGGATGAGGAATGTCACGGCCTTCTCGAACCGGGGGCTCCGCCTTTCTCCTTCGGCCTGGCCCTTTTTTCGCCTCTCGATCAGCTGCGGGCTGAGGGCGGGGATGAGCGAGAAGCTGACGAGGAGCGAGGCGGCCATGGCCGAGGCGATGACGATGGCCAGCGGCAGGTAGTAGATCTTGAGCTTGCCCTGGAAGAAGGGAAAGCTGAAGAAGACGGCCATGACCGTCAGCGTCGAGGCCAGGACGGCGACGAAGACCTCCTTGGGCCCCTGGACGGCCGCATCGCGCGGCGTCATGCCGCTCTCGCGCAGGCGGAGGATATTCTCGAAGACGACGATGGAGTTGTCGACGAACATGCCGAAGCCGAGAGCCAACGCCCCGAGGGTCAGCATGTTGAGCGAGATCTTGAAGGCGTAGATGAGGTTGAAGGTGATGACGATGGAGAAGGCGATCGAGGATAGGATGAGGAGGGACGGCTTGACCCGGCGGAGGACGACGAAGATCATGGCGAAGACGATGATGGTGATCAACCCGGCGAGGAGGGCGAGATCGTTGAGGTTCTTGCGGATCTCCTCGCTCTCGTCGTCGCCGCTCTTGAAAACGAGGTTGACCGGAAGCTCGGTCTTGACCTCCTCGAGCTTGCGCTTGACGTCGCGGGCGACGCGGAGGGTGTTCGCCCCCCGCTCCTTAAAGACCGTCAGGTTGACCGTGGGCTGGCCGTTGATGCGGTGGATCGTGCGGATGTCGGCGTAGGTCACTTCGACCGAGGCGATGTCCTTGACCAGGATCGGGTTCTGGCCCGAATAGGCGACGACCGTCTCCTCGAGCTCGGCCAGGCTGTCGATCCGGTCGGCGAATTTGAACAGGAACTCCTGGTTCCCCTTCCGGACGCGGCCGGTGGGATAGGTCCCGAGCCGGGCGCCGATGGCCGCGTTGACGGTGTAGGGGTGAATGCCGTAGGCCTTGACCTTGCCCTTGTCGAGGACGACCCGGATTTCCGGTTCGGAGCCCCCCGCGACCTCGACGCCGGAGACGCCTCGGACCGAGCCGAGGCCGATCTCGAGCTTCTCCTTGACCAGCTCCTGGAGCTCCTGGAGCCCGTAGTCGCCGGAAACTGTGTACTGGAGGAAGGGGCGGACGCGGAAGTCCTCGGGGATGTAGGGCTGGACGATCGGCCGGATCCGGGGCGGCAGGAGCGCCCGGGCTTTCGTCAGCTCCTCGCGCAGGGCCAGTGTGGCGAACTCCATGTTCGTTTTGGGGTCGAACTCCAGGGTGATCCGGGACAGACCGATCTGCGAAGTGGAGGTCATCTTGACGATGCCCTTGACGGTGGCACAGGCCTCCTCGAGGGGCGCCGTGACCTGGGTCTGGACGACCTCGGGAGGCACGCCGTACCAGCTCGTGACGACGTCGACCATCGGGTAGCTCTCCTTCGGCGCCAGCTCGATCGGCGTGTTGAGGAAGGAATAGACGCCCGTCGCGAGCAGGGCCAGGAAGGCCATGGCCGTGGCCACGGGGCGGTCGATGAAGAGCTTCATCCCTTTTTCCGCTCCACCCACTCGTAGATGACCGGGATGAGGATGAGCGTCAGGAAGGTCGAGAAGGTCAACCCGCCGATGACGACGATGGCCAGGGGCTGCATGAGCTCGGCGCCCCTCTCGAGGGCCAGGGCCATGGGGACGAGGCCGACGAGCGTACTCCCCGTCGACATCAGGATGGGCCTCAGCCGGACGTGGCTCCCTTCCTCGACGGCCTCCCGGAGCCCCATGCCGCCCCGCCGGAGCTGGTTCGTGTAGTCGATCTTGACCGTGGCGTTGTCGACGACGATGCCGATGAGGACGACCATGCCGATGATGGAGATGACATTTAACGTCTGGCCCGTGAGAAGAAGGGCCACGATGGCGCCGGCCGCGCCCATGGGGAGGGTGAACATGACGATGAACGGATGAACGAGGGACTCGAACTGGGCGGCCATGATCATGTAAGTAAGCAGGGTGGCCAGCAGGAGGGCCAGAACAAGGCTCCGGAACGACTGGCTCATCTCCTCGCGTTCGCCGCTCCAGACGACGCGGTAGTCGGTCGGCAAGCGCAGGCCGGCGATGGCCTTCTCGACGGCCGGCGTGACCTGGCTGATCTTTCGCCCCTTGAGGTTTGCCGTCACCAGGACCTCCCTCTGCTGGTTCTCGCGGCGGATCTCGCGCGGGCCGCGGACGACCTCGTAGGAGACGAGATCCCGGAGAGGGACGAGCTTGCCCTCGAAGGGCAGGGTCTCGCCGAGAAGAGCCTCGATATTCTGCCGCGAGGCGTCCTCGAGGCGGACCAGGATGTCGTACTTCTTTTCCATTTCCCGGAACTGAGTGGCCACCCGGCCGCGCACGGCGCTGACCAGGAAATCGCCGATCGTCGAGGGCGTCAGGCCCGGGTATCTTTTAATAGCGTCCTTGTCGACGGTAACCTTGAACTCCGGCTTGCCCTCGCCGATGTTGGTGGCCAGGTCGGCGATGCCCGGTATTCCCTTAAGCCGGCCGACCAGGTCCTCGGAAATTTCCTTCAGGCGGTCGAGGTCCCTGCCCTTGACCTTGAGCCCGACCTCGGCCGTGGACAGGGCCAGGAACTGGCTGATGGTCGACTGCTCACGAACGATGGAGTAGGCGACGTCGGGGAACTGGGCCAGGCGGGCGCGCATGACGTCGAGAACGCCCTCGAGCTGTTTGGGCTTTTCGACTTCGACGAAGACGCGGGCCGAGTTGACGGAGATGTTGGGATCGGCGCTCTCCATGCCGCTGACGATGCCGACCTGGGCGAGGACGGTCCGGACGGGCGGAAGGCTGCGGAGGCGGCCTTCGAGCATGACGGCCATCTCGGTCGTCTGCTCGAAGGAGAAGTCGACGGGCATCTTGAGGTCGAGCTCGAACGTGTTCGTTTCCATGCGCGGCATAAGCTCGCGGCGGACGAGGCCGCCGAGGGCGAAGGTGACGGCGAAGAAGACGAGTGTCCAGGCCATGACCCGGCCCTTGTGGTCGAGGCTCCACCTGAGGAACCGCTGATACCAGGCGATGAACCGGCCGTAGACCGCGTTGAAGGCCGAGAAGACCGCCTTGAGGACCGGGCGGAAGGGTAATCCGAGATAATGGAAGATGAAAGCGAAGAGCTGGACGATGAAGCTCGCGAGGAAATTCAGGACGAAGCCGATGGCCTTGAACACGGCGTAGAGAGGACGCTCCGCGACGGGCAATTTTTTGAGCCCCCAGGTCCACTTCCAGCCTCGCTCGGTGCCGACGCCGAAGTCGAACGTCCTCGACTGGAGCGTGCCGATGAGGGTCAGCGAGACGAGGAGAGAAGCGAGGAGGGCAAAGGTGACCGTCAGGGCCGTATCCTTGAAGAGCTGGCCGGCGACGCCGCGGACGTAGATGACCGGCAGGAAGACGACGATCGTCGTCAGGGCCGTGGAGATGACGGCCGGCCCGACCTCCTTCGTCCCGATATAGGCCGCCTCCTTCAGGCTCTTGCCCAGGCCGCGGTGGCGGAAGATGTTCTCCGAGACGACGACGGCGCAGTCGTCGAGCATGCCCACCCCCAAGGCCAGGCCGCCGAGCGACATGATGTTGAGGGAAATGTCGCCGAAGAAGAGCAGGCTGAACGTGCCGATGATGGAGATGGGAATGACCGTCCCGATGATGAGCGGCGTCTTCCACTCCTGGAGGAAGAGGAGCAGGATCAGGAAGGCCAGGATGGCGCCCTGGATGAGCTCGTCCTTGACCGCGCCGATGGCGTCCTCGATCGTCTTGGACTGCTCGCTGACGACGCTCAGCGCGACGCCCGGGTTCTCCTTGCGGATCTGGCCGATGACCTCGCGGGCGAGCTTCGTGACCTTGACCGTGTTGGCCCCGGATTCCTTGCGGACGAGGAGGCCGATGCTCTCGGCCCCGTCGAGGCGGGTCATGCCCTGCCGCTCCTTGATCCCGTCGCGGACCGTGGCCACGTCGCGGAGACGGACGACGCCGCCCTCTTTGGTGACCTTGAGGCTGATCTCGCCGATCTCGTCGAGCGATTCGAACTCGCCGACGACGCGGAGGGCGTACTTGAACGTCCCCTTACGGATCGTCCCGCCCTGGAGGTTGCGGTTGAAGGAGCTGACGCGGGCGGCGACGTCCTCGACCTTGAGCCCGTAGAGGGCGAGCTTGCGCGGGTCGGCATCGACCTGTATCTCGCGCTCGACGCCGCCGGTCGTCTCGGCCGAACCGACGCCCTCGATCTGCTCGAGGCGCGGCTTGACCAGCTCCTCGGCGAACTCCTTGAGCTCGAGGAGGCTCCGGTCGCCCGTCAGGGCCAGGGTCATGATCGGCCGGCTCTGGGGGTCGAGCGGGATGATGGTCGGGCTATCGGCGTCCTCGGGGAAGCGGTCCTTGGCGTTGTCGAGCTGTTCCCGGGTGTGGAGCATGGTGAAGTCCATGTTCGTTCCCCAGTCGAACTCGAGGGTCAGGAGCGAGATGCCTTCTTTCGACACCGACTCGACGCGGCGGAGGCCCGGGATGCGGCTGACAGCGGACTCGAGGGGAGCGGTGATCAGGGTCTCGACCTCCTCGGGCGCGACGCCGGGGTAATTGGTGATGACCGACAGGCGCGGGTAGCTGATGTCGGGCAGGAGGTCGACGGAGAGCTCCCGGAGCGACACGGCGCCGAGGAGGATGACGGCGATGTAGAACATATACATCGTCACCGGCCGGTCGACGGCGAGGCGGGCGAGCTTCATGGTCCCTCGCTTTCGTTTACTTGACGGTCCAGGTCACGGCGTAGCGCTTGACGATCTGATAGCCGTCTTCGTCCTCCTCGAGGGCGTAGTATCTTCCCTTGAGGATCTCGACGCCGGAGGGTTTGAGAGGAATGCGGCCGATGAACTTCCCCTCGGCGTCGAAGATGTCGTGGACGAACATCCCGTCCTTCGTCTTTTCCCATGTCTGGACGATAACGTGCCCCAGGTCGCTCAGGAAGAACCGGGTATAGGCCGAGTGGTATTTCGAGAAATCGAAGTTGATCGTCATCCCCGGCGGGATGTCCTTTTCCTGCTTATCCCTTTCCTCCGCCGTGACGGCCACGGGATCGTACTCCCGCGTGATCTTCTTGAAGACCTTATGGTCCGCGGGGCCGAAGAACTGGATCTCGTAAGTTTCCGGGTACCCGTAGACGAGGTTGTCGGCCCGGTCGACCAGGAAGTAGCTGATGGCCATGAAAGGATTGAGCTTTCCGCCCCCCGTCGGAGCGGGCGATTTTGCCAGCACGGCCCTGACGGACGCGTCCGGGCCGAGTTTTTTTGTCTCATAGCGCGGGTCTTTTTCGTCGATGAAGCCCTCGGTGATGTAGATGTTACCCTTGGAATCGACCCGGCCGCGAAGGGCCCACATCTCTTTGAAGGAAAGATGGCGGAGAAACGTTCCGTCCGTTTTGAAGTAGGACATCCGCCGACTCGCCTGGTGGACGGCGAGCTCGCCCGACGTCCGGTTGATGGACAGGGTCATGGGTGACTCGAGCTCGCCCGGCCCCTGGCCTTGGCGGCCGATCGTCCGGAGGTATTTGCCGGAGGCGTCGAAGACCTTGATGTGAGAGCTTTGCTGGTCTAGGACGTAGATCGAGCCGGCGTCGTCGACGATGACAGTCCGGATCTGGCCGAAGGCGTAGTCGCCCTGGGCCTCCGGCCCGCCGAGCGAGAGGTCTTCCTTGAGTTCGAGGACGGGTGTCTTGTAAAGCGGCTCCTTGGGGTTCTTGACGACGGTCACTTCGCCCTCTTTGACGACTGCGCCCTTCCATTTGTCCTGATCGGACGCCGCGGGCGCCGTCAGGAAGGCCAGGAGCGCCAGGCCGATGATCAGGATGTATCCCCGGTTGATTTTCATGAGCGGCCTCCTTTTTCCGTCAAGCGAATTCGCCCCTCAAATCCCGACGCGGTATTTCTTGATGGTGACCGTCTCGTCCTCGGACCGCTCGACGACCCAGAGGAATTCGCCGTTATGGAAATCGCTCGTCCCTTCGTCGGAGATGGCTAGGACTTCTTGCGGCACGACGACCCGCCCGGCGTTCGCTGCCTTCGGCTTGGCCGGGTTCTCTATAACCTGCCCGGAGCCGATGCCCGTGACGGCCAGCAAGCCGAGAAGAAACACCGGGATAATCTGCCGTCCGGGTTTTCTCATGGCTCCCTCCTCGGGTCCAAGAGCTAATCGACGATGTTGACCCTGGTGTCGTGGGCCAGGGTGATATGGCCCTCGATGATGACAGTATCGCCCGCGGTGACGCCCCAGCCCGGCTCCTTACCGGGCAGGACCTCGGCGAAGCGCTCGTTCTCGAGGCCGACATCGATGTAGCGCCACTTGGCCACGTCTCCCTCGACGACGAAGACGAGCTTGCGGCCGCCCCGGACGAGAATAGCCTGCTGCGGAACGAGCAGCCGGTCCTTGAAGATCTCGGTCGGGAACTCGACCTCGGCGTGCATGCCGGGCTTGACCTCTTCGGACGGGTTATCCATGGCGACGTGGACGGCGCAGGTCTTATCCGCGGCGTCGATGACGGGGCTGACGGCCTCGATGCGCCCCTTGAAGGCCCGGCCGGGGAAGGCGCTGAAGCGGAGCTCGACCTCGCGGCCGGCTACGACCTTGCCGACCTCGCTCTCGAGGACCTTGGCCTTGACCTTGATGCGGCTGATGTCGACGAGGGTGAAGAGCTCGCGGCCGGCGTCGAGCCGCTCCTTCGGCGAGAGCTTGATGTCGGTGACGATGCCGGCGAAGGGGGCGCGGATGCGTGTTTTCTCGAGGTCCATGCGGGCGATCTTGACGTCGACCTCGGCCTGGGTCAGGCCCTTGGTCGAGGCCTGGACCTCGTCCTTCTTGCGGCCGGCCTCGATCAGGGCCAGCTCGTAGTCGGCCTGGGATTTTTCCAGATCGACCTGGGAGACGAGGCCCTTCTTGAAGGCCTCGGAGATGCGCTCGTAATCGGCCTGGGCCTTGTTCATCTTGTCGACCATGGCGGGAGCGGGCTGTTGGTCGGTCGCGGAGAACTGCTTCTCGAGGAAAAGCTCCGAGAGGTAGCGCAAGCGTGTAGCCTCGAGCCTTTCCAGGCGCAGGCGGTATTCGCGGTCCTCTAGCTCGACGAGGAGGTCGCCTTCGCGGACGTGGCGGCCCTCGGCAGCGTAAAGGTTCTTGACGACCCCGCCGACCTCGGCTTTCATGGCGATACGCTTCTCGGTGTAGGCTTCCCCCGGAGACTTGAGGGTCATGATCAGGTCGCCGATGACCGCTTTGGAGACCTTGACCGGGAGCGGGGCGGCTTCAACTTTCTGGTCGGGGGCGGAGGCGGCGCTCCCTCCCGGGGACTCCGCGGCGGCGTTTTCCGCCTGATTTTCAGGTTTGGCAGGGGTCTTGTCGAGGACGAGGAAATATACGCCGGCGGCGGCCAGAACGAGGATCAGAAAACCGCCCAGGACGGCTTTGGGGACGCGCATTGCCCACCTCCTAATTTATCTTAAAAAGAGGACGCTTCGAGCGCTGGAAACCCGAGTGCTGACCTAACCTTACTTTCTTAGCCTACAATAAGCAACTTTCGGGCCAATTTGTCAATAAATCTACCTGAAAAATAAGACAGCTGTAAAGGCAAGAAATTCCCACTGTTCTAAAATTAATACGACGGACCCGGCGGGGATGTTGCGCTTGTGCGAAAAATTTAGCATTGTTGCCCATCTGGAGATTCGGCAGCGACGGCCGTAGGTCCGGGAATAGCCCCGGGGACAAGTACTGGAGGTACGAATAGCCCAAGGGAGAATAGCCGAGGGGACATGCACCGGAGGCACAAAAAACTATCCGGTACGTGTCCCCATTCCTGATGCCTGCCCGGTCTTGAGGCCTGAGCCAACTCATCTCCTTACGGGAGGGGGATTTTTCTGATAATATACGGGGGAAAGGTCACTGCCCCGTGCTTATCCTGGCCATCGAAACTTCGTGCGACGAGACTTCCGCGGCCGTCCTCCGCGCTCCGAATGGGGACTGTCCCCGAAGCGGGACTGTCCCTCTTGACGGGCGTTCCGCGGTTCCCGAAGCCCTCAGCAACATCGTCCTGTCCCAGGATGAGGTCCATGCCCCGTTCGGAGGGGTCGTGCCGGAGCTCGCCTCGCGCCAGCACATCAAGACGATTGCGGCCATCGTCGGCGAAGCGCTGTCTCGGGCCGGCGTCGCACTCGAAGCAGTCGAACTCTACGCCGTGACCCAGGGCCCCGGCCTCGTCGGCTCGCTTCTCATCGGCCTGTCCTTCGCCAAAGGTCTGGCCTACTATCACAAGAAACCGCTCGTCGGCGTCGACCACCTCGAGGCCCATCTTGAAGCGTGTTTTCTTGAAAACCCCGGTATCGAGTATCCCGTCCTGGGGCTCCTCGTCTCCGGCGGGCACACGGCCCTCTACATGATGGAGGAGCCGCTCTCCTACAAGCTCCTCGGCAGAACGCGCGACGACGCGGCGGGGGAAGCCTTGGACAAGATCGCCAAGTTCCTCGGCCTCGGCTATCCCGGCGGGCCGGTCATCGAGAAGCTCGGCCGCGGCGGCGACCCCAAGGCGTTTCATTTCGCCGTGCCGCGGACGAAGGACCGGAGCCTCGATTTCAGCTTCAGCGGTCTCAAGACCGCGGCCCTGAAGCACATTCGGGAGCGAGGGGTAAGTAAAGACGATTCGCGGCTGGCCGATTTCCTGGCCAGCTTCGAAGAGGTTGTCGCCCGGACCCTTGTCGACAACCTTCGCCGTGCCGCCGATGAGGTCCAACCCCGGTCGCTCGTCCTCTGCGGCGGTGTCGCCCGAAACACGCGGCTGCGGACCCGTTTCCAAGGTTTCGCCCAGGATGCCGGCCTTCCCGCCTTCGTGCCCTCCCCCAAGCTCTGCACGGACAACGCGGCCATGGTCGGCGCCCTGGCCCTCAAGAAATTCGCCCGCCGCCCCGATCCCGCGACAGACCTCGACCTCGACGCCTACGCCCGCTAATTCGGGGACACAATACCCATTCCCCAATTAATTCGCGGTCGGATTTGGCTTCAGCGCCGAAATGAAGAATACGATTGATCAGATCGGATATTGAATGGGAAGAGGGCCTTTGGGGTCCGGGCATCCCCGGAGAGACACGCCCAGGACTGAACTAAAGCTTGAGGGTCAGCCCGGCCCGGCCGAGGAGCGCGGTAAGAACGAGGATGATGCCCGTCATCGCCGCCGCGTTGAGAATCCCGGCCAGGCCCCCCGCTTCCCAGAAAGGCCAGAGCCCCCGCCAGAGATCGACATGGATAAGGCCGCCCAGGAGCCGGGCGGATGCGTCGATAAAGCCCGGCAAAAGATAGGCCAGGAGCGGGTTTCTCCCGGCGGGGAGCAGGAAAACCGCGGCCTTTTTGCCGTCGAGGACATCCAGAACGATGTAAAAAAGTAGGAAAACGAGCGTGCTGATGCCTGCCGTGACCAGACAGTAGGACTCGGTGCCCGCGTTCTTGCTGAAGCCGTGGAGGGGCCTGAGGGTGTATCCGGCAAGAAGAAGGGCCGCTCCCAGGGTGAACACGAACCGGATGCGGGCCCTCGGCGCGGAGATGTTCGTCCCGGGGAGAAAGACAGTCCCGGCCAGCATCCCTGCGGCGACGATGGCTGCGTGGGACCCGAAGATGCTGCCGACGTTGAGGAACGCGTTGACGGGCCCGAGAAAGTCGAGCCCGCCGTGCCGGCCTCCGATGTAGAGGGCCGTCATGAGCCCGATCGCCCCGGCCAGGACGGCCCTGTTCCCGCGGCCGGCCAGGAAAAGAAGACAGCCGGCCAGGTAGGTCCAGCCGATCATTCCCAAGATCCCCCACCAGGATGTCCGGAGCCAGGTCACGTCGCCTCCGGAGTCTTGTCCGCGGAAAACGACGACCAGGACGAGGAGCAGGGCGGCCGCGGCGATCTTCAAAGCGCCGTAGATCCGCTTCTTCGACGGCTCCGCCCCCTTCGGCATGACGGCCCAGAGGATGAAGACTGCCGCCATCGCCAGGAAATACCAGAGGTTCTTGCCGAGGCCCGCCGCTTCGGCCGAATATCGGTCCTGGTTGACCATGAGGACGCCGAGGAAAAGAAGGGCCAGCGTCCGGACGAGGATATGGCCGACAATGGCGAGGGAAGCCCGCCCTTCGGCCTTCCTCTTAACCAGGGCCAAGGGGATGGATACCCCGACGATGAAGAGGAAACCGGGAAAGACGACGTCGGTCAGCGTGAAGACGTCCATCTCCGTGGGCGCGTGCCGGAGCAGGAAGGGGATGTCTCTCATCCCTGCGAGGTAGTTGACGAAGACCATGGTCAGGATGACGAAGCCGCGAAAGGCGTCGAGGCTGGCCAGCCGCCGGCCCGGTTGCGCCGCCGAGTTCTCGTTGCCTGGGATCATCTCGTTTTCGGAAGCATAAATCGGGGCTCGCAGGATGTCAAGGTCGGCCGGAAGACCGGGCCTCCGCACCCGGGACGAGATTGCCTAGCGGGGGTCGTAGCGGAGGAACGAGACATAGGCAAGGGCGAAGAAGACGAGACCGTAGCCCAACAATAATAAAAATCCAGGCAGCGCCGCTTGGACTCTGCCGCCGAGCTCTTCTTCGGTGTAGGCGAACCGGGGCCGGTCGCTCATGTCCACGGGCGTGTTCCACCAGTCCTTGGTCGGATCCTTGGCCTGAAGCTCAGCAACCCTTTTTCGCGCGTAGTCCCAGAAAGCCCGATCCCAGGCGCCGCTTATCCGGCCGAAGTAAGCTTCGTTCCGCAAGCCCGTCGAGCTGAGGTCCGTGGCCATATAGGTGAATACGGAGAGCGGCGAAACCATGGAAATCGTCCGAGCCAATCCCGTTTGGGCCTCTTCCTGTTGGGCCGCGGCCCTCCTGACGGTTTCGATCTTTTCACCCTGGACCCGGTTGGCCTCATCCCACGCGCCCTGCGTCGCCTTCGCCGCCGCCTCGAAGGCCTCCCTCGCGGCCGGGTCCCGCTCCATGAGCCGCTTTTTATCGGCCTCGGACAGGCGCTCGGCCAGGACCGGGTACTTGGCGACAAGCTCGCGCATCCGTTCCGCCTGAAGCTTTCGTCCGAGGTCGTCCCGTTCCGTGTCGCCGAGCCGGCCCACCTCCCGGTCGACCTGGATCCGGGACGGAGTGGGTGAGAGGAAGGAAGCGATATAGGGGCTCAAGCTGGGGATGACCAGCACGAGGAGGACCCAGATGAGGAGCGAGGTCATGATCGAAGCCGAGCTGGAGTGATGGCGGGAGGAGATGAAGACGCCGAGGCCGTAGAAGAACATGACGTAGAACGCCGTGCCCAGCGTGATCAGGGCCAGGGCGCTCCAGTCCGGAGCCTTCCAGTCGACTCCCGGGTGAACGAGGATGACGAGCAGGCCGATGACGAGCGACAGCAGGAAGGGGACGAGAAGCGTCAGTCCGCCGCCGGCCACCTTGGCCAGGATGACCTTGGGCCGGGCGAGGCCGTTGGCCAGCGCCAGCTTGAGGGTGCCGTCTTCTTTTTCGCCGCTGACGGCGTCGTAGGCGAAGATCAAGGCGACGAGGCTCATGACGATGGTGACGATGAAAACGAGGTCGATAAGGGGGAACATGACCGGCAGGGGGTCGTTGTCGAACTGCCCGAGGTTGATGTCCGGCGCGAGGCCCCTAATGAGCGAGTAGAAAGGAATCGGCGACGGCGTCGCCTGGAGGATGTTGCCGATCCGGTTGAAGTGGCCGTAGCTCCTCAGGTAGGTCTCGATTTCGGCCTGGCGGAGCGAGGCGTCGTCGATTCTCTTCAGGTAATCGTTGGTCAGGATGAACGTCGTCACCGGCACGACGACGAGGAGCAGGGCCAGGGTGACGATGAAACGGAAGGAGATGATGTGCCCCAGGATCTCTTTCTTGACGATCGTTGCGATCATGGCTCCTCCGATCCCCTCTCAGCGGACGTCGTATCTCACGAAGGCGAGGTAGCTCAGGGCGAAAAAAATTACGCCGAAGGCGGCCAGCCAGACCGTGTCGAAAAGCGCTCCCGCGGCCAGGACGCGGCCGAGCGGCCGGTAACGGTAGAGGAACGCCGGATATTCCGAGCTCTTCAGGTCCGGGGAAGCGAGCATCTTCTCGAGCACGGCGTTCTTATACCGGACGACCTCGCTTTTGAACGCGCCTTCCTCGCCGATCCCCGTGCCGGCGATCTCGGTCGCCGCGTAGACGAAACTGGCCACCGGCGAGATACGGTTGATGTTCTTCGAGAGGTTGACCAGCCGGTCGAATTTGAGCCGGTAGTCGGCCTCGAGCGCGTCGTTTTCGGCGCTGATCGTCTTGATGTGCGAGGGCATGTCCCCCTGGCCTTTGATGCGCAGGAGGACCTCCCGTGTCCAGACCTGCTGGCGCTTCTCGCTGAGGGCCCGGACGGAGGGCACGTCGACCACCTGCCGGGCGACCAGCGTGCCCAGGTTGGGGAGGATGAAGACGAGGAGGGCCCAGATGAAAAGGAGGATGACGACGGAGCTCGACGCCCGCCGTGTCAGCGTCGAAATGAGGATCCCCAGGCTCAGGAAAAAGGCGATGTAAACGAGCGTCAGGACGAGGATGAGGGCCAGCCGGAGGACTTGGTCCGCCGAAAAGCGGATGTCCGGATCGAGGCCGAGGACGGCGATGCCGAGCGTCGTCACCAGCAGGAACGGAACGGCCAGGCTGAGGAAGTTGCCGGCCCATTTGCCGAGCAAGATGGCGGAGCGGGAGGTCTGGTTGGCCAGCATCTGGCGGAGTGTCCCGGCTTCCCTCTCGCGGCTGACCTGGTCGAAGCCGAAGAGCAGGGCGACGAGCGAGAGGACGACCCGGACGACGTAGAGAAAATCCGGCGTGGGGAAGAAGGCGAAGATGGCGTTGCCGGATTTCTGGCCGGCCCGGACGGTGACGCCGATGCGGCTGACCTCGAAGGACCGGGCCATGGCCTCGTCCAGGCCCTTGGCGAAGATCGACAGCGCGTTCGGCGGATTGACGGCGATGGGCTCGCTCGGCTTGGGCCGGATGAGGCCATAGTCTGCCAGCCGCTCCTTGTAGTCCCTGGTCATGACGAAAAAGCTCGTGGCGGCGAGGACGGCCGCGAGAATGATGACGACGTAGAACTTATAGCTGAGCAGGTTCGAAAGGATCTCTTTTCGGGCGATCGTCCACGTCATTTGGGCTCTCCTAATTCGGGGACACAATACCAATTTCCGAATTACCCTCTAATAATGCCGGCATCATACTGCCAACGGCTCGGACTTCATGTAGTCGATGTAGATCTTGACCAGGTCCTCGTACTGGAGCTCCTGGCGCGTCCGCTCCATGACCAGGCGGCCTTCTTTCATGATGCCGACGCGGTCGCCGATCTCCTTGGCCCGGAAGATGTCGTGCGTGGACATCAGGATGGCCTTGCCCTCGTTCTTCAGCTCGGCCATGATCTCCAGGAACTCGGTCGCGGCCTTGGGGTCGAGGCCCGAGGTCGGCTCATCGAGCAGGATGGCCGGGGCGTCTTTGATGATGGCGATGGAAATGCCCAGCTTCTGCCGCATGCCCTTGGAGAAGTTCTTGACCCGCTGGTCGAAGGCCTTCTCCTGGAGCGAAACGCGGCGCATGACCTGGTAGTAGTCGTTCTTGGCGAGGGCGGTCTTGCCGCCGAGCTTGGCGAAGAAGTCGAGGTTCTGGCGGGCCGTGAAGTTGCCGTAGAGCATGACGTTCTCGGAAACGAAGGCGACGTGCTTCTTGGCCTCGAGCGGGTCCTTGGTGACGTCGATCCCGTTGATGAAGCAGGTCCCGGTCGTCGGCGGGATGAAGTTCAGGAAGAGGTTGATCGTCGTCGTCTTGCCGGCGCCGTTGGCGCCAAGCAGGCAGTAGACCTCGCCGGGGTAAATACTCAGGTTCAGGTGATCCACTGCCAGGACGCCGTCCTCGTAGCGCTTGGACAGGTCGTCGGCTTTCAGGATGGGGTTCATGCTCATCTCCTTGTCAGCTTGATGCCGAAGACGACGATGCCGACGAGCAGGCCGACGAGAAGCAGGACCAGAGCCCCGATGCCAAGCACGTTGGCCTTCGAAGTGATGTGGATGCGGACGATCTTGTCCTCCGACTCGACGCGCCGGTTGTCGGCAACGGCGTCGGTCCGGATCTTCGGCTCGTAATCGCCGACGGAAACGCCTACCGGGGGCAGGAACTTGATGCTGACGACCTCGTCCTTGCTCTGTTCCAGGGTCGGCAGGAGGTCCGGCTTGATCTCGACGCGCCAGTTGAGCGGCAGGTCGCAGAAGACGCGGACGTTGTTGAGTTTGCGGGTCCCCGTGTTGCGGATGGTCACGTCCATGCTGATGTCGTCGCCGGCCTTGATCTCGTGGTAGAGGTTGACGGCCTGGACCTCGACCTTGGGCACGCCGCGCGGGATGAGCTCGAGCTTGACCGACCCGGCCTTCAGGCCCTCGATCTCCTTGGGGCCGATCCCCGCGGCCGTCTCGAGGGCGCGGAGCTTCTGCGTTTGGTCGTTGTCGAGGGCCAGGACGAAGAACTCGAGGGGCTTGTCGAGGACGACCCGGTCGTCCGGGTTCTTGGGGAGGTAGAGCTTAAGCTGGAGCTTGAGGCTGGTGACGCCCTCGCTGAATTTGATCTGGGAGAGACGGGCGCTCGTCGTCGGGTCGCTGAACTCGTAGGTGATCTGCTGAGGCAGGTTGACGGCCTCGAGCTTGAAGACGTTGGCCTCGCCGCTGAACTTCTCGAGCGACAGGTCGAAGGTGGCCGTGCTCTCGAGGTCGGCTTCCTGGGAGAACTGGGCGGAGTTGACGGTGACGATGTTGGCGCTGACGCCCTTTTGAAGATAAACGGACGTCTTCTCCGTCTTCCCCGAGTAGGAGACGCTGATCTCGAGGTTCTCGACGTCCTTGAGGAGCTGGAAAGTGACCTCGCGCTCGGTCTCGATGGGCATCGATGCGACGGACTTCTCGTAGGGGTCGGAGACGATCTTGCCTTCCGAAAGGAGCGAGACGTAGACGTCCTTGATCTCCTTCATGAAGTCGAGCGGGAAGAGGTCCTCGGCGCTGATCTTGAGGTTGGCCAGCTCCTTGAGCTCCTTGGAGGCGTAGCGCAAGGCCACCCGGACGAATTTTTTGCCTCTTCCGTCCTGGAACTTGACCGCGCTGGCGACCGAGATCCGGGCTTCGCTGCCCATGAAGCTGATCAGGGCCTGCTGATAGTCGACTTGGGCCTGGAGGTAGGACGTCTGCCGTTGGGAGAAATCGGCCTCGGAGGCCAGGCCTTCCTCCTTGAGTTTCAGGTAGCGGTCGAAATCGGCCTTTTTCAGGTCGAGTGAAAGCTGAGCGCTCTTCAAGCGGAGGAGCTTCATGCTCTGCGAATCCTGAGTTTGGGCGGGGAGCAATAGGACGAGGAGAAGGACCGCGGTCAGGATGAGGACGAGTTTATGGACTTTCATGGTCTAGCCTCCATCGGTTTCGTCCTGGCTAGTGCAAGGATAATGCCAAGTTGGGGCCTCGGTGCGAAGATCTCGTCGGCGTTACCTTGGTTACCCACATCGGGGGAAATTGTTTCCCCTTTTACCCACTTCCCCGGCTTTTTACTTTCGCCGGGGTTTCCTGTATCCTCGTAGAAATAGAATTAGGAGCAAAGAAGGGTGTCCCGTTTAACAAGCTGGGTCCGAGGGGTTTTCGGCGGGAAGCGCCGCGGAGTCCACGCCCGAACGATTTTCCGGGAGTTCGCCGAGAGCCTCAACCTGATCGAGGATTTCGAACAGATCGTCCTGAACCTGCTCGGAACGATCAAAGAAGCGATCGCCGTGGACCGGCTGGTGTTTTTCGTCTATGACAACGATCTCGGGCAGTTCCGTGTCGGGGCCGTTTCCGGCTATCCCCCGGCCGACCTCCGCGGGGTCGTCCTCTCGGGCCAGGACCATTTAGCCAAGTGGCTCAAGGTCAACAAGACCTTCCTCGACGTCCGGAGAAGGCCCGGCGTCTTCAGCTTCCTGGGAGAGAAAGAGAAAACGGTTTTCAGCCGCCTCGGCTTCGTCCTCTGTTATCCGGTCCTGTCCATGAACCGGCTTATCGGGATCCTCTGCGCCGGGCCGAAGGGGGACGGTGGGCCCTACTCCGCCGATGAAACGGCTTTCATCGATTCACTCATGCCCCAGGCCGGGATCGCCCTCGAAAACGCCCTGCTCTACAAGGAGCAGAGGGTGCGCTTCCGCCGCATGCTCCGAGCCGACCGGCTGGCCACGATCGGCGAGCTCGCCGCCGGGGCCGCCCATGAGATCCGGAACCCGTTGACGTCCATCAAGTCCTCCCTCCAGTACCTGGAATCCCGCTGCCGCGAGGAGACCGAAAAAAAGCTCCTCGGCGTCGCCCTCCGGGAGACCGACCGGATCGACGAGATCCTGACCGCGCTCCTCTCGTTCTCCCGTCCATCGGAGATCCACAAGGAGCCCTGCGACCTCGTCGCGCTCCTCGAGGAGAGCGTCGCCCTGGTTTCGATCCAGGCCCGGGCCAAGGGCGTCGAGGTCAGGCCGTCGTTCCCCGCTGCGCCGGTCATCGTCAATGCCGACAGGTCCCAGGTCAAGCAGGTCTTCCTCAACGTCTTCCTCAACGCCGTCCAGGCCATGGACGGCGGAGGGACGCTCAGCGTCGAGGACATCGTCCTCGAAAACGGGAAGACCCTCGTCCGCGTCACCGACACGGGGCCGGGCATTTCCGAAGAGGACCTGGACAAGGTCTTCGACCCCTTCTTCACGACCAAGAAGGGCGGCACGGGGCTGGGCCTGTCGATATGCTACACCATCGTCAAGGCGCACGGCGGAGAGATAGAAGTCCGCAGCCGTCTCGGGGAGGGGACGACGGTTCTCGTCACCCTGCCCGCGAGTTGAGGAGGCCGCCATGGTTCCCCGAATCCTGGTCATCGACGACGAGAAGAGCATCCGCGAGGTCTTTTCCGTCCTCCTGGGCGACCGCGGCTTCCAGGTGGCCGCCGCGGAGAACGGCCGCCAGGGTCTCGAGAAAGCCCGCCTCTTCGAGCCCGACGTCGTCCTGCTGGACATGAACCTCCCGGATGTTCCCGGGCTCGAGGTCCTGGCCGGACTCCGCGAGCTCCAGCCCGGCCCGGAGATCATCATCATTACGGCCTTCGGGACCATCCGCAACGCCGTCGAGGCGACCAAGCTCGGCGCCTACGCTTACCTGGAGAAACCCATCGACAACGACGAGCTCCTGCTCAACGTCTCCCGCATCCTGGAGATCCGGAACCTGCGCCGCCAGGTCGAGACGCTGCGTTCGGAACTGACTTCGCGGTACCGGTTTTCGAACATCGTCGGGACATCGGGCCGGATGAACTCCGTCTTCCAGCTCATGGAAAAGATGAGCCGCGTCGACGGGACCGTCCTTGTCAGCGGCGAGAGCGGCACGGGCAAGGAGCTCGTGGCCCGGGCCATCCATTTCGCCAGCCCGCGCAAGGACGGGCCCTTCGTCATCGTCAACTGCGGGGCCGTGCCGCGCGACCTCATCGAGAGCGAATTCTTCGGACACGTCAAGGGAGCCTTCACCGACGCCCGGTCGGACAAGACGGGCAAGTTCGAGCTGGCCAACACGGGGACGATCTTCCTCGACGAGGTCGGCGAGCTGTCCCAGGACGCCCAGGTCAAGCTCCTCCGGGCCCTCGGCGAAAGGGAGATCGTCCGGGTGGGCGGGACGAAGACCGTCCCCGTCGACGTCCGGGTCATCGCCGCCACGAATAAAAATCTCGAGGCGGAGGTCGCGAGCGGGAACTTCCGGGAGGACCTCTATTTCCGGCTGGCCGTCCTGTCCCTCCGGCTGCCCCCGCTCCGCGAGAGAACGGAGGACATCCCGCTTCTCGTCGAGCACTTCGTCCGCAAGTATGCCCGGGAGCTCGATAAAAACGTCCTCGCCTTCGCCCCCGGCGCCCTGACCCGCCTGGCGGGCTACGGCTGGCCGGGAAACGTCCGGGAACTCGAGAACGTCATCTACGAGGCCATGGTCATGGCCGAGAGCGAGTGGGTGACCGAGGCGGCCCTCCCGGCCCGGCTCAGGCTCACGGCCGCCGTCCAGGAGGCCGGACGGCCTCCTGGGCCGCCGGGCCCGGGGCCGTCGGGGTCCCTCCGGGAGGAGGTTCAATGTGTCGCCGAAAGGCGCGAAAAAGAGCTCATCCTCGAGGCGCTCCGTCAGGTGGGCGGGAGCCGAACCCGGGCGGCCCGGGCCCTGGGCGTCAGCCGGAAGACCCTTTTCAACAAGATGACGGACCTCGAGATCCGGTGGCCGGAGTGAACGAAAAGCCCCCGGATTCGTATGATACTAATGTGATCTTGCACTCTGGCATCATTCTTGCAAATGGTGTCTCTTCGAAGATATTCCATGCATCGGAGGACGGATATGGATAAACAACGGATCGTCATCTCGTTCCTCGTCCTGGCCCTTCTCGGCGGCTTTGCCATCGGCCAAGAGAAGAAGGATGTTTCCCTGACCCTCGAGGATTCGATCGTCCAGGCCCTGAAGAACAACCTCAACGTGGCCGTCGAGGTCCTCAATCCCGAGCTGGCCTCGGCCTCGGTTTCGCGGGCCCGGCAATATTTCATGCCGACGTTCCAGGTCGACTTGACCGGGAACCGGATGGAACAGCTCTCGACCTGGTCGCTCCAGGGCTCGGGCAAGTACATCACAAAGACCACGGGCTCGACCGCCTCCATCGCCCAGCAGATCCCCTTCGGGGGGAGTGTCACCGCATCCCTGAGCTACGATTATCAGAAGAACAACCAGCTCTTCCAGAGCTACAATCCGTCCTTCACGAGCCGCCTGAATTTTGCCCTGACCCAACCCCTGCTCCGGAACTTCGGCTGGTCGATCAGCCGGAGGGAGATCATCGTGGCCCTGAACAGCCTCGATGTTTCCCGGAATCAGTTCAAGACCGTCCTCATCAACTTGGTCTACTCCGTCGAAGCGGCCTACTGGAACCTCGTCTATTCCGTCGAGAACCTGAAGACCCTGGAGCAGGCCCTCCAGAGCGGGCGGGACCTCCTGGCCAAGACCAAGAGGGAAGTCGAAGTCGGGCAGAAGGCGCCGATCGAGGTCCTCAACGCCGAAGCCACCGTGGCCCGGCGGGAGGCCGATATCCTCCAGGCCGAAGCCATGGTCAAGCGCAGCCAGGACCAATTGAAGACCCTCCTCAATCAGGGAGGGGATCCCTCGGCCAAGGACCAGAACCTCCGTCCTGCCGACACGCCCAGCTTCAAACCTTTTGCGATCACCCTCGACGAGGCCTTCGAAAAGGCGATGGCCAGGCGCCCGGACCTCGAGGTGGCGAAATCGACGATCGAAACCAAGATGATCAATTTCCGTTACGCTAAGAACCAGCTCCTGCCCCAGCTCGACCTCCAGCTCGTCAAAGCCAGCCCCGGCATCTCCGGCCAGCAATACATCTACGACCCGGACAACCCGTTCCTGCCGCCGACAGTGGGCGACCCGGGCAGCGCCGCGCAGGCGTTCAAGGATACGTTCAGGTTCCTGTACAACAACTGGACGGCCGGGCTGACCCTGACCATCCCCTTCGGGGATGTCGTCGGCCGCGCCAACTACACCTATGCCAAGCTCGACCTCGAGCAGACCCAGGCCCGCCTCAAGAACCAGGAGCAGCAGATCTACCTCGAGGTCAGCGACGCGGTCCTGACCCTCGAGACCGCGGCCAAGAGCGTCGACGCCTACCGCATCGCCCGCGAGCTGGCCCAGAAGCAGCTCGAGGCCGAGATGAAAAAGCTCGCCGTCGGGATGTCGACGAACTATTTCGTCCTCACGTACCAGGACGCCCTGGCCAGCGCCCGGTCGCTGGAGATCAGGGCCCTCGTCGATTACAACGTAGCCGTGGCCAACATCGCCAAGGTGACCGGCTCGACCCTCGAGACCCGCAACATCACCTTTTAATTTTTTTTCGCTGTGATAAGATGAGCTTGTGAACACGTCGGCGGTCAGCCACACCCGGCGCCGAGGGGAGCGTTGAGCCTATTCCTCGTCGACGCCGGCCGCGAATGGAGCGAGAGCCAGCGCCAGGTCCTCTGCCTAGCCCGCGAGCTCCGCAAGAAAGGCTACGCGACCCACCTCGTCCTCGAACCCGGCGGCGATCTTCTGAAGAAAGCGGCGGACGAGGGCTTTTCCGTTCTCCCCCTGCGCATGCGCGGCCGGATGAAATGGGTCGTCCGGCAGGGCTTGACTCGGGCCATGAAGACCCACGGCTGCCGGCTGGTCCATTTCAACGGGACGCTGGGCGCTGCGCTCGGGCTTCCCGCGGCGATTTCGGCCCAGGTCCCCGTCCGCATCCTCTCCCGGCCTGCCGACTCTTCTCCGCTCGAAGGGCGGCTGCCGTTCGCGGCGGTCGACGCCTTCATCGCCGGCTCCGAAGGGGTCCGTTTGATCCTCATCCGCGGCGGCGTCGCCGAAGGGAATGTCGAGGTTGTCCCGCCGGGGCTGGACTTTTCGCCGTTCACCGCCCTCGGCCCCGATGATTTCGTCCGCAGGGAGCTCGCCTTGGGCCCGGACGACTTCCTGGCCGGCGTCGTCATCCCCCTCGAGGACGAACTGGGACACCGGACGCTCCTCGACGCGGCCGCGATCGTCGGCCAGTCGGCCCCGAAGGTCAAGATCGTCGTCGTCGGAGAGGGGAGCTTGCGTCTCGAATTCGACGACCCCGCCGTCGGATGCCCCATGGACAACGTCTTCTATTTCCTAGGCCGGCGGAACGAAGCGCCGCGTGTCCTGGCCTCCCTGAACATGTTCGCCGTCTTCTCGCACCTCGACGGGCTCGGCGGCTTCCTCATCGAGGCCATGGCCAGCGGTCTTCCCGTCGCCGCCGCGGACGTCGGGGCGGTCCGGGACATCATCACTCCCCGCGAGACCGGCCTCCTCGTCCCGGCCCGGAACGCCAAGGCCCTGGCCGACGCCATCCTCAAGATCTGCCTGGACAAGGTCCTGGCCGGACGCCTGGCCGGGCGCGGCCGGGAGGCCGTCCTCGAGAAATATTCCGCCGAAGCCATGGCCCGCCGCATCATCGGCATCTACGAATGGCGGGCCCACCGCAAAGGAGTCAAGCTTGGCTAAGCGCGTCCGCGTCAAGCCCCTGGCTTCTTTCGAGGAATTCGAGAAGCTCCTCCACATCCAGCGGGTCGCTTGGAAGCACGAGGACCTCGACTTGACGCCCGTCCACCAGTTCGCCGTTTCGCGCCGGATGGGGGCCATCCTGCTCGGGGCCTTCGTCGGTCCCGAGCTCGCCGGCTTCGTCTACTCCTTCCCCGCCGTCTTCAAGGGCGAATCCTGCCAGCATTCGCACCTGCTCGCCGTCCTACCGGATTTCCAGGGCTACGGCCTGGGTAAGGCCCTCAAGTGGGCCCAGCGGGAGGAAGCCGTGAAGCGCGGCTACCGCTTCATCACCTGGACCTACGACCCGCTCCTGACGCGCAACGCCAACCTCAACCTCCAGGCGCTGGGCGCCGTTTCCCGGACGTATTTCCCCAACTTCTACGGCCTGACCCCGGCCCTCTGTCTAGGGCCGGGCATCCCCACCGACCGGATGCTCATCGAATGGCCGATCCGCGGCCGCCGGGTGAAGTTGCGGTCCGAGGGCAAGGCCCGGAAACCCGAATACGACACCGCCACCCTGCCCAAGGCCCTGGAGAGGAAGCCCCGCGGGGAGGACCCGTTCCACCGGCCCGGCCGCCCGAACCTGCGGCTCGACGACGCGGTCGTCCTGGTCGAGGTGCCGAGAGACATCAAGGCCCTGGCCGGCCGGCCGGACCTCATCGCCGAGTGGCAGACGGGCCTGCGCCGGATCATGACGGCCTATTTCGGCCGCGGCTATTTCGCCGGCCATTTTCTTTTCGGCGACCGCGCGTTCTATGTCCTCAAGAAGGGCTGACCGCTCCTCAACCCAGGATCAACCTGTTTTTTCCTGAAACGGGCGTCTGCGGCCAGGAGCAGGGGGATGTCCGCCGCGGATTTCCTTGAATCCCGCGGGCCTCCTGGATTATGTTAGGCGGGAATCGAGAACGCGGAGGACAGCGCATGGCCATCGAACGGATCGAGATCGACCTGCTCAAGCTTCCCTACGTGCACTTCTTCGAGACGAGCTTCGGCCGGTCCTACGACCGGACCTTCAGCTTGGTCAAGGTCTTCGAGGGCGGGGTTTGCGGCTGGGGCGAGTGCGTGGCCGAGGAATCGCCGCTCTACAGCGGCGAGACGACGGAGACGGCCTGGCACGTCATGAAGGAGTTCCTCGTGCCGCTTGTCTTCCGCAAGGGCCTCGTCGAGCCCGAGGACTACGCCCGCGAAGCCGCCGTCTTCCGGGGCAACCGGATGGCCAAGGCCGGGATCGAACTGGCCCTATGGGATCTCAAGGCGAAAAAGGCCGGGCTGCCGCTCCATAAGCTCTACGGCGGCGTCAGGACCGAAATAGCGGCCGGGGTGAGCTGCGGCATCGAGGATTCACTCCCGGACCTCGTCGCCCGGGTCGGGCAGTACCTCGACCAGGGCTACAAGAGGATCAAGATCAAGATCAAGCCGGGCTGGGACGTGGCGGCCTGCGCCGCCGTCCGCGAGAATTACCCTGACATCATGCTCCAGGCCGACGCCAACGGCGCCTACGGCTTGGGAGATATGGAAACGCTCAAGGCCCTCGACGCCTACGACTTGCTCATGATCGAACAGCCGTTCGCTCCCTACGACCTCTGGGACCACGCCAAGCTCCAGCGGGAGATGACGACGCCGCTCTGCCTCGACGAAAGCATCCTGTCGTTCGACACGGCCCGGGCGGCCCTGGAGATGGGCAGCTGCCGGGTCGTCAACATCAAGGTCGGCCGGGTCGGAGGGGTCGTCGAGACACGCAAGATCCACGACTACTGCGAGTCGCGCGGCGTGCCGGTCTGGTGCGGCGGCATGCTCGAATGTGGCATCGGCCGGGCCCACAACCTCCACGTCGCCACGCTGCCAAATTTCAAGTACCCGAACGACCTCAGCGCCAGCCGGAGGTATTATAAAGAGGACGTCATCGACCCCTTCATCGAGCTCAGCGGCCCGGGCACGATCCGCGTCCCGGACGGGCCCGGGATCGGCGTCAACCCGGTCGAGTCGCGCATCGCCCTGGCCTCTCTCCGCCGCGAGATCTTTAAATAATTCCTCAGGCCTGGCGCGGCTGACCGGGGTCGATGGCCGCGCCGCAGGAAGGGCAGGCCTTCCAGTTCCCTTCGACCGTTTTACAGCAGGCGGGGCAGGTCTGCTTCAGGTTTTTTCCGCAGTGAGGGCAGAAGGCGTGCCCTGTCGTGACAGAGTTCCCGCAGCCGGGGCATTTCATCTCTTCGTCCGTCTTCACCCCATAAGACGTACGGCAGGCCGAAACGTTTCGGCCTGCCTCTTATGACCGTATCATATCACCTTCGCCCTTCGGCTTGAACTCGAGGCGGAGCTGGGGTATCTTTCCCTGGTGAAATACGGGGCCCACTGTTACCTCTTCACCCGGAGCTGGTCGGACGCCGACCTGCGTTTTCTCGACCTCGCCCGGGAACTGGGCCTGGACATGTTCGAGCTCTCCGTCGGCGACGACGTCGTCTTCAGTCCGCGGTTGACCGGCCGGCGCGCCGCCGCTCTCGGCCTCGAGCTCATCGTCGGCCCCGGCGGTCTTTGGCCCCTCGGTTGCGACCTTTCGGCCGACGACCCGGCCGACCGCGTCCGCGGCCTCTTTTGGCACAAGCGTCAGGTCGACCTGTCCGCCGAGCTCGGCGCCTCCGCATACGCCGGTTGTCTCTACGGGCATCCGGGCGTCGTCAAGCGCCGCCGCCCGCCCGCCGACGAGTTCCCCCGCGCCGCCGAAGGCCTCCACGCCCTGGCCGAATACGCGGCCGCGCGCCGCGTCGCCGTCATCCTCGAGCCGATGAGCCGGTTCCGGACCCATCTCGTCAACACGCCGGCCCAGCTCATGCGGCTCATAGCCCTCGCCGGCCACCCGAACATTAAGGCCACGTTCGATACCTACCACGCCATCACGGAAGTCCGCGACTACGCCGAGGGTCTGCGCGTCCTCGGCCCGCGCCTCGCCCTGGTCCATGCCTGCGAGAACGACCGGGGTGTACCCGGCGGCGGGCTCGTCCCTTGGGAGGTCGTTTTTCGGACGCTCGCGGAGATCGGCTTCGATGGCACGGTCGGGCTCGAGACCTACAATTCGAGCCTCGGGGATTTCGCCTTCGAGCGGGGGATTTTCCAGGACCTTTGCCCGGACGGCCGGGTCTTCGTCGAAAAAGGGATGGCCTTCCTGCTGGCCATGGCAGCCCGCTTTTCCGGGGCTACTTTCCGGCGTCCTTGATGGACTTGAGGTAGTTCTCGACCTGGTCCTTCAACACCTGTTCCTTGATGTTGGGAAGGACCGCCTCGAAGACGGCTCTGGCCTTGGCCGGCTCGTTGGTGTTGATGTAGGCGATGCCCAGGTTGACCTGGAGGCCGATGTCCTCGGGGGCTAGGACGAGGCCGGCCTGGAAGCTCCCGGCGGCCTCGGCGTAGCGCCCCATCTGGTTCAGGATGACGCCTTTAAGGTTGTACGCCTTGGCGCTCCTGCCGTTTTTCCGGATGGACTTGAGGGCGTATTCCAGGGCCTCGTCGAACCTCTTTTCGACGTAGAACAGCCGCCCCAGATAATAGGCGGCCTCGGCATCTTCGCCAAGCTCAAAGGCCTTTTTCAAGGCGGCGCTGGCCTTTTCTGTCTCCTTGAGCTCGATCAAGGCCATACCGAGGCTCCTCTGGACGTCTGCGGAGTCCGGCTTGAGGGCCGCCGCCTTGCCGTAGGCCTCGGCCGCCTGGCCGTACTCGGCCTTGGCGTAATAGGCCGACCCCAGGAGGTTCCAGGAGTTGAAGTGCTCCGGGTCCAGGGAGATGCCCAGTTTCCCGTAACGGATGGCTTCGTCGGTGAGGCCGTAACGAAGGGCAATTACGCCCTTCTCGTACTGGTACTGGGGGCTCTTTTCGCTGGCCAGGCTTTTTTTCTTCTGGGGCTCTGCCGCGGCATCGCCCGCCCGGGCGGCGGCTGCGACAGCGCAACCCGAGATCGCGGCGGCCATCGACAGGGCAAGGAGCGTTTTCGTCGCGTTCCGATGGATAATCATCTCGGCCTCAAAACTCCATGATGGCACATCCGCCGCGGGCGGTCAAACCGCCGGCCGTCCGGACCTTTACCTCGGGTCCCGGGGCGTGTTAGATTGAAACCCAAGGAGGGCCTCAAATGCGAAAAAGAACCAATGGGAAAGCCGCCCTTATCTGCGCGGGCCCCCTGCTCTTGGCCGCGCTTGTCGCTGGGCCGGTTCTGTCCGCCCATGGAGAAACATCGTCCCAGACGACGCCGGCGTCCGGGCCCTCCGTGAACCAGGTCCCGAAACCCGCGCTCGACGTCGTCCCGACCGTTTTCCTGGTCAAGGATGGGGCGGTGGTCAAGCAGGTCGTCCAGGTCATCGTCGACTACCCTGGCCCCGAAGGCGGGGAAGTCGCCGTCAGGGCCTGGGTCGCCGGCAAACCCTGTGACCTGGCCATGACCTCCCTCTCCATCAAGCCCGGCCGCAACGTCTTCGAGGTGCGCGTTCCCGAAGTCGTGAAGCCGGTCAAGGCGCGGTTCGAAGTCAAGCTCGGAACGGCCGTCCTCAGCAGCGAAATCACTCTCCTCCCCCAGCGCCGCTGGTCCGCCTATCTCTTCCATCATTCCCACACCGATATCGGCTACACCGAACTTCAGACGCGTGTCACTCAAAACCACGTCGAATACCTCGATTCCGTCATGGAATATTGCCGGCAAACCGACGCCTATCCCGACGACGCTAAATTCCGCTGGAACATCGAGATCTCCTGGGCCCTCCAGAATTTCATCCGGACCAGGCCCGAAGCCGATGTCCGCGCTTTGGCCGACCTCATCCGGGCCGGCCGCGTCGAGCTGTCCGGGCTTTACCTCAACCAGTCCGACGGCTTCTCCCACGAAGAGATCATCCGCTCCGTCGACCTGGCCCGGGAGTATGCCCGAACCTACGGCTTCGAGGTCCGCTCGGCCATGAACAACGACGTCACCGGCTTTTCCTGGGCCCTGCCCCAGGTTTTCGCCCAGGCCGGCATCCGCTATTTCGCCACAGGCATCAACGAGACGCGGTCCCGGGCCCCGCTCCGCCGGCCCAACGCCTTCTGGTGGGAATCGCCCGACGGCAGCCGCATCCTCCACTGGAACGGCGAGCACTACCTGTTCGGGAACTACGAGCTTCTCCTCCACGAACCGGTCGCGAAAAGCGCCCCGAAAGTCGGTGACTATCTGGCCAAGCTCGAGGCGCGCGGCGATTATCCCTATGACATCATCGCCTTCAACATCGGGGCCTGGACGACGGACAACTGCCCACCCGGGCGCGGCCTCTCCGACCTGGTCAAGGAATGGAACGAGCGCTACGTCTCGCCGCGGCTGAGGCTGGCGACCATGAGCGAATTCTTCGAGCGTTTGGAGAAGGACTACGGGAAATCGCTTCCCGTCCATAAGCTCGGCTGGCCCGACTACTGGACCGACGGCGTCGCCTCGACGTCCTTCGAGACCGGGCTTAACCGCATGACCCACAGCGACCTCGTCTCGGCCGAAAAGATCTCGGCGCTGGCGGCGAAACTCGACCTGGCTAAGGCCTTCCGCTTCCCGGAGGGCCAGATCCGGGAGGCCCACGAGCTAGCCATGCTCTACGATGAGCATACCTGGGGGGCCTACAATTCGGTCGACGAGCCGCAATCGGAGCTCGCCCGAAGCCAGTGGGCGGCGAAGTCGAGCTTCGCTTACGAGGCGCGGGAGGCCTCGCGGACGCTCCTCCGGCGCGGGACCGAGGCGCTGGCCCGGCTCATCAGCGCCGACGGTGAATTCGAGTTCGCCGTCTTCAACCCGCTCTCCTGGGCCCGGACCGACGTCGTCCGCGTGACTCTTCCGGCCGGGCCCCTGCGCGAGGCGAAGGGCAAGCTTCGGGTCGTCGACCGGCGCCTCGGCAGCGGCGCGAAATTCCAGATGCTGGGCGATGACACCATGCTGGTTCTCGCGCAAAACGTCCCCTCGATGGGCTACGCCGTGTTCGCGGTCACGGCGGGGGAGGCGCCCTCAGGCACTGCCGCTGCGGCTCCCGGTTTGGAAATCCGCGGCAGCACCATCGAAAACCGCTTCTACCGTGTCACCGTGGACGCGAAGACGGGAGGCATCTCGAGTCTTTACGACAAGGAGCTCGGCCGCGAGCTCGTCGACAAGACCTGCCCTTGGCCGCTCAATGCCTACATCTATGAACAGCCCGAGGGCGGCCGCAAGGCCGTGGACGACATGACCAAGCGGGCGACGTTCAACCGCTGGTCGCCCGAGTCGGCCAAGGTCGAGGCCGGCTGGCGGGGGCCGGTGGCCGCAAGCCTCATTGTCAAGAGTTCGCCGAAGATGTGCCCGTCACTCGAGCAACGCATCATCCTCTACGACGACGTCAAGCGCGTCGACCTCGTTAACATACTCGATAAAGAGGAAACGTTCGCGCCCGAGGCCGTCTATTTCGCCTTTCCGTTCGAAGTTGGTCCGGGGCTCCCGGCAGCCCTTGGCGCCAAGCTCGGCCCGGTGCCGCCCGGTGTCCGCTTCGAGATCGCCGACGCCGACATGGCCCCGGGCACGGAGCAGCTCCCCGGCACGACCCTCGACTGGCACACGGTCCAGAACTGGGTCGAGTTCGCCGGCCGCGACGCCCGGGTCGTCTGGTCTCCGGTAGAGGCGCCGCTCGTCCAGTTCGGTGACATCAACACGGGCAAATGGCTCAAAAAGCTCGACCTCAAGAACGCCCGGGTTTTTTCCTATGCCATGAATAACTACTGGATGACGAATTTCAAGGCGAGTCAGGAAGGCCGGGTGGAGTTCCGCTACAGCCTGACGAGCGCTCCGCCCGCGGGCGCGGGGACCGGGGCGGCCCCCGCCTCGGACCGCGTCGCCGCCTCCCGATTCGGCTGGGATGTCCACACGCCGCTCGTCGCGACCTGGCTCCCGGCCCGGAACAAGGGCCGGATCACGACGGCGGGGGAATCGTTCCTGTCGGTCGACCAGCCCAACGTCATCGTCCAGGCGCTCTGGCTCGACGCCGACGGAACGCCCGTCGCCCGCCTTCGCGAGATCGCCGGCCGGGCCACCGATGCGCGGCTGGCCAGCGGCTTCTTCCTCGGTCTGACAACCAGGAGGACAGGCGGCAGTGAAACCGTCGAAGTCGAGTCCATCCCCGTCCGGCTCAAGCCCTTCGAGATCAAGACGGTCAGGTTGGTCCAGCGGTAGGCGATACGGAGGGCGCAGAAAAAGAGAAAAAGAGAGTACCGGGTCTACGCAATGCCAATTTTGGCATTGCGTAGACCCGGTACTCTCTTAAACTTGCCCCGGCCGGCCGTTCTCACTACAATAGGAACATCGGAAGAACCGACGCATGTTTGAGTTTCCATTGAATAAAGAAGAGACCGCCCGGCTGCGCCGGCGCGAGGCGGAGATTCTCGCCCGTATCGTCCTCCTGAAGAGAACCATGAGCGAAACCAAGGCGCTTGACACTCTGGCCTTTAAGGCGAAGCTGTTCAAAGAAGCCCAGGACGAACTGCGCCGCGTCCAGGATAAGCTGGCCGGGCTTTCCGAGGAATAAGACCTATTTTCTCATCCTGATCAAGACGATATTGCGGAACGTTGCCGCCGTGCCGCGGAAGTCGAGCGTTTCCCCGTCGAAGGTGAAGAAGAGCCCCGGCAAGTGCTCGCGGCAGCGCGTCCCGTTGAAAGTCAGGTATCCGTCGGCGACGGCGATATTGACCATGAAGCCGAATGCCCTGCCCCATGTCAGCGTCTTATATATCCCGAGCCAGGGCTTCCACTCGGGCTTGTTCGGCCCCGGCTTGTCTGCCGCGGGCTCCGGTTTGTGAAAATCGTAATAAACGCAGGCGCCTGTGAGCCTGTTCATGATGGTGATCGTGCCGGGCTCGCCCTCCCCGAACGGCGGTTTGGCGCGGAGCTCGGAGTACTTGCCGAATAGCCCGACGGCCTCGCCGGCGTCGGCGTAAAACGTCAGCGGATAGAACTCCTTGGCCACGGTGATGCCGAAAACGCCGTCCTTCGTCCCGATGATCGCGGTGTCTGCCGCGTACGAACCCGCGAGCCTCTTCACCCGCTCGTCAGTCGCCGGAAGCGGGCTCTTCGTATCCACCGTGGGCGTTTCGAGTTCCCGGCCGGGCGGGGCGATCCCGTCTTGGATGATTTTGTTGATGAGGTTGCTGACCGGACCGATGACCGAGTTCTGCTCCGAGTTGGTCAGGACCACGACCCCCAGCTTCAATCCCGGATACATGGTCATCCACGTCGTGAAACCGTATCCGCCCCCGCCGTGCGAGAAACAGGTTTCCAGCCCGATATGGCTCGAGAGAAGGCCGAGCCCGTAGCCGAACCGCTCGTGCTTCTCGGGGAGTTGGACGCTGTGCATGGCCTCGATGAGCTCCCTTTGGAGGAGCTGCGCCTGGTCGGCCCGACCCTTGTTGATGTGGAACATGAGATAGCGGGCCATGTCGAGGATGTTCGTGTAAACGCCCCCGGCCGGGATCATCGGCACTTCGACGGGGATGCCGCCGGCGACCTTTAACGAAGGCGCGACATGCCCGACGGCCCGGTCTTCTGTCTTCAGGATGGCCTCGATGTCGAGCGTGCTGTCGGTCATGCCCAAGGGCGCGAGGACCTTGTCCCGGACGTATTTCGCGAACGGGACGCCGCTTCTCTTCTCCAGGATCCAGCCGGCCAGGTCGAAGCCCAGATTGGAATAGCTGTAGCGATAGCCGACAGGGTAACGGAGCCAGGTATCGAAAATGCTGAGGATGTGTTCGCTGAAGGTGTGGGGGCGGCTGTCGAAGTTCCCGCCGACGGGCGCTTCATGGGTGAACCCCGCCCGGTGGGAGAGAAGGTGCCGCAGCGTCATTTTCCTTTCCGGATCCATTTCGAACCGGCTGTGGACCGTGAAATCCGGGAGGTACTCGGTGATCGGGCGGTCGAGGTCAAGGAAGCCGTCCTGGACGGCTATGAGCACGGCCAGCGCGGTGAAGCTCTTGGACATCGACTGGATGCTGAACAGGGTTCGCGGCGTCACCGGTTTGTCTTTGGCCCGGCTCGTAAACCCGTAGACTCCCTGCCACAGGATCTCCTTGTCGTCGACGACGGCGACGGCCACTCCGGGCACGTCCTTCTCTTTGGCCCAGGCGGGGAGGCTGGCCGTGAGCTCCTTGACGATCTGCGCGGCGAAGGAATCCCGGGCGGGAGCCGCGGCCTGGCGCCGGGGCGATCCTCCGGCGGAAGATGGCAGGAGGGCGGCCAGAGAGAACACCAGGACCGCTAACAGGATGAACCGCGATCGCTTCATGATGGAATTCTTCTGTGACCGGTCTTTTTATCCCGTCACTTGATGTTCTGGACGATCGTCTCTTGGGTGGTGCTGATCTTCTTCATGATATTGGAGAGGGTCTGGATGAACTTGGAGCGGCGGTCCATGGTCATCTGGAGACGCAGCGAGGTCATCTCCGACATCTCGTTCAGGCCATCGAGCTTCCCCTTGATGTCGTCCAGGAGAGATTTGAGCCCGGAGACCGTCAGGCCGGAGTTCCGCGGCGGGAGCGGCGGAATGATGGGCGTTTTGACATACTCGAGATGGATCATGGGCGAGGTCTTGGTCTCGAGGGTCATCCTTCGAACGGGAGGAGCCGGTGTCTTCGCGGAGAGCCGGGGGGCGCGGGCCTTCGTCCCCGATGTGGCCGCCTTTTCGCTGTCGATGTCCTCGGACCCAGCGTGCTTGGACATCTCCTGGGGGATCCAGCCGTTGAGCTCCTTGATCATGTCCCGCAACTTCTGCTTGGCGGCATTCATCGCCTTGATCTCGGCCATGATCATGCGGATGTCGTCGTCCATGTCCTTGGTCGCCATGATCATGATGATGAAGGCCGCTTCTGCGATGTCCATCCGGGACAGCCCCGCGAATGACGCGGCCACCTCCCGCTCGGACTGAGCGCGGAGCGAATCGAAATCGCCGCCGCCGGCGATCCTCGGCGCCAGCGCCCGGGCCATCGTCTCGAGCTTCCGCAGCCCGGAGGGCTGGAGGCGTCTCTCGGCCCAGGTCAGCCGCGAGAAGATCTGCGGCGGCAGGACGAGTTGTTTTTCCCATGCGCCGAGGCGTTTGTCGGGACTGGATCCGCCGGAGCGGGGTTGGCCGTCGGCCGAAATCGCGAGCGCGACCCAAGCGGATAAGGCCAGTAATGAGACCGCGCGTTTCGCCATTAGCATGCCTTCACCTCTTTCGCCCGTGCCCACAAATAATACTCGCGATGAGCCCTCTGTGACAAGGCGTGGTATAATCTTTGGCCGAGCGTCAGAAAAACATGAGCGGCATGGCCAGGCCCACCAAGCGGAGATCGAAGAAAGGCCCGAGTCCGTCCGCCGGCCTGCCCGCGGCGCCGGACCCTTCCCCGCGCCCCACCGAGCGGTCGCTCTCGCGCTTGCGGCGGGCGGCCGACATCGCCCTCATCGTCCTGGCCCTCGCCGCCATCGGCCTCTTCGTGGCCACGAAGATCATCGGCGGACGGGCCGACGGTCCCATCGGGGACAGCAGAAAGAACGGGGCCGGGGCCGGTGCGCCATCCTCGTCCATCGGGCCGGAAGGCGGTTCGGATCAGGCGGGATCGTTCGCCGACCTCGAGGCCGGCCCCGACGAGTACGAGGGCGACGACGGGGGCGACCCCATCCTGGGTCCGGCCATCGTCTCCGACCCGGCCGCGGCGCGCCCCTTTTCGCCCATCGACGACCCACGCCTCGCCGCCCTTCTCGACCCCGAGATCGAGCGCGCGCTCAAGGCCGGCCGCATCCCGTCCATAGCCGTCGTCCTCGTCTCCGGCGACCGCATTGTCTGGACGCGTTCGGCGGGCCTGGCCAACGTCCGAGTCAAGACGCCGGCCGCCTGCGACACCGTCTACCTCATCGCCTCGACCTTCAAGACGATGTCGGCGACGGCGCTCCTCCAGCAGATGGAGCAGGGCAAGTTCAAGCTCGACGACCGGGTCAACGATTATCTCTCGGACATGAAGATCGAGGGCGAGAACAAGCGTTACCCCGTGACGTTCCGCAACCTCCTGACCCATACTTCGGGCCTGCCGACCGATTTCGGCCGGCACGCCGTCTGGGAAGACCGGGCGCCGCCGTCGCTCGTCGATTACCTCCGTGGGCGGCTCCAGCTGTCCCGGCGGCCGGGTCAGCGCGTCATCTATTCCAATATCGCCTTCACCCTCGTCGCCCACATCGTCGAAAAATTCTCGGGCGTCCCGTTCAAGGAGTACGTGCGGAAAAACGTCTTCGCCGCCGCCGAGATGCGCGATACGGCCTTCGAGCCGCGGGCCGACATGGCTGAACGCCTGGCCATCCCCTACATGCCTGTGCGGCGTCGCAGCGGTGTTTTCCGGCCCGTGGACTGGGTCAAGGCCGACGCTTGGCCGGCCGGTGTCGTCTACGGCACGGCCGTCGACCAGGCCCGATGGCTGATCGCCAACCTCAACGGCGGAGTTTACAAGGGACGCCGGCTCTTAAGCGAGCCGACTTTCCGCGAGATGATGAAGCGGCAGTTCGACCGCTTCGCCGGGCCGATCAACGGCGGCTGGCTCAACGAGACGTCCGGCTACGGCCTGGCCTGGTGGATCTCGACACAGAACGGGGAGAAGATCATCGCCCACAGCGGCAGCGTCAACGGTTATACGGCCTTCCTGGCGGGAAACCTCGATCGTAAGACCGGCGTGGCCATCCTGACCAACGGCAACAAGGCCCACCGCTGGCTCTACAGTTTGGCCCTCAAGGCCCTGGCCGCGCTCAACGAATAATAAATCGCGCCTCAAGCCGGAGGGAGCGCCCCAAGAGAGCTTCCAAATCCTGTTCGCGCGATCCGAATGGGGCGTTGACACCGCCCGGCGCTTTTGCTATTCTCAAAAAAACAAGACACACCATAAAAGGGGAATCCGCCGTGAAGTGTTCTCGTTGCGGCTTCGACAGCCCTGCCGGCACGCGTTTCTGCGGCCGGTGCGCTGCTCCCCTTCACACCGAGGGCGGCCCGCCGGCCGCGACCGAAACCCTGCGCACGACCATCCGCGAGCTCACGACCGGGACGACCTTCGCCCGCCGCTACCAGGTCATCGAGGAGCTGGGCAAGGGCGGCATGGGCCGTGTCTACAAGGTTTTTGATACCGAGGTCCGAGAGAAGCTGGCCCTCAAACTGCTCAACCCGGACATCGCTTCGGACGAAGAAACGATCGAGCGCTTCCGGAGCGAGCTTCGTCTGGCCCGCACCGTTTCCCACCGCCACATTTGCCGTATGCACGACCTCGGCCGTGAAGAAGAGACCGGAACGTACTTCATCACCATGGAATACGTCCCGGGCGAGGACCTTAAGAGCTTCATCCACAGGATCGGAGCCCTGCCCATCGGCAAGGCCGTGATGATCGCCCGGCAGGCCGCCGAGGGCCTCGCCGAGGCCCACCGCCTGGGCGTCGTCCACCGCGACCTAAAACCGCAGAACATCATGATCGACCGCGAGGGCGGCGCCCGGATCATGGACTTCGGCATCGCCCGCTCGGTCAGGGCTAAGGGGATCACCGGTGCCGGCGTAATGATCGGTACGCCCGAATACATGTCGCCCGAGCAGGTGGACGGAAAAGAGGCCGATGCGCGCTCGGACATCTACTCGCTGGGCGTTGTCCTCTTCGAGATGCTGACGGGACGCCTGCCTTTCGAAGGCGATACGCCGCTCAGCATCGCCGTCAAGCAAAAAAGCGAGCTGCCGCCCGACCCGGGCACGATCAACGCCCAAATCCCGGAAGACGTCCGGCGGCTCGTCCTGAAATGCCTGGAGAAAGAGAAGGCGAAACGCTATCAGAGCGCGGACGACCTGCTCGCGGAGCTTGCCCGGATAGAAAAAGCCCTGCCGGCGACGACCCACGCCCTGCCGCTTCGCAAGCCCCAGACCTCCAAGGAGATCACCGTCTGCCTGCCGTCGAAGAAGGTCTGGATGCCGGCAGCCGCTGTGCTCCTCGCCCTTATCGCTCTTCTCGTCTGGCAGTTCCTTCCAGAGGGCGAGGCCGCGAAACGCACGGTCGCGGTCCTTGGCTTCAAGAACCAGACCGGGGACTCGGGCCTCGATTACCTTCGGGAGACCATCCCCAACCTCCTGATCACGAGCCTCGAACAGTCGAAACACATTAGGGTCACGTCCTGGCAGAGACTAAGAGACCTTTTCCGTCAAGCCGGCCGGGACGAAGCCGCCATTTACAACGATGAGGCTGGCCTGGATGTCTGTCGCGGGCAGGGCATCGAGGCGGTCGTCGTCGGATTTTTCAGCAAAGCGGGGGAGACGTTCGTCTCGGACGTCAAGGTGTTGGACGCCGGCACCCGGGAAGTCCTGAAAAGCGCTTCCGCCCGTGGGGAGGGGATCAACAGCATCCTCAAGTCCCAGATCGATGAGATCAGCCGGGCCGTAGGCCGCGGCATCGGCAAGCCCCTTCTGAAGCTCGAAGCGCCGGCGCGGCCGATCGTGGACCTGACCACGAGCTCCATGGAGGCCTACAATTATTTCCTCCGCGGCCGGAGCGATTTCGAAAAATTCTATTTCGCCGACGCCCGGAAGTTCTTGGAGAGGGCCATCGCCCTCGATCCGGAATTCGCCATCGCGTACATGATCCTCGCCGAGACGGAGAACCAACTCGGCGATTCCGGGGCTCGGAAAGCGGCGATCGAGAGCGCCTATCGCCATTCGGCCGCGGCCAGCGAGAAGGAACGGCCCCTGATCGCAGCCTGGCACGCCCATGTGATCGAGGGCGACACGGACCGGGGGCTGAGACTTCTCCAGGAGTTTGTCCGGAAGTTCCCGGATGAGAAGTATGCCCGCCACCAGCTCGGGTTCCTCTACGAAGGCCGGGGGGAGCACGACGCGGCCATCGCCGCCTACGAAAAAGCCCTCGCCCTCGACCCGAATTTCGGGTGGTCCATGAACCAGCTGGCCTACGTCCACGCCCGGGCGGGAAGATACGCGGAAGCCCTTCGCCTCTTCGAGCGCTACGCGGCGATCAGCCCCGGAGACGCCAATCCCCTCGACTCCATCGCCGAGCTCTATGTCCGGATGGGGAACCTCGAGTTGGCCGAGATGAAATACCGCGAGGCCCTGGAACTGAAGCCGGACTTCTTCAGCGCCTACGCCAGCCTCTCCTATGTGGCGCTCATTAAGGAGGATTACGCCGGAGCCGATCACTGGCTCGTCGAGTTCGACAGGCGGGCCCCGACGCCGCTGGCCAGGGTGTTGGGTGATTGGATGAGGGCTTTCATGGACTACCTCCTCGGCCGCTGGGAGGCTTCACTGGCGCGCTACGCCGAGATCCGGAAGAAGGCCGAGTCCGCCGGCGGAACCGATTCCGTCGCGTTCGTGGACTGGATCACGGCGTTCATCCGCCGTGACCTCGGCGAGGCCGAGGCCGCGAACGAAGCGTACCGGCGCTATGTCGAACAGCGCTCCCGAAGCGGCTCGGGCCCGGCCCCGTTCGAAGCGGCCGGCCGGACGTTTTTCCAGGGGTGGGTCGATCTCGCCAGGGACAAGCCGGCGGATGCGGCCCGCCGGGCGGCCGAGATCGAGCCCCTGCTGTCCCGGGTCGAGCCGGCCGACGTGGCCCACGCGACGTTTCTGTGCAAACTACTGCAGGCCGAGGCGGCGCTGGCCGAAAACGACGTCGATCGGGCCGTCTCCCTCGGCCGCGAGATCGTCCCCCTCGACTTCCCGAACATGGGCTACGAGATCGTGCCGGCCTACAACATGCCCTTCCTCAAGGACGTCCTGGCCCGGGCCTACTGGAAAAAGGGCAACTTGGACGCGGCGGCGGCGGAATACCGCAAGCTGACGACGATCGACCCTTCGAACCAGGTCCGATGGATGATCTCCCCGCTCTACCATTACCGGCTCGGCCGCGTCCTTGAAGAGAAGGGAGACAAACCCGGCGCGGCGGTCGAGTACCGGAAATTCCTCGAGTATTGGAAGGACGCCGACAAGACCCATCCGGAATTGGCCGACGCCCGGGCTCGCCTGGCCGCGCTCTAGCGTTTAGGCATCGGCCTGTGGCCCAGGCCTTCAGATCCTGAAGCCGAAGCTCAGCCCGAGGACGAAATGGTCGGTCCGGTTGAGGAGCAGGAGGGCGACCGACAGCCTGACCGGGCCGGACGCGTAGCCCGCTGCGTCCGACGGAGGTTTTCCCCGCCTCGCTCCCTTTCTCAGTTCGCGGGCCGGGTCCCGACGACGGTGACGCTCAGGACGGCGGCGCCGGAGGCGCGGTAGGCGGCGAGCTCCGCGGCGCCGATATACTTCAGCATGTATTCGTCCGGGAGGTCGAGCCTCTTTACGGCCTTGATATCGATCGCGGCAAATCCCGTTTCGTGGATGATGCCCAGGTACGCTTCGGCCGCAAGCGCCCCGGCCACGCAGCCGACGTAGAGCTCGGCCACGCCCCGGAGCTTCGCGGGCAACTCGCCCTGGATGACGATGTCCGAGACGCAAAACCGGCCGCCCGGCTTGAGGACGCGAAAGATCTCGGCGAAGGCCAGGCGCTTGTCGGGGACGAGGTTAAGGACGCAGTTGCTGACGACGACGTCGGCCGCCGCGTCGTCGACGGGAAGGGATTCGATGTCGCCGAGGCGGAACTCGACGTTCTTGAAGCCGCGGCGTTCGGCGTTCGCGCGGGCCTTGTCGATCATCTCGGGCGTCATGTCGACGCCGATGACCCGGCCCGTGTCGCCGACGACGGAGCGGGCGATGAAGACGTCGTTCCCGGCGCCCGAACCGAGGTCGACGACGGTCTGGCCGGGGGCCAGGCCGGCGTGCTCGGTCGGCAGGCCGCAGCCGAGGCCGAGGTCGGCCTCGTCCATGTGGCCGCCTAGCTTCTCGTAGGCTTCCTTGATGCCGGCGACATCTTCGCTGTAATACGTCGAGGCCGAGGGCTCGGACGCGGGCGCGCAGCCGCAGGGGCTTGCGGTCGGCGCGCAGCATAACGAGGAGGCGCGGAGGGCGGGCGGGTCTCCCGGCTTGGGTGCCTCGCGGGCGATTTGGGCGTATTTCTCGCGGACGAGTTCCTTGAGGCGTTCGCTTTCCTTTTCTTTGTCGCTGGTCATGACTTCTCCGGCTCAGCCGCCCTTTTTGTAGAGGACCTTGCCGCCGATGATGGCGTAGAGGACCCCGGTCCCCGGGATGTCGTCCTCGGGGCAAGTCATGATGTCGCGGTCGAGGACGGTGATGTCGGCGAGCTTGCCCACGGTGAGAGAGCCCTTGATCCCCTCTTCGAAGCCGGCGTAGGCGCCGTTGATGGTGTAGGAGCGCAGGGCCTCCTCGCGGGTCATTCTTTGGTCGGCGAAGAACGTCGTCCCGTCCTTGAGTTTGCGGGTCACCGCGGCGTAGAAACAGGACATGGGGTCGATGGGTTCGACCGGGACGTCGGTCCCGTTGGGGATGACGACTCCCGTGTCCATGAGCTTCCGCCAGACGTAGGCGCCTTCCCCGGCCCGCTTTTCGCCGAGGCGCTTGGTAACCCACGGTGCGTCCGAGGTGCAGTGGATGGCCTGCATGGCCGGGATGACGCCGAGCTTGCCGAAGCGTGGGATATCGTCCAGGCTGAGATGTTGGGCGTGCTCGATCCGCCAGCGCAGGTCGGTCTTCTCGGGATAGGCCTTGAATGCTTCCTCGTAGATGTCGAGCGTCTCGCGATTCCCCCGGTCGCCGATGGCGTGGGTCGCGAGCTGGAAGCCGTTGGTGATGGCGAATTTCGCCGTTTCCTTCATTTCCTCGATCGACTCCGTGTTGAGGCCGGTCGATGTCGGAAGATCGGCGTAGGGCTCGAGGAGCCAGGCGCCATGGGCGCCGAGCGCGCCGTCGATGAGCCGCTTGATGGTCCGGACGGTCAGATGGTTGTCGACGGCGCCGATCATCCTGTAGGAGGCGCCCTTCTCGGCCAGGGCCTTGCTGCCGGCGCCGAGCATGACGTAGAGACGGATGGGGAGAACGCCCTCCTCGGCCATCTTCTTGTAGAGGTCGATGGTCGCGAATGAATTGCCGGCGTCGTGGAAGGTCGTGACGCCATGGACGAGACACTCCTGGGAGGCGAGCTCGATCTGCTTGCGCATCCGCGCCTGGGCTTCTTCGGGAGTGTAATGGCCGGCCTGGTAGCGGACGAGGCTCTGCGCGGTTTCGAGGAAGGCGCCTATGGCGTTCCCCTTGGCGTCGCGGATGATCTCGCCCCCGGCGGGGTCAATCGTTGTCCTCGTGATCTTGGAGAGCTCCATGGCCTTGGCGTTGGCGAGCGACGAGTGGCCGCTGGCGTGGGTCAGGAAGACCGGGTTGTTCGGGGTCGCCTTGCTCAGGGCGCTATGGATGGGCAGGCCGTTGACGTTGGGCTCGGGCACACGGTCCCACTTGTCCTGGTGCCAGCCGCGGCCCATGATCCAGTCGCCGGGCTTGGCCGCGGCGGCGGCCTCGGCGACCATGGCCACGATGTCGTCCCAGGAGCGGGCCTTGGTCAGGTCGAGGATCAGCTTGGAGGAGCCGAGGCTCGTGAAGTGGCCGTGGCTCTCGATGAGCCCCGGGATGGTCAGGGCGCCGCCGAGGTCGATGATTGCGGTCCTATCGCCGACGTGACGCTTGTAGTCCTTCGGCTCGGCGCCGAGGGCGGCGATGCGACCCTTACGGACGGCGATCCAGGAGGCCGCTGGGACGGCCGCGTCCACGGTCACGATTTTGCCGTTGATGAGCACGAGGTCGGCCGGCTCGATGGCCTCCCGCTGGCGGCGGTTGACGACGAAGAAGATCATGAAGAGTGAAATGAGGATCGCGACGAATGCCAGACGGCGGTTTTTTGCGGCCATGGTTTTTTCTCCTCCCTGACGGGCGATGTCGGCGCAGGCTAAAAATATACCTGCTCTGCCACTCCTGTCAATCGGGATCGCGCCCGGGCAGCGGCCACAGCGAATTGATGGGCGGTATTGACGCCTTCCAGTTTGACTTGCCCAGAGGGGGGTGTTATAAAAAGGACGAATTTTCCCAGGAGAGCGCCCATGGCCCGAGTGACATACAAGAAAGCCGGCGTCGACATCGATGCGGCGGACCGCTTCATCCGGATGATCAAACCGCTTGTCCGGACGACCGGCCGCCCGGAGGTCTTGGGGACGATCGGCGGCTTTAGCGGGCTCTTCAAACCCCGCCTAGCCGGGATGAAAAGGCCCGTTCTCGTCTCCTCGACCGACGGCGTCGGGACCAAGATTCTCATTGCCGATATGGTCAAAAAGTACGATACGGTGGGCGTCGACCTTGTGGCCATGTCCGTCGACGATGTCGTCGTTCTCGGGGCCGAACCGCTCTTCTTCCTCGATTACATCGCTGTCGGCAAGATCGATCCGCGCATGCTCGTCGACATTGTCCGGGGTGTCGCCCGAGGCTGCCGCGAGGCCCGCTGCGCCCTCGTCGGCGGCGAGACGGCCGAGCTACCCGGCCTCTATGGCCCCGGGAAATGGGACCTGGCCGGATTCTGTGTCGGTCTCGTCGACGAGTCCAAGATCATCGACGGCCGCGCCTGCCGGGCGGGGGACGTCGTTATCGGACTGGCCTCGAGCGGCCTCCACAGCAACGGCTATTCCCTGGCCCGCAAGGTTTTTTCGGAAGGGGAGATCAAAGCGGGTCTCTGGCGGGAGCTCCTGCGGCCGACAAGGATCTATTGCACGGCCATCCTCGAGGTCCTCAAGAAGGTCCGGATCAGGTCTATGGCCCACATCACCGGGGGCGGATTTTATGACAACCTCCCCCGGGTCATCCCCGAGGGATACGGTGTCCGGGTCGAAAAGGGATCCTGGCCCATCCCGCCTATCTTCCGCAAGATCCAGCGGGCCGGGAACGTCGACGAGCGAGAGATGTTCCGGACCCTGAACATGGGCATCGGCATGGCCCTGGCCGTCTCGGCCCGGGACGCCGACCGGACCATCGCCCTCTTCGCCCGATTGGGCCACAAGGCGTGGGTCATCGGCGAAATCGTCCGCGGCAAGCGCGAAGTCGTCCTCCTCTGAAGGACCCCCCTTGGGGTGTCCGCCCCGCCCCGGGATGTGACAAAGACTGACATAATCGGACATCCTGCCAAACTCTATTGACTTTAATAATGGCTGAGTTATTTTTACAGTCGCGGGAACATCAAGGTGTGGCCAAGGATGCCATCAAGGTGAGAAAATGAGCCGAAGGGGGCTCTTTACGTTCTGGGGGCTGGGCGCCTTTCTCCTGGGGGCCCTGATTTTCGGCCTGTCCAAGCTCTCCGGTCGGGCGCGGCGGCCTTCTTACCTGCGCTAGTTCCCGCCTTACCCGCTCTTATTCTCCCCCTACACCCCCCAATCCCGGTTCGAGGCGCGCCCCGGACCGGGGGGCCACGGAAATTCCCCCGATGACAGCTTCCCTGTCGGACAGATTGACGCCGAGGCGGACGTCGCCCGATGGACCGCCTTGGGAGTGAATGATGTAAGCGTCCTCCCCGAGCAGCCCTGAAACGCGGCTCCGCCCGCCCCTGAGGGCCAGGGCGCGCAGGAAAAGGCTCTTCTCCTCAGGACCGAGGAGCGAGAGCTTGTCGCTATCGATAACCATATTGTCGAGCGCCCCGGCCGCCAGGGCGTAGAGTTCCCGCTCGTTTCGCGCGAGTTCCGTTTCCTTGTCGCGAAGGAGCAGGCAGTCCGGGTCGTTGAGCCAGAACTTTCGGTGCATGAACTGGCGGAACAGGGCGTTCTTGAGGGCGAAATAGGCGTTCGGGCCCTGGAAGCCGGAGGGCTTGGTCTTCCAATAGGGCGCCGTGTCCTCGCCGATCCGCATGCCGTCCACGAGCCCGGCCGAGGGCAGAAGGGGCGCGCCGCAGGCGAGGATGAAATCCCTTCCCGCCGCCCGGCGGACGACGCCCAGGCCCTCCCGGTAGGCCTCCACGGGCGTGACGCGCTTTCGTCTCGTCCCGGGCATAGCCGCGGCGAAGAGGAAGTCTATTTTCAGGTAAGTAAATCCCGCCTTTCTGAGTTTCGAAAACGTATCGTGGAGCCAGGCCTTCGCTTCCGGATGGGTCGTGTCGAGGGCGTAGATCGGTTTTCCCCAGCCCCGGTAGCAGAGCTTGGGCCGGCCGTCCTCCTGGACCATCCAATCCGGATGCTTGGCGAATAGCTCCGAAGTCGCGGCCGCGCTGAACGGCGCCGTCCAGATCCCGGCTTTGAATCTCTTCCGGGCGATGGCCCGGGCCAGGCCGGGGAGGTCCGGATAGCCCGGCTTGGGCGACATCCAATCGCCGATTTCGGTTTCGTAGCCGTCGTCGACCTGGAAGACGTCGAAGGGGAAAGACTTCCGGTCGCGGGCCGCGATGTCGAGGTTCTCGAGGATGTCGTCCCAGACGAGCTTCCCGAAATAGTGATACCAGCTGCACCAGCCGACGGGGTTCCAGGCATTGATGCGGACGCGATTGGCCCGCTTGACGAGCCCGCCGTAGACGTCGAGGAGCTTTTCGACCGGGCCGCCCGAAAGGACGGCCAGGGGCTCGAGTGCGACCGGTGCGTCGAATTCAGCGTCGAAATAATCGACCCAGCCGACGAGGTCTTTGCTCTCGACGGTGAAGAACGGGTGGCCGATGCGGGAGGTCAGGAACCCGGCGACCGTGCCCTCCCAGGCGGTGAAATAGTCGCTCACCGGGCCGCGAAGAAGGACGTCCGGAAGCGGCGAAAAAAGATACGGGCTGTAGTCCCGGACGATGGCCTCGAGCTCAGGGAACCTTGTCGTAGGGATGGCGCGCTCCATCGGGCCCCAGGACTGCCAGTTGTTGAGGAGGAGTGCCGGCGGGGCGGGCGCCCGGAAGATCTCCAGGCGTCCGGGGCGGCCGCTGACCGTGCCCGTGAGAGAGTAACCCCGGGCCGTATTTTCGACGGTGGCTTCGACCCGCGCTTTCTCCAGCCGGCGGACCAGTCGCCCGGCGCGGACGGGTTTTCCGAGGAATTGAGCTGTCAAGGCCGGATGATGTCGTTTTTCTTGCAGAAATATTCGATCTTTTCCGCGAGCGCGTCGGCCTTGCCGATGGCCCTCTCTTCGGTCAGGGTTTTCCGGAGGCGGTCGAGCTCGGCCCGGAGCTTGAGGACTTGGGCGACGGCGGTCTCCGCGTCGTAGGTCGTGTCCATGCCGATCGCCCCGGACCGGCCCGCCGCGCTGAGGAACTTGTTGACGACGACGGCGTAGCGGTCCCGGATGGAAGCGACCATCTCCTCTTCTTCCGAAGGCGTCCGGTTGGTTTGCTGGTAGATGAAGAATGCGGCCCCGGCGATCAGGAGCAGGACGAGCAGCGCTTTAGCCATGCCGATTCTCTCGAGGTCATTGTAGGCCAGCCGGAGCGGGATTTCAATCCCCTTCGCGGCATTCCACGGACGTAGATCCGTGGAGCTTCGATCTTTTGGCACCGAATAGAAAAAATCGCCGAAACGTGGTAAATTTAGGGGGCTTCGAGGCCTCGTCGGCCAGGGAGTGGGCGGTTAGCTCAGTTGGGAGAGCGCGGCGTTCGCAACGCTGAGGCCGGGAGTTCGAGTCTCCTACCGTCCACCATTTTTTTTGCCCCGGCGCCGGGCGCGTGCCGCGGGGAGGTGTCGAGATGATCGAACGCGAAATTTGGGTCCTGGCCGGCACGGCCGCCTCGCTCGGCCTCATCCACACCGTCATCGGCCCGGACCACTACCTTCCCTTCATCGTCATCAGCCGGGCCCGGCACTGGACGCTCCGCAAGACGCTCTTCGTCTCCTTCCTGGCCGGCCTCGGCCATATCCTGAGCTCGGTCGTCCTCGGCTTCGTCGGCATCGCCCTCGGTATCGCCGTGGCCCGGCTCGAGGGGGTGGAGTCGGCCCGAGGCGAGATCGCCGCCTGGCTCCTTATCGGCTTCGGGTTGGCCTATTTCCTCTGGGGGATGCGGCGGGCCTGGAAGGGCAAGCCGCATACACATGCCCACCTCCACGGCCGCGAAGGGGCCCACGAGCACCCGCACAGCCCGGAGCACGGTGTCCACGAGCACGTCCATTCGCATGAGAAAGCCGAGCACGCCCACCTCCACGGAGAAGAGAAGAAGTCCAATATCACGCCTTGGGTCCTGTTTACCATTTTCGTCTTCGGCCCCTGCGAACCGCTCATCCCCCTGATCATGTACCCCGCGGCCCGCCACAGCACGGCCGGCGTCGCCCTGGTCGCCGCGGCCTTCGGCCTGGTCACCATCGCCACCATGCTCGTCATCATCACGGCCGCCTCGTGGGGGGCGCGCTTCGTCCGGCTGGGCAAGCTCGAGCGGTACTCCCACGCCCTGGCCGGACTGATGATCTTCGTCTCCGGCCTCGCCGTCCAGTTCCTCGGCCTCTGAGGCGCGGGTCCATGACATTCGTCGCCGACTGCATGCTCGGCAAGCTGGCCAAGTGGCTGAAGATCCTCGGTTTCGACGTCCTCTTTTTTTCTAAAGCCGCAGATAGGGACCTCGTCGACCTCTCCCGCCGCGAGAATCGCGTGCTCCTGACCCGGGACACGGGGCTCATCGAGAAAAAGGCCAAGCGACCGAACCGCCTGTTCGTCCGGAGCGACGACTGGGAGGACCAGGTCGTCCAGGTCCTCGACGACCTTGGGCTCTGGGGCGACGTCCGGCCGAACACGCGCTGTATCGAATGCAACCTCCCGCTTAAAACACTGACCAGGGAACGAGCGCGCAACCTCGTCACCCCGTATGTCTGTGAGCATGCGTCTTCGTTCGCCATCTGTCCGGGGTGTAACCGCGTCTTCTGGCAGGGCACGCATTACGGCGATATGGAGCGGAAGATCGAAAGGCTTCTTGAACGGCGGGTGAAGACTATAGCCGGATGATCTCGACGTCCTGGCGGACAAGCCGCAGGAAGTGCTCGTCACGCGTGTAGATCGTCCGGCAGCCGGCGGCGACGAGACTGGCCAGGATGAGGGCGTCGATGGCCGGCAACCCCGTTCCATGCGAGATCCCCGCGGCTTGGTCCGCGGTTTCAGCGGTGAGCTCGAGGATCATCACGGAGCGCGTGAGGTGCACGGCGAAGTCAGACCACGGAATGCTCTTTCTGAACGAAAGACGCCGAAGCTCGAACCGCGTCAGAACGGAAGCCGCGATGTCTTCTTCCTCGAAGACCTTTAAGGCGGTGGAATCCCCCTCGCGGAGGGCGAAGAAGAACCCGGTGTCAACTCCGATCATCCGATTCTTTCGTCCGCTCTTCGTGGAGCTCATCCCACGAGCCGAGGTCTGCGGTCCGGAGCGCCCTGATGAGATCGGCCTTGGCCTTTTTCCTGGTTTCGACGTCCAGGTGGGTTTCGACGGCCGTCCGGATGAGCCGCGACACGGAGGTCTTACGGTTCCTGGCCTCAGCACGGAGCTCCTTCAAAATATTCTCCGGTAAATAGAACGAAACAGCAGGCATTTTTTTCTCATTTAAAAACATATATCATACTAAGATACATGTCAAATTTTACAGATTATAAGAACGGGTGGCGCGGCATCGAGGTCATTTTCTAAGGAAGCCGCGAAGATAAAACGGACGCTTCCGGTCTCCCCCCGATTAAGGTATAGTTCTTCTTTTAGTGGAGGATGAGTTGAGAAAAAGCGCGTTCTTCGTTCCCACGATCCTTATCCTTGCCGCCGTATCCCTCGTCACGGCCTGTTCGCGGGCCATCCCGGCCGGACCCAAGGGCCACCTTCTGATCATCGGCGGCGGAGAAAGGACCGAAGCCATCATGAAGCGCTTCCTGGCCCTGGCCGCGGGCTTCGGCGAGGGGAAGATCGTCATCTTCACCATGGCCACGGGCGTCCCCGAGGAAGTCCGTAAGGAAACCCTGGCCGAATACAAGGGGCTCGACGTCGAGGACGTCGCCATCTACCACCTGACCCGCGACGAGGCCATGCAACCTGATGCCGCAAGGATCTTGGACGGCGCCGGCGGCGTCTTTTTCACCGGAGGCGACCAGTCGCGCTTGACCGCCGTCCTCCTCGACACGCCGATCCTGGCCAGGCTCCATGAGCTCTATGAAGAGGGATGTGTCATCGGCGGCACCAGCGCCGGAGCGGCCGTGATGAGCGAGGTCATGATCACCGGCGACGAGAAGCGGACGACCGACGAGAATCTCAATTGGCAGACGGTCGAAGCCGATAACGTCGTCCGAATGCGCGGCTTCGGCTTCGTCAAGAACGCCGTCATCGACCAGCACTTCCTCGTCCGCCGGCGGCACAACCGGCTGATCAGCCTCGTCCTCGAGAACCCGGCTCTCCTCGGCGCCGGCATCGACGAATCGACGGCCATCCTGGTCCGGCCGGACGGCAAGTGGGATATCCTCGGCGAAAGCCAGGTCTACGTGGTCGACGCCCGGAAGGCGGTCATATCCAAAACCTCATCCAAGAAGCTGGGCGGCTACGGCCTGGCCCTGCACCTCCTCCTCCCCGGAGACATCTTCGACCCAGTCACGGGCCGCACGGAGGGCCCATCGAAATGAGCCTGAAGAAGCTGAAACTCCCGCACACGCTCATCCTCATCTACATTATGGTCGTCCTGACCGTCGTCGCCACCTGGATCATCCCCGGCGGCGAGTACCAGCGGGTGGAAAAGGACGGCCGGACCATACCCGTGGCCGGGTCCTACCAGCGGGTCGAGAGCCGGCCGCAGGGGCTCGGCGGGCTGTTTGTCTCGCCGGCCCGAGGGTTCATCGAGGCGGCAGCCATCATCGCTATCATCTTCATCGTCGGCGGGGCCTTCTCGGTCATCCAGAAGACCGGCGCCATCACCGCCGTCATCCACAACATCACATTCAAGTTCGGCCGGAACAAGGCCCTCCGGGTCCTGCTCATCCCCGTGACCATGCTCATCTTTTCCCTCGGGGGCGGCGTCTGGGGCATGTGCGAGGAGACAATGCCCTTCATCCTGATCTTTGTGCCCCTGTCGCTGTCTCTCGGCTATGACACCATCGTCGGCGTCTCCATTCCTTTCCTCGGCGCTGCGGCCGGGTTCGCCGGCGCTTTTTTCAACCCGTTCACGGTCGGCATCGCCCAGGGCATCGCCGGCCTGCCGCTCTACTCCGGATTGGGATATCGCCTCATCGTCTGGGCCGGCGGCACGGCCATCGTCATCGCCGTCGTCATGCGCTATGCGGCCCGCATCCTCAAGGATCCGACGAAGAGTCCTACCTACGAAGAAGACATCGAAAAGCGCAAGAAACTCGCGGTCGACGGTCCCGTCATGGAAAAAATGCCGGTCAACGCGGCCCACAAGCGCGTGCTATTCGTCTTCGCGGCGGGCTTCGGCTTCATGGTCTTCGGCATCCTCGAGTACAAGTGGTACATCAACGAGATCGCCGGCGTCTTCCTGGCCATGGGCGTCCTGTCCGGCCTCGCCGGCAAGCTCAGCGGGGACGAGATGGGCCGGGCCTTCGTCGAAGGGGCCAAGGACATGGTCAACGCGGCCCTGATCATCGGCACGGCCCGGGCCATCCTGATCGTGGCCATGGACGGCAAGATCCTCGACACCATCCTGGCCGGCATGGCCGGGGCCATCTCCCAGTTCCACCCGCTCATCTCGGCCGAGATCATGTTCGTCTCCCAGTGCGTCATCAACTTCTTCGTCCATTCGGGGACGGCCCAGGCGGCGCTGACCATCCCCATCATGGCGCCGCTCGGCGACCTCGTCGGCATCACCCGGCAGACGTCCGTCTTCGCCTTCCAGCTGGCCGAGTACATCAACCCCGTCCTGCCGACCTCCGGCGTGACCATGGGGGTCTTGGGCCTGGCCGGGCTGAAGTGGGAGAAATGGGCCAAGTGGATGGTGCCGCTCCTCGTCCTCTGGATCCTGTTTGCGGCCCTGACCCTTATCCCGCCGGTGCTAATGAAATGGGGTCCGGCCTGAAGCGGAACATTTTGCCGGGATTATGAGAATCCGTCAAGCGACAGGAAATCGCACGCGGCGTTTTCGGAATCCGACCGGAATAAAATTATCGCGTTCGGCCTTCTCGATCTTCTTGAGAGCCAATCCGAGGAGGAGTTCTCTCTTCTCCGGGTCTCTCTTGGCCGTCTTCATGTATCTCCGGAGACCCATGCGGTCGCGGAGAATCAACATCTCGGTGGCGGACGTCCTTTGTCTTATTTTACCTGCCGGTCTCATGGGGCTTTCCTGTCTTTCAAGGCCCGAAGCTCGGCCAGAGTGTCGTTTACCGGAAGAGCCGCCCTCTTCTCGAGATAAGCCCAGTCGAGTTCCTGCCGATAGCGCGCGATCAGGAGCTCCGTCATCTCGCAATCGACTTCGGAGTTCCAGTGCTTGCAGGCGTTCTGCCGGTCGATGATCAGGTCTTCGAGGCCGATGACGACGCAGCGCAGGCCTCCTTCGAGCTCGACGGTTTCGCGCGGGGCATCCTCGCCGGCGAGCTCGGACGCGGGAACTTCAACGGCCATGTCCAGTCCCTCATGGACCCAATATCGGCCTTTTTTAACGAATCCCAGCTCCCGGAGTACCGCGTCCAGAGCGTCGCGGTCGGCGTAAGCCAGGTCGATGTCGGCCGTGAAATAAACTTCGCGGGTGTAATAAGAAAGGGCCAGCCCTCCTATGAGGACAGGCGCCGGCTTGCCCCGGTCCTCCAGAACGCGGGTGATCAAGCCGGTCATCAGCATCTGGCGGGCGAGGGGGGCTTCGGTCGCGCCGATCTTCGTCAGGGTTTCTTTGATATTCACGGGCTCATGATAACAACAACGGATAGGGGAAACAAGCCCGTGGTGGGCTCTCGGCCTGCGGGGTTCTCAAGTTGCGGCAGACTTTTTTTCTTCCCAGACCTTGACCAGGTAATCCTTGTGCTTCTCGAATTCGATGGCTTGCGCTTCGACGACCTCTTCCGCTTCGGTGGAGGTCATGTCCCTCGTTTCCCGGACGAAGGACGCCACCCGGCCGTAATACAGGGGCGTGACGAGCTCGATGATCTTGAAGCGGTTGCGCGTCCAGGCGTGGAACGTCGCGGCCAGCTCGTAGAGGACATGAACCCAGGTTTGGAGAGAAAGCTCGAAATCGTCCGCCGGCCTGGCCGCGGCCCGGCGGATGGACTCGAAGCATTCGGGGCAGAAATACTCCTTCCAAAGCGGGGAGAACTGCTGGAAGCCCGTCTTGAAACGATCGACGAGGCTCTCGTAGTCTACCGCCACGGGCTCGGGTTCGAGGCGGCCCGTCCGGCCGAAGGTCTCGACGGAGACGCTGCCGCGAACGGTCTTCCACGACGCCTCGAGCGTCTCCATGAGCGAGAATAGGATGTAGACGACCTGGCGGAACATGGGGCCGAGGTGGGCGGCCGGGTCCTTGGCGTCGTGGATCTTGACCCCGAGGTTGGACTGGCAGACCTTGAAGCCTTGGGTGACGGCCGTCGTCGTCATCCAGATGTCGATGCCGTATCGGGCGACGTCGGTCTCCCAGACGTCCTGCTCCGCGTAGAACTTGGCCACCTCCCGGGAGAAGGCGAAGTCGCCGCCGATGGGCTGGCGGATGCGCTTCCCGTAGAGGGCCCGGGTCAGGTTATAGACGATGTTGTTGGTGATGGTCCCGTCGTACTTGTGCCGGAGATAGACGGGGGCGACGAATTCGTAGCCCTTGTCGAGGACGGGGTCGAGGAGGTCGAAGACCCAGTCCGAAGTGATGCTGCGCAGGTCCGCGTCGACGACCGCGCAGGCGCGGACGCCGAGACGCTCCGCGGCTTCGAAGACGGAACGCAGGGCCGTCCCCTTGCCGCCGGGCCCCCGGTAGATCGAAACGATCTTCTCCTGCCAGGGCTTGATCTCGAATTCCTTGACCACCTCCCGCGTGTCGTCCGTCGACCCTCCGTCGGCGACGAGGATCACGCTGCACAGGCCACGGTAATAGCGATCGAGTCCATGGGTCAGGCTCTGGATGACGTGGGCGATCGTCTTCTCGTTGTTGTAGCTGGGGATGCCCACGAGGATGTCCGCCGAGTCGATCTCTTCGATGCGCTTGGCGGTATACTGACGAAGGGCTGTGATGTAGGCCACGTCGACGATCTCCTTTGGGAGAAATTAACACGCGGCCTCCGGCAAGTCAACCCGCCGGGGGGCGCGGCAGCCGCGGAATTTTATTTTGACAAATTCCGCTCCGGCGGCTATCATGGAAAAGCTTCCCTCTTCGCTTCAGCCCTTTGCGTTGGAATAAATTCGGAGGAATTGAGATGAAGAGGCTTCCCTGGCTCGTTTTCACCGACCTCGACGGGACCCTCCTCGACCACGGGACCTACTCCTTCGAACCGGCCCGGCCCGCGCTCGAAGCCCTGGCCGCGGCCGGCGTCCCCCTGATCCTCTGCACCAGCAAGACGCGGGCCGAAACCGAGTGCTGGCGTCGGGCCCTCGAGAACACGCACCCGTTCATCGTCGAGAACGGCGGTGCCGTTTTCGTCCCGGAGGGGTATTTCCCGTTCGACGCCGGCTTCGATAGGCGCGAGGCCGGCTACGGAATCCTGGAATTCGGAAGGCCCTATGCCGAGCTTCGGTGGGCACTCGACGCGATCCGGAAAGCGACAGGACTCCCGCTGCGCGGCTTCGGCGACATGACCGTCGACGAGATCGCGGGCCGCTGCGGTTTCACGCGTGAGGACGCGGAGCTGGCCGCGAAACGGGAGTACGACGAGCCCTTCATCGGGGCCGACGCCGTCGCTCTGGCCGCGGTCGTCCGCGAGGCCGAGGCCGCCGCCCTGAGTGTCGTGAGCGGCGGGCGTTTCCATCATCTTGTCGGCGGAAGCGACAAGGGCCGCGCCGTCCGGGCGGTCCGCGAGCTCTACGTCAAAAGCCGGGGTCCGGTCCGAACGATCGGCCTCGGGGACAGCCCCAACGACGAGCCCATGCTCCGGGCGGTCGACGTCCCCGTCCTCGTCCGCAAGCCCGGCGGCGGCCACTTCGACGGGCTCCATCTGGCGGGGCTCGTCATCGCCCCCTACGCGGGGCCCGAGGGATGGCGCGAAGCCGTCCTCGAGCTTCTCCGCGGCGCGGCCTGACATGCGGTCCGGCACGACCGGACTTGGATTAAAAGGAGGACAGCATGGCGGATTTTTATCAGACAGGCCTTCTGGCTACGTTCCATCGGCTCGGCGCCCTGAACCTGGAGCGTTTGGAGGGTGATCTCCATGAATTCAACAGGCACCGACGGCTCGCCCTGGTCCTGCCGACGACCCCCAAGGAGCTCGATTCGCCGGCCCTCGCGGGCATCCTGGCCAACCTCAAGGAGGTCAAGTACCTGCACGAGATCGTCGTCACCCTCGGCCGGACGGACGACCCGGCCCACTTCGCCCAGGTCCGCGAGCTCTTCTCCGTCCTTCCCCAGCGGCACAGGGTTGTCTGGGCCTCGGGTCCGCGTTTTCTCGAACTCTACAAGCTCCTCGAAACGAATGACCTTTTTGCCGGCGAGGACGGCAAGGGACGCTCCGCCTGGACGGCCTACGGTTACATCCTGGCCCGTGAGGAGAGCAAGGTCATCGGCCTCCACGACTGCGACATCGTCAACCACTCCCGGGAGATGGTGGGGCGGCTGTTCTATCCGGTGGCTTCGCCTCACATTGATTACGCTTTCTGCAAAGGGTATTACGCGCGGGTGACGGACCGGATGCACGGCCGGGTGACGCGGCTCTTCGTGACGCCGCTCGTCCGCAGTCTCATCAAGCTCTTCGGCCACCTGCCCTTCCTCGTCTATCTCGACAGCTTCCGCTACGCCCTGGCCGGGGAGTTCTCGATGATCACCGACCTCGCCCGGATCAACCGCATCCCCGGCGATTGGGGGCTCGAGGTCGAAACCCTGGCCGAAGTCTACCGGAACTACTCCCCGCGGCGGATCTGCCAGGCCGAAATCTGCGAGACCTACGAGCACAAGCACCAGCCCCTCTCGGCCGAGGACCCGAAGACCGGCCTGATGAAAATGGCCATCGACATCGCCAAGTCGATTTTCCGAAACTTGGCCATCGAAAGCATCATCCTCAGCGAAAGCGCCCTGCGCACCCTGATCATCAACTATCAGCGGACGGCCAAGGACGCTGTCATGCGCTACAGCGACGACGCCGCCTTCAACGGCCTGTCCTTCGATTACCACCTGGAGACGGTCATCGTCGAGGCCTTCACCCGGGCCATCCAGATCGCGGGCAAGGAGTTCATGGAGCACCCGCTCTATTCGCCGCTCATCCCCAGCTGGAACCGGGTGACTTCGGCCATCCCGGACTTTTTGGACCGGTTGCGCGCGGCCGTCGAGGAGGACAACGCCGGGGCCTCCTGACGGGCTTCAGGACGCGGACCGGAGGGCGGGTTCGGCCGGGCAACCTTTTCGGCCCTCTTTTCATCTATACGGGTGAGGACAAAATGACCGCGCCCGACCTCCTTCTGGCGATTCCCGGCCGAATCGGCGATAATACCCTCCGTGCGGAGTACGAATCCTTCCTGGAGGCGGCTCTAGACATGGAGCGGGCGAGCCGGGAGGGGCCCGTCTGGGGGACGGCCGACAAGGCCCGCCTGGCTGAGCTCGTCGAGCGCGGCCGCGCGGGCGACCTGGCCGCCGTTGAATCCATCTACGAGATGTTCAAACGGCCGGTTTTCGGTCTCATCTACAGGCACACCCAGAACCAAGCCGTCGCCGAGGACCTCCTCCAGGACGTCTTCCTCAAGATCTTCTCCAACCTCCGCAACGTCCGCGATGCGGGGACCTTCCCCGGCTGGGTCTTCCGGATCGCCCTCAACACGTGCTACAGCTACCTCCGCCAGAAAAAGGCCCTGGGCGAGAAGCTCGTGCCATTGGACGACCTTGGCGGGAACGTCGAGGACCGGGCCGGCGAGGCCGTGGAAAAAGACATCCGGAGGCCGCTGGAACAGGCCATCCAAACCCTGGCGCCGCGTTTGCGGAGCGTTTTCGTCCTCCACGACGTCCAAGGGTTCAAGCACGAGGAGATCGCCCGGACGCTCGGCTGCGCGGTCGGGACCTCGAAGTCCCAGCTCTTCAAAGCCAGGATCAAGATCCGCGAATACCTGCGGGCCAAAAAGGCCGTCTGAGGGAGAACGATGATGAGATGCCGTAAAGCCAACGAATATATCAGCCGGTCGGTCGACGGCGAGCTCGCCGGACGCAAAGCCGCCCGCCTCGAGCGCCACCTCGCATCGTGCGACGAGTGCCGCGCGCTCCTCGAGGACCTCCGTAAGATCGTCGGCGGGGCCACCGAGCTCGATCGGCCCGAGCCGTCCGACCGGGTCTGGCGCAACATCCGGGCCGGGCTCGCCGCCGCGGACGTGAAGCCGTTGGTCGAGGGCATCTCGCTCGAGCCGCGGCCGTTCTTCGGGCTCGGCGTTCCGGCCCTGCGCAATGTGGGTGTCGCCGCGCTGGCCGTCATCCTCGTCGTCTCAGGCGTCGTCATGGGCACGCGCCTGGGACGTCAGAGGCTTCCGGCGGGCCCGGAGGCCGGCGAGAAGTACACCCTGGCCAAGCTCGACGAGGCCGAGCGCTACTACCAGCAGGCCATCAAATCCCTCGGCGAGGCCTTCGTCTCGCAAAAGGGCTTGCTCGTTCCCCAGGTCGCGGAGCTCTTCGACCGCAACCTGGCCGTCATCGACGCCACGATCCAGGCCTGCCGCCGGGCGGTCCTCGAGGAACCCGACGACCTCCAGGCCAGGAGCTACCTGCTGGCCGCCTATACCGAAAAAGTGACCTTGCTCGATTCGGCCCTGGATCTGCAGAGACAGGACCGGGAAGCCGCGGGCAAGGGAAGGAAAATTCTCTAGGATACCGAGAAGGAGGACCATCATGACGACAAGAACGGACCGAAAATGGCAGGCCGCCCTGATGGGCGCGGCTTTCATCCTGGCCTTCGTGGCCGCCCCGGCCATGGCCGAGGTAAAGTTTCAGGAGAAGTTCGAGAAGACCGAAGCCCTGGCCAAGAACGGAAAATTGTACCTGAGCAATGTCTCCGGCCAGATCGAGATCGCGACCTGGAAGGAAGCCCAGGTCAAGATCGAAGCGATCAAGACCTCGAAGGCTGGCTCCCTGGCCAAGGCCAAGGAGAACGCGGCCCAGGTGATGATCGAAGTGACCAAGGATGCCGACCTCGTCCGGATCGAGACGAAATACCCGAAGAGGAGCGGCGGATTCTGGGGCGGCGACTCCATCAACGTTTCCGTTGACTACAAGGTCTGGGTTCCGGACCAGGCCGCCGTCGAGCTCAGGTCGGTCAGCGGCGATGTCTCGGTCGCGCCTCTCGGCGGGAAAGCCAAGATCGGCTGCGTCAGCGGGAACGTCGACCTGCTGGGCGCGGCGGGGGCGGACGTCGACCTCGTCAGCGGCGAGCTGACTCTGGAGAATATCGCCGGGGACGCCTACCTGAAGACCGTCTCGGGGAGCATCCAAGCGACCGGGGTCCAGGGTTCCATCGAGGCCGAGGCCGTAAGCGGCGATATCGACCTCCGGGACGTCTCCGAGGCCCAGACAGTCAGCGCCAAGAACGTCAGCGGTAACATCACCTATGTCGGCAAGATCAAGGCGGGTGGCCGCTACGAGCTCAAAGCCCACAGCGGCGACGTCCGGATGACCATACCGGCCGACTCGGCCTTCGACTTCGAGGCCAACACGTTCAGCGGCGACATCGACAGCGATTTCGAGATCCAGGTCGTCGGCAAGATCTCGCCGCGCGAGATCCACGGCACGGTCGGGAAGGGCGGGGCCACGGTCAAGCTCAAGAGCTTCAGCGGCAACGTGGATCTGAAGAAGGGCTGACGCCCCTTTTTTTTGTATAATGGCGGGGATGCGCCGCATCCATGCCCTCAACTTCGTCCGGACGATGACGGTGACGACCGTCTTTTTCCTGGCCCCGCTCCATTTCATCGAGCTCGGGTTCGACGGCCTGGCCATCGGCCTCATCGTCGCCCTCTACGCCGCGGCGCCCATCGTCTTCTCCTTCCCGACGGGCTGGATCAACGACCGGCTGTCGATGAAAAAGGTCATCCTCGGCGGGCTGCTCCTCATCTCCGTCCTGTTCGTCCTGGCCGGCTTCGTCCGGGGCGTGGCGAGCATGGCCGCGCTGTTCCTCCTCATCGGCGTCGCCAACAACGCCCTCAACGTCTCGGTCAACAGCCTCTATTACAAGGACGACTCAGAGGCGAACCCGAACAAGAAGTACGGCGTCTACATTTTCTGGATCTCTCTCGGCCCGCCGGCGGGGCTTTTCTTCGGCGGCCTCCTGACCCGGTTCGCGGGCTTCCGGGCGCTCCTGCTGGTCTTCGCGGCGGTGATGGCCGTGACTTCGCTCGCGATGCGCGGCTTCGACCACGAGAGATTCGCGGCCGTTTCGATCCGGGACTATAAATACAGCGTTTTCAACAGGAAAACACTCGTCTTCTCGATCCTGCTTTTCGTCCTGGCCCTCCACTGGGGAACGGAAGGGACCGTCTACGGCCCGTTCCTGAGGGCCCGCTTCGGGCTGAGCGATTCGGGCGTCGCGCTCTACATGGCCGGGGCCTACCTGGCTCTCGCCCTGGCCGCTTTCCTGGTCAGCCGGTTGAAGTACGACCCGGTCGTGAACGGCCGTCTTTTCCTCCTGGGGATGACGCTCTCGGGCCTCGGCCTTGTCCTGATGACGCGAGGTGACGTCCGGTTGTCGTTCCTGTTCCGGTTCATGCACGAGGCCGGGGACGGCCTCATGGGCGCGTTCGCCGTCCTCTACATTTCGCGGCTCTTCGAAAAGAAGACGATCGGAGGAAGCGCCGGCATCCTGACGGCCCTTCAGACGTCGGGCCACATGGCCGGCTCGCTGGCCTTCTCCTGGCTGGGTTTCCGCGCCGGCCTCCACGTGCCGATGGTCGTCGCCGGGCTCATCCTCATCGCCAACGCCGCCTTCAGCCTGGTCGCTTTGCCCCGGGATTGAATTCCGGGACACAATACCCATTTCCGAATTAAATATTAGCCCGGCCGGCCATGTCAGTCTCGCTCAATTCGGAAATGGGTATTGTGTCCCCGATTTGGGGTATCCCCGATTTGCGGTAGAATAAGCGCGATGATCGCCACGAAAGGGACCGGCTTCGACGTCATCCTTGTCAGCGGGGAGCCGTACGCGGACCACCCGCTGTCGCCCGTCGGGATGATCGCCCGGGTGCTTGACGCCGAAGGACACAAGGTCGGCGTCATCGAATGCCCGGATTGGAAGGGGAAGGAGGATTTCCTCAAGCTCGGCCGGCCGCGGCTCTTCTTCGGCATCACCTCGGGCTCGATCGACAGCATGCTCGTCAACTACACGCCGCTCAAGCGGGAGAGGGCCGTCGACCCGAACGCTCCCTTCCAGTCCCGGATGCCGGATAGGGCTGTCATCGTCTACGCCAACCGGATCCGGGAGCTCCACAAGGGCGCCCGGATCGTCCTCGGCGGCATCGAGGCCTCTCTCCGGCGCTTCGCCCACTACGATTACTGGGGCGACGACGTCCGCCGTTCGATCCTCCTTGACACGCGGGCCGACATCCTCGTCTACGGGCCCGGCGAGCTCCAGGTCGTCGAGATCGCCAAGCGCCTCGACCGGGGCGAGGACCTTGACGGGATCCGGGGGACTTGCGTCATGAGGGCCGAGGCGCCCGAGGGGGCGCTCGTCATCCCCTCGTTCGAGGAGGCCAAGGCGGACAAGGACAAGTTCTGCGAAGCGCAAAAGCGCTTCGCGAACCGGCAGGCGATCGCCCAGAAACACGCCAACCGCTTCGTCGTCCAGTATCCGGCCCCGGACTACACGCCGGCGGACCTCGACCGGGTCTACGGCCTGCCTTTTACGCGCCGCATCCCGGAGGGCTTCCCCGAACTGGGCATGGCCCGCTTCTCGGTCCAGACCCACCGGGGCTGCGTCGGGCGGTGCTCTTTCTGCGCCCTGTCCCTCCACCAGGGCGACCGGATCGTCTCCCGCAGCGAAGACTCCATCCTCGAGGAGATCCGGCGGATGACGAAGCACCCGGAGTGGCGCGGTTTCGTCGACGACCTGGGCGGGCCGACGGCCAACATGTACGGCATGGACCGGGCGGCGGCCGAGGTGCGCTGCGAGGGCGATGCGGATAGTGAGGTCGGCGGAAAGGATGACGGACGAGGGCTGGCGAAAAGCGGTGTCGTAGCGGCTGCTCATCGGCGGCTCATGGGGCTGATGCGCGCCGCCCGCAAGATCCCTCGTGTCAAGAAGGTCTTCGTCCGGAGCGGCATCCGCTACGACCTGGCCCTCGAGAGCCCGGAGTACATCCGGGAGCTGGCCCGTCACCACGTTTCGGGCCTGCTTAAAATTGCGCCCGAGCACGTCTCAGAAAACGTCCTGCGGCTGATGAATAAGAGCGGAGGCCGTCGTTGCTTGGAGGAGTTCCGGAAAATGTTTGCCGAGATGACCGCGGGGAAGGGCCCGGCGGGTTCGGGGAAGCGGGGGGGCGCGCCGCGACGCGGACGATTGGCCGGCCGGCCCCAGCACCTCAAGTATTACTTCATGGTCGCCCATCCGGGGACGACCGAAAAGGAAGCCCACGAGCTCGCCGCCTTCCTCCGGGAGCTCGAGGAAAGCGGGGAAAAGCCGGTCGAGGGCGTTCAGATCTTTACCCCAACGCCCATGACGCGCTCGACCTGCATGTACTATACGGGCAAGGACCCGCAGACGGGCGAGAGCGTCTACGTCCCGCGCCCTTACGCCGAGAAGAAGGCCCAAAAACGCCTGCTCGGTGTTGCCGCAGGCGACAAGGAATAAGAGGGGGTCAAACCTACCTTTTGCTGCAAAAGGTAGGTTTGACCCCCTCTTACCCCCTCTTAATTGGTGAGCTTGAACAGGGCCCGGAACTCGGGGTTTTTCCGGATCGCGTTGAAAGCCGGCATGATAACCGGAAAGAATGGGTCGGGATAGCCGCTGTCCAAGGCCCTTTTCAGCGCGGCGACGGCCGGTTCGCCCTGCCCGAGGAGCATATGGAGCTCGGCCTTGCTGATCAGCGTGTAAGGGTCTTCCTCCGCCGCGGCCGACGCTTTGTTCAGGTACACGCGTGCCTCGTCCGTCTTCCCCGACATGGCGTTCAGCCCGCCGAGGAGGAAGAGCCACTGAGCGTCCGGCTTGGCGTTTCTGGGGTCCTTCTGCGTCGCGGCCAGTCCCTCTGCGGCGATCCGTCGAGATTCCTCGCTGTTTCCCGCGTCCCTGAGGGCCATGGCCAGGTCCAGGGCGGTTCTCCCCGGGCTCCCGGTCATTCCGCCCTTAGGGCCGAGCTCGTGGACTCTCCGGTAGCAGGGAACCGCCTCGACGGCTTTGCCCGCCGCGAGCAGCATATGGGCGAGGTTGGGCAGGGCGTAGGGATGCCCCGGCTCGATCTCGACGGCTTTCCGCAAGACTTTCTCCGCCTCCGGGAATTTCTCCTGGACGGCGAGCGTGAATCCCAGGACCGAGTGGGAATTGGCCAAATCCGGAGCTATGCCGACGTAGCGCCTGGCCGCCTTTTCCGCCGCCCGCAGGTCCCGCCGGTAGAGGCAGTTGCTGTACCAGAGATTGACGAGGGGGATGGAGTTGTGCGGAGCGGCGTCCGCGGCCTTCTCGAACATCGCCGCGGCCTCGTCGTGGCGGCCGAGGGACTGCAGGATCCTCCCGGCGTTGTTCCAGGCGGGCATGAAATCGGGATAGAGCTCCCGCAGCGTGCGGTACTCCTCGAGCGCCCCGGCCAGGTCCTTGTCCACGAATTGCCTGTTCACGGCCTTGAGCTTGAGCAGGTCGCGCGGCGGATAGTCCTGGGCTTCGGCGTTCTTCAAGGCCTGGCGGAGCATCTCCTGGCCCTTCTCTTCCTGCCGCAGGAACTGGATCAGGACGAGCCCCAGCGAGCCGCGGGCTTCGACGAATTCCGGGTCTTTTTCGAGGGCCAGCTCGAATAACTTGGCCGCCTCCGGGAACTTCCCCTCCTGCCACCTGGACAGGCCCAGGGAGAACTCTCTCAGGGCTTCCCATGAAGACGTCGTCACTTCGCTGACCGGCCTGTTGGCTTTTTCGATGCTGCGGATCGACTCGCCCAGCCGGGAGCGGAGCTTGTCGGATAGCACGTCAATCGCCTTGAGGAGGACCTCTTCCCGGCCTTTGGCCGTGACTCGGATCCGGTCGACATGCCGGCGCTTGACCGGGTCGATGACGATGGCCTGGAGTTCGTAGGCGTCGCCGGCCGAAAGGATGCGGGGCAGGACGAAGGCCCGGACCCCGCCGAAGTGGCAGAGGTCGTAGCCGAGGGCCTCGTCGACCTTCGACGCGGGATCCTTCCTCATCAGCCGCAGGGTCTCGCTGATCTGAGGCTTGTCGAAGACGGCCACGTAGGGCGATTGCTGGAGGGCGGCCTCGATGGCCGTCCGCAGGGCTAAGTCAAAGACTTGGTCGCCGGTGAGGTTTTCGACGTCGGCCACCATGAGTTTGTCGCGGTTCTCGAAGGCCAGCCCGGGCCGGCTGAGCAGCCAAACGGCGACCGCGACGGCGGCCAGGGAAAGCGCCCCGGCGGCGATCCAGACGGGTCTCGGCCGGCGGCGGAACGACAGTTTTTTGGCCGTCGGGAAAGCGCGGGCGCTCATCGACTCTCTCAAGCCGCGGAGCTCGCCGGCCATCTCCCTGGCCGATGCGTATCTTCTGGCCGGGTCCTTGGCCAGGGCCTTGCGGATGACATGCCCGATCTCCGCCGGGAAGCCGGGCCGGAGCTCCTTGACCGGGCGGGGCTCCTCGTGGACGATGGCGTTGAGGACGGCCCGGTCGCTCGCTCGGTCGAAGGGAAGAGCGCCCGTAGCCATTTCGTAGAGAACGACGCCCAGCGACCAGACGTCCGTCCGGGCGTCGACCTCGTCGCCGCGGGCCTGTTCGGGGGACATGTAGGCCACCGTGCCCACGGTCGTCCCCGTGACCGTCATCCGGGCCTCGCCGGCGAGCTTGGCCAGGCCGAAATCGAGGATCTTGGCCAACCCATCGGAGGTGACCACGATGTTCCCGGGCTTGATGTCGCGGTGGACGATGCCGTGCTCGTGGGCCTTGGCCAGGCCTTCGGCGACTTCGGACGCGGTCCTGATCGCCTCGGCCGGCGCGAGGGCTCCGCGGCCGAGCTTGTCCTTCAGGCTTTCGCCCTGATAACAGGCCATGACGATGTAGAGGCCGCCGTCCTCGGCTTCGTCGACTTCGTGGATGGTGCAGATGTTCGGATGGTCGAGGCTCGACGCCGCCCGGGCCTCGTGGATGAAACGCTCACGAGCTTCGGCGTCCGCGGTCAGTCCGGGCGGCAGGAACTTGAGGGCGACCGTTCGTTTGAGGCGAAGGTCCGCGGCCTCGTAGACGACGCCCATGCCGCCCCGACCGAGCTTGCGGACGATGCGGTATTTCCCGGCCACGGTCTGTCCGGGCTTGACCTCGGCGGTGGGAACCTTCAGAGTCCTGGTCGGGACATCCCCCATTTTTCCCTCCGATCGGCTGATGGGAAGAATAACAACTCCGGAGTCCGTAGTCAAATCCGCTGCCGCTTTACAGGGCAGCCGGAATGTATAAGAATATCTCGACGTTATCAGGACAACCATGGAGAAAAAAAGAATTCTTTTTATCTGCGTCCACAATTCGGCCCGGTCCCAGATCGCCGAGGGTTTGGTCAACGCCCTATACGGCGACCGGTTCGAGGCCGTGAGCGGGGGGACGACGGCCACGAGGGTCCACCCCGCGGCCATCAAAGCCATGGCGGAGATCGGAATCGATATCAGCGGTCATCATTCGAAGAACATCGACGTGTTCGAGGGCCGTCGGTTCGATCATGTCGTCATGGTCTGCGACGATTCCCAGGCGGATTGCCCCTTTTTCCCCGGCGGCAAAGACTACATCCACCACGCGTTCGACGACCCGGCGGCCTGCAAGGGAACAGACGAGGAGGCTCTGGCCTGCTTCCGCCGCAGCCGCGACGAGATCCGCGCCTGGATCGAAAAGACGTTCGGCAGGGAGAAGCCATGACGCCCGGAAACACGCGCCTCAAATTCCTCGACAGATACCTGACCCTGTGGATCTTCCTAGCCATGGCCATCGGCGTCGGGCTGGGCTACCTCGTCCCGGCCGTCGTCGGTTTCATCAACAAGTTCCAGTCGGGGACGACCAACATCCCTATCGCCATCGGGCTCATCCTGATGATGTACCCGCCCCTGGCCAAGGTCAAATACGAGGAACTCGGCGATGTCTTCAAGAACGTCAAGGTCCTGACGCTGTCCCTCGTCCAAAACTGGGTCATCGGGCCGCTCCTGATGTTCGCCCTAGCCGTGCTTTTCCTGCGCGACAAGCCGGAATACATGTACGGCCTGATCTTGATCGGCTTGGCCCGCTGCATCGCCATGGTCATCGTCTGGAACGACCTGGCCCAGGGGGACCGGGAATATGCGGCTGGCCTCGTCGCCTTCAACTCGATCTTCCAGGTCCTGTTTTTCTCCGTTTACGCCTATGTCTTCATCACCGTCTTCCCGACCTGGCTCGGCCTCAAGGGGACGGCGGTCAACATCACCATGCGCCAGATCGCCGAGAGCGTCTTCATCTATCTCGGCATCCCGTTCCTGGCCGGGCTCATCACGCGCTTCAGCCTGCTCAAGCTCAAGGGCCGGACCTGGTATGAAACGAAGTTCATCCCGCGCATCAGCCCTATTACCCTCATCGCCCTGCTCTTCACCATCGTCGTCATGTTCTCGCTCAAGGGCGAGTTCATCGTCAAGATCCCGCTCGACGTCCTGCGCATCGCCGCCCCGCTCCTCATTTATTTTGTTGTCATGTTCCTGGTCTCGTTCTTCCTCAGCCGCAAAGCGGGAGCGGATTACCCCAAGGCGACAACGCTGTCGTTCACCGCGGCCAGCAACAACTTCGAGCTGGCCATCGCCGTGGCCGTGGCCGTCTTCGGCATCAATTCGGGGGAGGCCTTCGCGGCGGTCATCGGCCCGCTCGTCGAGGTCCCGGTCATGATCGGCCTGGTCAACGTGGCGCTCTATTTCAAGCGAAGGTATTTCTCGCTGCCCGTTTGATTTTCCGGCCTGATTGTGAATAATGAATTCGGGTCGCGGGGGAGCTCCGAGTCGTCCCGGAGCTGAGAACCGCGGGCGATCCGCGGGACCCTTTGAACCTGACCAGGTTTATGCCTGCGGAGGGATAGACGATGAGCGAAGACAAGCTTCCCGAACTCGGCAAGATCCACCCCGCTTTTTTCGACCGGGTCATCTATCCGAAGCTCGGCGCTACGAGCGGCGACGTCGTCATCGGACCGCGCCACGGCGTCGACTACGGCGTCATCCGCGTGGGCGGGCGGTACATGGCTTTGTCGACCGACCCCTTTTTCATCGTCCCGTCCTTCGGCTTTTCCAAGGCGGCCTGGTTCGGCTTCCATATCGTCTTCTGCGACGTCGCGGTCTCCGGGCTCGAGCCCCGCTACCTTGCGATCGACCTAAACCTCCCGCCCGAGATCTCCGAGGCCGAACTCGAGGAACTGTGGGATTCAGTCCACGCCGAGGCCAAAAAGTACGGGATCAGCGTCGTTACCGGACACACAGCCCGCTATACGGGCTGCAGCTATCCCATGGTCGGCGGGGCGATGGCGATCGCCGTCGGGGGGAAACGCGATCTCCGCAGCCCTGACCGGGTCAAAAAGGGGGACCGCATCGTCATCACCAAGGGCCCGGCCATTGAGACGACAGGGCTCCTGGCCGTCCTCTTCCCGGAGAGGTTCATCGCTGCGGGAGGAGAATCCTTCCAGAAAGAAGCGGCCGCTGTCTTCTCCCAGATGACTGTCATGGAGGATTGCGCCGTTGCCCGGAAGTTTCGCGGCGTTCACGTCATGCATGACGCCACGGAATGCGGTGTCTGGGGGGGGCTTTATGAGATGGCCCGCGCCGGCGGCTATGGCCTGCGGATCGAGGAAGAGGCCATCCCCGTTCAGCCGGTCATCCGCAAAACGGCCGACCTCTTCCAGTTCGACCCTTTCTCCGCTATCAGCGAAGGCACGCTCATCGCCATGGTGGACAGCAAGGACACCGATGGCCTGATCGGGGCCTTGCGGGACCAGGGGATCCCCGCGGCGGTCGTCGGCGAGGTCGTGAACGCCGAACAGGGCATGAAGATCATCGGCCGGACGGGCGAGCGAGTCCTCGAACACCCCAAGGTCGACCCTTACTGGATTCTGGCGGCCGAATTTTCCAAGTGAGGATTGAGACCCCGGCCGGAAAAGCGATAAGATAGGCCGGCGCAGAGTCCGAACGTGGAAGACATCAGCCGCGGCGTCCGTTCCTTTACCGCCGGCACGGCGGTAAGCCGGGTCCTGGGGCTCGTCCGCGAGTCCGTCTTCGCCCGTCTCTTCGGCGTCGGGGCGGCGACCGACGCCTTCAACGTGGCCTTCCGCGTCCCCAACCTCCTGCGCGACCTCTTCGCCGAGACCGCCCTCTCGGCGGCTTTCGTCCCCGTCCTCACGGCCGAAAAGGCCAAGGGCAAGGAGGCCCAGAACCGGCTGGCCTCGAACATCTTCAACGTCCTCTTCGTGGTGACGGGTGTCGTGTCGATTGCCGGGCTCCTCCTCGCGCCCTATCTCGCCAAGGCCATCGCCTTCGGCTTCGGCCGCGTGCCCGGCAAGATCGACCTCACGGCCCAGCTGACGGCCGTGCTCTTCCCATTCCTCCTCTTCGTCAGCTTGGGCGCCTGGGCCATGAGCTATCTGAACACGGAGAAGTCGTTCTTCGTGCCGTCGGTCGCCCCGGCGCTCTTCAACGTGTTTTCGATCCTCGTCCCGGTCCTGACCTACGGCTGGTACGTGTCGCGCGGCAAGGAGCCGATCTTCGGCATGGCCGTGGGCGTCCTCATCGGCGGGCTGATGCAGTTCCTCGTCCAGGCGCCCCTCCTCCGGCGCAAAGGGTTCCGCTGGAGCCCCCTCTTGAGCTTCCGCGACCCGGAATTCCGGCGGGTCATGGCCCTGTTCGTCCCGGTCGCGATCGGCCTCGCGGGGACGCGGATCAACGTCCTCGTCAACACCATCCTGGTCACACCGCTGGCCCAGGGGAGCGTGAGCTGGCTCAACTACGCCTTCCGGATCATGCACCTGCCGCTTGGGCTCTTCGGCATCGCCGTCGGGACGGTCGCCCTGCCCTCGCTCTCGAAGCTTGTCCTCGAGAACGATACCGCGGCGGTCCGCTCGACGCTCACCGACTCCCTGAAGATGGTCCTCTTCCTGACCGTGCCCACCTCGGCCCTCATCGCGTTCCTGGCCGTCCCCGTCACCCGGGCTATCTACGAGCGGGGACGTTTCACGACGGCGGACACGATGGCCACGGCCGGAGCCCTCGTCCTCTACACGCTGGGCATCCCGTTCATGGCTGCGCTCCGGAACGTCGCCGCGGTCTTCTATGCCTACAAGGACGCCAAGACGCCGATGTACGCGAGTTTTTGTTCGATCGGCCTCAACCTCATCCTCAACGCGACACTGATGTGGGTCCTGGGATTCATGGCCTTCCCGCTCTCGACGACCCTGGCCGCGATCCTCAACGTCGGGGTCCTCGTCGCCCTCCTGCCGCGCAAGGTCGGCCGGGTGGAGTTCGGGCCCCTGGCGAAGTATGCCGGGGCGCTCACCGTCGCTTCGGCGGCGGGCGGGGGAGCCGCCTGGCTGGGGAACCGCGCCATCGCCGGAGCGATTGGGACGTCCTTTCCGGCGACGGCGGCGAGCGTCGTCGCCTGCGGCCTCCTCGGGCTGGCCATCTTTTACGCCGCCTCGCGCCTCCTCGGACTTACCGAGACGCGCGACTACCTCCGCCGCTTCCTCCGCCGCTAGAGCCAGGAAGGGGTCAAACCTACCTTTTACCCGTTTTTGGGTAAAAGGTAGGTTTGACCCCTTCCTGAGGCTATCCGGCCTGCGCCTGTTTCTGTATAATAACCGGCAACATGAACACGGCCGAACTGGCGCCGGCCTCCGATAGATCCCTCCGGCGGACCGCTCTGGCGGTCTCGATGGTGTCTTCGTTCCTGACTCCGTTCATGGCCTCGGGCATCAACGTGGCCATGCCCTTCATCGCCAAGGAGTTCGGGCTGAGCGCCGTGGCCATCGGCTGGGTCGTCACGGCCTACATGCTGGCCGCGGCCATGTTCCTCGTGCCCTTCGGCCGTCTGGCAGACCTGGTCGGCCGCAAGAGGATCTTCGCCCTGGGCATCGGCGTCAACATCGCCGGGACGGCTGCGGCCGCCCTGGCCCCGTCCCTCTTTTTCCTCATTCTCGGCCGTGCCGTCCAGGGCGTCGGCGGGGCCATGATCTTCGGCACAGGGGTCGCCATCCTGACCTCGGTCTACCCGCCCGGCGAGCGCGGCCGCGCCCTCGGCCTGAATACGGCGGCCGTCTATACCGGGCTTTCACTCGGGCCCGTCCTGGGCGGGTTCCTCGTCCACGCCTGGGGTTGGCGGAGCATTTATTGGGCGACGATGCCCATCGCCGCCGTAGCCTTGACCCTGACGCTCGCCCGGCTCAAGGGCGAGTGGGCCGAAGCCCGCGGCGAAGGGTTCGACTTCAAGGGTTCCCTTATTTTCGGCTCCGGGCTCGTCGCCCTGATGTACGGATTCTCGCGCCTGCCCTCCGTCCTCGGCTTCATACTCACCGGCGCGGGCCTCCTGGCCCTGGCCGGTTTCGTTCTGTTCGAGCTCCGGGCCCGGTCGCCACTCCTCGACCTCCGCCTTTTCGGGAAAAACCGTATCTTCGCCTTCTCCAACTTGGCCGCCCTCATCAACTACAGCGCCACGTCGGCCGTCGCCTTCCTGATGAGCCTCTACCTCCAGTATGTCAAAGGCCTGCCGCCGCAAAAAGCGGGCCTCGTCCTGGTCGCCCAGCCGATTCTCATGGCCCTCGCCTCGCCGTTCGCCGGGAAGCTCTCGGACCGCTCCGAACCGCGCATCATCGCTTCTCTCGGCATGGCCCTCTCGGCCGCCGGCCTCGTCCTTTTCTCGTTCCTCCAAAGCGCGACAGGTTTCGGCTTCATCGTCGGGAGCCTCGTTTGCCTCGGCCTCGGCTTCGGGCTCTTCTCCTCGCCGAACACCAACGCCATCATGTCTTCGGTCGAAAAGCGGCACCTCGGTATCGCCTCGGCCGCGCTCGGGACCATGCGCCTCTCCGGCCAGATGCTGAGCGCCGGGATCACGATGATGATCTTCGCCCTGGTCATGGGCCGGGCGCCCATCCAGCCGTCCGTCTACCCGCAGTTCCTCCGCAGCGTCCGCATCGCCTTCGGTTTTTACGCCCTTCTCTGTATCGCCGGGATCTTCGCCTCGCTGGCCCGCGGCAACCGGGACCGGACGGCCGGGGGTTGACGGGAGCTTCCGCGCCGCCGCCCCGGCGAGAGTTCGGCTTGTCAAAAGCTCCGTCCTCCGGATAGAATGAAGGCCGGCACCGTCCGACGATGAGTGAGGAGGTACGATGAGCCTATCCCGCAAAGGATTCCTGAAGATGCTCGGCCTGGGGGCCCTGGCCGCCGGCTCGAAGGCCTACGGCCTGCCCTCAAAAGCGCTCGAAGAGGCCCGCGCCGCCGCGAGAAAGCTCAAGATCACGGACATCGAGATCTTCCTCTTCGACATCCCCCTCACATCCCCGTTCCGCATCGCCATCGGCGAGATGAAGGCGGCCAACGACCTCCTCATCCGCATCCGCACCGACCAGGGGATCGTCGGCCTCGGCGAGGCCTGCCCGTTCCCGCCCATCACCGGCGAGACCCAGGCGACCAACGCCGCCGCAGCTAGGAGCATCCGGGACATGCTCATCGGCAAGGACCCGCTGGCGATCGACGCTCTCCTCCGCGAGATCGGGCCCCTCGTCCACTCCAACCCGAGCGCCGTCGCCGCCTTCGACATGGCCCTCCACGACATCCTGGGCAAGGTCGCCGGCCTGCCGCTCTTCCGGCTCTTCGGCGGGACGAAGACGACGTTCGAAACCGACATCACGACGAGCATCGATACTCTCGAGGTCATGACGGCCGAGTCTAAGAAGTACGCCGACATGGGCTACAAGACGCTCAAGGTCAAGGTCGGGCTCGACCCGGACGAGGACTTCGCCCGGCTCGAATCCATCCGCCGCGCCATCGGCTCCGGCGTCGCCATCCGCATCGACGCCAACCAGGGCTGGACCGTGCCCCAGGCCATTTACGCCTTGCGCAAGATGGAGCCGCTCGCGATCCAGTTCTGCGAACAGCCCGTCCTCGCCTCGGACACGGCCGGCCTCAGGGCCGTCCGGTCCCAGAGCCCCATCTCCATCATGGCCGACGAGGCCCTCTTCCTGCCGGCCGATGCGGTCAAGCTCATCCGGGCCGAGGCCTGCGACTCCTTCAACATCAAGCTCATGAAGGCCGGCGGCATCCTCAACTCTATTCGCATCGCCCACATCGCCGACGCCGCCAACATGCGCTGCATGGCCGGCTGCATGCTCGAGTCGAAGCTGGCGCTGACCGCTGCAGCCCACGTCGTCGCCTCGCAGGCCAACATCGTCTACGCCGACCTCGATGGAAATTCCGAGCACGTGACCGACCCCATCATCGACGGGATGACGGTGAAGGCGGGAATGATCACGCTCCCCGAGAAGCCGGGCCTCGGCTGTGACGTCGACCCGGCTTTTGTGAAGAAGCTGCAGAAAATCTGACCGGCCCCCGTCGCCGGGGGAACGGAGGACGATCATGGACCGGAAGGTCAACTGGGGCATCCTGGGTTGCGCCGGGATCGCCGAGAAGGCCTTCAACCCGGCCGTCAGGGAATCGCGGAACGGCGTCCTGGCGGGCATCGCGGCCCGGGACGAAGCCCGGGCGAAGGCGTGGGCGGACCGGTTCGGATTCCTGAAGTCCCACCGGACCTATCAGGAGCTCGTCGAGGACCCGGCCATCGACGCGATCTACAATCCCCTCCCGAACGACCTCCACGCCGAGTGGTCCATCCGGGCGATGCGGGCCGGCAAACACGTCCTCTGCGAGAAGCCCATGGCCATGAACGCCCCCGAGGTGCGGGCGATGATCGGGGCGGCGGAGTCGGGCGGCGTCCTGCTGATGGAAGGCTTTATGTACAAGTTCCACCCCCAGATAGAAAAGACTCTCGCGCTCATTAGGGAAGGAAAAATCGGCGAGGTTCGGGCCGTCCACAGTTCGTTCACGTTCCATTTCGAGCGGGACGGCGCCAACTACCGCTGGTTCCCGGCCATGGGCGGCGGAGCCCTTTATGACGTGGGCTGTTATCCGATCAGCCTTGCGCGCCTCATATTCGGTGAGGAGCCCGTCTCGGTCTTCGCCCGGGCCAGGATCGATTCCCGGACCGGCGTGGACATGACGACGGCGGCGCTCATCGAGTTCCCCGGCGGCCGCTTCGCCCAGTGCGACTCGAGTTTCGAATCGCATTTCCAGAGCCGGCTTCTCGCCGTCGGGACCGAAGGGACGCTTCGGCTCGACCGGGCTTTTTCGGCCAAGGATTTCGATGTCGCGATCGAGATCGTCCGGGGCGACAGAACGGAATCCGTCCGTATCCCGCAGGCCAACATGTTCACCCTGATGGCCGAACACTTCGGCGACGCCGTGCTCGAAAAAAAGCCGCTCCGCTATCCCGCCGGCGACGCCCTCGACAACATGCATGTCATCGACGCCTGCTTCGAATCCATCCGGACCGGGCGGGCCGTCGAGATCCATAACAATATCCATCAAGGAGGAGTCGTGTCATGAAGTCGGCAAAAACCCCAGCTTTTTTGGTCGGCCTTCTCGTTCTCGCCGCCTGCTCGACCTACAAGGCGAAGCCCCAGCTCCATTACTACCACGGCCAGAACGTCCCCGAGGGATACATCAAGGTCGTTCGGGCGACGGCGGCGGAGATCGAATTTCAAATTCGGGTCGAGTTCAGCGAAACGAGGCTCTACCACCTCGTCCTCGAGGGCGACAATCCGGTGGCCGAAGGCTGGTTCTCCACCCTCCGGACCGGGGGCCAGTTCTACGACGTGACCATAAAGCCCAGCAAGGGGCTGGCCTTCGAGCCCGGCAAGACCTACCGCCTCTGCGTCGGACAGCAGAACCCGCAGGCGGTCCAGATGAGCTCGAACAACTACCAGTGCATAGTCGATTATACCTTCGTCTTCCAGGAGAAATCCTGACGGGCCGCCGCCCCCGCCGGACCAGATCGACCGGCTGCTCTTCGAATTGAACAGGCTGGCCTGAAAAATAGTATAATACTCTCGTGTCCGAACGTACGAAACCGACACCCGGGGTCTGGCCCGGTTGAGGACGCGTTGGGAATGAACGAAGGAATCCTGGAAAGACCATGACAACGAAACGCGCCGCGACCGTTCTTTTCACCCTGCTCCTCGGCGTTCTCCTCGTCGTGCCGGCCGCCTTCGCCGGCGAGAAGGGCCAGAAGCCGAAACTCCCCGAGAACTACAGAAAATGGCTCGACGAGGAGGTCGTCTACATCATCGTGCCCATGGAAAGGGATGTCTTCCTCAAGCTCCAGACCAACCGGGAGCGCGACCTGTTCATCGAGGCCTTCTGGAAACAGCGCGACCCGACTCCCGGGGACGCGGAAAACGAATTCAAGACCGAGCACTTCCGCCGCGTCGCCCACGCCAACCGCTATCTCGGCCGGGACGCGCCGCGCCCGGGATGGAAGACGGACCGGGGCCGCATCTACATCATCCTGGGCGAAGCGCGGGACATCCAGAGGTTCGAGGGGAAATCCTCGACCTACGATGCCGAGGTCTGGTTCTACCAGGGGAAAACGGACATCGGTCTGCCGGCGGGCTTCAACCTCGTCTTTTTCAAGGATGGCGGACACGGCGAGTTCAAGCTCTACAGCCCGGTCGGCGACGGGCCTCAAGCCCTGCTGGCGGGCTATTTCGGCGGCCCGGATTATCAGAGGGCCTACGAGAAGCTGCGGGAGGTCGAGCCCGCCCTAGCCGCCGTCTCGCTCTCCCTCGTTCCCGGCGAAGGCGGGGAAGCCTACGGGCGGCCGTCGATGTCCTCCGACCTCCTCATCCAGCGCATCGAATCCGCCCCGGCCCGCGGCGTCGAAGCCAAGTACGCCCAGAAATTCCTCCAATACAAGGACCTCGTGGAGGTCGAATACACCGCCAATTACCTCGACAGCGACAGCCTCATCAAGGTCTTCCGCGACCCTTCGGGCATCTACTTCGTCCACTACGCCGTCGAGCCCCGGCGGCTGTCCGTGAACCAGTACGAGAGCAAGTACTACACGACGCTCAAGGTCAACGGACGGGTTACGACCGCCGAGGGCCGCCTCGTCCACCAGTACGACAAAACCGTTTCCTTGGACATGACCGCCGAGCAGATGAAAGAGGCGAGCGGGGCGCCCTTCGACTTCCAGGACCTCTTCCCCCTCCTCGGCGGCGACTACAGCCTGTCCGTCCTGATCAAGAATGAGGCCTCGAAGGAGTTCACGTCCGTCGAGCAGGCCCTGCGCATCCCCCAGGGAGGAGCGGCCGTCCAGCTGACCCAGCCGCTCCTCGGCTACAAGGTCGTCCGACTGGAGCCGGCTCAGGGCCGGATGAAGGCCTTCCGCGTCGGCCCCTTCCAGATCTACTGCCAGCCGAACCGGGTCTTCACGAGGCAGGAGACGCTGGCCGTCCTCTTCCAGCTCAACGGCCTGTCCGACGAGCTCGCCGCCGGCGGCGAGGTCAGGATCGAATTCCTCAAGGACGGCCAGCCCTTCCGGGACATCCGGCGCAAGCCCTCGGATTACCCCGAACTGCCCAACGTCCTCGAGGAGGTTTCCCTGGCCGACTTCCCGCCCGCTCACTACACGGTCCGGGTCTCGGTCGCGAAGGCCGGCGTGGAGGTCGTGTCGGCCGCCGATGAGTTCGATTTGAGCTTCGCCGAATCCATCCCCCGGCCCTGGTTCTCGTCCCGAATCCTGCCCGACGCGGGAGACCCGGTGTACTCGGAGATCATGGGTTCCCAGCTCTTTAACCTCGGCCGGTTCGACGAGGCGCGCGTTTTCCTGGAGCGGGCCTTCCAGAGGAAGCCGGATTCGGAGGACACGGCGACGAGCCTGGCGCGGGTGTATCTCGCGCTCGCCGACGGGCCGTCCGTCGTCAGGACCCTCGCCCCTTTCATGACCCCGGGAAAAACGGCGAAGTATGATACCTGCCTCCTCGCCGCGGAGGCGCTGAAGAGGACCGGGGAGTTCGGCCGGGCCGTCGAGCTCCTCGACAAGGCCGTCGCCCACTACGGCGTCAACACCGTCCTCCTGAATTCGATCGGGGAGTGCTACACGGGTCTGGGAAAAACCAAAGAGGCCTTGGCGGCCTTCGAGAAGTCGCTCGAACTCAGTCCGGGCCAGGCCGAGGTCAGGAAAAGGGTCGAGACGCTGAGGAAGAAAGCCCCGCTCTAGCCCTTGCGGGCCTTCGACGAAGCAGCCGGAAGCGCCTCCTCGCGCGCGTAGACGACACCCACCTGCCGCAGCATCGCCTGGATCTCGGCCTCGGGAATCTCCGACTTGACCTCGGCCATAACGTCCCGGCCGAAAAAGAGACTCCGGTTGAGCTCCTCGATGAGCGCGGTGATGCGGATGTAGACCTTGGCCGGGGCCTTGTCCAGGACGACGGTCACGCGGTTCTCGCGGATGGCGACGAGCCGGACTTCCGGGAACTTGCCAGTCTTCTTCGCGAACGCGGCCAGGAGCCGCTTTTTCCGGTTGCGAACGAAGCGGTAGAAGAATAGGACCATGAAAGCCGGGCCTATCAAGGCTCCCCAGTTGAAGTTGACGGAGACCAGGATGACGGTCACGGCGACGGCCGCGGCGAGAATGGCCAGACCCTTGTAGCCGCCTGGGAACGACGTGCGCAGCCACTCGGCCCAGTTGCGCAGGCGGGCGCCGGCGAGGAGTCCGGAACCGGCATTCGTGCCGGACTCGATGTCGTGCTTCAGCCGCCGCAGGTCCGCCGCCAGGGCGTGGGCGTCGGGGTAGCGGTCGTCCGGGTTCTTCCGGAGACAGCGGAAGACGATGCGGTGGAGCTCGGGCGTGAGGCTGCGGCGGACGATCGTCACCGGTCTGGCCTCTTCGTAGGCGATGGCGTGCATCGTGTCGAGGGGCGTCTCGCCCTTGAACGGGAGCTCGGCCGTGACCATTTCGTAGAGGACAATGCCCAGGGAGAAGATGTCGCTGCGGCGGTCGAGCTCTTTCCCCCGGGCCTGCTCCGGGCTCATGTAGCTGAGCGTGCCCATGACCGCCCCGGGCATGGTGTGGACCCGGCCGCGGGTCAGTGTCCGGTCAGGGTCGGCGGGCGCCGCTGGCTCTTCGGCGCCGGGCTCGACGAGCTTGGCCAGGCCGAAGTCGAGGAGCTTGGCGTGACCGTCCCGGGTGACCATGATGTTGTCGGACTTGATATCGCGATGGAGGATGCCGGCGTCGTGGGCCTTGGCCAGGCCATCGGCCATCTGGAGGGCGATCTCGATCGCGCCCAAGAGGTCGAGTTCACCGTCGGCGATGAGCCGGCTTACGGTCCGGCCGTCGACGTATTCCATGGCGATGAACAGGTTCCCGTCGACTTCGTCGATGTCGTAGACCTGGGCGATAGCCGGATGGGAAATGGCCGCGGCCGACCGGGCCTCGAGGAGGAGGCGGCTCCGTCTCTCGGGGTTGGCGACGAGGCCGGGCGTGATCATCTTGAGGGCCACCAGGCGGTCGAGGCGGGTGTCGCGGGCCCGGTAGACAACCCCCATGCCGCCCTTGCCGAGCTGGGTTTCGACCCGGTAATGCTTGAGAGTTATTCCGACCATGCCTGTTCCATCTAAATACCATACGGAGGAGCGGGGGTCAATCGTTCCGTGGGGCGCAAGGTTGAAATGAGCCCGCTTTTGGGATACAAGAGAGGAACCTGCTCCTCGTGGAGGCGACGATGAAGCTTTTCGGACGTCTCGCCGACGGCACGGCCGTCGATATCTACACGCTGACCAACAAGTCCGGGATCGAAGCCCGGGTCATGACCTACGGGGCGACCCTGGTCTCCCTCCGCCTGCCGGACCGGAACGGCGCGATCGCCGACGTCAACCTCGGCTTCGACGACCTCGAGGGATATCTCGGCACGCATCCGTATTTCGGCGTCATCGTCGGCCGTTACGCCAACCGGATCGCCAAGGGCCGGTTCACGCTCGACGGAATCGAGTACGCGCTGGCCCAAAACAACAACGGCAACAGCCTGCACGGTGGGCTCAAGGGCTTCGACAGGGTTGTCTGGAAGCCCGAGCCGGTTCTAGCCGCCGACGGAGCGGGCGTCAAACTGACCTACCTGAGCAAGGACATGGAGGAGGGCTATCCCGGGAACCTATCGGTCACGGTCGTCTACATGCTGACGAACGCCGACGAGCTCAAGGTCAGTTATGAGGCCGAAACGGATAAGAAAACGCCCGTCAACCTGACCAACCACGCCTACTGGAATCTCAAGGGGGAGGGGAACGGCGACGTCCTCGGCCACGCGCTCCGGCTCGAAGCCGATAAGTTCACGGCGGTCGATTCGGCGGCCAACCTCATCCCGACCGGCGAGATCGCGGGTGTCGCCGGGACCCCGCTCGACTTCACCTCGTCTCACGCCATCGGTGAGCGGATCGCCCTGGTCGAGGGCGGTTACGACCATAACTTTGTCCTCCGCGGCGGAGGGGGCGCGCTCGCCCTGGCCGCGCGCGTCGAAGAGCCGGGGAGCGGCCGGGCGATGGAGATCTATACCGACCAGCCGGCCATCCAGCTCTATACGGGCAATTTCCTGGACGGGACGGTCGTCGGCAAGGGCGGCAAGGCCTACCAGAAACACTACGCCTTCTGTCTCGAGACCCAGCATTTTCCCGATTCGCCGAACCACCCGAACTTCCCCTCGACCATCCTCGAGCCGGGGCAGAAATACCGTACCGTCACCGTGCATAAGTTTTGCGTTAAATAAAGGGTTCTTCTCCTGCTTTCGGGGAATCGTGGCAGTGAATGCCGCCCCTTTCCCCCCGGCCCCCCCCGGGAACCAGTCCCGGCGGTTCCCCCATCGGCACAATGCCAATGGGGCCCCCTCCGCTACGGGGGTCTTCAGGGCGGCATTCACCGCCGTGTGATATTCCCCGAAATCAGGCGAAGAACCAAATAAACGGGATTTCAGCTCCCTGCCGGTCAGAGGAGCGGCGTTATGAAGCCCTCGATGAACGCGGCGATGAGAAGAAGCGGCAGGACGACGAGAACGAACGAGCGGAAGACGTTTCCGGCCAGGCTGTCGGGCTCGGCCGCCGCCCGCCCCGGGTAGGTTTCGAGGAAATTCGTCAGATCCGGAGCCGGGGGCGGCTGGCCCTGCCGTTGGCCTCGTTTCTTTCGCCACGCGGCCAAGGCTTTTTTCCCCATCGCTTCCGAGAGGTAGAGTCCGAGGCTCGTCGCGTAGAGGACGGCGGAGAGCTCGAAGACGCCGTGAGGCAGGATCTTGGTCAGGACGAGCCGGGGGACGTCGAGGCCCTGGTGTTTCGTCACGGAGACGAGAAGACCCAGGACGCCGCCGTTGAGGAGCGGGTCGAAGATAGGCAGGAAGAGGAAGGGAACGACGCCCGCCACAACGGCGATCGCGGAAGCCCGGGCGTTATGGTAGAAAAGGGTCAGGGCCAGGACGAGCGGCGAGCCCTCGAGGCGGATGTCCTTGAACGACCGCAACACGAATTCCAGGGCCTTCTTTTCCTGGTCCGGCCTAAGCATGAAATAGACGAAGCCGGCGACGAAGCCCGCGCCGAGGGCCCGCGCGGCATACTTGAAATACTTCCTGTAGTGCTTGCGCCAGGCCGCCCATTCCTCCCTGTATAGACGCCTGATGAGACCCGGCGGCCGAGCGGTGACCGGCGAGGTTCCTAGCGGATCTTCCATAGGCGTCAGGTCGATCATCATTCCTCGCGCCCCGCTAGCCGCCGACGAGCTCGCGCTCGATCTGTTCCAAAGTCTTCCCCTTGGTCTCCCGGACGCGGGATTTGATGAAGATGAAACCGAAGACGCTGATCCCGGCGTAGATCCAGAACGTCCCGGCTGGGCCGAGCCCCTTGTTGAGGAGGGGGAAGGTGTAGGTCAGCACGAAACAGGCCGACCAGAGAGAAAAAGTCGAGACGGACATGGCCGCGCCCCGGATGCGGTTGGGGAAGATCTCGGAGAGCAGGACCCATGTGACCGGGGCGAGAGACAGGGCGTAGAGGGCCATGGCGACGACGACGAGGGCCAGGAGATGGACGCCGCGGCTGTGGAGGGCATAGCTCGCGCCGATGAGGCCGAAGATGACGGCCAGACCCGCGGAGCCGGCCATCATCAGGGGCTTTCGGCCCAGCCTGTCGACGAGGCGGATGGCGATGAGGGTGAAGATCAAGTTGACCGTGCCGGTGATGACGATGTTGAAGAGGACGCCGCTCACGCCGTAGCCCGCGGCGGTGAAGATCTCATCGGCGTAATAGAAGATGACGTTGATGCCGCACCACTGCTGGTAGACAGCCAGGACGACGCCGACGACGAGGACCTTGGCCAGGCCCGGCCCGAAAAGGGAACGAAAGCGGATCTTCCGGATCTCGCCTGAGGCCAGGGTGTCGCGGATCTCGCGGAGGGCCTGCCCGGCGAATCCCGTTCCGCCGACCCTGGCCAGGATCATTTCGGCTTCCGCCTCGCGTCCGTTCTTGATCAGCCAGCGCGGGCTCTCCGGGATGAGGAACATCAGCAGGAAGAAGAGAAAAGCGGGGACGGCCTCGGCGCCGAACATCCAGCGCCAGCCGGCCTGGCCGTTCCAGGAGGCGAGGATGTCGGCTGCCGTGGCTCCTGCCGGTACGGGCCTGGCGATGAGCCAGTTGACGAGCTGGGCGGCCAGGATACCGATGACGATGGTCAGTTGGTTGACGGAAACGAACTTGCCGCGCATCGATGCCGGCGAGATCTCGGCGATGTACATCGGCGAGAGGTTCGAGGCCAGGCCGATCCCCACGCCGCCGACGAGGCGGAAGACGACGAAGATGGTGAAGTCGGGTGCCAGTCCGGTCCAGACAGCCGAGATGGTGAACAGGAAGCCCGCCAGGATGAGGAGCTTCTTGCGCCCGAAGCGGTCGCTGAGTCCGCCTGAGACGAGCGCACCGATGAGGCAGCCGACCAGGGCGCTCGACATGGCCCAGCCGACTTGGGACGTCGTAGTCAGGTTGAAAAATTTCTCGTAGAAGGGCTTGGCGCCGCCGATGACGACCCAATCGTAGCCGAAGAGAAGCCCGCCCATGGCCGAGACGAGCGTCGTCGCCCAGATAAAGCGCATATTGAAGGTGGGTCGGTCGACCATGGCGTCACCTCGCGGGTCCGGCGCCGGGCTCCTGTCGGGACCGCCGGATAACCTCGGAAAGGGATTTTTATACCAAATCAGGGGAAAAGTGTAGAAGTTTTATCTAAAAAAATGCTTGAATTGTAGTCTGATATCTGATATATTACGACTAAATAGAGGGCCAAGATGCCGATATCGAAAGGAATCGCGGAGGACTTAGCGTGACAGGCAGGGTTTTCGACATTAAGCGCTACTCGATCCACGACGGGCCGGGCATCCGGACGACCGTCTTCCTCAAGGGCTGTTCCCTGCGCTGTCTCTGGTGCCACAACCCCGAAAGCGTCGAAGTCGGACCCGAACTCATGCACTGGCCGGGACGGTGCGCCCGTTGTTACTCGTGTATCAAAGCTTGCCCCACAGGCGCCATCGCCAAGGACGCCGCCGGCGCCGTCGTCATCGACAGGAAGGCCTGCGACCTCTGCGGCAAGTGCGCCGAGGCCTGCCTCTACGACGCCATGCAGATGGTCGGCCGGGAAATGAGCGTCGAAGAAGTTCTCAGCGAGGTCGAAAAGGACAAGATCTTCTATGACCAATCGGGCGGGGGCGTCACGCTTTCGGGTGGCGACCCGTTCGTCCAGTCCGCGTTCGCCGAAGCTCTTCTCGAAGGCTGCCGCTCCCGGGGCATCCCCGCGGCCGTGGATACCGCCGGCTTCTCCCGGAACGGCGTCCTCGACCGCGTTGCGTCCAAGGCCGACCTCATCCTCTACGACCTTAAGTGCATGGACGACGCCCGGCACAAAGAGCTTACGGGCGTCTCGAATGTCCCCATCATCGAAAACCTGAAGCGCCTGGCCGCGGGCCGGACCGAAATCTGGGCCCGCATCCCGCTCATGGCCGGCGTCAACGACGACGACGAAAACATCCGGCGGACGATCGCGCTTCTTACATCCCTGAAGACCATCAAGAGGGTCGGGCTGCTGCCCTACCATTCCGGCGGCTTGGAAAAGGCCCGCAGGATCGGCCGGGAAGATAATTTCCGGAAATTCGAGACCCCTTCCGAAGAGCGGATCGCCGCCATCGAGACCGCGTTCCGGGAGGCGGGTTTCGAGGTCCGGCGCGGAGGATAATCATGAACGAACGCATCAAGAAGCTCAGGGCGCAGACGCTCGAAGCCAAGCCGACGATCAGCGCCGAGCGGGCCAAGCTCGTCACCGAGTTCTACAAGCGACCCGAGGCGGGCTCCCTCTCGACCCCGATGCAGCGCGCCCTGGCCTTCAAGCACATCATGGAGAATAAGCGCGTCGTCTTCAACGATGGCGAGCTCATCGTCGGGGAGCGCGGCCCCGCCCCCAAGGCGACGCCGACCTACCCCGAGGTCTGCATCCACTCCCTCCAAGACCTCCAGTACCTCAACGATCGGAAAAAGACCGCCTTCGCCTCGGACGAGGAAACGCGTCGGCTCTACACCGAGGAGATCATCCCTTTCTGGAAGGGCCGTTCGCAGCGGGACCGCATCTTCGCCGAAATGACCGAGGAATGGATCGACGCCTACGAAGCGGGCGTCTTCACCGAGTTCATGGAACAGCGCGCCCCCGGCCACACCGTCCTCGACGGCAAAATCTACAAGAAGGGCATGTACGATTTCGAGAAGGACATCGAAGCGGCCCTGGCCGGGCTCGACTTTAAGAACGACCCGGACGCTTACGATAAGCAGGAAGAGCTCAAGGCCATGGCCGTGAGCGTCGAGGTCATCGTCGCCTTCGCCCGCCGGCACGCCGAGAAGGCCCGCGAGCTGGCGAATAGCGAAAAAGACGACTCCCGTAAAAAAGAGCTGGAGCGGATCGCCGAGGTCTGTGACCGGGTGCCCGCCAACGCGCCGCGCGACTTCTGGGAGGCCCTCCAGGCCTACTGGTTCGTCCACCTGGGCGTCATCACCGAATACAACACCTGGGACTCGTTCAACCCCGGGCGGCTCGACCAGCACCTCTGGCCGTTCTACCAGAAGGGCCTGGCTGACGGCACGCTGACAAAGGAGCGCGCGCGGGAGCTCCTCCAGGCCTTCTGGGTCAAGTTCAACAACCAGCCCGCCCCTCCTAAGGTCGGGATTACGGCCGAGGAGAGCGGGACGTACACCGATTTCGCCCTGATCAACGTCGGCGGCTTGAAGGAAGACGGGACGGACGGCGTCAACGAGCTGTCGTTCCTTATCCTCGACGTCATCGAGGAGATGCGCATCCTCCAGCCGAGCTCGATGGTCCAGGTCAGCGCCAAGGGGCCGGACGCGTTTCTCTTACGCGCGCTCAAGATCGTCAAGACCGGCTTCGGCCAGCCCTCGATCTTCAACACCGACGCCATCGTCCAGGAGCTCGTCCGGCAGGGCAAATCGGTCGTCGACGCCCGGAACGGCGGCGCCAGCGGCTGCGTCGAGTCCGGGGCCTTCGGCAAAGAGGCCTACATCTTGACCGGCTATTTCAACCTGCCCAAGATCTTCGAGATCACCCTCCACAACGGCGTCGACCCGAGGACGGGGAAGAAGATCGGTCTTGAAACCGGGTCCGCGACGGCGTTCGCGACCTTCGACGAGCTCTTCGAGGCCTTCCGCAAGCAGATCCGTCATTTCGTCGACATCAAGGTCCGCGGCAGCAACGTCATCGAGAAGCTCTACGCGACCTACCTCCCGGCGCCGTTCCTTTCGGTTCTCGTCGACGACTGCGTCAAGAACGGCAAGGACTATCACGCCGGCGGCGCCCGCTACAACACGAACTACATCCAGGGCGTCGGCGTGGGTACGATCACCGACATCCTCAGCGCCATCCAGCACAACGTCTATGACAACCGGCACTTCACAATGAAGGAGCTCCTCGAGGCGCTTAGAAACAATTTCGTCGGTTACGAGACGCTCCGCCAACGCGTCCTCAACCGGACGCCCAAATTCGGCAACGACGACGATTACGCCGACAGCCTGATGAAGCGGGTCTTCGAGGCCTACTTCGAGGCGGTCGACGGCCGGCCGACGCCGCGCGGCGGCTCGTACCGGATCAACCTCCTGCCGACGACGGCCCACATCTACTTCGGGAAGATGACCGGCGCCACGGCCGACGGAAGGCTTGCGGGCGACGCGGTCTCGGAAGGCGTTTCACCGGTCCAGGGCGCCGACCGCAAGGGCCCGACAGCCGTCCTCAAGTCGCTCGGCAAGATGGATCATGTCCGGACGGGAGGGACCCTCCTCAACCAGAAGTTCACGCCCCAGCTCCTGGCCGACGACGCGGGCCTCACCGGGATCAAGGACCTCGTCCGGTCTTACTTCCGGATGATGGGTCACCACATCCAGTTCAACGTCGTCACGGCCGACCTTTTAAGGGAAGCGCAGGCCCAGCCCGAAAAGTACCGCGACCTCATTGTCCGCGTCGCCGGCTACAGCGACTACTTCGTCGACTGCAGCACCGAGCTCCAGGACGAGATCATCCACCGCACCGAGCACCAGGAGCTCTGAGGGACTGTCCCCAAACGGGGCCCGCGGATGGGGACTGTCCCCGAACGGGGACTGTCCCTCCGGTTCACTTGGCCTTGGCCGCGGCTGGGCCATCCTGCGGTCCTTCATTGACGGACCCCCGCGACCTGTTGAATACTATTTCTTGGCAGACGGTGTGATCGCGGCCGAAAGGAGTCCCCGATGGCCAAAGAAGTCCAAGCCGAAGTCGTGTTCAAGGGAGGGATGCGGTTTGACGGAAAGTCCGGCCGGGCGGGAAAGCCAGTGGCCATCGACTTCACTCCGGAAGGGGAGCCGATCGACGGCTTTTCGCCCCTCGAGCTGCTGCTCACGAGCTTAGCCGGCTGCAGCAGCCAGGTCGTCGTCGGGCTTTTAAAGCGGATGGGTCAGGACGTCAAAGACTTGACCGTTCGAGCGCGCGGCGAGAAGCGGGAGATCCACCCGACCGTCCTCACATCGGTCGAGCTCGATTTCGAATTCCGCGGCGGCCGGGTCGACGCCGATTCGGTCGAGAAAGCTCTTGCCCTGTCCGAAGAGCGCTTCTGCCCCGTCTGGACCATGCTCAAGGCCAGCGCCCCCATCACGGCCAAGTACCGGCTCATCGCCGGCTGAATTCCCAGTTCTTCGCTCAGAATTCGAGAAAATCCGGATTGGCCAGCGTCCCTTCTATATGAGGGCGGCACAAAAAATGAAACATTGACATATCTTCAATATGCATCAATAATATGTATTGGAGATATGCATGAGGACGACATTGATCATCCCTGACGACCTGATGAAGGACCTGATGGAGGAAACGGGCGAGAAGAGCAAAACCCTCCTTGTCTGCCGGGCCCTCGAAGAAATGCTCCAGCGGGTCCGCCGCGAGAACCTGAAGCGGCTGCGGGGAAAATTGACTCTCGATATCGACCTGGAAACCCTGCGGACGAAAGACCTCACGTGAAGTCGGAATATTTCATCGACACGAGCGTCTGGATCCCGTATTTCCGGGCCGGCGGCGCGGAATATGGCGATTTCATCGACACGCTCATCGACGAGAACCGCGTCCACATCAACGGGATCGTTCTGGCCGAGCTCCTCACAGGGGCGAGGAGTCCGGCCGAAATCGACCTTTTGTCTTTAGCCTTGGCGGGCTTGAAGTTTGTCCCGAATGACCGGGACTCGTTCCAGTCCGCCGGCCGCAGCGGGTTCGCGTTGAAAAAAAAGGGCATATCCGTTCCGCTGAGCGATATCATCATCGCCACGGACTGCATCGATCACAGCCTCGTCCTCATCGAATCGGACAGGCATTACGCGGCGATCGCCGTCCATCTCCCTCTCAAGCGACATAAACAACTCGGGGACGACCCAGGATGATCCTTGTGCCCAAGCGGGTTGCCGCTTAGAATAGGACGAAGGGAGAAAATCCATGCGCAGAACGGTCCCCGTTCTCGGATTGGTCCTTTTGATTGCGGCTTTCGCCGCGTGCGAACGCGAGGATGAAGCGGGCGAGGAGGAGGCGGGTGTGCCCGCCGCTCAAACGGTGAAGGCCCCCGCCTGGACGGACGCTCTTGCCGCCTACCTCCCGGCCTTGGGCCATCGCAACTGGATCATCGTGGCCGATTCGGCCTTCCCGCTCCAGATCAGCCCGGGCATTGAGACCATCGTCTCGAACGAGGACCATTTCGCGGTCCTCGATAATGTCCTCAAAGCGGTCGACGCGGCCAAGCACATCCGTCCAAAGGTCTATCTCGACAAGGAATTGAGTTTCGTCCCAGAGATCCTGGCCCCCGGCGCGGACGACGCCCGCCGGAGGTTAGAGGAAGCGCTCAAGGGCCGGGGCGCCTTGCCCATCCTCCACGAAGAGCTCATCGCCCGGCTCGACCAGGTCGGGAAAACCTTCAAGATCGTCATGATCAAGACGACGCTCGCTGTCCCCTACACCTCGGTCTTCCTGGAGCTCGATTGCGGTTATTGGGGCCCCGAGGCCGAGGCCAAGATGCGCGAGAAGATGAAGTGAAGCGCGAGTACTTTTCTGATACGATTTCCCGTTTTCTCAAGTCCTCGACAGAAGAGATCATTGGAAAACTAGCACTTGGCAGCGAATTCCCCGATAAGCTTGAGCAGCGCGCGGCCTGGGTTGAGGAGATTGAAATCCTCCGCCCCGTGCTGAGTTCCCATTCCGGGGCTATCCACTTCGAGTATTCGATCCCCCGGATGGGAGAAAGAATCGATGTCCTCCTCATCATCGGGCCGGTCGTCTTCGTTCTCGAATTCAAGACAGGAGCACGGGAATTCACTTCGTATGCTATCGATCAGGTGACCGATTATGCCCTGGACCTCAAGAACTTCCACGAGAGGAGCCATGACCGGATCGTTGCACCCGTTCTCATTGCGACCAACGCCAAGAGCGTCTCGCCCGTCATCTCGATGACGCCTCAGAACGACAAGTTGTTGGCGCCCATTAAAACTAACCGCGAGATGCTTGACGAGGTCATCAAGAGCGTCTTGGCCTTTGCTGATGGGGAAAAGATCGATTGGTACGAGTGGAGGACTGGCAGATACAGCCCTACACCGACCATCATGGAAGCCGCCTTAGCACTCTATCGAAGGCATTCCGTGGCAGAGATATCTCGGAGTGACGCGAGCGCGATCAATTTAAGCCAGACGTCGGACGCGATTTCCGAGATTATTCGCGAAGCCAAAGACCGTGGGCAAAAGTCGATATGCTTCGTGACCGGAGTTCCAGGAGCGGGGAAGACCCTGGTCGGGCTCAATATCGCGACGAAGTATATAGATACGACGGATGCCCACCACAGTGTTTTTCTCTCCGGGAACGGGCCCCTGGTCAAGATACTTCAGGAGGCGCTTGCGCGCGATATGGTCTTGAGGACGAAAGCACGAGGAGAGAAGATCAAAAAGGGGGAAGCGAAGAGCCGGGTTAAAGCGTTTATCCAGAACGTCCATCATTTCCGCGACGAATGTCTTGCTGACGAGAAGCGTCCCCCCATTGACCATGTGGCCCTCTTCGACGAAGCTCAACGTGCCTGGAACCAGGCCATGACCGCGGATTTTATGAAGCGGAAAAAGAAGAGGAGCGGCTTCACTTTTTCGGAGCCGGAGTTTCTTATTTCCTGTCTTGATCGCCATCGCGATTGGGCCGTTGTTGTCTGTCTGGTCGGGGGAGGTCAGGAGATACATAGGGGCGAAGCCGGGATCGCAGAGTGGACCGATTCCCTAATGCGATCGTTCCCAGACTGGCACGTCTACATTTCCCCCCAGTTGATGGATAGCGAATATGGCACAGGAATGGTCTTGAAACGGCTGGAATCGCATCGGCACGTAACGCTTATCCCATCGCTCCACCTCTCTGTGTCCATGCGCTCTTTCCGGGCTGAGAACGCATCGCTCTTGGTGAAGCAACTCCTGGATCTGGATGCGGCGGGGGCGCGCAAAACCCTTGAGCAAATAGGGGACAGATACCCGATTGTTATCACCCGTGACCTCGCCAAGGCCAAAAATTGGCTTAAGGGCCAGGCGCGAGGCACCGAGCGATATGGAGTCGTCGTTTCCTCTCAGGCCGAACGCCTCAAGCCCCATGCTATCGATGTCAAGTCCCCCATGGATCCGATCCATTGGTTTCTTGCCGGGAAAGAGGATGTGCGGTCCTCCTTTTACCTTGAGGACGTAGCTACCGAGTTTCATGTGCAGGGATTGGAGCTCGATTGGGCCTGCGTTACTTGGGATGCGGACTTTCGCTACACATGTGCCGGATGGATACACAAGTCCTTTCTGGGCGATAAGTGGAAAAACATCAAGGATCAGGAAAGGCAGAAATATCAGACAAACGCTTACCGTGTTCTCTTAACCCGCGCTCGCCAAGGAATGGTGATCGTTGTGCCGCCAGGAGACCGAGGAGATCCGACCCGAGATCCCACTTTTTACGATCCGACGTTTGAATACCTCAGGAAGATAGGGTTTAGGGAAATTTGACACCTCCACTCTTCTCGCGCCAGAGTCGGGTAGCAAGCAGGATGACATTAGAATGGAGCTCTGGGGAGGCCGGTTGCCAGAGCGCTCCCCCGAGTGTTGACCGCTCGCATTTATAGTGCGGTCCATACTCTAAAAATATTAGTCGGGGATTGCTCTCGTTTGTTTAGCCCGCGCTTCAGAAAAGATCTACTTTACCCGACCGTGTAGTTCCGGCGCACGTAGAAGAACCCGAAAAAGATAATAAGCGCCATTTTCCCGTTTCTAAGGCTGGACGATGGCCTTGAGGACGCCGTCGCGGCGCGCCGCGGCGGTTTCGTAGGCCGCGCCGGCCTCTTCGAGCTTGAAGAAGTGCGTGGCCAGGAAATCGACCTTGACCCGGCCGGCATGGATCATGCCCACGGCCTTCTCCAGGCACTTGTTCTGGCGGCGGACGCTCTGAACCCGGATCTCCTTGCGCCGGATCTTGCCGCTCTCGAAGGACACGCGCGGCTCGAGGGGGATGCCGACGACGACGAGCGTACCGCCCGGCTTGAGCAGGGCGACCGCCTGGTCGAGGGCGGACTGGTCGCCGCAGCACTCGAAGACGATGTCGAGGCCGAGGGACTCGCGGCGGAGAATTTCAGCGACGATGTCCTCGCGGTCCGGGTTCCCCGTCCAGTCGGTCCCGGCCGTCCAGGCGGCTTTGACCCGGGCCTCGACCTTGTCCGTCATGAAGAGGGCCCCGGCGCTTTCCGCCTTGAGAACCATAGCCGCGCACAGTCCGATGGGCCCGGCTCCGAGAACGGCCGCCGTTTTCCCGCGCACCGACCCGGCCAGCCCGGCCGCGTAGAGGGCGATCGAGAGAGGCTCGGCCAGAACTCCCTGAACGATGCTCATCTTGGCAGGCAGAGGGACACAGTTGCGCTCCGGGGCCAGGGCGAATTCGGCCATGCCGCCGGTGAGCTCGCCGTAGTGCCCCAGGAAGAGGAGCTTGCGGCAGGTATGAGGCCGTCCCGTCCGGCACTGGTCGCACGTCCCGCAGGAGACGGCCGGCTCGATGACGACGGCGTCGCCCGGCTTGACCCGGGTGACGCCCTTTCCGACCTCCTCGACGACGCCGGCGCATTCGTGCCCGGGGATGAAGGGGTAGGACACCCTGTCGTCGCCGACAGTGCCGGAGAGGAAGTAGTGAAGATCGCTGCCGCATACGCCGACGGCTTGGCTTCGGACGAGGACGTCGTCGTCCCTAGCAACGCGCGGCGCCGGGACCTCGCGGATCTCGATCGTCCGGACGCCGGTCAGGAAGGCGGCTTTCATGGCGGCCCTATTATAATGCAGGAAGACCCGATTCCGGAAGACTCGACCCTTTGACACCGGCCCGGCAGGCTGATATATTTCCGGCGTCTTCGAGGAGGCACGCATGAAAAAACATCTCTCAGGGCGTTCGCTCGCCATCGTCATCCTGCTCGTCCTTTTCGCCGTCCAGATCGGCGCCCAGGAAAAGCTCGACCTCCAGATGGTCCAGCGCATCCGCCAGGAGGGGCTCGAAAAATCCAGGATCATGGATTTCCTGATCTATCTCTGCGACGTCTACGGCCCGCGGCTCCCGGCCTCGCCGCAATATATCAAGGCGGGGGAATGGGTCGTCGGTAAGGCCAAGGAGCTCGGCCTGGAGAACGCGCAGATGGAGTCCTACGGCACGTTCGGCCGCAGCTGGGAACTCCAGAAGTTCTACGCCGCGATGACCGCTCCCCAGTACATGCCGCTCATCGCCTTCCCGAAGGCCTGGACGCCCGGGACGAACGGCGTCCTCAAGGGCAACGCGGTCCTGCTCGACTTCAAGAAACCCGCCGACCTGGACAAGTATAAGGGCAAGCTCAAGGACGCCATCGTTCTGACGCAGGCGGCGCAGGATATCCCGATCTCCTTCGACCCGGCCGCCTCGCGGCTCTCCGAGGACGACTTGAAAAAGCTCGTCCTGGCCCCCGAGCCCGGCGCGCGCTCGCCGTACGCCGCACGGGCGGCGGAGATGTTGGCCCAGCAGCAGCTTCAGCTGGCGGTAACCAAGTTCCTCCTGGCCGAAGGGGCCGGCGTCGTCCTCGAGCCCAGCCGGGGCGGGAAGGACGGGACGGTCTTCGTCGGGAGCGGCGGGTCCCGCACGAAAGGCGCCGCGATGCCGCTGCCGACCGTCGTCGTCGCCCTCGAACACTACAACCGGATCGCCCGCATCCTGCAGAAGGACATCCCCGTCGCCATGGAGGTCGACGTCCAGGCCCGGTTCACGGAAGACGACCAGCCGGGCTACAATGTCATCGCCGAGATCCCCGGCGTCGACAAGAAGCTCAAGGCCGAGCTCGTCATGCTGGGCGGACACTTCGACACCTGGCACTCCGGCACGGGGGCCACGGACGACGGCGCCGGGTGCGCCGTCGCCTTCGAGGCGGTCAGGATCCTGAAGGCGCTCGGCGTCCAGCCCCGCCGGACGATCCGCCTGGCCATGTGGGACGCCGAGGAACAGGGCTTCGTCGGCTCGCGCGGCTACGTCACGAACCATTTCTTCGACAGGGCGAAGAAGGAGAAGAAGCCGGAGTACGACAAGCTCGCGGCCTATTTCAACTTCGACAACGGCAGCGGCAAGATCCGCGGCATCTACGCCCAGGGCAACAGCGCCGTGGCCCCGATCTTCGAGGAGTGGCTCAAGCCCGTCCACGACCTCGGGGCGGCGACAGTGACCCTCCGCAACACGGGCGGCACCGACCACCTGCCCTTCGACGCCGTCGGCCTGCCCGGTTTCCAGTTCATCCAGGACGACCTCGAATACGACACGCTGACCCACCACTCGAACATGGACGTCTACGACCACCTGTCGCGGGGGGACCTGATGCAGGCGGCCACGGTCATGGCCTGGTTCGTCTACAACGCGGCCATGCGCGAGGAGAAACTGCCGAGGAAATACTTCGACGCGAGCGCTCCCCCGCCTACGCGCGGAAGGAATTAAAAAGGGCTTCTCCCGTTTCTGGGTAAGTCCCTCTCTTCGGCTCTGCGATGGATATCGCCCTTAGCCCCCCGCGCCCCCGGGGACCTGTCCCGACGGTCCCCCCGCCTTCGGCGGGCCCCCCTCCACTACGGGGGTCTTCAGGGCGACATCCATCGCCGCCTCACGAGGGACTTACAGATTAGGGGAGAAGAACCTTTAGAACGGGTTCTCCGTCGGGTAGAGCATGGCGGCCGGGCGGTTGAAGGAGATGTCCTCGACGCCGAGCATGCGCATGGCCGCCCAGAGCGCTTTCCCGGCGTGGTCGAAGGCGACGGCCGTGTGGTGCGGGAAGCGCTTCTCGATGAGGACGTGCCGATAGAACCGTCCCATCTCTTTGATGCCGATGACGCCGATGCCGCCGAACGACTTGGGGTCGATATCGAGGACCTCGCCTTCGGCCATGTAAGACCGCAGGACCGTGTCGGCCGTCGACTGGAGCCGGAAGATCGTCACTCTGCCCGTCTTGATCCGGCCCTCGAGCGTCCCCCGGGTGATATCGGGGTCTTTCCCGGGTTCCATGAGCCGGTGCATGATGAGCTGATAGCGCATGGCCGGGTCGAGCATGCACGGCGCCGGCGTGTTGCCGCAGTGGAAGCCCATGAACAGGTCGGTGGACTTGTAGCCTTTCATCGCTTTCTTGGCCCCGGCGATCATGTCGTAGGGGACGGTGTTGTTGATGTCGAGGAGGGTCGCCGGCAGTTCCGTGGCGCAGGCGCAGATGTACTCGCTGAGGGCGCCGTAGATGTCGACTTCGCAAGCGACGGGGATGCCCCGGGCCGCCAGTCTCGAGTTTACGTAGCAGGGAACGAACCCGAAAAAGCTCTCGAACGCCGGCCAGCACTTGTCGGCGAAGACGCCGTATTTCGAGGCGCCCAGGTTCCTCTCCATGAACCTGAGCAGGGCGACTTCGAACTGGGCCAGCTTGACCAGGATGTCGGGGTAGGTGTTCCCGTCGCCGAGCTCGCGGGCCATGTCCGCGGCGACCGCCCTCGTCTTCGGGTCGCCCTCGGCCTTGCGGAAGATGTCGTAGAGGTCGAGCTCGCTGTTCTCCATGACCTCGACGCCGAGGTCGTAGAGGGGCTTGATGGGCGCGTTGCAAGCCAGGAAATCCTGGGGCCGCGGCCCAAAGGAGAAGATCTTGAGCTTGCTCATCCCGAGGAGGACGCGGGCGACGGGTACGAACCCGGCGATCATCGCGGCCACCTCCTCCGGGGTTCCGACGGGGTATTCGGGGACGTAGGGCCGAAGCTTGCGCAGGCCTATGTTGTAGGAGTTGTTGAGCATGCCGCAGTAGGCGTCGCCGCGTCCGTTGACCAGGTCTTTTCCGGACTCCTCGGCGGCCGCCACGACCATGACCGGCCCGTCGAATTTCTGGGCCAGGATCGTCGTCGGGCCCTCGGGTCCGAAGTTGCCGAGGTAGAGGACCAGGGCGTTAACTCTCTTCGCCCGGACCTCCTCGAGCGCCTTGAGGGCGTCTTTTTCGTTCTCGACGATCGTCGGGATCCGGACGACGGCCAGGCCGGCCTTACGGCACTCCTCGGCGACACGGAGCTGGCGTTTCCGGGAGAGCTCGATGGGGAAACAGTCGCGGCTGACGGCGACGAGGCCGAGGCGCACCTTGGGCATGTTAGTCATGGTCCTTCTCCTTCTTCTGTCCGTAGTAAGCCTGGGGTCCGTGCTTTCTGAGGTAGTGCTTTTCCTGGATATAGCGGTCGAGGGGCGCGAGGTTGCGGTCGAGGACTATCGTACCGTAGGCCATCTTGGCCACGAGCTCCAGGACGAGGGCGTTCTCGATGGATTCCGCGGGCGTCCGGCCCCAGGCGAAAGGCCCGTGCCCGGCGACGAGGGCCGCGGGGAGTTCGAGGGGGTCGAGCCCGGCGAACCTCTCGGCGATGATCTTCCCCGTGTTCCGCTCGTAATCCTCGACGACCTCGGCTTCGACGAGAAGGCGGGTCAGGGGGACGGGGCCGTGGAACTGGTCGGCGTGCGTCGTCCCGAAACAGGGGATCTCGCGCCTCGCCTGGGCGAAGATCGTCGCGTACTCGCTGTGGGCGTGGGCGATGCCGCCGATCTGGGGGAAGGCCTTGTAGAGCTCGACGTGCGTCGGCGTGTCCGAGGACGGGCTGAGCCAGCCCTCGACGACATTCCCCTCGAGGTCGACGAGGACGATGTCGTCCGCCTTGAGGCTGTCGTAGGGCACGCCGCTCGGCTTGATGGCCAAGATGCCCCGGCGCCGGTCGATGCCGCTGACGTTACCGAACGTCAGGACGACAAGTCCGGCTTTCACGAGCTCCAGATTGGCCTTGAAGACGGATTCTTTGAGTTCGGTCAGCATTGTCTTATCTCCGCCGGCGGTCCTTGATGGCCAGGAGGTCTTTCATGACGTTGTGAAGACCGCCGCTCCACTCCTTCGTCCCGAACGCATCGTGGAGCTCCCGGTAAAGGCCGTAGAGCTCGAGGTAGACCCTGTGGTTCGCGGCGTTCGGCTTGTAGCTCGTTCTCTTGATCCCGCCCATCGCGGCCTGGGCCTCGGCGAACGTCTCGTGACCGTCTCCCTTCCTGCCCGCGGCTACGGCCCCGGCCATGGCCGCTCCCAAGGCGCAGGTCTGGGCGGAACGGGCGATTTTCATCTCCAGGCCGCTCACGTCGGCGTAGATCTGCATGACCAGCGGGTTCTTCTCGGCGATGCCGCCGCAGTTGACGACGTCGCGGATCTTGACCCCGAATTCCTCGAAGCGGCGGATGATGGTCAGGGCGCCGAAGGCCGTGGCCTCGATGAGGGCCCGGTAGATCTCCTCGGGCCGGGTGCGGAGCGTCAGCCCGACGACGAGGCCGGTCAGGCGCTGATCGACGAGGACGGTCCGGTTGCCATTGTGCCAATCGAGGGCGAGAAGGCCCGATTCCCCGGGCTTGAGGGCGGCGGCCTTCCGGGTCAGGGCGGCGTGGGAGCCCTTCTTCGGCCCGCCGGGTTCTATCTCGTTGACGAACCAGTTGAAGATGTCGCCGACCGCGGACTGCCCGGCTTCGAGTCCCAGGTAGCCCGGCAGGACCGAGCCGTCGACGATGCCGCAGAGCCCGGGCACGTCGGGGAGCTTCTTCGATGTCGGCCAGACGCAGATGTCGCAGGTGCTGGTGCCGATGATCTTGACGAAACGGCCCGTCTCGACGCCCGAGCCGACGCCGCCGAGGTGGGCGTCGAAGGAGCCGACGGCCACGGCGATCCCCGGCCGGAGGCCGAGTTTCTTGGCCCAATCTTTCGTCAGGCCGCCGGCGGCGATGTCGGCGGTGTAGGTCTTCTGATAGAGCCGGTCGCGGAGCTCGCCGAGCCTCGGGTCGAGCTTGGCCAGGAACACCTTGGCAGGCAGGCCGCCCCAGCGGTCGTTGAACATGGCCTTGTGGCCGGCCGCGCAGCGGCTCCGTTTCATCCTCAAGGGATCGGCGATCCCCGTGAGCAAGCCCGGAATGTAGTCGGCGCACTCGACCCACGAATAAGCGGCCGCGGCGACCTTCGGGTCCGTCCTCAGGCAATGGAGGATCTTGCTCCAGAACCACTCGGAGGAATAAGTTCCGCCGCATTTGGCCAGGTATTCGGGGTGCTCGGTCGCGGCCAGGGCGGTGATCTCCGCGGCCTCGGCGTAGCCGGTGTGGTCTTTCCAGAGCCAGGCGTGGGCGTTGGGGTTTTTCTTGAATTCCTTGTAGAGGGCCAGGGCTTTGCCGGCCCGGTCGACGGGCAGGGGCGTCGAGCCCGTCGTATCAACGCCGATGCCGACGATGTTTTCGGGTTTGAAGGCCCGGCTTTTCTTCTTCGCCTCCGCGACGGCTTCGGGCACGGCCCTTTCGATGCCCAGGATCCAGTCGGCCGGATTTTGCCGGGCCAGGTTCGAGTCTTTGGGGTCGAGGAGGATCCCCGCCGCGCCGCTCGGATAGGCGAAGATGTCCGTCCCGACCTCGTCGCCGTTCCGGACGCCGACGATGAGGGCCCGCACGGAATTGGTGCCGAAATCGAGGCCGAGCGCGAATTTGGCGATTCTCATGTCGGTGAACCTCCGCTTGCGTGCGATCGCCGGTTGCTGCCAACCCTTATTATACTCAGCCCCGATTCAGTGGCAACTGCAGAAAGAGGGACTGTCCCCGAAGGGGACTGTCTCTCTTTACCAATTTGAAATATAATATATCAGCATCGAACCGAAATGAATCATTTTCCCGCCATCAGTTTGTATTCTCGGACATAAGTGGAGGAGCCATGAGGACACGTCTGTTTTCGCGCGCCATCGTTACTGTCGCCGTCATCTTGATACTTGCGGTCGGTTACGCCCAGCAGGCCCCGGAGCGGTTCACCGTTGACCTGTTGAAGGGCTTCACCTACAGGGCGCTCGGACCTTACCGGGCCGGGTCCTGGGTGACGAGCTTCGCCGTGCCGGGCGTTCCGGCCCGCGAACATTTATATACGCTCTACGTCGGGACGCGGAACGGCGGCGTCTGGAAGACGACCAACAACGGAACGACCTTCGAGCCCATCTTCGACGCCCAGCCGAAGCTTTCCATCGGCGACGTGGCCGTGGCCCCGTCCGACGCGAACGTCGTCTGGGTCGGGACGGGCGAGGCCTATTGTGCCCGGAGCTCGAACTCGGGAGACGGCCTGTGGAAATCCGTCGACGCGGGCAAGACCTGGACGAACATGGGCCTTCCGGATTCGCACCACATCGCCCGGATCGTCATCCATCCCACGAACCCCGACATCGTCTACGTCGCGGTCATGGGCCATCTTTTCTCCCCGAACGCCGAGCGCGGCGTTTTAAAGACGGCCGACGGCGGGAAAAACTGGCAGAAGGTCCTCTATGTCAGCGATAAGATCGGCGCCGTCGAGCTGGCCATGGTCGAATCGACGCCCGATGTCCTCTACGCGGCGATGTACGACAAGGTCCGCCTGCCCTGGCACTACGAGCTCGGCGGCCCGGAGAGCGCCATCTACAAGACGACGGATGCGGGCAAGACCTGGGCCCGCCTTGGCGGCGGCCTGCCGACGGGCCGGATCGGCCGCATCGGTCTCGATGTCTACCAGAAAAACCCCGATATCCTCTACGCTGTAGTCGAAAACGGCAACCGGCGGCCGCCGACAGCCCAGGAGGCCGAGCAGGACAAGCTCCGCGGCGTGGTGCCGGCGCCCCGGACGGCCGGCAACGAGGTCTTCCGCACCGACGATGGCGGCAAGTCCTGGCGCAAGGTTAACGCCGGCTACGAGGCGGCCCTCAACAAGGCCCCTTATTCCTTCAATCAGCTCCGCCTCGACCAGAACGACACGGAGACCGTCTACATCACCGGCCAGTCGCTGGCTTCGACGAACGACGGCGGCAAGACATGGAAGGGCCTGGGCTGGCCGTCCGACGGGGTCATGCCCCGGGCCTTCGGCGACTGGCGCGTCATGTGGGTCGACCCGCTCGACTCGAACCGGCTCATCTTCGGCTCGGACGGCGGGGTCAATATCTCCTACGACCGGGGAAAGACGAGCCACCACGCCTACAACCTGCCGCTGACGGAATTTTACGCCGTCGGCGTGGACATGGAGGATCCTTACAACATCTATGGCGGCCTGCAGGATCACGATTCGTGGAAGGGACCGTCGAACGGCTGGGCCGGCGAGATCTCGCTCTCCGATTGGGTGACGGTCGGCGGCGGCGACGGCATGTACAACTGCGTTGATCCGACCGATTCGCGCTGGCTCTACAACAACCGGGAGATGGGGGCGATGTGGCGGTTCGACCAGAAAACCGGGGTCCAAACGTCCATCACGCCGGGACGTCCGGCCGGGACGCCGCCGCTCCGGTTCAACTGGACGCCGCCGATCGCCCTGTCGCCGCACAACCCGGCCATCGTCTACACCGGCGCCCAGGTCGTCTTCCGTTCGCTCGACCGCGGCGACCACTGGCAGGAGATCAGCTCCGACCTGACGACGAACGAAGATGCGAAACAGCACGGCGAGGGCTTTATTTCCTTTTGCACGCTGACGACGCTGGCCGAATCCCCGGTGGCTCCCGGCGTCATCTGGACGGGTTCGGACGACGGCAAAGTCCAGGTGACCCGGGACGGCGGAGCGACCTGGACCGACCGGACGGCGAAGCTCGCCGCGGCCGGCGGGCCGGGCAACTTCTGGGTCAGCCGCGTTTTCCCTTCGCCCCACGCCGCGGGCACCGCGTTCGTGACCAAGACCGGCTGGCGCCTCGACGACTATCGGACCTCGATCCACAAGACGGCCGATTTCGGCGAGACGTGGACGTCGATCGCCGGGAACCTGCCGGCCGGGAAGCCCGTCAACGTCGTCGTCCAGGACCGCAAGAACCCCGACCTCCTCTTTGTCGGGACGGAGTGGGGCGTCTACGTGACGATCGATGGCGGGAAGGCGTGGCGGCCCTTCATGGCCAACATGCCCGCGGTCAAGGTCACCGACTTGACCATTCACCCGCGGGAGAACGACCTCGTCGTCGCGACCTACGGCCGGGGCGCCTACGTGACCGACATCACCCCGCTCCAGGGGATGACGGCGGCGGTCCTCGAAGAGGACGTCCATCTTTTCGACGTCGAGCCGAAGACGCAGCGTGTCACGGGCGGCATCGGCAACTACCAGCTCCTTGGCGACAGTCACCTCTTCACGCCCAACGAACCGAACGCCTTCGCCATCAATTACTATCTCAAGGCCAAGGCCGCCGGTCCGGTCAAGGTCACCGTGGCCGACCCGTATGGGACGGTCCTGGCCGAGCTTACGGGCAAGGGCGAGCCCGGCCTGAACACCGTGTCCTGGGGCATGCGCGCCCAGAGACCCGGCCAGCAGCCGGGGCGCTTCCAGGGCATGGGCGGCGGCCTCGTCGCTCCTGGGGAGTATGTCATCACGCTCGACGCCGGCGGCAAGACGCTGACCAAGAAGGCAAGGATCCGTTATCGCCAGGGCTGGACAGTCGGTGCGGTCCCTGTCGTCATCCATTGACACTCGAGCGAAGAGGGAACCTCTCCGTCCTGATGGCCATTCCCAGGGCGGGGAAACTCCCTGGAGATTCCGATGCGTAAAACCGACCTGTTCCCGAGGATTTCGGCGGCCTTGCTTTCGATCGTCCTTGTGACCTTAGTCGCCGCCGATAAAAAAGGTTCTTCTCCAAATTTGGGGGAAGTCCGGCGTGAGGCGGCGATATCCTTCGCTAAGCCGAAAAGCGGGCTTCCCCGGAATCGGGAGACGGATCTAAATAACGACTACCCCGTCAAGCCGGTTCCTTTCACGGCGGTCAAGGTCACGGACGGATTCTGGGCGCCGCGGATCGAGACGAACCGCGCGGTCACCATCACGGCCATCTTCAAGAAGTGCGAAGAGACGGGGAGGATCGATAACTTCGCCATCGCCGGGGGGCTCCTCAAGGGCGAATACAAGGGCGAGCGCTACAACGACACCGATGTCTATAAGACGATCGAGGGCGCGTCGTACTCGCTCATGGTCCATCCCGACCCGGTGCTCGACCGATACCTTGACGGCGTCATCGCCAAGATCGCCGCGGCCCAGGAGCCCGACGGTTACCTCTACACGCCGCGGACGGCCAGTCCGAATAAACTTCAGCCCGGAATTGGGGCCGAGCGTTGGGCGGAATTGGCCATCAGCCACGAGCTCTACAACGCCGGACATCTCTACGAAGCGGCCGTGGCGCATTTTCTGGCCACGGGGAAGCGTTTCCTCCTCGACGTCGCGCTCAAGAACGCAGACCTAGTCGCGCGGACCTTCGGTTCGGAGCCGGCTAAGAAGCAAGGCTTTCCCGGCCACCAGGAGATCGAGCTGGCCCTGGTCAAGCTCTATCGCCTGACGGGGAAGACGGACTATCTCGACCTGGCCAAGTATTTCCTCGACCAGCGGGGTCATGGCGTCAAGCTCGTCCAGTACCCGCCCGGGAACCGCTTCGCCATCTACAACGACCCGACCCAGATCCAGGCCCACAAGCCCGTCCTCGAGCAGGACGAGGCGGTCGGGCACGCCGTGCGCCTGACCTACATGGCCTCGGGGCTGGCCGACATTGCCGCCCTGACCGGGGACCGCGCCTATTTCGACGCCGTCAAGAAGCTCTGGGAGAACGTCGTCGGGAAGAAGATGTACCTGACCGGCGGGATCGGGTCGAGGCACGACAGGGAACGTTTCGGCGAGAACTACGAGCTGCCCAACCTCACCGGCTACCTCGAGACCTGCGCGTCGATCGGAATGGCCTTCTGGAACCACCGGATGTTCCTGCTGACCGGCGACGCCTCCTACATCGACGTCATGGAACGCGTGATGTATAACGGCGTCCTCGCCGGCGTCTCACTCGACGGGACGCTCTTTTTCTACCCCAACCCGCTCGAGTCGGACGGAAAATTCAAGTTCAACAAAGGGCGGGCCGGCCGCGCGCCCTGGTTCGGCGTCGCCTGCTGTCCGGGCAACGTCAGCCGGTTCCTGCCGTCGGTGCCGGGCTATGTCTACGCCACGCGCGGCGATGTCCTCTACGTCAACCTGTTCATCGCCGGCGAGGCTAGAATCGACCTGGGCGGGAAGGCCGTGGCGGTCAGGCAGGAAACTCGCTATCCGTGGGACGGGAAGGTCAAGATAACTGTCGACCCGGAGCGCAAGGGGGAGTTCGCTCTCCATATCCGCGTCCCGGGCTGGGCCCGGAACAGTCCGGTACCGACCGAGCTCTATAGTTATGCCGAGCGGGGCGATGCCAAGGTCGCGGTTCGCGTCAACGGCAAGCCCGTGGACATGAACAGGGACAAGGGCTTCGCCCGCATCCGCCGCGTCTGGAAGAAAGGGGACACGGTTGATATCGTTTTCCCGATGAATCCGCGCCGGGTCGTCGCTCATCCATCGGTCAAGGACGACGAAGGCTTTGTGGCCGTCGAGCGTGGGCCGCTCGTCTACTGTACCGAGGCACCCGACAACGGCGGCCGGGCGCTCAACATCGTCCTCCCCGATAAAACGGCGCTGCGGCCGGAGGAGCGGGCCGGCCTGCTCGGCGGCATCGTCGTCCTCACCGGAGAGGCTCTCGCCGCCGACCCTTCGGCCGTTTCGAGGGTCCGCGATGCTGAAGGGAAGGACGCCGCCGCCGACGACGAGGAGGAGGCCCCGCCTTCTTCCCGGCGCCGCCTCGCTCCCGGCGCCGACCTCAAGCCGCACCGCCTCGTCCTCATCCCTTACTATTCCTGGGCCCACCGCGGCGAAGGCGAGATGACCGTCTGGTTATTCAAATAAGTTGCCGAAGTCCGGTGCAAGTTTGTATAGTAGAAATTCGGAAATTGGTATTGTGTCCCCAAATTAAAGGAAGGAGTTCCGCGATGACCAAGACGCGCCTTGCTAAAGTATTGATTTTAATCGGTGTCGCCATGGGAGCCGGGGCCTGTTCGGCGCCGCCCAAGGCCGACTACCCGGCCGCGCCCGTGCCTTTCACCGACGTCCACCTCACGGACGCGTTCTGGGCGCCGCGCCTCGACACGAACCGGACAGTGACCATCCCCCACAACTTCAAGCAGAGCGAGGAAACGGGCCGGGTCAAGAACTTCGACCTGGCCGGGGCCGCGCTCGCCGGGGCCACGGACGGCAAATACTGCAGCCGCTTCCCGTTCGACGACTCCGACGTCTACAAGGTTGTCGAGGCGGCCTCCTACGCGCTGGCGACCCGCGCCGACCCCGAGCTCGACAAATACGTTGACGGGCTCGTCGCTAAGATCGCCGCGGCCCAGGAACCGGACGGCTACCTTTACGCCGCCCGGACGATCGGCGGCCCGCCGCCCCAGGACTGGGTGGGCAAGGAGCGCTGGTCGCACCTTTACATGAGCCACGAGCTCTACAACGTCGGCCATCTCTATGAAGCCGCCGCCGCGCACTACCAGGCCACGGGCAAGAAGAACCTGCTGGCCGTCGCCATCAAGAGCGCCGACCTCGTCGCCAGGGAATTCGGCCCCGGCAAGCGGACCAACCCGCCCGGCCACGAGGAGATCGAGATCGGCCTGGTCAAGCTCTATCGCGCTACCGGCAAGGCGAAGTACCTCGACCTGGCCAAGTTCTTTATCGATGCCCGGGGGAAGACGGAGGGCCGCATCCCCTACGATCGCGAAGGCCGCCAGGAGCTGCTCTACGGCCAATATGCCCAGGACGACAAGCCCTTCATCGAGCAGACCGAGGCCGTCGGGCACGCCGTCCGGGCGGGGTACCTCTACGCCGGCGCGGCCGACGTCGCCGCCCTGACCGGTGACCAGGCCTACATCGCCGCCCTCGAAAAGATCTGGGCCGACGTCGTCGGGACAAAGATCTATATCACCGGCGGCATCGGGGCGGCCGGCGCCTGGGAGGGCTACGGCCCCGCTTATCGTTTGCCGAATGCCAGCGCCTACGCCGAGACCTGCGCCAACATCGCCACCTTCCTCTGGAACTCGCGCATGCTCCGTCTTCAGCTCGACGCGAAATACGCCGATGTCATGGAGCGCATCCTCTATAACGGCGTCCTCTCCGGCATCTCGCTCTCCGGGGATAGGTTCTTCTACCCCAATCCGCTGACGTCCTACGGCCAGCACGAACGCGTGCCCTGGTTCAGCTGCGCCTGCTGTCCGCCCAACGTCGCCCGTATCCTCGCCTCGGTGCCGGGCTATTTCTATGCGGCCTCCGACGACAAGGTCTACGTCAACCTCTTCGCCCAGGGGACGGGGAAGCTCAAGGTCGGCGGGACGGACCTCGAGATCGTCCAGACGACCGAATACCCCTGGAAAGGCGATGTCCGGATCGAGGTCAGGCCCGTGAAAGCGGCTGTCTTCACCCTCTGCGTCCGCGTCCCGGGCTGGGCCACGAACCGCCCCGTTCCATCGGACCTCTATACCTACACGGAAGCGGCGGAGGGAGCGCCGGCGCTCAAGCTCAACGGCGAGGCTGTGGAGATCAAGGTCGATAAAGGCTATGCCCTCGTCAGCCGGACGTGGAAGGCCGGGGACGTCGTCGAGCTCAGCCTGCCCATGCCTGTTAGGCGTGTCGCCGCAAATGAGGCCGTCGAGGAAGACCGCGGCCGTGTGGCCGTCGAGCGCGGGCCGCTCGTCTACTGCGCCGAGGGACCGGACAACGACGGCCGCGTCTCGAACCTCGTCCTGACCGACGGCTCGGCGCTCGTCGCGGAGCCGCGGCCCGACCTCCTTAACGGCGTCGTCGTCATCAAGGGCGAGGCCGAGGCGCTCAGCGAGAAGGGCGGGAAAGTGGTCACCGAGAAGAAACGGCTGACCCTGATCCCTTATTACGCCTGGGCCAACCGGGGCAAGGGCGAGATGACCGTCTGGCTGGCCCGTAATCCTGCGAAAGCGCGGATTGCCCGCGAGCCCGGACTCTCGGCCAAGGCCAAGGTCACGGCCTCCGAAGGGGCCGTCAATCCGCGGCGCGTGAACGACCAGTTCGAGCCCGAAGGTTCGGACGACGCCGCGAGCTACATGCACTGGTGGCCGAAGAAGGGGACCTCGGAGTGGATCGACTACACATTCGAAGCGCCCGTGCGCGTGTCCGAAGCCTCCGTCTATTGGTTCGACGATACGGGCGGCGGCGGGTGTCGCGTGCCGGCCTCGTGGCGGATCCTCTACAAGGCGGGCGAAGACTGGCTTCCGGTCAAACCCGTCGGTGAATATATCGTGGCTAAGGACGCCTGGAACCCGATCAAGTTCGCGCCGGTCAGGACGACGGCCCTGCGCCTCGAGGTCCGGATGCAGAAGGACTGGTCCGCCGGCATCCACGAGTGGAAGGTCAAATAGACGGCCCGGGGATCACTCTCCGGAAACCTGATAGTGCCCGGCTTGAAGGAGCTTGAAGAACGAGCGGGCGCAGGCCTCGAGATCGCTCGAGGCGTCATGGGCCCCCTGATAGGAGCGGCCGAACAGGCAGATATGCAACTCCTCGAGGGTCGGCCACTTGAGACCGAACCCGCCCGGCCTGGGCAGGCGGCAGAGTTCCGTCGTCGACTTCATGGTGCAGATCCCCGGGATCTCCAGGAACCGAAGAGGCTTGTTCTGCCGGACAAGTTCGCCCCCGAGCACTCCGCAATCGTAATCGAGGTTGTGGGCGACGAGTGTCGTCCCCGGCTGTTCGGCCGCCTTGAGGAATTCGTCCAGGACCTCCGTCAAGGCCCGGCCCACTCGAAGGGCGTGCGCATGCGTGATGCCGTGGATCTTCGTTGCATCAAGGGGGATCTGGAATCCTTCCGGCCTGACGATATGGCTTCGGGCGTCTTCGGGATTTCCCCGAAGGTCAAAGCGTCCCCAGGCGATTTGAACAAGATGGGGCCAGCCGTCGACGTCGTCGGGCGAAAAATAGCGGCTGCGGGGCAATCCCGTCGTCTCGCAATCGAAAAACAGGAACTTACGATTTTGCGTGAGCATGGCTTCCTCGGTCCAGCTCAAGGGATACTAGGACCCGAGCTCGGTGTCAAGATGAAAAGAGATGGCGATATCCATCGCGAGCTTTCTATTGCGGTCCACGAAATCGGGAGAAGAGCTAAAGAAAGAGGCGGAAGGGATCGGGGCACGTTGACAGGTAGCCGGAGGCGAGGTACATTCCCCCTCGTCGCCCGGACGGGAAGGAGGAGTCATGAAAGCATTTCGAGAACGTTTTATATCGCCAATGGCCCTTATGATCGCCTGTGGACTCATGCTTTCGTTCATATCGTGCCGGACCGGCGGACCCCAAGCCGGAGACGAGCTGGCCGGCGTCACTCAATTCGTGGCCAATGGCTCGTTCGAAGAGATAGATGGCGACAATCCCAAGGGCTGGCGGCCGCGGAGCTGGCAGCGGGAGGGCGCCTCGTTCGCCGTCGAGCCGTCCGGGAGAAGCGGTGGCCGGAGCGTCATGATCTCGTCCGAAAAGGGCGCCGACGCCTCGTGGCTCACGACCGTCCCGGTCAAGCCGTACTCGCGCTATAAGCTGAGCGGCTGGATCAAGACACAAGACCTCGTCCCGGGCACGAGTCGCGGGGCCCTCATCAACATCCACGGAGAAGAAGAATGGCGGACGGCGCCGGTCACGGGCACCCAGGATTGGACCAAGGTCGAGGTCGAATTCGAAGCCGGCCCGAACGACGCCCTCGAAGTGACGTGCCTTTTCGGCGGCTGGGGCCGGGCGACGGGGAAGGCTTGGTTTGACGACGTGGAACTCACCCGTCTTTCGGGCAGGGAGCTCGGCCAGCCCAGAGTCGCGATCGACAGCGAGAAAACAGGAAAGCCGGTATCCAAGTACATCTACGGCCAGTTCATCGAACACCTGGGCCGGTGCATCTACCAGGGCATCTGGGCCGAAATGCTCGAGGACAGGAAGTTTTTCTATACCGTGGGCGAAGGCGAGTCGCCGTGGAAGGCCGTCGGCGACGCTAGCCTCGTCAAGATGGACAAGGTCCAGCCCTTCACGGGCGCCCACACGCCTAAAGTGACGCTCATGGGAAAAGGCTCCGGCGGGATCGTCCAGGAAGCGCTGGCCCTTGTCGAGGGGAAGGAATACGTCGGCCGTGTCGTCATCAGCGGCGACCCCGGCGCCGCGCCCGTCAGCGTCAGCCTTGTCTGGGGTGACGGGCCCGACGCCAGGCAGACGCTCGCCATCAAGGAGATCGGGCGCGACTACAAGACGTTCCCGTTCGCGTTCAAGTCCGGCGCGTCGACCGAGAACGCGCGACTCGAGATCGCCTCGATGGGCCGCGGCTCGTTCAAGGTCGGGACGGCTTCCATCCTGCCCGCAGACAACGTCGAAGGGTTCCGGTCCGAAGTCCTGACCCTGCTCAAGGAGCTCGATTCGCCCGTCTACCGCTGGCCCGGCGGCAATTTCGTCAGCGGCTACGACTGGCGCGACGGCATCGGCGACCGCGACAGGCGCCCGCCGCGCAAGAACCCGGCCTGGACGGGCGTCGAGCACAACGACGTCGGCGTCCACGAATACCTCGAGCTCATCCGGCTCATCGGCTCCGAGGCCTACATCACGGTCAACAGCGGCCTGGGCGACGTCGTCATGGCCCTCGATGAGCTCGAATACGTCAACGGCGCGGCCGATTCGAAGATGGGCAAGCTCCGCGCGGCCAACGGCCATCCCGAGCCCTGGGGCGTCAAGTTCTGGGCCATCGGTAACGAGATGTACGGCGACTGGCAGCTCGGCCACATTCCCCTCTCCGATTACATCAAAAAGCACACCCAGTACGCCGTGTCCATGAAGGCCATGGACCCATCCGTCCAGGTCGTCGCCGTGGGCGCCGTCGGCCGCTGGAGCGAAACCATGCTGGCCCAGGCCTCGAACCACATGGACCTCATCAGCGAGCACTTCTACGTTGGACATAAGGCTGGGCTCCTCGGCCACGTCAACCAGATGCCGGCGGAAGTCCGGCGGATCGCCGAAGCCCACCGAAGGTATCGGGCCACCATCCCGACGCTGAAGATGAAGGAGGTCCCGGTTGCCCTCGACGAGTGGAACTACTGGTACGGGCCGCACCTCTACGGCGAGCTAGGAACACAATATTTCTTGGAAGACGCGCTCGGCGTCGCCGCCGGGCTCAACGAGTACGCCCGCCAGAGCGACGTCTATTTCATGGCCAACTACGCCCAGACGGTCAACGTCATCGGGGCCATCAAGACCTCGAAGACGGCGGCCGTGCTCGACACGACGGGCGTCGTCCTGGCCCTTTACCGGAAGCACTTCGGGACGATCCCGGTCGCGGTCGGCGGGGCGCCCGAGCCGCTCGACGTCATGGCCTGCTGGAAGGACGAGACCAAAGGCGTCATGACGCTCTCGATCGTCAACCCGACCAAGATGGCCCAGACCCTCAAGCTCGATTTCGGGAAATTGAAGCTTGCGAAGACGGCCAAGCTCTATCTTGTCGCCGGTGACGACCCGAGGGCCTGCAACGTCCCGGGCCAGCCGCCGGCCGTCGCGGTCCATGAAACAGCGGATGCCCCGTTCGGCAAAAGGCTGATCGTGCCGCCGATGAGCGTTTCGCTTTATCTTATTGGGCTCGGACCACAGCAACGTTAATAATATGAATTAGATACAGAAACTTGACCCCCGGGGGGAAAGTGAGTATGTTCCCAAGAATCACCGCGTTTCTTTGAAGGAGGAGAATCATGAGCCGTGATTTCCAGAGAAAGAGATGTGTTTTGATCCTCGCGTTGATCCTAGCCTTGGGCCTGGCCGTCGTTCCCGCCATCGCCCAGCAGAAAATTCACGAAGAATACACCAAGAAGATCCTCGAGTTCACGACCGACCCGCACTTCGCCACGAAGTATGTCAACTACCTGCCGTACGCCGAGGGCGTGCCGACGCCGCTCGAAGTCCTCGGCCACATCGCCGGGGCGAAAGACGTCTTGACTTACTCGGCCGACGTCTACAAGTACTTGCGGGCCCTGGCCGCCACCACCCCCCGCGTCAAGGTCTTCGACATCGGTAAGACCGAGGAGGGCCGGGACTGGATCCTTGTCGCCGTGGCCGACGAAGAGACGATCAAGAACCTCGACAAGTACAAGGCCATTAACGCCCGGCTCGCCGACCCGCGCGGTCTCAGCGACGCCGAGGCCCAGAGTCTGATGCAGCAGGCCAAGCCCATTTATTGGGCCACGGGCGGCATGCATTCCGGCGAGACCGGCTCGGTCGAGATGCTCATGGAGCTCGCCTATCGCATCGCCGTCGACGAATCCCCCTTCATCAAGACGATCCGCGAGAACAGCATCATCCTCATCACGCCCATCCTTGAGGTCGACGGCCGCGACAAGCAGGTCGACATCTCGATGGCCAAGCGCAAGGACCCCAAGTCCAACGTCCCCAACCGGCTCCTGTGGTGGGGGAAGTACGTCTCTCACGACAATAACCGCGACAACCTCGGCCTGGCCCTGGCCCTGAGCCGGAACATCATGAAGGTCTTCTTCGACTACCACCCCATCGTCATGCACGACCTCCACGAGTCGGCCTCCCACCTCTACATTTCGACCGGCTCCGGCCCCTACAACGCCTGGCTCGACCCCATCGTCATCGACGAGTGGCACCTCCTGGCCTACCGCGAGGTCGACGAGATGACGAAGGAAGGCGTGCCGGGCGTCTGGACGCACCAGTTCTACGACGGCTGGGCCCCGAACTACGCCTTCTACGCGGCCAACGGCCACAACGCTATAGGCCGGTTCTACGAGACCCAGGGCGCGGGCGACGGCTCGACCCGCGTCATCTCGGCGGCGGGCGATCGGGCCTGGTACCGGCCCAATCCGCCGCTCCGCTCGACGCTCTGGTCGATCCGCAACAACGTCAACCTCCAGCAGAGCGCCATCCTCATCGGCATGAACCACGTCGCCTCGCTCAAGGACAAGTTCCTGGAGAATTTCCTCCTCAAGAGCAAGCGCTCCGTGGCCAAGGCCCGGAACGAAGGCCCCGCGGCCTACATCTTCCCCGGAGACGACCCGCGCCCCGGACAGGCGGCGCGGCTGCTTCGCCAGCTCCAGGCCCAGGGCGTCGAGGTCCACAAGGCGGACAAGGCCTTCAAGGTCAAGGACGCCGAGTACCCGGCCGGGAGCTACGTCGTCCGCATGGACCAGCCCTATTCGCGCATGGCCGACATGATGCTCGACCGCCAGTATTTCAACGTTAACGACCCTCGGCCCTACGACGACGTCGGCTGGACGCTCGGCCCCCTCTGCAACGTCAAGACCGCCCGCGTCGACGACACCGCCGTCCTTGAGGCGCCGATGACGCTCGTCAAGGGCGAGGTCGCCGCCCCCGGCGGGCTCTCACGCCTGGGAAAAGGCGCGGTCCAGGCCTATCTCATCAACCACAACGCCGATAACGTCCTGGCCGCGTTCCGCTTTAAGCACAAGGACCTCAAGATCCAGGCGGCCGAAAAGGAGTTCGAAGCCCAGGGCAGGAAGTTCAGGGTCGGGACGTTCATCCTCAAGCCGGCCGATAACGGCGGGAACCTCGAAACGGCGCTCGACGCGGCAGGGAAAGAATACGGCTTCGCGGTTTTCGCCGCCCCCGCCGTCCCGGCCGTCCCGACGCACGATGTGCTCGCCCCGCGCGTCGCGCTCATGCATACCTGGCAGAACACCCAAACCGAAGGCTGGGTCAGGATAGCCCTCGACGAGTGCGGCATCCCCTACGATTACATCTCCGTCCACACCGTCCGCGACAACCCTAAGCTCCGCGACAAATACGACGTCATCCTCTTCGGGCCGTCGTCTCCCGACGCGCTCGGCATCGTCAACGGCGTCGCCGGCGACAAGCCGATGCCGTGGAAAAAGACCGACCTCACCCCGAACCTCGGCTCCGAGGACTCGACCGACGACATGCGCGGCGGCATCGAGCTCGACGGCGTCCTCCACCTGCGCGACTTCGTCAAGGAAGGCGGCGTCTTCATCACCCTGAGCAACAGCTCCGCGCTTCCGATCCACTTCGGCCTGGCCCAGGGCCTGTCCATCCGCGACACGCAGAACCTCTGGGCCCGGGGCGGTGTCTACAAAGCCGAAGTCGGCGACAAGACGAGCCCCCTCGTCTACGGTTACGACGACACTCTTGGCATCTACTTCAGCCAGTCCCCGGTCTTCGCCATGGGCGGGATGAGCGGCCGGGCCATGGGCCAGATGCCGGGAAGAGGTGCGCCGTCGGGCCGAGTGTCGGGCCGCGGGACCGCGAACGATCCGGACATCCCCCAGGGGAGGGCTAGGGACCTCGGCCTGCGGACCATGGAAGAGTTCCGCAAGGCCCAAAAAGACGCGCCGCAACAGCCGGCCGAGGAAGGCCCGCGCCCGGCCCCGGCCGTCCGGCCGAGGATCGTCCTGAGCTTCGCTCGGAACGCGGCCGACCTGCTCATCAGCGGCGGCCTCGCCGCCGGCGAGGAACTGGCCGGCTCACCGGCGCTCGCCGACGTCACGCTCGGCAAAGGCCACGTGGTCCTTTTCAGCTTCAACCCGATGTGGCGCAGCCAGACCCACGGCTCCTACTTCCTCGTCTTCAATGCCCTGCTCAACTGGAAGAACCTGGACGCAAAGCCGAAATAAGCGTTTTCTCCGGCGCGGGATGCTGTCCGTTTCTTGACAGGAGCGGTCTTCCGGCGCTATAGTCCTCATCCCGTCTCGAGAGGGGCGATTACGATGGGCGAGGAGATCGAGGCGTTCCCATGTTCAGAGCATCCGACTTGAAGAAGGGCGACGTCGTCAAGATCGAGGGCGACGCGCATATCGTCGAGACGATCAAGGTCCAATCGCCATCGGCCCGCGGCGCGGTGACGCTCTACAAGATCCGTTTCCGCAACCTGAAGTCGAAGCGCAAGATCGACCAGGCCCTGCGCGGCGACGACGTCCTGGCCGAGGCCGATTTCGAGCGGCGGCCGGTGCAGGTCCTGTACGGCGACGCTTCGAGCATCGCCTTCATGGATCTGCAGGACTACAGCCAATTCACGCTGACGAAGGACGAGATCGAGGAGGAGTGGCCGTATCTCACCGAGGGCCTCGAAGGGCTGATATCGATCTGCTCCGAAGGCCGCGTCCTCGGCCTGGAGATACCGACCTTCATCAATCTCGCGATCATCGAAACCCAGCCGTCCGTGAAGGGCGGGTCGGTCACGGCGCGGACGAAGCCGGCCACCCTGTCGACCGGGCTGGTCGTGCAGGTCCCCGAGTATATGTCGACCGGGGAAGTCATCCGCGTCGACACCCGCACGGGTGAATACGTGTCCAAGGCCTGAGCGGGGATTCGTCCCGTTGGTTGTTTTGCCGGCCGGCGCCGCACGATATCATGAAAAACAGCGGCTATAATTATCCCGATCGAATTCTCAAGTCGGACGAAGGTGTCTCCGTCGCGGCTTTCTATACGGTTCATTACACTCACTCGACCGAGGGAACATGGCGGCAGCGGATCCAAGCGGGGCAGGTCCTGCTCAACGGGCGGCCGGCGTTACCGGATGAACTCCTGACCCGGGGCGACCGCCTCATCTACAAGCGCCTTCCCTGGGAAGAGCCCGAGGCTCCAACCGATTTCGGGACCCTGTTCGAAGATGACGACGTCTTGGTGCTGGCGAAACCTTCCGGGCTGCCCGTCCTTCCCGGCGGCATGTTCTTGGAAAACACGTTGCTTAACCTGGTCCGGCAACGCTATGGGGCCGGGTGTTCGCCGCTCCATCGGCTCGGACGCGGCACGTCCGGGGCCATTATCTTCACCCGCAACGCCCGGGCCGCGCGGTCGTTGGCGGCGGCCATGTATGAAAGGCGGATCCTTAAGGTTTATCTAGCCCTGGCCTCCGGGACCGCGATGCCGAATATGTTCACGGTCGACGCGCCCATCGGGCCTGTCCCGTATCGGCGTCCGGCCACCGTCCACGCGTATCGACCGGACGGCCGGCCGTCGGTAAGCCATGTCCGGGTGATCCGTCGGTTACCCGAGGAGAACGCGACCCTCCTCGAAGCGACCATTCCTACGGGACGTCCCCATCAGATCCGGATCCATCTCAGCTACGCGGGCTTCCCCCTGGTGGGCGATCCGCTCTATCAAATTGGGGGAATTCCTCGCGCGGCCGGCGAAGATGATGAACGCGCCGCGCTTCCCGGCGAGACAGGATATCTCCTCCATTCCTGGAAGATCCGGTTTCCCCATCCGGCAAGAAGCGAAGCCGTGGAAGTCGTTTGCCCTCCGCCCTCAATCCCCGCCTGGCGGCGCCTGATCTCGGGGAACGACCCCTGACCTGACCTGCCCTCCCTTCGATCGATCCCGGCTTCAGCCCTTCCAATCTGCCATCACCCGGCTGAAGCAGACGAGGCCGCTGGGGATGCAGGCGCCGTACCCCCCGCCCGGGAACGTCCAGGCGCCCGAGAGGTAAAGGTTCTTGATGGGCGACGTCAGAGGGAAGCGTCTGTTCCCGGAGTTGTCGACGGTCTGGTCCCAGCCGTAGATCGCACCCCGGGGGTTACTTGTGAAGCGGAGGTTCGTCAGCGGGGTCGCGACTTCGACGACCTCGATAGCCTTGCGGAGCCCCGGCAGGAGCGTTCTTTCCACCTTGTCGATGAGGACGTCGGCCAGGCGCATCTTTTCCTTCGTGTAGGCGTCCTTGTTCCCGTAGAAATAATCGGTCTCGAACTTTTTCCAGTAGTCGAAGCCCTGGGTGGCGATGATGTTGAGGGTGTTCTTGCCCTTCGGCGAATAGCCCGGGTAGAGGGTGTCGTAGACGGTCAGGCCGAAACCCGGGTCGGCCGGCAGGCCTCCGGCCATGACGGCCTTGTATTCGGCCTCGATGTCGTAACCCGTGTTATAGAAGATCTCGGATTCCTTGAGCCCGACCTTGCGGACGAGGTCCGTCTTGAGGCCCAGCCAGACGAGGAAGGTCGAATAGCTGACGGAGAGCTTGTCCATGCGCGCGAGCAAGTCCTTGAGAAACTCCTTCTCGTCGACCATCCGGGTGAACGTATCCACGGCGTTGGCGTTGGAGATGACGGCCCGGCCGCGGTATTCCGCGCCGTCGCCGGTCCTGACGCCGTAGGCCGCGTGGTCGCGGGTGAGGATCTTGTCGACGCGCGTGTTGAGCTTGATCTCGCCGCCGTTTTTCTTGATCAGGCCGGCGAAGGCGTCGCTGATCTTCTGTGACGTGCCGATGGGATAGTAGCCGCCGCCCTCGAGATAACCCATGAGGGGCATGGCGTAGTAGAAAGGCGAGAGCTTGGACGGCGGCAGTCCGAAATAGCCCCATAGCCCTGAAATGACGGCCTTGAGCTTCGGGTTCTTGATCCGTTCGTCGACCATGGCCCCCCAGGTCCGGCTGAAGTTCTTGAAGAGGAGGGGGAACTTGGCGGGGAACGTGGACATGTCGACCTGGCCGCCCGCGCGCGAAAGATTTCCAACGTCGTCGGAAAGACCCTTCATGTCCGCGAAAATCCCGTCGATACCCTCCGCTTCGTCCGGGAAGTTCGCTTTCAGAGTCTTGATGAAGCCGGGGACGTTCATGTGCGGGACCCGGATGTCGTAGTCCGGGTAAATGGCGCGGTAGAGCGTTTTGTGGGGGACGAAGGCGACGTCCTGGATCTCCGGGAAGCCTTCGATCAGGTTGGCGACGCCGTTGCGCAGGCCGACCGTCGTCGAATGGAGGGAGACATCGAACGTGAAGCCGCCCGGCCGCGTGAAGGCGGAGGCGTAGCCGCCGGGGACGCTGTGCTGTTCGAGGACGAGGACCTTGTACCCTTGGCGGGCGAAGGCCGCGGCCGCGCTGAGGCCGCCCAAGCCGGCGCCGATGACGACGGCATCGTAGATCCCCGGCGGGGTCTTGTCCTGGCCGCCGCGGGGAAAGGCGTTCCAGTCCCAAGCGAGGAGCGGCATTCCGGCCAGGAGCGATTTAAGGAAATCTCGTCTATCCCATGCGTTTTGCGGCATCTTGGTGCCTCCCTGATATCCCTATCATGAGCTGGCCCAAGTTTACCTCCCGGGGTGGAGGGGAGTCAATCCGCCGTCGCCGAGTTTTATCGGTAGCCGCAGAGGGGCCAGATCTTAACCTCGGCCCGGTCGAGCGGCAGGGAAGTGGTCGTCACGGACTTCGCCGGCCGCCCGCCGACTCAATTGATGATATAATCCGGACGGGACGGCCATGAAGAAGACGCTCAGGAAGATCCTCCGCATTGGGACGATCGCCGCCGGTCTCTCCGTCCTCGTCCTCGTCGCCGCGGCCCTCCTTTTTATCTTCGACAAGCCGCTCGTCAGGAACATCCTCCAAAGCCGGCTCGCGAAAACGACCGGCATGACGGTCCGCATCGGCAAGCTCGACTATTCGCTCTTCCCCTTCCGCCTCACCGTTGACGCGCTCGAGCTCGGTCAGGAGACCGCCTTCCAAAAGATGGAAGTCTCCCTGAAACGCCTCGAGGCCAGGGGGGATTTCTGGAAGTTCGTCCGCGGCCGCAAGCCGGCGTTCGAAACGATCGAGGCCGACGGCGTCGTCTTCAGCCTGGAGCAGAAGGCCGTTTCCGAGGAACCGCTGGACATCGAGGCGCTCCTCCTCCAGGCATCGGACACCCTGGCCTGGGCCAAGCGGATCTCGATCGCGAACGCCCGCCTGTCCATCTCCACGGCTTCACGGGAGACGAGCCTGGGGAACTTTGATATCTCCCTGACGAAGGCGGACGCTGTCAGCGAGGTTGCCTATTCCATCGGGCGCTGTGACATCGGCGTCATGGACAAGGGCGGGGCCTTCAGCCTGACAAGCGGCCTGAGCTCGTCGGGCACCCTGGGCCTGGCTTCGCCCTTCGTCCTTAACGCCGCGTTTTCATTCAGTTCGCCGCGGTTCGCGGCAGGCGGCATCGAGGATTCCCTCACCGGCCTCACGATCGAGACGACGTGTAAGTTCGACAGGGACGCGAAAGAGCTCGCCGTCCCCCGGCTGAGAATCGCTGTTCCCGGCCTCCTCGACCTCGACGGGACGGCCGTGGGGAGGTTCGGCCACAGCGTTTTCCTCGAGGCCGAGGTCCGCGCCCGCGTCGACAGGCTCGAGAACCTGGCCGCCCTCCTCGGGCCCCGTCTGCCCGCGGAGCTGCAACGCGCCAAGCTCCGGGGCCGGGCGGAGCTTTCGGGGAAGTACGGGATCCACCGTACGAGCCAGGAGACCAACGACAGCCTCTCCGGCTCCGTCGCGCTCGAAGGCGTCGAATTCGACCGGGTCGTCGGTGGGCTTCCGCTTCATGTCCGGGCCTCGGGCCGGCTCGATGCGTCCGGCTCGACGCGAGATCCCCGGCTCTCGGCCGATCTCCGGGCGTCTTTGGGAAAGATCGCCCTGGACAAGCTCGCCATAGGGAGTTCGGAGGTTCACCTCGTCGCGGCCGCCACAAGGGATGCCGCGGACATTTCCCGGCTCACGGCCACGATCAAGAACCTCGATCTCGACGTCGCCGAGGGGAAGAAGATTTCTTTCGACAAGGTCATGCTTGCCGGGAAGTCGCGCCTGGACCTCGGCCGGAAGACAGTGGCCGTCGATTCGCTCGAAGTCCGGTTCCCCGGCATCGCCCCGCTTTTCGTGACGGGACGATTCGGGTTGGGGAAAGCGGGCGTGGCGCAGGTCCGGCTCGAAAGTCGCGGCCTGGACCTCCCGGCCCTTCGCGGGCTCGCTTCGCTATTCATCCCCGAGAGTCTTTCGGGTTGGGACCTCGGCGGCACGGCCGACCTCTCGATCGAGGCCGCCCGCCCGGCCCCTTCGGGGGAAAGTTTGGGATTCTCGGGAACCGTTTCCCTGGCCCAGGTCCGGTTCAACGACCCGTCATTCACGATTGCCGGCGAAGGACTCGATCCCGTGCTGAAAGTCGAAGGCGCCTATGGCGCTTCGACCGGGATTTCTTTCACCGGCGCTCTCGACATCAGCCAGGGTGAATCGCTGTGGAAGGCGGTCTATGTCTCCTGGAACGAGCACCCTCTCAAACTGACCGTCGCCGGCCGCTACGACCCTAGCTCGGGCGGAGTAGACAGTCTCACGGCCCGCTTCCTGTTTCCGACGATCGGCGAAGTCAACGTCGCCGGCTCGGTCATGACAAGACCCGCTCCGTCGTTCGACCTGCGAACGGAAGCGCGCTTGAGCCTCGGGCCGCTCTATCCCCTCTACACCCAAGCCGGCGCCTCCGAGGAAACCCGGATGAACCTCGAGGGAACGCTTGGGGCGGATGTTCGCATCCGCGGGGAAGGCGATGTGCTCTCGGTCGCGGGCAAGATGACCCTCGCCGATGCCAATCTCGAGCGCCCCGGGTCCAAAACCCTCCTTCTCGGCGTCACGGCCGACCTCCCCATCCGCTACCAAACGGGATCGGACGCGGCGACTTCGTCGGAAAGCCCGCTTTCCGAGGAAGGCTTTCTCCGTATCGGGGAATTCCAGCATCCCTTCCTGACGCTCAAACCCTTGGCCTTGACCCTCCGCGTCGGGACGAACGCCTTCGCCATCGAGCCCCTCGCCCTGGAGCTTTTCGGCGGCCGGCTCGAGCTCGGCCGGACAACCTTCCGCTTCGACCCCCAGAACGGCTCCTTCCAGGGCGTCGGCTCCCTGGCCCTCCGCGAGATCGACATCGCCTGCTTCCCGATCCATTCGCCCCAGTTCAAGCTGACCGGCAAGATCCGGGCCGAATTCCCCCGCCTCGACATCAGCTCCCTGGAGATCGCCATCTCCGGCCGGGGCGAAGCCGATGTTTTCGGCGGCAAGGTCGTCCTGCGGGACCTCGCCGTGGCCAGACCTTTCGCCGCGAACCGGTCCATCTCGCTCAACATCGACCTCCTCGACCTCGACCTGAAGAAGCTGACCGACGAGGTCCCTTTCGGAGAGGTGACCGGCATCGTCAGCGGCGAAGTCCGCAACCTGGTCCTCTCATATGGTCAGCCGGAGCGGTTCGAATTCCACCTCGAGTCCGTGCCCCGCAAGGGGGTGGCGCAGACGTTCAGCCTCAAGGCCGTGGACAACCTGACGGTGCTCAGTTCCGGCCGGCAGGCGTCCGCCGGGACGGGCGGCTTCTGGATGAGCCTCATCAGGGGCTTCCGTTATCAGAAGCTGGGCCTCGTTAGCGCGCTCCGCAACGATACCTTCACCCTGAACGGCACGATCCATGAGGGCGGGGTTGAATACCTGGTGAAGAAACCGTCGCTTTTTGGTATAAGTGTCATTAATAGAGAGCCCGGCAAGGTGATCAGCTTCAAGGAAATGACGAACCGGCTCAAGCGGGTCGGTCAGCCCGAAAAATAACGCCGCATTTTAAGGAGAATGATGACATGAAGAAACGATACGCCCTGGGAACAGTCGCCGCTGCGGGCCTCGTCTTCGTCCTGGCCTGCATCACGGTCAACATCTATTTCCCGGAAGCGACAGTCAAGCAAGCCGCCGCGGAGATCGTCGACGAGATCCGCAAGAAGGACGCGGAGAAGAGCGGCCAGGAAGCCGTCAAGAAACTGGCCTCGCTCCCCGAGGCCGGCCCGTTCTCGTTCATCCCCGCTGCCTACGCCCAGGATGCGACGAACGTTTCGACGCCGGCCATCCGCGCCCTGAAGGAGTCGATGAAGAACCGCTTCGTTGCGCTCCAGCCCTACTTCGCCGGCGGCAACGTCGGCGAGACGAACAAGGGCCTGGCCGAAGTCCGGGACGAGGCCGGCCTCAACCTCCAGGCCAAGGCGGCCCTGCGCAACCTGGTCAAGGACGAGAACGGCGACCGGATGAAGCTCTACGCGGAAGTGGCCAAGTCCCTCAACATCGAGGCCAGCCAGATGGAGCGCATCCAGAAGATCTTCGCCGAGGAATGGATCAGGAACGCTGCCGTCGGCTGGTGGATCCAGCAGGAAGACGGCGTCTGGGTCAAAAAAAGCTGATCCGGGCGTCGGCCTATCTCGCGGCCTTTTCCACGGGGTGGCGGATGATGGTCCGGAGCTTCTCCGGCGTGGAGCGCCGCGGGTCGCCGAGGTAGATCTCGTGGTGCCGGCCGCTCTTTTCAACCCCTTTTTCATAACACACTTTTGACAACAAGTTAACAGATCCTTGACAACTCCATCGTGTCCGGAATGGATATTCATATCGTCCGGACGAATAACGGGCGGAAGGAGCATACGATGAAAACGTTAGCGAGGAGCCTGTTGGCGATGGGAATGATCGCCGGATTGGTCATGAGCACGGCCGGCGCGCAGGAGAAAAAGGCCCAGTTCGCCGTGACCTTGGGTCTTCTTGCTGGGGACGACGATGGGGAGAACATAGGTGTTGGCATCTGTCCGGGAGTCCGGGCCGATTTCAACCTGACGAAATCTTTCATGATCAGCCCCGAAGCCTCTCTTTTTCTGGGGGGCCGTTTAACGGGAGCCATATACTCCGGATGTACCGTGAACTACAGGTTCGGGAAGGGTTTTGTCGGGTTGGGGGCCACGGTCATCGTGGCCATGGAATCCCCGATCATGCTCAAGGCCCACATCGGCGCCAAGGGCCGCCATTGGACGGTTGCCGGCTCCTTTCAAACGGGGGGATGGCTTACTTTCGTCGGCCTGACGGCCGGCTACATTTTCTGACCCGAGCCGAGCGGCAGGCCGATGCGTTTGAGCAAGTCCTCATAGCGAGGGTCGGACCGCAGCCCATCAAACCGCCGGTCGCATTTGATGTAAACCAAGAAGCCTGACCGTTCCTCTAAGGCTTTAGAAAGCCATTCAAAGGCCTGATTCTTTTCTCCAAGGCCAATATAGACGGCGGCAATATCGTAGGCTGAAACGTAGATTCGCTTGGACTTCTCTAAGAGTTTCTCCTCCAGGAGTTTGTCCAAAATCTCCTGCGCTTCCTTCTTTTTGCCGGCGATCCCGTAGGCATGACCAAGGTCGGCCAGGGGAAGAAAGTTATCCTTCCAATTGTCGATGGCGTTTTGGAACTCGACAATGGCCTCTTTGATCAAGAATTTCTGTTCATAGGCCATTCCCAAAGTGACATAGGCCCACGCATTCTTAGGATTCGCCTGGACGTCTTTGCGGGCAAGCCCAATCGCCTCATCATAACCTGCTGTGCTGAAGCAATGCCAGCCGGAGCATAAATGGTTGGGATTGGCAAAAGGATCGAGCTCCGAGGCGAGCTTGACCTCAGTCAGCGATTCTTCCATTCTGTCCTGGGCCATCAGGAGATGCGCATAGAGATGGTGGATCATGGCAAGGCTGGGGTTGAGCTCAAGGGCTCGTTTGAATTCTTTCTCAGCCTCAGTCCAATCCAGATCATAATGGAGCCAGGCCACAGCCAGATAGCCGTGGGCCTCTCCGAGAGTATCATCCTTCTCCAGCGCTTTTAGAGCCGCTTGTTTCATTGCCAAAAAGGCCTCCCGAGGCGGAACATCACCCAATAGACCACTGTAGAAATAACTTTTTGCGATCTCGAGGTAAGCCAGAGCAAAATCAGGGTCGAGCTTGATCGCTTGATTAAAATATTCTTTATCGCCTGAATAAACCCCCTTGAGATAGGTGTCGAGGGCTTGGGGATTCACAGTCTTTCTCTTGGCCAACCGGAAACTCTTCTCCTCCCTAAGTCTAATGCCGATCTGCCTTGTGATATCCTGGGCAATTTCGGTCTGGAGAATCAGAAAACCGCCGATGTCGCGATCGTAGCTTTTGACCCAGAGCTGCCGGTCTTCGGCCGGATTGATCAGCTTGGCTGTGATCCGTACTTTTTCCCCCGCCCTCAAGACAGAGCCTTCAACCACCATGTCTGCATTCAGCTCTTTGGCGATCTGCGGCAGAGATTTTTCTGTTTTTTTATACTGCATGACGGACGTGCGAGATTTCACCTGCAGGGTGCTGATCTGTCCCAATTCCGTGATGAGAGCATCCGTTATTCCCTCGGCAAAATAGTCCTGGGCGGGATCGCCTGAGAGATTTTCGAGCGGCAGCACGGCCAGCGACTGCACCTGAGGAGTTCTGGCCCGGCCTGTCAAAAAGTCTCTTATTCTACCGATGTTGAGAGCGAACAAGAGAGTCGCTACTCCGACGAGGGCTAAAAGACTCATAGGCAGGGGTCTTTGCCACAAGCTTCGCTTTGCCCTGCGCCTGGGCTTTCCGGCGATAAGCGCCGACAGATCACCGCTCTCAACCTGGTTTAAATCAGCGATGAGCTCCTTTGCCGATGCGTACCGGTTGGCCGGTTCTTTCTCCAGGCACTTGGAGATGATCCGCTCCAGCCCTTCAGAGATATTGGCTCCCAGGGACCGAGCCAGTTCCGGCTGCTTGTCGAGGATCGCGTGCATGATCTCAGAAGGGGTCTCCTGAGGAAACGGCTTTTCCCCCGTGACCAGCTCATGGAATATGGCCCCCAGGGCATAGATGTCGGTGCGCGCGTCAACTTCGCGGCCATCCAGCTGCTCAGGCGCCATGTAGGGAAGGGTGCCCGTCAAACCTTGTGAGCCGGTGAAAGTCAACGTCCTGTCTATCGCCCCTGAGGGCTGAAAGAGCTTGGCCAGGCCGAAGTCGAGCACTTTGAGCAGGCCCTTCGGCGTGACCATGATGTTCCCGGGCTTGAGGTCCCGGTGGATGATCCCCTGCTCGTGGGCCGCCTCCAGCGCTCCCGCCGCTTGCTTTCCCAGCTGGATGACCTCCGCTTCCGGCAGCGCTCTCGAAATCGACTTCTCCCTCAGCGTGACTCCGGATATGAATTCCATCGCTAGAAAGTCGACATCCTTTTCGGTGTCAAAATCGTGAATAGTGGCGATATTGGGGTGGTTGAGCTTGGAGAGAGCCATCGCTTCCCTACGGAAGCGCTTTCGCGTCTCCTCATCGGCAAGAGCCCCGGCGGGCAGGATTTTCAGGGCGACGTCCCTTTCCAGGCGTTCATCTCTGGCCCGATAGACAACGCCCATGCCTCCGGCCCCGATTTTTTCGATGATGCAATAATGTCCGAGCGTCCGACCTATCATGAGGGCTGACTCCTTTTCGTAACAAAGAAAATAAGATAGCAGATCTTCGTGACGCGCCGCTCTAGGCCGCCCGGATTCGATAAATTATATTGAATTTATAGGAAAACTTTATCACCCCCCTGTGACCGGTGTCAAGTTATCAAAGCTGATACGTTCGACACCACCCACCCCGTATTTTTAAGTGGGTGGTGCTCAGTATTAACCCTGAGCATACCCCGGGCTTCAGACCGGGGAGTCGAATGGGTTGATTCCAGAGCGGCCCGGCCGTGCCGCCCCGAGTCCTCCAACGAGCCCGGGGCCGGCTCCGTCAGGGCCGGATGCTGAGGGTGATCTTGAAGACGCCCCGCTCCTCGAGGGGATAGAAGCGGCTGGCCGGGTCCCAGCGCCGTTCCCAGTTCTTCGAATAGACGAAGTAGATCGTGTTTCCCGGAGAGACTTCCCAGCGGAAACGAGTGTTGATGCCTAGCTTGTTCGAATCGTCGTCGTATTGGACATAATTCATAAGCCCTAGCCGGGGCGTGAGGTAGAAATCGGCTTTGAGCTGGTAGACGTTCTCCTTGAAGTTCCCCTCGGGGAGCCGTCCGCGGACGAAATTGGCGTCGAGCCCCAGGGTCGCGTAGCCCTTGAGCTTGAGCTGGATCCCGGCCTCGATATCGTCATAATGCCCGGAATAAAACTCTCCGAACTTCCATTCCAGGTCCACGGTCCAGGGCCGATGGGAGGCGGTCTCGAACTGGAGGCCGTAGTTCGTGAACGTGTAGGCGCCCCGGGGCAGGAAGACGCCGTCGGAAACTTCCCAATCTTCGGGGAGGACATCGTAGTTGGGGACGACATTGAATTCAAAATGCTCGCCGCTCTCAGTCCGTAGGTTGAGCGGCGCGGTGAAAATGCGCCGTGTTTCGAGGACACCGGCTAGGTCCCAGGTGAATGAGAACCGGAGTTCGTAGAAGAACTGCCGGACGAAGCGCCCGACGAGCCCCTTCTCCGGCCTGGGCATGTAGCTGATGCCCAGGTTGAAGACCTGGATGTTCTTCCGGGGCAGGAAGCCGATGCCCGGGTCGAGGGCGTCGCCGTAGGAATTATACGTGGCGGCGACGTCCCAGAGGTCGTTGGGGTAGTCGAGCTTAAAGCCGAAGCCTTCGTGCCTCCCCGCCGGATTCGCGTTCCAGTTGTAGACGAACCAGCCGCCGGCCAGGAGGTTCTTGTCCTTCATGAAGCGCGAGGTTTGGTAGACGAGGTCGAAGCCGGCGAGCGAGTTTTTTCCGCCCGTCGGGCTGCCATTCGTGAAGATGAGGCCGACCTTGCTCTCGGCCAGGATGTTCTGGGAGACGCGGGCGGCCAGGAAATTCTCGGCGGGAAGGCCGTTGAGAGCGCCCGTCCGGACGTCGAGGATCTGGAGGTTGGTGTTTCCCAACTTGCCGTAGGCTTTCGCCCCGAAGACGACCGGGACCTGCCGTCCCTCGAAGAGGCCGATGCGCCGGCTGAAAAACGGTGCGAAGCCTCCGCTCGCGCTCGTCGTCCCGAAGTTGAAGATCTCCGATCCCTCCAGGAAGAACGTGCGCTTCTCCGGATAATAGAGGGGAAACCGGGTAAGGTTGAGGCGGCGCTCGTCGACTTCGGTTTCGGCGAAATCCGTGTTGTAGCTGAAGGCGCCGACGAAGTTCGGGGTGAAATTCTTGTAGAGATCGAACCCGCCGTCCCAGGTCCAGTCCGCCCTTGATCCGACCTCGTGGTCCTTGAAGACGCTGGCCAGGCCGTAGGGCCGGAAGGTCAGGCCGAGGCCCTGCTTGATCCCGCCGACATCCTCGAGGGCGGCCGCTTCGGCCGGGTTGGTGAAGAAACAGTCGGCGCGCACTCCGGATAAGCGGATCGTTTCCTGTTTGCGGGGGATCGTCCGCTCGACGTTGATCCCCCAGCGCGTCAGCCCGGGCTTGAAGGAGATCGTCTTGAACGGGATGGCGATTTCCGCGCTCCATCCGTCCTCAAGGAGGCGAGCGCGGACGTCCCAGATGCCGTCCCAGCTGAGGCTGGCGCGTTCGCCGAGGGCCAATCCCTCGGTCCGGGCGCCGCGGGCGTTGACGACGAAGAGGTAGGCGTACCGCTTGTCCTGGAAAGGGTCGAGGAGAACTCGCACGGAGTCGTCCTCCTCTCCCTCTTCGTCCCCGTCGTGGGCCATGGAGTTTGCCGAGATCCGTCCGGGCTCGCCGTCCAGGCAGTGAACTCCGATGTAGAGGCGAGTGTCGTCGAAGATGATGCGCAGTTCGGTTTTTTCAGAGGGCTCGTCTCCCGGCCGGGGGAAGACCATTTTGAATCCTGAAAAAACGGGAGCTTTCTGCCAAGCCTCGTCGTCGAGGCGGCCGTCGATGTTGGGGCCCTTCTCGACCCGGACGGCTTTGACCGCCGTGCCCGCGGAAGGTGAAGTTTGGGACAGGGCGGAGGAAAGGGGGAGAAGCGTAAAAAGGATGGCCAGCGCGGCTTTCTGTTTCATCAAATCGATTTTCTTTTTTGAAGCGGCATTATACCAGAATCGGGGAAAGACCGGTGCGGATCGGCCACGCTCGGGATTCTCAGGTCCGGGGTCCCCCGATCACGCTTTCCGGTTCGCTCAGGCGGTGGCTCCCTTTTTCTTGCCGAAGCGCAGCTTCATGGTCAGGATCCTGTCCGTCGAGAAGATCCGGGCGGCGAAGACGACCAGCACGGTGAAGACGACAAGCATGTAGACGAGTCCGCCGAAGATCAGGCCGTAGTTGCCGAGGTAGAGGTTCTGCGACACCAGGAACGGATGCGAGAAAGGGATGGCTAGGATGAAGATCTTGACCGGCAGAGAGACCGTGTTGATGTCGGCGAAGAGGGACAGGAAGTAGGGGATCATGACCATGAACATCAGCGGCATGAGCATGCTCTGGGCGCTGCGAAAGTCCTCGGCCAGGACACCGAGGATCATGGCCAGGGCCAGGGCGACCAGGATGGCCAGGAAGAGGGATGCGCCGAGGACGAGGTAGCCGGACGTGTCGAAATACAGTCCCAGCCGGCGCATGACGGCGCCGCCCTGGGACGCGGCCGCCTGGAGATCGTCGCCGCCGATGCCGCCCATGAAGGCCTTGAAACCGAACATGTAGATGCCGGCCGAGATCAGGCCGACGAGCCCGGCCGCGAGCATCTTGGCGGTGATGATCGAGGTCCTGCGGATGGGCACGGTCAGCAGGGTCTCCAGGGTCTTGTTCTGCTTCTCCATGGCCACGGCCGAAATGACCATCTGCGAGGAGTAGATGACGATCATCATCAGGACGACGGGGATGAGCAGGGACTGGGACGAGACCATCCCGGCGACATCTGCGGCCGAGGCCTCGGCCATCCGTTTTTGGACGATGACGAAGTCCTTGCTCTTGATCGGGTTCTTGAGGCTGGCCGGGTCGAGCCCGGGGAGCTTTTCCTTGAGAAAACTGTCGGAAAGGACGTTGTTGAGGGCGGAGATGACGCCCCGGACGATGGCCGAGCCCCGGGCGCCGATGAGGGAGAAGCTCCTCATGTAGGAATAGGTTTCGATCGGACTGGGCTTGAAGTCCTGGAGGGAATCCCCGAATCCGGAGGGGATGACGAGGAGGAGCTTGGAATCGCTCGTCCGGGTTATGTCGATCGCTTGCTCCTTCGTCTTCCCTTCGATCCGCTGGATTTTGAAGCGGGCCGACTCGAGCCCCGCGAGGATGGCCTGGGATGAGGCGGAGCCGTCCAGGTCGAGCGCGGAGATCGTCTGGACGCCGATGGCCTTCCGGACCTCCTTGCGGCTCATCTGGCCGACGAAGTTGAAGAGCAGGATGGTGGCTCCGAGGGAGACGACCAGCTGGACGTTCACCAGCTCCTTGATCTCTTTCTTGAGAAGGTTGAGGAATCTTTTCATCGGAGGGAACTCCTGAAGACTTCTTCCATGTTCTTGGCCTGGTGTTTTTCCTTCAACTCGGCGGGCGTCCCGGAATCGAGGATGCGGCCCTTGTCGATCAGGGCCACCCGGTCGGAGAGGAACTCGATCTCGAGCATGTTGTGGGAGGAGAGGAGCACGGACGTCCCCTCTTTGACGTAGCGCCGGACGATCTCCCGGACCTCCAGGGCGTTTAGGACGTCGAGGCCGGAGGTCGGCTCGTCGAGGATGGCCAGGACGGGCTTGGTCATCAGGGCCCGGGCCAGCAGGATCTTCCGGGTCATGCCCTTGCTGTAGGTCCCGACCTTGGTCTTCAGCCGGTCGCCGAGCTCCGTGATCTCGACGGCGCGGTCGACGAACGCCTTCTCCTCCTCCGGCGTCCGGGCGTAGAAGTTGGCCATGAAGTGGAGGTAGTCCAGGCCCTTCATGTTCTTGTAGGCGCCGGCTTCCTCCGGAAGATAGCTGATCTTCTCCCGGACGAGGTCCGGTTCCTTGCGGAGGTCGTGGTTGAGGAAGGAGATCGTTCCGTCGCCGGGCGTGAGGAGCGTTGCAATGATCCTCAAAGTGGTCGTCTTGCCGGCCCCGTTCGGGCCGATGAGGGCGAAGACCTCACCCGGGCGGACCTCGAAATCGATGCCCGCCAAGGCCATCTGTTTTCCGTAGGATTTTTTCAATCCCCTGACGGTCAGGACATTTTCCATGGGCGACTCCCTAGAGTGACGTAAAAAATGACTGATGTATTCTATTGAATACGATGGGAGATGTAAACGGTTTTATGATTATTCGAGGCTGACGTCCTCGTGGTAGTCCACGGAAACCCTGGCCCGGGAGCCGGGCCGGGGCTTGAGGAGCTTGACGACCCGGAGGAACGTCCGGTTACGGCGCTTCCAGGTCCGGTTGAGGTTCCGGGCGTAGTGGGCGATGGCGACGCCGAGCCACTGGCCGGCGGCGATCTTCCGGACCGTCTCCTTCAGCGAATAGAACTTCCGGTGGGCGAAGATCTGCGCTTTCTGGAGGTCGGGGAGCGAGAAACGCGCCGGCTGGAAGACGGCGTGATGGGCGTCGTAGAGGGCCCAGTCGTGGAAACGGATGCGGTTCTCCGCGGCGATCCGGTCGTAAAAGGCGGAGCCGGGAAGGGGGGTCAGGATGAGGAACTGGGTCGACGTCAGGCGGGCCCTCTTGGCGAACCGGACCGTCTTGCGGACCGATTTCCAGTCGTCCTGGTCGAAACCGAGCACGAACATGCCGTGGATGTGGATCCGGCAACGGCGGAAGACCTTTACGGCGCGGACGATATCGGCCACGGTCTGCTTTTTCTTCATGCCCTCGAGCGACTCCGGATTGACCGATTCGAAGCCGATGTAGACGGTGTGGCAGCCGGCCTTCTTCATGAGGCGGACGAGGTCCGGGTCCCGGGCGATGTCGGCCCGGACCTGGGTCGTCCACTTGAACCTGAACTTCTCGCGGATCATGGCCTCGCACAGGTCGCGGGTCCGTTTCGGGTCGGCCGCGAAGTTGTCGTCGTAGAAAAAGATGACGGTCTTCCGGTCGTTGTAAAGGCGGAGCTCCTCGATGATGTTTGCGGTCGAGCGGAAACGGTATTTCCGGCCGAACATGCCGGTCACGGAGCAGAAGGAGCAGTCGAAGGGACACCCGCGCGACGTCAGGACGGGGATGGACGGCATGTGCTTCGTGCCCTTGGCGTCGGGGCGGAGAAGGGAAAAATCGGGGAAGGGGATGCGGTCGAGGTCCGCGGCCCGGGGCGCCATCGGGTTATGGACGACGTTTCCCGCGGCATCTTTGTAGGAAAGGTTCGGGACATCGGCCCAGTCGCCGCCGCTCTCCCGGGCGTCGATAAAGGCCGCGAGGGCCGCCTCGCCCTCTCCCCGGACGACGAAGTCGGCGTGCTCCAGGGCCTCCTGGGTGAGGTAGGTCACGTGGGGCCCGCCCATGAGGACGGTGATGCCCATCGCCCGGACCCGGTCGGCGATGGCGTAGGCCCGCGGCGCGGTCGAGGTGATGGTCGATATGCCGACGATGTCGGCCGAGGCGACGACATTGAAATCGATCTTCCGGAAATCCTCGACGAAAACCTCGACCTCGAAGCCGCGCCGCTTCATCATCGTCCCCAGGATAAGCGTCCCCAGGCGGGGCAGGGGGAATTGGGAAAAGATGTGCAGGTTCGGCGCCTGCGGCTCGATGAAAACGATTTTAGCCATCGCTCGCCTCCTTGGCGGCCTTGCTCCGTTTCCGGTTCTTGGCCTTTCGGGCCAGGATGACCTTTTTCTTTTTCTTGAGGAGGTCCTCCCAGCGTTCGATGCCTTCCCCGAGGAGTTTCATCTTGTCGAAAAGGGCCTGGATGGCCTCGAGCATGGCCTCGAGCTTTTTCTCCACCTCGGCCCGGGGGAAGGAATTGGGGGCGGCCTCGATGGCCAGGAGCGTCCGGACGTCGTCCGAGACCGCCTTGACCTCATCGAGCGTATAACCGAAGAGTTGGAGGTCGCGGATGAGCTGGCAGAGGAAAACGTAGGATTCCGAATAGAGCCGGAAGCCGCCCTCCGTGCGCATGTCGGGCTCGATGATGCCCTTGTCCTCCCAGTGCTTGATCGTCCTCGGGCTGACGCCGGACCGTTCGGCCAGGTTGCCGACCGTGAGGAAGCGGTCCTTGTTCGGGGCCCGCTTACGGCCGCGCCCGTCTTGGGGCAGGCCGACCTTCTTGATGATCTTCAGGATCTCCTCGGTCCCGTAGCCGAGGTCGGCGAGCCTCCGGATGTGGGCGACGCGCTCGAGGCTTCCGGCCGCGAAGAGGGGGGCCTTGCCGTCGCCGAAGCCGTCCGGCTTGAGGAGCTTGGCCTTGGTCCATGCGGCGAGGAGGTCGGGGGCGACGCCGACCTTGCGGGCCAGGTCGTCGAGAGTGAGCACATCTTTGTTCATACTATACCTATGCGTTCAAATGGGTTCATAAAATAATACAACATGTACGTATAGGAATATATTATTCACGGAGGAACTTGTCAAGGGAAAAATTACGGCCGGGACCTTCCGGAGGGGAGAGATCCCCGGACCTTGGCGATCTCCTCCCCGGCTCTCTTCATGAGAGCCTCGACCTCGTCTCCGGGCGGGGTCGGCCACGGCGTGTCCCCGACCCTCTTCAAGACGCCGATCGAATCCGTTACCGGAGGCGGGAAGGGACGGCGGTCAGCCGCCCATTCATCCCATAACTCCAGGGTTTCCTCGAGAGCGCGGAGCGTGAGCTCAGTTTTTTGGATGGTTTGTCCGACATCGTCAACGAAGCCCGCCGCGTCGCCGGCGAGTTTCGTGATGAGGCCGTCGACGTCGGCGGGCGGGTCGGGCTTGACGTAATCCTTCCGGACGCTCGTCGCGAGGCCCTGCATGCGCTGGGCCGACTGCCAGATCTCGCGCATCCGCAGCCGGACGAGAGCCAGAAGAGCCCCGATTTCGGCCTTGGCCCCTTCGAACCTCGCCTTGTCCGCCTCGCGGAAAAGCTTCGGCTTCTTCCGCAGCGCTTCGAGCTCCTTGAGCAGGCCTTCGACCTGACGCCATCCGGCCGCGACGTCGGCGGCGGCCCACCGGCAGTAAGTCCGGTGGTAGCCGACCTCGGCCATGTAGGCCCGCAATTCATCCCATTGGACGGCGAGCCGGCCGGTCCCGAACTCGGCCTGGATCCGGGCCACGAGGACGTCGTCGTCCATCCCGGCATGCATTCCCTCGTGCATCAGCCCGCCGGCGAACATGTGGTAGTCCTCCTCGCGGAGCTCCCTGAGAAGCCGGAGGTAGAGGCCGGCGCCCAGCTCCCTCCGGAGGCTTGCCTTCGCCGTCTCGTCGCGGAAAAACCTCACGAGCTTCCCCATCTTTTCTTGGAAGGCGACGGACTCGCGTCCGTCGGCAGCGCCGGCCATCCGGCCGTACTCGCCGACGATCGAGCCGTCCGTGAAGATCCGGCGGTTCTCATCGCTGAGCGAGAGATAGGCCGACTCGTGAACCTCCATGAAGAGTCTGCCGTCGGGGCTGAAGCCGTGGGTCATGAAGAACGTGCCGGGTCGGACGAAGTAAGCCTGGCCGGGGAAATAGCGCCGGGCCCGTTCCCAGGCGTTGCCGTAGCCCGACCCGGTCCACTCCCGGGCCGGAAATCCGCCGCGCATGGAGTAGAGCGGCGAGTCGAGGACGGTCTGGATGACCTCCCTCCTAGGGTCTGCCGGCGGAATATCCTTGAAGAGGGTGCGGGTGGGCGCTTGTCCCCAGAGAACCGGGATAACCGCAAGAATAAATACCGTGCCGCGGAGGCGCGCTTTCGCCGGGCGGGCGGACGGCGTCATCGAACCCTTAGCGGGGATTTCATGTGCCGGAGAAGACCCCTGGGCGGGGTTCCCGGCCGGAATGAGATGGTCGTTGCCGTTCGAAACGGGCCTCAGGACGTTCCCCGGGCGGGATCGTCCGGACCGGGCGGCGCCGCCGGGGCCTCGTCCGGCGACAGTTCCTGGGATTCCCCATCGGGCGCATTCAATTTTCCCAGGCGTCGTAACCGCTTTTCTTCCTGTTTTTTAAGGCGCCTCAGCTCTTTGCCTCTTTTTTCGCTCTTAAATGTTCTGTTGGCTCTGGCCACCAAGCCTCCTTATTCTTAGATTTCCCTTATCATACAGAGAAAGCCCCGCCCGTTCAAGTATCCCGGAAAGCCGCCTTCGGATTCCTGCTTCCGCCGGACAGCCCCGCTCTGTTATAATCCGGCCATGCCGGAACTTCAAGGAACGAACATGCTCTTTCGCAGGTGGGACGCCTCTCCGGCGCCCGCCTCCCCCAATGCCGTTTTTCTCCTCGTCCATGGCCTCGGCGCCCATTCGGCCCGCTGGAATTTTCTGGCCGGTTACCTCGCCGAACGCGGCTTCGCCTCTTACGCCGTCGAGCTCCGCGGCTTCGGCCGGACGCCTGAACGGCCCCGGGGCCACATCGACTCCTTCCGCGTCTGGGACCGGGACATCCTGGAACTGCGGGATATCATCGGGAAGGACTTTCCGGGCAGAAAGGTCTTCCTGCTCGGCGAGAGCATGGGCGGCCTTCTCGCCTTCAACCTGGCCTGCCGGAACGCCGATAAGTTCTCCGGCCAGGTCCTGATCGCCCCGGCTTTCAAGAACGGCATGAAGTTCCCGCCCAGCGTCTATCTCAAGCTCGTCGCTTTCATCCTCTTCAAGCCGGCCATGACGGTTGACTTGCCCTTCACCTCGGAAATGGTCAGCCGCGACACGGACTATCTTGCGGTCATGAACGCGAATCCGGACGAGATCCGCGAGGCCAGCCTGAAGTGCCTCTTCAATTTTCTGCCCGATCAGGCCGGGTCGGGGAAGCTTGCTAAAAAACTCGCCGTCCCGACGCTCTTCCTCATCCCGGGGGTCGACGTTCTCGTCGACGAGCGGGCCGGGCGGAAGATGTTCGATAAACTTTTGCTCGCCGACAAGACACTCCTCGAGTACCCGGACATGCTCCACGCGCTGTCGATAGACCTCGGCCGGGAAAAAGTTTTCGAGGACATCCTCGACTGGGTCGCCCCGAGGATTTGACGTGGACCACGTTCTCGCCATCGACCAGGGCACGACCGGGAGCCGGGCTATCGTCTTCGACCGGCGCGGCCGGGCCGTCGCCTCGGCTTACGAGGAGTTCCCCCAATATTTCCCCCGTCCCGGATGGGTCGAGCACGATCCCGAGGAGGTCTGGCGGAGCGTTTACCGCACCGTTCAGAAGGCCCTCGCCTCCGTCCCCGGCCGGACGATCGTCGCCGTCGGCATCACCAACCAGCGCGAGACGACGCTCGTCTGGGACCGGAAAACAGGCCGGCCCGCCGGGAACGCGATCGTCTGGCAGTGCCGCCGCACGGCCGGCCGCTGCCGCGAACTCAACGCGCGGCGGGGCCTTGTCCGGCTCGTCCGGAATAAAACGGGCCTGCCGATCGATGCCTACTTCTCGGCCACCAAGGCGGAGTGGATCCTCGACCGGGGCGGCCTGCGCGAGCGGGCCGGGCGCGGCGGCCTTGCCTTTGGAACGACGGATTCCTGGGTCCTCTGGAAGCTCACCGGAGGCGCCAGCCACGCCACGGATTTCACCAACGCCTCCCGGACCATGCTCTTCAATATCCATAAGCTCGATTGGGACGACGACCTCTTGCGCCTCTTCGGCATCCCCGCCGGCATCTTGCCCCGCGTCCTGCCGTCCTCGGGCGAATTCGGCCGGACGATCCGCCTGGGCCGTCTCCCGGCCGGGATCCCCATCATGGGGGTCGCCGGGGACCAGCAGGCCGCGCTTTTCGGCCAGGCCGGCTTCAGGCCCGGAGCGATCAAAAACACCTACGGCACGGGCTCGTTCATCCTGCTCAACACCGGGCGAAAGCCCGTCGAATCGAAACACGGCCTGATCACGACGGTCGCCTGCGGTTCGGGCGGAAAAACCGCCTACGCCCTCGAAGGGTCCGTGTTCGTCGCCGGGGCGGCCCTCCAGTGGCTGCGCGACGGGCTCGGCCTCATCGGCTCGGCCGCCGAATCGGAAGCCGCGGCTGGAGCGGTCGAGGACAACGCCGGGGTCTATTTCGTCCCGGCCTTCGTCGGGCTCGGAGCTCCCTACTGGGACGCCGAGGCGCGGGGTACCATCGTCGGACTGACCCGCGGCGCCAACCGGAACCATCTCGTCCGGGCCGCCGTCGAGGCGATGGCCTACTCGACGCGCGACGTCCTCGAGACGATGCGGAAGGATTCGGGGCTGAAGATCCGCGAGCTCCGGGTCGACGGCGGCGCTTCGGTCAACGATTTTCTCTGCCGTTTCCAGGCCGATATCCTCGGCATTCCGGTCGTCCGCCCGAAGGCCGTAGAGACGACTTCGCTCGGGGCCGCCTATCTCGCGGGCCTGGGCGCCGGCCTGTGGGCGACGACGGCCGATATCGAGCGCCTCTCGGTCGACGAACGGAAGTTCACGCCGGCGATGAGCCGGCCCTTCGCCGACAGGCTTTACGCGGGCTGGCTGGCTGCCGTACGTAAAGCCCGGGCGGTCTGATAGGTCCGAGACCGTTTTCGAAGGAGGGACCCATGAAACGCGCATTATTTGCCCGTCTCGCTATCGGCGTTCTCATCTTGGCCTGCGTCGGGCCCGCCGTCGCAAGTGAATGGCGGACGGACTGGCCCGTCCTCAGGACCTACGACCGGGACCACATCGAAAAGATCGCCCTCCCTCTCGGCGGCATCGGCACGGGCACGGTCAGCCTCGGCGGCCGCGGCAACCTCGTCGACTGGGAGATCATGAACCGACCGGCTAAGGGCTATATCCCGTTCGTCGGGCAGCAGCTCGGGCCGTTCTTCGCCATCCGCGTCTCTTCCGGAGATTCGTCGTTCACCCGCGCCCTCGAGGGACCGCTGCCGATCTACGCCTACGAAGCGTCCCACGGGTCGACGGCCGTGAACCACGGCCTGCCCCGTTTCCGTGAGGCCGCCTTCGCCGCCGCCTACCCGCTCGGCCAGGTCCTCCTCTCCGACCCCGCGTCTCCCGTGGACGTCCGCCTCGAGGCCTGGAACCCCCTGGTTCCGGGCGACGCGGAGGCGAGCGGGATACCCGTGGCCGTCCTCCGCTACGTGATCATCAACAAGACCGACAAGCCCCTCCGGGCTTCGGTCTGCGGAACGCTCCCCAACTTTATCGGCGCCGACGGGTCGAAGCTCGGCCAGGACTGGAAGAGCGACCCGCTCACGGCCGGCCCTAAGAAGAACAAGAACGAATTCCGGGCGACCGCGGGCCTTCGCGGCATCTTCATGTCCTCGGCCGGCGTCGACCCCAAAGACGAAGCCTTCGGGTCGATCGCCCTCGCCGCCCCCGCGGGGACCCGCGGCACGAGCCGGACCGCCTGGCTCGCCGCGGGATGGGGGACGCCGCTCCTCGATTTCTGGGATGATTTCTCGGCCGACGGGATGCTCGACCCGCGTCCCGAAACGGGGGAGGACATGCCGTTCGGGTCGCTCACGGTTGAATTAGACGTCCCCGCCCACGGCAGCGCCGAAACGACGTTTCTCCTCGCTTGGCACTTCCCTAACCGGCGGACGTGGTCGCCCAAGGGAACACCGGACGACCTCATCGGCAACTATTACACAACGAAGTGGAGCGACGCCTGGGCCGCGGCCGAGGATTTCGCGGCCCGGTCGGCCGGGCTCGAGGCTCGGACGGTCGAGTTCGTCCGCGCCTTCGCAACGAGCACTCTTCCGGCCGAAGTCAAGGAAGCGGCCCTGTTCAACCTGAGCACCCTCCGGACGCAGACGTGCTTCCGGACGCCGGACGGCCGGTTTTTCGGCTTCGAAGGGTCGAGCAACCAGTCCGGTTGCTGCTTCGGGTCGTGCACGCACGTTTGGAACTACGAACAGGCCACCGCTTTTCTTTTCGGCCGGCTCTCCCGCTCCATGCGCGAGACGGAGTTCCTCGAAGCGACGGACGCCCAGGGGCTGATGAGTTTCCGCGTCCGCCTGCCGATCGCCCGGGCCCGCGAATACGGCAAAGCCGCCGCCGACGGCCAGATGGGCTGCATCATGAAGGCCTACCGCGATTGGAAGCTCTCCGGCGACGACGCCTGGCTCGGCCGGCTCTGGCCGGCGGTCAAGCGGGCGCTCTCGTTCGCCTGGATCAAGGGCGGCTGGGACGCCGACCGGGACGGTGTCATGGAGGGCTGCCAGCACAACACCATGGACGTCGAATACTACGGCCCGAACCCGCAGATGGAGGTCTGGTACCTGGGCGCGCTCCGGGCAGCCGAAGAGATGGCCAAGCGGGCCGGCGACAAACCCTTCGCCAAACTCTGCCGGGAGCTTTTCGACAAGGGCCGGGCCTGGACCGACGCGAACCTGTTCAATGGCGAATATTATGAGCACCATGTCCGCCCGCCGCAGAGCGTCGAGGACGTGGCTCCGAGCCTGAGGCTCGATATGGGCGCCAAGGACATCGGCGAGCCGGACTACCAGCTCGGCCAGGGATGCCTCGTCGACCAGCTCGTCGGCCAGTTCATGGCCCACGTCTGCGGGCTGGGCTATCTCGTCGACGCCGCCCACGTCAAGACGACGCTTCAGAGCATCGTAAAGTACAACACGCAGGACGGTTTCGCCGACCACTTCAACTGCCTGCGGTCGTTCGTCCTAGGCGACGAGACGGCGCTCCTCATGGCCAGCTACCCGAAGGGACGCCCGAAAAACCCGTTCCCGTATTTCACCGAGGTCATGACCGGCTTCGAATACACGGCCGCCGTCGGGATGCTCTACGAGGGGGACGTGGAGAACGGTCTGAAGGTCATCCGGGACATCCGGGCGCGCTATGACGGGAAGAAGCGCAGCCCCTTTGACGAGGCCGAATGCGGCCACCACTATGCCCGGGCCATGGCCAGCTGGGCGGCCGTGCTGGCCATGACGGGCTTCGAGTGGAACGGCGTTGAAAAGGCGATGACCTTCGGCGCGAACGAAGGGACGTTCTTCTGGTCTAACGGCGAGGCCTGGGGCACCTGCAGGATCGGGGGCGGCGGCAAGACGGCCGAGCTCACCGTCCTCCACGGCGGCCTTTCCCTGAAGTCGTTCAAGCTGGGGAGCGCCGCGCCGCGGACCTTCAAACAGCCGAAAGCCGTCCAGGCGGGGGAGATGGTCAGGCTCGATTTTTAAGGCATTCTCTCGATTTCGGGGAAGTCCTCTATTCGGCTTGGCGAAGGATATCGCCCTTAGCCCCCCGGCCCCCCGGGAACCAGTCCCGGCGGTTCCCCCGCCTTCGGCGGGTCCCCCTCCGCTACGGGGGTCGTCAGGGCGATATCCATCGCCGCCTCACGCTGGACTTCCCCAATATTGGGAGAAATGCCGTTTTTAGCCGGTGCGAATGAAACATCCGGATTGCCGCGGCGTATTACAGGTCGTAGGAATCACGCGCAAAGGAGTCATGGATGTTCAAGAAAACCGTTCTGTTGATCACGATCCTGGTCCTGGCGGCCCTCATCCTCATCGTCCCCGCCTGGCCCGGGACCGTGCCCACGTCCATTGTCCCCGAGGGCGCCCGCTGGATCGCCCACCTGGACATGGAGAAGTTCGTCACCACCAAGCTCTACAAATATCTGGAAAAGGACGGCCGATTCGAGATCAAGAGCCGGGACCTCAACCGTTGGTTCAAGATTGATGTGCCCAAGGACGTCACCGGCCTGACCATCTTCGGCCTGCAGCCCGGCGAGAAACAGGCCGTTTTCGCCGTCGCGGGCAAATTCAACAAGGCGGGCCTCCTGGCCCTGCTCGCCCTCGACAAGGACTACCAGCAAGTTCCCTACGGCGCCTATACCCTTTACCTGTCGGGCAGCGACGAGTTCGGCGCGTTCATCAACGACGGCCTGATCGTCTTCTCCGAGAGCCGGGAAGCCATCGAGAAGGTCCTGGACACGGCCGGAGGCAAGGCGAAAAACTTCGCAGCGTCCAAGCTGAACGCCTCCTTCAAGGACGCCTCTTCGGGCGCCTTCCTCAGCGGAGTCGTTGAGGACCTGGCCGGGCTGGGCAAGGAATTCAACCAGTCCAAGTTCGTCGAGAAGGCCGGCGGGATGTTCTTCCTAGCCCAGGAAAAACAGGACAACCTCCAGGTCCGAGTCCAGATCACCGCGGATTCCCCGGAGAGCGCCAAGAACCTGGCCGATATCGCCCAGGGCCTCATCGCCCTGGCCCGGCTCGGACAGGGAGAGGGCCCCGGGGCCGTCCCGGCCTCCCTTGTCGAGGGTCTCCGGGTTAAATTGGAAGGAAAGACCGTCCGCCTGGAACTCGACATCCCTTCGCGGGAAGCCGCGAACATGGCGGCGCGCGGACGCGGGCTCCACGGCTTTTTCGACTGAGGCCCGTTCCGGGAGCAGCGACGGCCCCGGTCGTCCGGGGCCCAGGGGAGTGCATGGCCGATCTAGACCCGATCGGAGAGAAGACCGACGAGGAGCTGGCCCGCGAGGCGCGGGCCGGCTCACGCCGGTCTTTCGAGGAGCTGGCGCTCCGCTACAAACGCCGGCTTTTTGTCTATTTTCGGCCGCGCCTGGGGAGCGACCAGGACGCCGAAGACCTGGTCCAGGAGACGTTCCTCAAACTCTACAGGAACATCCGCAATTATGATCCGGCTCACAGGTTTTCCACATGGCTCTATACGTCGGCCAACCGGCTGGCCATCAGCTCCTACCGCAGAAAAAGAACCGCGGCGGGGAGGCTCGGCGCCGAGGTCGCGGACGTTCCAGCGGGCCTCGCTGCCCAGACGGCCGGGGAGGCGCGGTCGACGGGACTCTGGGACGCGGCCGGGACGCTCGGCGGGAACCAATATCGCGTCCTCTGGCTGCGTTACGGCGAGGACCTGACCATCGAAGAGATCGCCGCGTCCATCGGCAAGAGCCGGCTGGCCGTGCGCCTGCTCCTCCACCGCGCCCGGACGAACCTGATGAAGCGCGTGGGCCCCGCGCCGGGCCGGGCGGAGGCGAAGACGGAGACCGCGGCTGTCAGGGAAACGCTGCTCGGATGAATCAAAGGAGAAGGACGATGTTCTGCAATCTGACCCGCTGGCTGATTTCGATGGCGGAAGACGGGGGGAAGAAAATCCCGCGCTTCGCCGAACGCCACGCCGCGCGGTGCGGAGCCTGCCGGGAATACGCCCTGTCCGCCGCATCCCTGTCCGCGCGGCTATCCGGGGAAGCTCCCTCTTTCCTCGCCAAGGTCCCGGACTCTCCTTTAGATACGGCCGCTTGGGTGGCCGAAGCGGCCGGACGCGGGACCCGCGCTCCCTTTCGTCGCCGGTTCGTCCTCCGTCCTTTTCCCGCGGCCGCGGCGGTCCTGGTGGTCGCGGCCTCTGCGCTGGTTCTCTTCCTGGTAGTCCGTCGTGAACCCGCGCTGACTTCCGCCGAGAAAGGGGCGGTCATCGCGAGCCTCAAGTCCATCGCCGCCGTTCCGGCCGAGTTCCAGATGGCCGTCGTGGAGGCGGAATTGTCACTGACAAGGGAGCGCCAGATCCTGGAAAAATCCGTCCTCTCGGCGGTCGAGTATCTTCAGGCCCGCCTCAATATCAGGATCGAGAGGAAGGAAACGCCGAAATCGCTCTAAAACTTTATTTGGGGGGACCGCCCCGGCGTCCGGCGTCGAACGGCCGGGCAGGAGACCTGTGTTCAGCCCTCCGCTCTCTCCCCGCCGCGAGGCGGCGATGGACGGGCTTGGAGCTTATCCGATAATTCCCCCATGAGCTCGGTCTGGATCTCCTGGATCTCCAGGAGCCGCTGCCACTGCTTGAAAATGAGGTGGTCGATCTTTTCGTGGAGGCCGCGGATCTCGATCTCGGCCTTGAGGTTGATCTGGTAGTCATGCTGGGCGCGCAACCGGTCCTTGGCTTCCTGCCGGTTCTGGCTCATCATGATGACCGGCGCCTGAAGGGCGGCGAGGCACGACAGAATGAGGTTGAGGAGGATGAACGGAAAGGGGTCGAAACGGCGCGTGATGAGGACGATGGAATTGAGGATGATCCAGCCGACGAGTACGCCCATGAAAATGGCGATGAACTTCCAGCTGCCGCCGAACGTTGCCAACCGGTCGGCGAGGCGCTGGCCGACCGTCCGCTTTTCCTCGAACTCCATGTTGACGTTGCGGGTCAGGACCTCTCCTTCGTGCAGGCTCTTGATGACTTCGGCCTCGATCACGGACAGGTCGCCCTTCTCGGCTTCGAGAACGCCCTTGACATACTGCGCCCGGTATCGGTTCAGGTCGTCCCGGCAGATGGGACTCTCCGGGTTCCAATCCGGGTGGTCCTTGCGGATGAGTTCCGCGACGGCGGCGCGCACGGCCTGGCCGGGCACGACCTCGTCGGGGTTCTTGGCGAGCTTACACACGCCGCAGATGACCTTCGTTTCTTCGTCCATGAGCCCTCCCTCCGCCGGAACTATAGCTATTTGCCGGAGGAGACGTCAACTGCGAGGATGCGCGGTTTGAGACGAGGCCGGGCGGCGGCCCGAACCGCGGGGCAGGCCGCCGGCGCGGCGTGGATCCGGGGACGAAAGGACCTACAGCCGCCGGCGCGACGGCCGGAAGTCCCACGTCAGCTGGAACATCATCTGCCGCAGCAGGTTGTTCATGGCTTCGTTCTTGTCCTGCATGCCGAAGGTCGGAACGCCGTCTGCGCCCATGCCGAGCGCGCCGACCGTCCCCTCCCGGACGCTGGATTGCGTCCAAAGCGTCGCGCCGTTCGCGGCGGACACGAGCCGGGCGGTCACGGCGATATCGAATTTGGCCCGGACGAACAGGGCTTTGCTCAGCGGCGCGAGCAGGTCCACCTGCGGTTTGACCTTGGATATTTTTATCTCGCCCAGGAAAAAGGCTTCGACCCCGTGCTTCTCGCCGATGGCCAGGGCGGCGTCGCGGTTGAAGGCCGTCTTCCCGATCCCGGCCAGGACCTCGTCGGACCGCCCGAGTTCGACGACCGGCACGCGCTGGGCCGCGGCGACTTCCTGGAGAAAGAGCTGCGTCGCCAGGCTGTCGAGATCGCCCTTGGCGTTCTCCACCTTGAAGGTAACCAGCCCGACCGTTTCATAACCCGTGAGGTCGACGGCGGGCGGGACGATCGTGTACTTGGTGGCGCAGCCGGCGACGGCGGCGAGGGCGACGAGCCAGATAAAGTGCCTTTTTTTCATCGTAGATCTCCTTCCAAAACCGGGGACGGTGTCGTGTCTTCTCTCCTGCTTTAGTCGGACGAGCCCTCGCAGGCGCCGATCGGCCCCTATTTAATGAGGTGGAACGCCGTCTGACGACCGGCCAGGAAGAACGCCCGCTCGCCGTCGAAGACGATGTCCTGCTCGAGGGGAACCCGGAAGTCCGTGCCGCCCCATTCCGGGACGGGGCCGGTGACGCTCAGCTCGGCCGTGAACGCGCTCATAGCGACGAGCTTGACGTCGCCGCGGCCGACGTTGTTGACTTGTTCCCAAGGCAGGCCGATGAGCGGCCCGGGCTCGTGGAGGAAATAGCCGAGGGAGTGGGAGTAGACCCGCGGGCCCGGGATGCCAAGCTCCCGGGCCTTCTTGAGCATGTTGCCGAGGAGCTCGTTCCCGGTCAGGCCGGTCTTGAATTCCCCACAATAGACGTCCTGGAGGCGGTTGGCCTCGGCCATGAGCTTCTTGAACGTCTCCGGCGCGTCCGTTTCGCCGAGGCGCAGGACATAGGCCATTTCTTGGTGGTCGCTATTCCAACGCATGTACTTGAGCCCGACGTCGCAGTGGAGGATATCGCCGGGCCGGATGACCTTGTCGTCCTTGCCCCATTTCTCGACGTCCTTCGGGCTTCTCCCGCGGATGGAAACGAAGGGGCTGAAGGAGACCTTGAGGCCGAGGTCGGCCACGCGTTGCCAGTAATACCAGCGGAGGTCGCCGGCCGTCGTCTGTCCGACCGTGATGACTTTCGGCGAGAACATGTCGGCGATGATGGATCGGGACAGGGCCGCTGCCCGCTCCATGAGTTCGACCTCCTCCTCGAGGAGCGTTTCCGCCCAGAGGGTGACCAGCGGCTCAGCCGACTGGAGGCGGGTCGCGTACTTCGGGCCGACCGCCTCGACGATCTTTTTCTTCAGGACCGAGGTCAGCGCCCCGGCCGCCCACTGGACCTCGCCTTCGTTGAGGCCGATCCGCTTCGGGTCGCGCTCGCGGACGATCCGGCCGAGCGCGTCCCACTGGCTCTCACCTTTTTTCGTATCCCAGGCGGCGCCGTCCCAGTCGTTCTTGAACAGGCCCTGGGTGTCGGTCCGGGCGACGTTCAGCCGCTCGACACCCTTCGCCGGGCCCTGGTCGAAGAGGACGAGGATCTGGGTGATGGGGTTCCAGTTCTCGTAGGGGACCATGGTCTCGAAGATGGGGTCGAGGTTGTCCTCGTTACAGGAGATGATCCACATGTCGATGCCGGTCTCCCGCATCATCCGGGGGAGAAGGGTGTCGAGCCGCTTGGCCGTTATCTTGTGAACGAGCGCCGCCCTCTCGCGTATGGAGAGGACCGACGGCGTGCCGCCGTGCTGCGCTGCCGCCGGGATCTCGAGCCCCGCCAGAACAATGACCCCGAGGATGACGACCGCGAGGAACGCTTTCTTGAACATGTTCGCCCTCCGTATTTTGGAACTACCGTTTTTCTATCACCTCGGCCGCCCTTAGGTCAAGGCCGCTGCGTACGGCGGGGGCCTTACTTCTTCGATGATCTTCATCCTGCTTTTGGCATTGTAATGAGAAGGGCATGCAGAGAGCGAGCCCACGTAAAACGCGCAGGGGTGTTCCCAGAGGAGGCGGTGGGAGGGCGGAGCGGGCACGGATGGTCAAGAGGGGCAGTCCCTCTTCGGGGACAGTCCCTCTTGACCAGAGCGAAGCCCGGATACCAAGCGGCCCGGCTCGCCGGGACGGGCCGCGGCCGACGGCGGGAATACTCCGAGCGTTTGAGAGTGGGCTCGCTTCACCGCAGCGAACGAAGATAACTCCCGAGGACCTCCCCCAGGCATCGCGGCGAGGGAACTATCTCAGTCGGCGCTGCGTATATAGGAGAGCAAGACGCGCGCGTTGATTTCCTGTGTCTTATTTGCGAGAATGTCAAACTCCGGGCTTCTATCGGACCCGCGCCGAGTGCGGCCCGGTCTTACCTTACTTAGTGGAGGTACCGTTACGTGACACTTCGCCGCACCGCAAGCTTCCTGATCCCCTTCATCTTATGTCTCGCGCTCGGTCCGCTCGCCGCGGCCGATATCCAAGCGGGACAGTCCCGCTCCGGGGACAGTCCCTTGACGTTCGACCGCTACCATAAGCCCGAGGAACTGGCTGCGGCGGTCCAAGACCTAGCCCGGGCCAACCCCGGCTTCGCCAAGGTCCACATCCTGGCCAAGAGCCCCGGCGGCCGCGAACTCATCCTGCTCGAGGTCGGCCCCGAGACCGCGAAAACCGCCAAGAGCCTTCCCGCCGTATTCATCGCGGCCAACATGGAAGGGACCGTGCCCATCTCCTCCGAGGCGGCCTTATACCTGGCCAAGCTCGTCTGCGAGAAAGCCGACATGCGTTCCGACCGGACCTGGTACATCCTGCCCTGCGGCAATCCCGATGCCGCCTCCCGTTACTTCGCCAAGCCCCTGCTCCTCGACGCCCGCAACGCCCGGCCCCGCAACGATGACCAGGACGACCAGGCCGACGAGGACGGAGCCGACGACCTCGACGGCGACGGCCTCATCACCCAGATGAGGGTCAAAGACCCCGAGGGCGCCTGGATCCCTGTCCCCGTCGATCCGCGCCTCATGAAGAAGGCCGACTGGTCCAAGGGCGAAAAGGGCGTCTGGAAGCTCTATCCCGAGGGCCTCGACAACGACGGCGACGGCCAGTACAACGAAGACGGCCTCGGCGGCGTTAACGTGGGCACGGCCTTTCCCCACCTCTTCAAGTTCCACGCCCCTGATTCCGGTCCGTGGTCGGGAAGCGAGGCGGAAACCTTCGCCCTGCTCAAATTCTTCGACCTCCACCGGGAGGTCGGTTTGACCTTCGTCTTCGGCGAATCGAACTTCTGCCTGTCCCCGCCGCGCGGCGGACGGAAGGGGGAAGCGGACCTCAACCAGATCAAGATCCCCGAGCGGTTCGCGAGCTTCCTCAACGCCGACCCCGACAAGACCTACACCATAGCCGAGGTCATGGAGATGGTCAAGCCGTTGATGCCCCCGGGCATGGAGGTCAGCGAGTCGATGATCGCCAGCTTCCTCGGGCTGGGGGCCGTCGTCAACCCGCTCGACGACGACCTCAAATTCTACAAGGAGTTTTCGGAGAAACACAAGGAATTCCTCAAGGCGGCCAAGCTCGACGGTAAAAGGCTCGATCCGGCCCCCGACAAGGACGGCTCGTTCGAGCTCTATGCCTACTACCATCTCGGCCTGCCGTCCTTCGCCCTGGACTTCTGGACCCTGCCCGAGGTCAAGGAGGAGAAGGCGGCCGACGAGATCACCCCCGAAAAGCTCGAGAAGATGACCAACGACGAGTTCATCGCCCTGGGCGAGGAGAAGATCGACGCCTTCCTTAAGGCCTCCGGCGCGCCCGACCAGTTCAAGGCCAAGCAGGTCATCGCCGGCATCCAGGGCGGGATGATGGACACCAAGAAAATGGCCGAGATGATGAAGCAGATGCCCAAGAAGCCGAGCGCGGAGGGGATGGACCCCAAGGAGAAGGCCCTGCTCGCCTGGAGCGATAAGGAGCTCGGCGGAAAAGGGTTCGTCGCCTGGAAGCCCTTCAAGCACCCGACCCTCGGCGACGTCGAGATCGGCGGCGCCGTGCCTTTCACCGACAACACGCCGCCCGCCAATATGGTCGAAGGCTTGCTCAAGGGCCAGGTCCCTTGGGTCTTCGAGATCGCCAAAAAGATGGCCCGCATCCGGATCGCCGACGCCACAGTCAAGCGGCTGGGCGCCGGCGTCTACGAGGTCAAGGTCTGGGTCGAAAACAGTGGAGACCTGCCTTACCCGACGGCCATGGGTCGGAGGAACGAGCGGATCCTGCCCGTCGTCGTCACGCTCGGCGGGCCCGGCTTCGAGATCGTGGAGGGGAAGAAGCGCAGCCTCGTTCCCTCCGTCCAGCCCCGCGGCGCGCAGGCCGTGACCTGGATCGTCCGCGCCGAAAAACCGGTCAAGATCGAGGTCAAGGCGGAGACACGGATCGCCTGGGGCGATTCCCGCACGGTTGACCTGGGAGGTGCAAAATGAAGAAGACAACCGGTCTCGTCCTTTTGATGATCTTTTTCGCGGCGGCCCTGCCCGCGCAGAAATCCGAAATCTCCGTCCCCCTGAGGTTCGATCATTATTATTCGCTGGAGCAGGTTTACGAGGCGCTCATGGCGCTCAACAAGGCCTACCCCCAGCTGACGACGCTCGAAGTCGTCGGCAAAAGCGACCAGGGCAGGCCCATCTACGCCATGACCGTCAACAATCCCAAGACGGGCCCCTCCATCGAGAAACCGGGGGTCTACGTCGACGGGAACATGCACGGAAACGAGATCCAGGGAGGCGAGATATCTCTTTACCTCCTCGACTACCTCCTGGGGAACTACGGCAGGAACGCCGAGGTCACGCGGCTCGTGGACAGGACGTGCTTCTATGTCGTGCCCGTCGTCAACGCAGACGGCCGCCATTATTTCTTCGCCGACGCCAACACCGCGAGCAGCAACCGCAGCCTGCGGCTCCCGACCGACGACGACCGGGACGGCCTGGTCGACGAGGACTTTCCCGACGACCTCGACGGCGACGGCAACATCTGCATGATGCGGATCAAGGACCCCTTCGGCCCGTACAAGACCGACCCGGAGGACCCGCGGCTGATGGTTCGGGTCAAGCCCGGAGAGAAAGGGGAGTGGACCGTTCTCGGCGAGGAGGGCCTCGACAACGATGGCGACGGTCGGATCAACGAGGACGCGGAAGGCTACGTCGACCCCAACCGGAACTGGGGCTTCGATTGGGCGCCGCCCTACGTCCAGAGCGGCTCCGGCGAATACCCGTTCTCCGGGACGGGGACCAAGGCCCTGGCCGAATGGACCGTGACCAAGACCAACATCTGCATCGGCTGGTCGTTCCACAACTTCGGCGGCATGTACCTGCGCGGCCCCAGCCGGAAAGGGTTGGGCGAGTATCCGCCCCAGGATGTCGCCGTTCTCGATTACATCGGCAAGCAGGCCGAGCGGATCATGCCCGGCTACCGCTACCTGATCTCCTGGAAGGACCTCTACACGACCTACGGCGATTCCATCGAGTGGCTGACCCACACGATGGGCGCCTACGCTTACGTGCCCGAGGTCTTCCAGGCCGTGGACGAGTCCTTCAGGGGCGCTTCGGAAAAACCCGAGGGCGGCGCGCCCAGCGGGGAGGGGATGATGGCCATGTTGTCCGGCGGCGTCCCGGAACGCGAGCGGATCAAGTTCAGCGACGATGTCGTTCAGGGCGAGCTCTACAAGCCCTGGAAGCCCTTACGGCATCCGACCTACGGCGATATCGAGATCGGGGGCTGGGTCAAGATGAGCTCACGGCTCGGCGCTCCCTTCACGATCAAGGACCTCGTCCACCGCAACGCCATGGCCGTCATCTTCTCGGCCAAGCACGTGCCCGAGGTCACCCTCGAGGTGACCGAGGTCAAGGCGATGGGGAAGAACCTCTACCGGGTCCGCACCCGGCTCGCCAACGGCAAGGCCATGCCGTCGATGAGCCATATCGCCCAGAAGGTCAATCTCTACCCCAGGGACATGCTCAAGGTCGCCGGGGCGGGGGCCAAGGTCGTGGCCGGCGGACTGCTGACGGACCCCTACCACGACCAAGTCGTCTACAGAAAACACAGGCCCGAACTCCAATTCCTGGTCGTCCCGGGCTTCGGCAAGGTCGAGCACCAGTTCCTGATCGAAGGGAAAGGCGAGGTCACTCTCAAGTACGAATCCCGGCGCGCCGGGAAGCTGGCCAAGACGATCAAGCTCGAATAGACGGCTTGCCTTTCTTCGCGAGGTGGGAGCATAATTGTCCATCGGACCCCGACCGCCGCTGAAAGGAGCCGGACGATGCTGAGACGCTATCAGATCGAAAACCAGAAGATCGTCGAGACGGCCGACGAGAAAGCCCCCGTCCTGCTCTTCATCAACCCCGACGAGAGCGAGAAGCGCCGTCTCGTCGATACCTATCAAGTCGACGAGCACACGCTCAGTTCCGCCCTCGACCCCGACGAGCAGGCCCGCCTCGAGTGCGAGCCGAACCACATCGCCTTCATCTACAAGCGGCCCAAGAATTATTCGGGCGACGACCAGCTCCTGTTCAAGGCCTCGACGATGGGCGTCTTCTACTTCGGCGACCTCCTCATCCTCGTCGTGGCCGAGGACACGACCCTGTTCGAGGGAAAACAGCTGGCCAAGGTCACGACCGTCCGCGAGCTCATGATCCGCCTCATCTATCGGGCCATCTTCCACTTCATGGAGCACCTCCGGATCATCAACACGATCGCCGACGACGTCGAGCAGAAGATCAACAAGGCCATGGAGAACAAGTACCTCATCAACCTCTTCGCCCTGCAGAAGAGCCTCGTCTACTACCAGAACGCCGTCAACTCCAATGGCGCCCTCATCGAGAAGATCCGCCACAACGCGGCGCGGTTCGGCTTCACCCAGGAGGAGATGGAGCTCCTCGACGACATCGTCATCGAGAACAACCAGTGCTACCGTCAGGCCGAAGTCTATTCCAACATCCTGGCCAGCTTGATGGACGCCCGAGCCTCCATCGTCAGCAACAACCTCAATGTCCTGATGAAAACCCTCAACATCATCACCATCTCGATCATGGTGCCGACGCTCGTCGTCTCGATCTTCTCCATGAACGTGACGCTGCCGTTCGGTCTCAAGGATCATCCGGCCTTCGGGCTCATCATGGGCCTGGCCGCCGTCTCCATGGTGGGGTTCCTCATTTTCTGGAAATACAAGAAATGGTAGGGCGGCTGCTCGCGGCGACCGAGGAGAACGGGGAATATTTCTGGTCTTCGTGGCTTTTCGCGGTTATTGACAGGGCCGCCCGGCCGACGATACATTATCGGCATGGTTAGGAGGGAGGATTCAGCGCCGAGAGGGGAATTCACCACGGATCGGTTTTCTGGATCTCTTTTGATTTTCGACCCCGGCCTTGCCACGAAGCGTTCCCGGTAGGCCCGGATATGGGCCACGGCGAACTCGGATTCGTGGACTCTTGCCCGTTTCCGTGCTAAATTGAAACCAAGACGCTTCAGGAGGATTGAGTCATGAAGAGGGAATCCTGCCGTATAGGCGCGGCCGTCGCGGTCCTGGCCATGGCCCTGCTCAACTTCACGTGTAACGTGCGCTCTCCAGCCGGCCGGGATTTCATGAAAGGCGTCGCCTTCACGGGTTATTCCCGGGACGCCTACACGGGAGACGGGCCGCTCCGGTCCGCGGACGCCCTCAAGGCGACCAACGCCGACTGGGCCAGCATCCTTGCCACCGGATACCAGGCGACCATCCATTCGACGTCCATCGATTTCTCCGGCCCCGGCACTCCCTCCGACGCTTCCCTAGCCGCCCTCATCGGTTACGCCCGCTCGATCGGCCTCCGGGTGATGCTCAAGCCCCACGTCGACCTGTCCGACGACGATCTCCATTACCGGGGCGAGATCGGCCCGGGTTTCACCGCGGCTGACTGGTCGGCCTGGTTCTCGTCCTACAGGACGTTCATCCTTCACTACGCCGCGATGGCCGCCCGGACGGAATGCGAGCTTTTCTGCGTCGGGTGCGAGCTCGGCTCGACGGCTTTCCGCGAGGCCGATTGGCGGGGGATCATCGCCGAGATCCGGACCGTCTACAACGGCCCGCTCATCTACGCGGACAACCTTGTCGAGGGGGCCCCGGACGCCATCCATTGGTGGGACGCCCTGGACTACATCGGGGAGGATGCTTACCCGACCTTGAGCGACAAGGTGGAGCCTTCGGTCGCGGATCTCCTGGCCGGATGGGGCCCCTTCCTCAAGAAACTCGAAGCGCTTTCGAAGAGATGGAACAAGCCCCTGGTCCTCACCGAGATCGGATATCGGAGCGTCCGCGGCGGGACCATCAATCCCTGGGACTGGCAGCGCCAGGGGCCGGTCGATCTCACGGTCCAAGAGAACGCCTATGAGGCCGCCTTCCGCGCGATCTCCGGGAAGAGCTGGCTGGCGGGGATATTCTGGTGGCAGTGGATGCCCGACCAGGACCACGGCGGCCCGACGGATACGGGTTACTCCCCCCACGGAAAGCCCGCCGAGTCGGTCCTTCGCGCCTGGTTCGGCCGGGCTCTCTGATCGGCGAAAAACAGGCGCCGGTTTCCGTCACCTCTTGACGCTCCGGTACTGTACGGACTGTATGCTTTGTTCGCTCTCTTTGGCTTGTTCGGGTACAAAGAGAAGAACGACCATAAGCCCAAGTAGGAACGTCTGAAGAGGCGAACCCTATTTTTCGGCACGCTTGTAGCTGACGGACATCCCCGCCCAGCTGCCCTCCGCGAAGGTCGTTTTCATGAACGGCAGGCCGAGGACGTGCTCGACGAAATCGCCGCTCCCCCAGCCCCGGCTCCGCATGCGCGCAGAGACGTTGTGGGCCGTGAAACAGCCGCCGACGACGAGCTTGGGCAGGACGGCGACGAAATAATTCTTGTACCAGTCCTTGTCGGCGTCGCAGAAGACGAAATCGAACGGACCGGGGAGGGCCGGGACGAGCTCGTGGGCGTCGGCCAGGCGCGCGTCGATAAAGGCGTCGAGCCCGGCTTCCCGGAAGTTGGCCAGCGCCTCCCGGTAGCGCCCCTCGTCGATGTCCACGGTGATGAGCTTGCCGCCCGTCTTGCTCAGGGCCCAGGCGATCCAGATCCCCGAATGCCCGGTGGACGTCCCGATCTCAAGAGCCCGGGTGTACTTGTTCTTGAGGACGAGGTCGTAGAGGATCTTCCCGTCGGCATCGGGGACGTTCATGTCCCGCCACTCCCCGGCGTGCTTGTCGAGAAACGCCCGGACCTTCCTGTCGAGAGCCTCGCCGGCCTGTCCCGCCGGGACCGCGGCCGCCGAAACTGCCGCTATCACCATGAGGACGAGTCCTGCCGTGCCGAGAGATCTTGATGTCATGGCCACCTCCGTCGGTCGAAAGCCGGTATTCTCTTGATTATTTAGACGACCGGGCGTTCTCCCTCTTCCCGCCTCCCCGTCCCCGGGCCGCGCGGGAATCGCGATTTCAGGGAAGAAAGCGGGATTTTGGGCGTCAAAAGATATATGGTATATTTCTGTGTTTAAACTGGGCTATCAGGCCCGTCCGGAAGGACCCCCCAGAGGAGATGACACGATGGCTGCATATTTAAAACCGGGCCGGGCGAGGCGCCTCTCGGCGCTTCTTCTCGGCCTGACAATGTTCCTAACGCCCCTGCCGGCTCTCCAGGACCGGCTCCTGACGCTCGACGAGGCGGTCAACCTGGCCCTCGAGCGGAACGAGCGGGCCCTGGCTACTCACGAAGACGTCAAGGCCGCCGACGCCCGCGTCGCCCGGGCGCGTTCGTTTTTCCTGCCCACGATCACGACGACGGGCATCTATCAGCGCCGTGCTTACGAAGTCAAGAGACTCGTGGGCGATACCGAGGTCGTCATCCAACGTTATAACGGCCTCTCGAATACGCTCGGCCTCAACCTGACCCTCTTCGACGCCCGGAGCATGGCCGGCTTCTCGGCCGTCAAGGCCCAGAGGAACGCCGAAGTGGCCGCGGCCGCCGAGAGCCGGAGACAGCTGGTCTTCGAAGTCAGCCAGGCCTTCCTGGCCACTCTGGGTACGGCCCAGGTCCAGGAGGCCTCCGGCCGGCGCCTGGCCTTCGCCCGGCAGAGCCTCGAGGCCGCCAAGGCCCGCTACGCGGCCGGCCTCACCTCGATCAATGACGTCACCCGGGCCGAGCTCGAATACGCGACGGCCGAAGTCGGAGTGACTCAGGTCAAGGGCCAGGTGGAGACGAGCGTCCTCCAGCTCGGCTATCTCCTGGATGCCCCGGACGCCGTGCGCGGCCGGCTCGTCGTGCCCGAATTCCTGATCGAGGCGGCCTCCGCCGAGGCCGCGAATTCCGAAGGCCTCGTCGAGGAAGCGCTCGCCCGGCGCCTCGACGTCGGGTCGCTCCGCTGGGTGGCGTCATCGCAGCGCGCCCTGGCCCGGGAGCCGATGCTCCGCTGGGTGCCCACCCTCAGTGCCAGCGGCCAGTACAGGATAACGAATGAGGCAAGCTTCAATAATAGGACCTGGAACTGGAACGTCGGCGCGACGCTGAGCTGGACCCTCTTCGATGGGCTGGCCCGTTACGCCGACAATAAAGAAAGGAAAGCGCTGGCCCGCCTGGCCGACCTCGACGTCCAGGCGGCGACACGCCGGGTGGACGTCGAAGTCCGGGAGGCCCTCGTCTCCCTGGAAAATCAGCGCGCTTCCATCAAGCAGGCCTCGGTCGCGCACGAGGTCGCCAAGAAGAACGCGGTCGAAACGGCCGAACTCTACAGACAGGGACTGGCCTCCGCTCTTGAAGTCGCCGACGCCAACGTCAGCCTCTTCGAAGCCGAGGTCGCGCTCGTCCAGGAACGCTACGGCCTGGGCGTCGCCTTCCTCAACCTGGAAGCGGCCCTGGGACTCGATCCCTTCGGGAAGGAGCCACGCACTTGAAAAGCCTAAAGATCCGGAAGCTCGTCGTCATCGCCGCCGCGGCAGCGGTCATCGTTACCACAGGCGCCTGCAAGAAAGAAGGGGCCTCGTCGCCCGCCGCCGGAGGCGGACGCGGCCGCGTCCAGTTCCCCGTGGACGCGGTGCCGGTCCAGGTCCGCTCGCTCGTTTACTCCGTCACCGCCGTCGGCTCCGTCGAGGCCTTCGAAAAGGTCCAGGTCACGGCCCGCGTCCCTGGCGTTGCGGACCGGGTCCTCTTCAGCGAAGGAGGGTTCGCCGCCGCGGACCAGGTCCTCGTCGAGATCGAAACGGAGCGCTACCGCCTGGCGGTCGAAGCGGCCCAGGCCGCCTACGAAAAGTCCGAAGCGTCCAAGGCCGACGCCCAGGCCGGCCTCAAGCGCCGCGAGACCGTCATCACCCAGACGCCCGGCCTCATTCCCGGCGAGGAAGTCGAGGCCTGGCGGACGAAAGTCCTCGTCGCCGCCTCCGAAGTCGCCCAGATGCGGTCGGCCCTCAATCAGGCCAAGCTCAACCTCCGGGACGCCTTCGTCCGGGCGCCCATCTCGGGCATTATCCAGACGCGGACGGTCCAGACCGGCCAATACGTCCAGACGGGGACGGTCCTGGCGACACTCGTGCGGCGCGACCCGCTCCTCTTGCGGTTCAAGGTTCCCGAGCGCGATGCCGCGCGGATCAAGCCCGGCCAGGAAGCCCGCTTCCGTGTCCGCGAGGACAGCCGCGAGTTCACGGCCAAGGTCGTCCACGTGGCCGAGGCGGCCGACGACGTTTCGCGGCTGGTCGCCGTCACGGCCAACATCAACGACCCGAGCGACCGGACCCTGCGGCCGGGATCTTTCGCCGAGATCACGGTGCCCGTGAGCTCCACCCGCGAAGCCGCGGTCGTCCCGGTTTCGGCCGTCCGGCCGAGCGAACGCGGATTTATCGCCTTCGTCGTCGAGGGAGATAAAGCGGTCGAGCGCATCCTGACCCTGGGTATGCGGTCGGCCGATGGACAGGTCGAGGTCCTTTCCGGCCTCAGGGTCGGCGAGGTCCTGGTCATCCGGGGCTCCGAGGCCCTTCAGAACGGGGTGACGGTCCGGATGATCGCTCCAGGCTCGGGTCAAGCCCCGTCCGAGAAGCCCGCGGACAAGCAAGCCCCGCCGGCTAAAAAAGGATAGGCCCGATGAACCTGACAGAAGCCTGCGTCAGAAAACCCGTCCTGGCCTGGATGCTCATGGCCGCCACGGTCGTATTCGGCGTCGTGGCCGGCGGCCGGATCGGCATCAGCCAGTTCCCCGACGTCGATTTCCCCACGATCAACGTCTCCGCCTCGTGGGAGGGAGCGGCTCCGGAGGTCATGGAGAACGAGGTCGTCGAGACCCTGGAAGAATCCCTCATCCAGGTCGAGGGCATCCGGACGATCACCTCGAGCTCCCGCCAGGGCTCGGCCAATATCACGGTCGAGATCGAGCTTTCCCGGGACGTCGACCTGGCCCTCCAGGACGTCCAGGCCAAGGTCTCCCAGGCCGCGCGCCGCCTGCCCCGGGACATGGACCCGCCCGTTATCTCCAAGTCCAACCCCGAGGACCAGCCGATCATGATGGTTCGGATCGGCGGGCCTTACCCCCAGCGCGTCCTCAGCGACTACGTCCGCTACGGCCTCAAGGAGAAGCTCCAGACGATCCCCGGCATCGGCGAAATCTCGCTCATGGGGACTCTCGACCGCAACATCCGGGTCTGGCTCGACGCCGCCCGGCTCGACGAAAAGGGCCTCACGGTCCGCGACGTCATTTCGGCCCTGCAGCGCGAGCACATCGAGCTGCCCGCGGGACGGCTGGAGGCGCCGGGCCGCGAGGTCAACGTCCGCGTTCTCGGAGAGGCCGTCGACCTCGAAACCATGCGCAAGATCGTCATCCGCGAGGTCGGCGGTAGCCCCCTCTACCTCAGCGACGTCGCCCTCGTCGAGGACGGCTTCGAGGACGTCCGCCGCATCGCCCGCGTCGACGGCGGCCCCGCCCAGGGCATCGGCATCCGGAAGCAGCGCGGCGCCAACGCCGTGGCCGTGGCCAAGCGCGTCCGCGAGGCCATCGACGAATACCGCAAGACCCTGCCCGAGGACATGTCTATCGGCATCACCAACGACAGCACGGAGTTCATCCGGGAATCGGTCAAAGAGATCCAATTCGAGCTCCTGCTTTCGGTCTTGCTCACGGCCTTCGTCTGCTGGCTGTTCCTGGGCTCCCTCTCCAGCACGCTCAACGTCATCCTGGCCATCCCCATGTCCCTCCTCGGGACGGTGGCCATCATCTACTTCCTCGGGTTCACCTTCAACACGTTCACGCTGCTCGGCCTGGCCCTGGCCGTCGGCATCGTCGTCGACGACGCCATCATGGTCATGGAGAATATCTTCCGCCATCGCGAGGGAGGGAAAGCGCTTGTGCCTGCGGCGCTCGAGGGGACGAAGGAGATCGCTTTCGCCGCCCTGGCCGCGACGCTGGCCGTCGTGGCCATCTTCGTCCCGGTCGTGTTCATGAAGGGCATCATCGGCCGCTACTTCCTCCAGTTCGGGATCACCCTCTGCCTGGCCGTCCTCCTGTCCTACGTCGAGGCGGTGACCCTGGCCCCGGCCCGCTGCTCCCAGTTCCTCAGGACCTCGCGCGAAGGCCGGAACAGGGTCGGCCTGGCTGTCGACCGGGCCTTCGGCCGGCTGGAGAAACTTTACAGCCGCGTCCTTCACCGCGGCCTCCGCAAGCCGGGCTTGGTCCTCGCCCTGGCGGCGGTCCTTTTCGCCGCGGCCATCGGTGTCTTCACGATCCTGCCGAGCGAGTTCGTGCCGTCCCAAGACCAGAGCCGGATCATGGTCCGCATCCAGACCGCCGTCGGCTCGGACATCACCGAGACCGATACGCTCCTGATCAAGGCGGAGGAGACGGTCAACAAGCACCCCGAGGTGCTGCAGATCTTCAGCTTCGTCGGCGGCATGGGCGGCGGGGGTAGCGTCAACTCCGGGATGCTGTACGTCACCCTGGCCCCCCCCAAAAAACGGAAGATGGACCAGGCCGAGTTCTCGAGCGTTCTCCGCAGGGAGCTCAACTCCATCCCGGGCCTGCGGGCCGTCATCCAGGATACCTCCCAGCAGGGCTTCACGGCCCAGCGCGGCTTCCCCGTCGAGTTCTCCGTGCGCGGCGCCGACTGGAACCAGCTCGTGCCCCTCAGCCAGCGGCTCATGGACGAGCTCTCGGCGAGCGGGACCGTTGTCGACCTCGATTCGGACTACCGCGTCGGCATGCCCGAGCTGCGGGTGACCCCGGACCGGGCCGTGGCCGCGGACGTGGGTGTCTCCGTTGACGACGTGGCCACGACGATCAACGCCCTGGTCGGCGGGATCCGGGTCGGCAAGTACAGCACGGGCGGCCGCCGGCTCGACGTCCGGCTCAAGCTCATGGCCGGGCAGAGGTCCCGTCCCGAAGACATCTCGCGGCTCCGCGTCCGGGCCCGGAACGGGGAGCTCATCCCCCTGTCCTCCCTCGTCATCTTCGAGGAGCAGGCCGCCCTCCAGGCCATCACTCGGCGCGACCGGGAGCGGGCGATCGCCCTCTACGCCAACATGGCCCCCGGCCATTCCCAGGCCGAGGCCCTACGGGTGATCGAGGGGCTCGGTAAAAATCTGTCCGTCGGCTACCGGGTCGTCCTGGGCGGGTCGAGCATGGCCTTCCGCGAATCCATGAGCAGCCTTCTCTTCGCCATGGTCCTGGGCATCCTCATCGCCTACATGATCCTGGCGTCGCAGTTCAACTCCTTCAAGGATCCGATCACGATCATCACCATCCTGCCGCTCTCGATCGCCGGGGCGGCCTTCGCCCTGCTCCTCACCGGCAAGTCCCTGAACATCTTCAGCATGATCGGATTGCTCCTGCTCATGGGGATCGTCAAGAAAAATTCCATCATCCTCGTCGATTACGCCAACGCTTTCAAAGCGAAAGGCTTCGGCGCGAAGGAGGCTATGGAAAAGGCCGGGCCCGTCCGCCTGCGGCCCATCCTGATGACGGCCACGGCGACCCTGATGGCGGCCATCCCGCCGGCGCTCGGGCTCGGCGCCGGGGCCGAGATCCGCATGCCCATGGCCATCGCCGTCATCGGCGGCCTGGTCCTGTCGACCATCCTGAGCCTGATCGTCGTCCCCTCGTTCTACGTCGTCTCCGACAAGCTGGCGAAGAAAAAAGGGGTCGGACCACAGCAACAGTAATATTATGAATTAGATGGCGAGTTTTTGTGATTGTCCGTTCTGGGTATCAGTCACAAAACAAATAAGTTATAAAAAGCAGATTCTCGTTTTTGCCCTAAAAAACACACGTCCCTAATAAAAATTTTATCAGGCCTTCTTGTCCGACGCGCCGGGCTTGGTGATGGGCAATCCTTTTGCGCAGAAGGGGCAGATGTCGGGCTCGAAGGCCTCGACCTTGAGGGCGAGGAGGCTGCCGACGGGCTTCCCTTCGACCGGGACGGCGCCGCCGCTCCTGTCGACGAGAACGTAGATCCCGGCGACTGCGACCTGCCGCTCGCGCAGGCAAGCGACGACCTCCTGGATCGAGCCGCCCGTCGTCAGGATGTCCTCGACGATGACGGCCCTCGAGCCGTCGAGCCCCGAGAAACCGGAGCGGATGGTCATTTTCTCGTCGGCGCGCTGGGTGAAGGCGAACTTCTTACCGAGTTTGAGGGCAGCCAGGAAGCCGATGGCAATGGCGCCGTAGGCGGGGGAGACGACGTAGTCGAAATCCGGGACCTCGCGCCGGATCTTGGCGGCGAGGAGGTCGACGATCTTCTCCAGGGCGGCCGGCTTCTCGATGAGCCGGATCTTCTCGAAATACCACTCCGAGTGTTTGCCCGAGGTCAGCTTGAAGTGGCCCTGGAGCAGGGCGTCGCATTCCTTGAAGAGGTTGAGGACGATTTCGTTTTCCGAAATCTGGGTCATGACGGCTCTCCTCGTCGGACCTGATAAACGCGAGCCGCCATTATAAAAGGAACGCCGGCCCGTGACAAGCTTTAGGAAAGGACCTGTTTAGAGCGTCGTGATCTTGAACCTGACGCCTGCGGGGTCGGGACAGACCAGGACCGCCGTTTCGGCGATCCAATCGTCGGCCGGCAGTTCGTCCTCCCGTTGCTTGGCCGTCAAAAAGGGAAACAGGCTATTGAGGGCGTAGAGGCAGACTTTCTTCCCTTTGGGGATCTCGACCATGCCCGCGCCGCGGACAAAGAAATAATCGCCGGCCTTATGCTTAGCCCCGCAGCGCTTCTTCACGCCGATGACTTCGACTCTTAAATCTTTCATCCCTCCTCCTTCCTTTCTTAACATAGCCCCGTCTTCCGAAAATAGCAACAGGTCGCTTCCCAGGGACGAACGATTTCGCCCGTCCATCTTGAGGGGGGCGGCACCGGGAGTGCCGTTGGCCTTGCGGCCGCGCCCCTGAATGTGCTAAACGAGAAGCCGATGAAAAAAGAATTCCGCGATGACCGTGTTTGTTTCGTCTGCGGCGAGAAAAACGCGGCCGGGCTGAAGCTCCGCATCCGGACCGACGCCGAACGGGGGGAATCGTCAGCGGACGTGACCTTCCCGGAGCACTTCCAGGGCTGGGCAAAGGTCGTCCACGGCGGGTTCCTGGCCACGGTCCTCGATGAGGCCATGATCTACGCCGCCGGGGCGAAAGGCCTCAAATGTGTTACCGGCGAGATGACGGTCCGCTTCATGAAGCCGGCCTCGACCGACGTCGCCTACAAACTCCGGGGCCGATTCGTGGAGGATAAGGGGCGAATCGTTCTCGCCGAAAGCGTACTCTTCGATGGCGAGGGCCAGGAGGTTGCCCGCGCAACCGGGAAGCTGTTCAAAGTAAAAACCTAAAAGAAAAAGAAGCGGGCGGCGACGGAGACGAGGAAGAAGCCGTAGAGGAGCTTGACCGTCCTTGAGGGCAAGCTGATGGTGATGCGGGCGCCGAAGACCGTTCCGATGAACAGGCCCAGCGCGATCCAGGCCGCGGCCCCGAGGTCGAGCGTGCCGGCACTGTAATAGTAGAGAACCCCGGGCAGACCGAAGGGAAAGAGGATGGCCCCGAGCGAGGTGGCGATGGCCCGCTTGGCGGGGTAATGAAGAGCCAGGGTCAACAGCGGGACGATGATGTTGCCGCCTCCGATGCCGAACATTCCGGCCATGACGCCGGCCAATACGCCGATGCCGATGAGCGCGTAGGGGGATGGCCGCGGATTCGCCTCGGGCTCGGGTTTGGCCGCGACCGTACGCCCGAGAATGCGCCGGACACGCCGGACCGGGTCGATGAAGTTCCAGCCGACATAGAGGCAAAACACGGCGAAGAATTTCCGCATCAGGTCGACCGGGAGGGTGTTGGCCAGCCAGGCGCCAACGACCACGGACGTCAGAAGTCCGGCGGCTATGAACGCCGACGCCCGCAGGTCGATGATGCGCGCCTTGTAGTAGGCGACGACGCCGAGGATGCCGACGGGAAGGAGGATCGCCGCGAGCGACGTCCCCGTCGCCTTGACGAGGGGGAATCCGGCCAACAGGATGAGTGCCGGGACGATAATGATGCCGCCGCCTATTCCGAACAGTCCGGCGAATACACCCGCCGCGGCGCCGACGAGGATGAGCCACGGTCCGCTCATGCCCGCGATTATAAATGAATCGGCCCGGCTGTGGTATATTTATTATCCGGAGGTCCCATGAGAACGAGAACTTGCCCATCCCTCGCGGCTGCCCTTATCTCACTCTTCGCCCTCGCCCTCTCAGGCTGCCGCGCACGAAACGCCGCGCCGGCCGCCCTCGATTACCCCGTCCGTCCCGTCCCGTTCACCCAGGTCAAGTTCACCGACTCCTTCTGGGCGCCCCGCCTCGAAACGAACCGCGCGGTCTCCGTCCCCTACGCCCTCCGGATGAACGAGGAAACCGGCCGCGTCGACAATTTCCGCAAGGCCGCCCGCCTCATGACCGGTCCGCACCAAGGCCGGCGATTCAACGATTCCGATGTGTACAAGTCCATGGAAGCGGCTGCCTACACACTCCGCCTTTACCCCGACGCTGCCCTCGAAAAAGCACTCGACGACCTCATCGCAATAATCGGCCAGGCCCAGGAACCCGACGGCTATCTCTACACGACGCGGACCAACGACCCCGCCCATCCCGCGCCCGGCGCCGGCCCCGAGCGCTGGTCGAACCTCCGCGTCAGCCACGAGCTCTACAACGTCGGCCACATGTACGAGGCGGCCGTGGCCCATTTCCAGGCCACCGGCAAGCATTCGTTCCTGGCCATCGCCGAGAAGAACGCCGGCCTTCTCCTGCGCACGTTCGGAACCGGCCCCGGCCAGCGCCGCGGCTTCCCCGGCCACCAGGAGATCGAGATCGGCCTCTCCAAGCTCTTCCGGGCCACCGGTAACCGTGCCTACCTCGCCCTGGCCAAGTTCTTCCTTGACGAGCGCGGGCATTATTTCGGCGGCGAAAAACACGCCCCGGGCGACCCGTTCGCCGTCTACGATTCCGACGAATACATGCAGAACCACAAGCCCGTCCTCGAGCAGGACGAGGCCGTCGGCCACGCCGTCCGGGCCATGTACATGTATTCGGGGATGGCCGACGTCGCCGCCCTCGGCGGATACCCGGAGTATGTCGTGGCCATCGACCGGCTCTGGGAGAACGTCGCCGGCAAAAAACAATACCTGACCGGCGGCGTCGGCGCCCGCGGCGGGTCCGAGGCCTTCGGCGATGCCTACGAGCTGCCGAACGCCGAAGCGTATACGGAAACCTGCGCGGCCATCGGCAACGCCCTCTGGAACTACCGGCTCTTCCTCCTCCATGGCGAGGCGAAGTACATGGACGTCTTCGAGCGCGTCCTCTACAACGGGCTCCTCTCCGGTGTCTCCCTCAGCGGCGACCGCTTCTTCTATCAGAATCCGCTCGAATCGGCCGGCGGCTACGAACGCAGTTCCTGGTTCGAGGTCGCCTGCTGTCCACCGAACATGACCCGCTTCCTGCCCTCGCTCCCGGGCTATGTTTACGCGACGAAAGAGGACACCATCTTCGTCAACCTGTTCATCGAGGGAGAAGGGGACGTGGAGGTCGATGGGCGGAGGGTCCGGCTCGCCCAGCAAACGCGTTACCCCTGGGATGGCAAGATCAAGCTGATCGTTTCTCCCGCGCTGCCCGGCGAGTTCGAGCTGGCCCTCCGCATCCCCGGCTGGGCCGGTAACGAGGCCATGCCGACCGACCTCTACCGTTTTCTCGACGCGAGCGCCGAACACCCGGCCCTGAAAGTCAACGGCGAAGCCGCGGCCCTCGACATTCGCGACGGCTATGCCCGCATACGCCGAAGCTGGAAAAACGGGGACACTATCGAGCTCTCACTTCCCTTGCCCGTGCGCCGCGTTATCGCTGACGAAGCCGTGGCCGCTGACCGCGGCCGAGTGGCCCTCCAGCGCGGCCCGGTCGTATTCGCTGTGGAGGGACCCGACAAAGGCGGCCATGTTTTCGACCTTTTCCTGCCTGACGACGCGGCCCTCAGCGCGGAATTCCGGCACGACCTCCTCAACGGTGTCGTCGTCATCATCGGGAATGCGGCTTCGGCGTCAAAGAGCGCCGCCGGGAAAATGGTCGAGAGCGGTCGGCCTTTTCTAGCGATCCCCTACTATGCCTGGGCCAACCATGGCCCCGGGCAGATGCTGGTCTGGCTGCCGCGGACGGCCGCGGCCGTGAGGCCCGCTAAACCCGTGAACATGAAAGTCGATTGATGGAGAGTCCCATGACCGCGAAGCACGCCCTGCCCGCCCTCGTTTTCCTAAGCCTGGCCGCCGCCCTATCCTTGTTCGCGGCCGGCTCCAGCCCCGCCGCCGCCGAGGACATGGCCCTCGACAACGGCCGGCTCAGGGCCGAATTCAACGACCGCGGCCTCGTCTCCCTCGCCGCGCCGAAGACCGGGCGGACGCTCACGTTCTCCGCCGACCCGTCCTCGGTCACGATCGACGGCGCGGCCGTCGACATCGGCAGCCTCGGCCCGGCCGAGATCGAGACGACGCCGGCCAAGATCGCCTATCGCTACACCCGGGACCCCTATACCTTCGACGTCATCTACGAGCTCAAGCCGGCCTGGGATTTCCTGACGAAGCAGATCGTCGTCACCTCGGCCCGAAGCCGCGTCTTCCGCGTCCAGGAGGTCAAGGTCCTGGCGGCATCGCTCGGTCTCCCCGTCGCCGACGAGCTCAAACTCGCGGGCGGCTCCTACGGGGCCTTGTGCCGTTTCACCGCCGCCGGTGGTCCTCCCGCCGCGCCCGCCTGGGGGGTCTTCTTCCTGCTCCAGAACCCGTTCATGGCCTGGACGCGCGAGGGCCGCGACGTCGCCGTCTCCTACGCCCCGGACATGGATTGGAGCCGCGATTACGGCGCCTTCGCCTCCGACCGCCTCTGCCTGGGGCTCTACGAGCTCTCCGGCACGCGCTTTCCAGCGAAAGCCGTCCCGGAATGGAAGTTCGTCGCCGACTACGACAAGCTTCTCAAAGAGTCGCCGACGATCGACGCCAACGAGGTCGAGGCCCTGACCGGCTGCGTCCGCGCGTTCCTCCTGTACTACCCCGGCCGCAGCGTCCGCGTCCACATCCCCTGGTGCGAGAACGACTACCAGATCGACGTCGGGACACCCGTGGGCGTCGAGGAATACAAGCGCATCATGGACCGGGCGGCCGAGCTCGGCGTCACCCATCTGCTCTATACCCCCGCCAACAGCGAGCTCTCCCGGCTCGAGGACAACGCCGACGCTTGGGGCTGGGAAAACGTCCTCTGGTTCGGGTTGGGGCAGAAGATCCGGAAAGGGGAGTGGGACCCGCGGCGCGACGACGTCCCGGCCGGGCTCAAGTCCATGCTCGACTATGCCGCCTCGAAGAACCTCAAGCTCATGGCCTACGCCTATCCATCCCTGCCGTTCCTTCAAAATCCGGAGTGGACCGCCTGGGCTGGGGAGGCCGCTACCGGCGGCCGCCCAGGGGCGGACACGGGCCTGCGCAGCTTCCAGGACTGGTGGCTGGACAAGCTCACGGGCTTCATGAGGAAGACGGGGGCCGCCGGCTTCTCCTTCGACCACTGGTGGATCGCCCAGGACAAGGCCTCGAGCAAGTACGCCCAATGGTACGGCTGCCGCCGCATCCTGGAGAGCTTGCGCCGCGAGGCCTTCGACGTGGTCGTCGACGGCCGCCAGCAGTACCAGAACTTCGGGCCCTGGACCTGGCTGGCCGGGTCCTATCCCCATCCGACCCTCACCGACGAGCAACCGGAAAGCTTCAAGGCCTTCCCCGACCTCCACACCGACCGGGTCTCGGCCAACCGCCAGCGTTTCGCCGCCTGGACCTACCGGGTCGAGCGCTTCGCCCCGCCGGAGATCATGCCCGGCTTCATCACCCACCAGTCGGAGCGCACCGACGAGAAGGGCGTCATGCGCCGGGACCGCTTCCGGCCGAAGGACTGGGATTACCTAGGCTGGAAATACTCGCTCCTGTCCTCGATCGCTACGGCGCCCTTCCACCACGTCGTCAACTTCATCCCCGCCCGGGACGCGGAGGAATTCGCGGCTCTCTCCGGGGACGACAAGGCCTGGTTCCGGAAATGGCTCGACTGGACCGACGAGAACGCCCGCTTCCTCCACGCCCTGCGGCCGATCATCGGACCGCCGATGGCCGGCCGTGTCGACGGAACGGCCGCGATCGTCGAGGACCGCGGCATCGTGTTCCTCTTCAACCCCAACCCCGGCCGCAAGGAGGCCCGCTTCAAGCTCGACGCCTCGATCGGTCTCGTCAAGGGCGAGCGGTTCATGATCAAGGAACTCTATCCGGTGGAGGGCCGGCTCATCGCTTCGTCCGAGGGGCTCTGGGCCCAGGGAAGCGAGGCCGTCCTACCGATCGCCGGGCGGGAGGCCACAATCCTCGAGGTCTTCCCGGCCCCGGCGGAGATCGCGGAGCCTATCCTCTTCAACGCCCCGGGCAAGGTTTCGTTGAGCTCGGGGCAGCTCGTCCTGACCGACGTCACGGCGGAGGTGGGGACGACCCGTCGGCTTCTCGTCCTCCTGCCCGAGAATGCCCGGGTGCGCGCGCTGTCCGTCAATGGCGTCCCCTATCCGTTCAAGTCCGACAAAGGCCGGGTCACGGCGAACGTCCGTTTCGCGGGTCGGGCCTTCGGCCGCTCCCAGAGCATCGGCGAGGTCCCGGCCGGCTTCGCCGGCGGGACGTTCAAGGCCAGATTCACCGTGCCGGCACGGGTCTTCGCCCAGCTCGCCGAGAGGAAAAAAACCTGGCCGGTCACGTACACCGAGGACGACCTCCGCGCGCCCTGGCTCGGTCCCTGGCGCCTTCTCCTCCACTTGCCCATCGCCGAGGGGACCGACACCATGGCTGTGACCCTTAAAATCAACGGCGTGCCCGTCGAGGTCCTCAAGGCCTACAACAGCGTCTATCCCCAGTCGCCGGAAAGGACATTCATCGGCCATTACGCGGACGTTTCCCGGCTCAGGCCCGATTCACCCTGCGATATCGAGGTCGGTCTCCCGACCCTCGAGCCGGGCCGGTTCCAGGGGATTTTCTTCGAGAACGTGGAAATCGAGTACACCCGGCGGATCATGGCCCCGCCGGCGCCCGCCCCAAAAAAGAAGAGCGGGGCTTGAGGGCGAGGGCCGAGGGCGTGATGGCCAACCCGCCCAGGGCCGTGCAGCGGAGCTCGGAGGGAAGCATCTTTCCCGAAGCGTAGACCGCGTCGACCGTCTCGTCGAGAGGGATGGGATTGACGTAGCCGCCGAGTATGAGGTCGGCGCAGACGAAGGCGCTCGACGCGGCCACGGCGTTGCGCGTGTGACACGGGATCTCGCACATCCCCTGGACCAGGTCGCAGACGGAGCCCATGGTGTTCTGGAGGGAGATGGCCGCGGCGTCCGCCGCCTGGCCCGCGCTCCCGCCTGCCGCTTCGACCACGGCCGCGGCGCCCATGGCTCCGGCCGCGCCGATCTCAACCTGACATCCGGCGATTTCGGCGGCAAAAGTCGCCCGCCTGGCAATTAGGAGTCCGATCGCGGAGGCGGCCAGAAGCGCCAGGGCTGTTGTCTCTTTATCGAGCTTCTTCTCTTCGACCAAGGTGACCATGACCCCGGGGAGGACGCCCGCGGACCCGCCGGTCGGCGCGGCGCAGACGATGCCCATGCTGTTGGAGACGTGAAGGGCGGCCAGGGCCCGGGCCGCGGCCCGGGCGTGGAGGCCGCCGACCGCGAGGATCCCACGGGCCTCGGACCGGAAGACCCTCCCGGCCGAGGGTTTCAGGAGCCGCATCCCGAGCTCGCGGCCGGCTAGGCCCTGGCGGACGGAATCCCGCATGATCCCGTAGCGCCTCAGGACCTCGCCGACAACCTCCTTTTCGGAGAGGCCCAAAAGCCCGGCTTCGTAGGCCAGGGCGATCCTTCCCAGCGAGAGGCGCTTGCGCCGGGCCGCTTCGACCATTTCCGCGCCGCTCAGGAAAAGCGGCTCCCCCTTTTTGATATAGAAGAAGGGAGGGGCCGAGGAGATCCGGTGGACGCCCGGGAGCCGGCTGAGCGTGGCCAGGGCCTCCGCGCTCATCGGTGCTTTCCGCTTGAACGAGAGGAAGACTTTCCCGCCCTTCGTCGAACGGACCGGCGGGCTGGCGAGCCGGCCGTCCGCGGCGAGGATCATCTCGACCAGCCGGACCTGGCGCGCGCCGGCCAGGACCATGACCTCGTAGCTCTTGCCGTCGAGAAGGACCGGCCAGCCGTCGAGTTCGGTGAGCGCGATCATGCCGCCGCCGACCGACTTGGCCGTGGCCTCGAGCCTTCTTCCGCTCTTCGATACGAGCTCCATCCGCACGGTGTTCGGATGGTCGGCCTTGTCGAGCCGGGCGATCCGGAAACGGAGCTTGAGGCCGTACTCGGGGGCAACGGCGAGGGCCCGGGTGAAGCGACCATCGGTGATCGGCCAGCCGAGGAGGCCGGAGGCGAGGGCCAGATCGACCCCCTGCTGACGGTACGTCTTGGCGTAGGAGCCGTCCGGGTCGAACGTGAACACGGCCGTCGCGGCGTCTTCCCCGAGCAGGGAGCGGACGAGGCGGCCGATGTGATAGGACCCGGCCGTATGCGAGCTGGACGGCCCGCGCATGACCGGGCCGAGGACGTCGTTGAAGATGCTTATGAATTCCATCGTTCTCCCTCAGCCGAAAACCAGGCTGGCCATGGCCAGGTCCAGGGCCGCGTTGCCCACGGATTTGAACACGGTGACCTCGTCGTCGGAGCTTCGGCCCGGCTTGAGCCCGGCCAGGACCTCGCCGATCTCCGCCCGGATGTGGCCCTCGTCGATGAGCTTCTCGCGCAGGGGAATGATCAGGTCGCCGGCCTCCTCGAGCGAGGATTGCCGCTGGTCGACGTAAACGCCGGCCCGCCGGATGGTCTCGCCCGGGATCTCGCGGACATGCGGCTTGTAGGAGCCGACGGCGTTGATGTGGACGCCCGGCTTGAGGTCCCCGTCCAGGAAGACCGGCACCGCTGAGGTCGTCGCCGTGCAGACGATGTCCGCCTCCCGCAGGGCCTCGGGCGAGGAGGCGGGCTCCACGTCCAGGGAGAGCTTGCGCCCCATTTCTTTGGCGTAATCCGCGGCGGCCCGGCGGTCGACATCGAAGACCAGGACTTTCCGGATAGGACGGACGGCGGCGATGGCCTCCAGCTGCGTTTTTCCCTGAACGCCTGCGCCGAAGATCGCGACCACCCGGGCGTCCCGGCGGGCCAGGGCATCCGTGGCGGCGCCGGAGGCCGCCCCGGTCCGGACGGCGGTGAGATAGGAAGCGTCCATCACCGCGAGCGGCGTCCCGAGCTCGGCGTCCATGAGGATGGCTACGGCCTGGGCCAAGGGCAGCCCCTTAGCCGAGTTGTCCTCGCAGAGCGCAATCAGCTTGAGGCCGAGCCTTTTCGTCCGGGGCAGGTAGGCGGGCATGATTAGGGCGGTCGTCCGGAACTCGGGGATCTCGAGGCTGGTCCGAGGCGGGACCCGGGCTTGGCCCGTGGAGAGTTGGATGAAGGTTTCCTTGACCGCCCGTATGGCCTCGGGCATGGTCAGGGCCTTTCGGACCTCCTCGTCCGTGATGTATCTCATCCGAGTTTGGGAGTCCATGGCCTTCACCTCGACGCCCATTCTACCAGAGCCGGTGGATCCTAGTAACGGGAATTTTTCCGGCCCGGCCGAGGAGACTTGGGGTTGACTTGGGGAGCGCATGTCAATATCCTAAATCCGCTTAACCCGGCTGTGAGAAAGGACTCCGATCATGCACGGAAAGCCGATCCTCAACATCAAGTCCCTCAAGGAGCAGGTCTACGAGTACCTGCGCGAGCAGATGCGGCGAGGGGAGATCATGCCGGGTTCGGCCATCGACATGGAGGAGACCTCGAAGAAGCTCGGCGTCAGCAAGACGCCCCTTCGCGACGCCCTCCTCCAGTTGGAGATGGAGGAATTCGTGACCATCCTGCCGCGGCGGATGGTCGTCGTCAATTCTCTCACGAAAGACGACATCCGGAACTACTATGAGATCGTCGGCTCGCTCGAAAGCATGGCCATGCTCAAGGCTTTCGAACGCCTCAAGGCCTCCGACATCGAGGCCATGCAGAAGCTGAATGCCGGCATGAAGGACGCGATCGCGGCCAACGATTTCGACCTCTACTACGAACGGAACCTGGCCTTCCATAATACGTTCCTCAACCTCTGCGGCAACGACAGCCTGGTCAAGCTGGTCAACAACCTCAAGAAGCGTCTCTATGACTTTCCCCGGCCGAAAGGGTTCGTCAAGGAGTGGGAGGAATCCTCCATCCTCGAGCACCAGGCCCTCATCGACCTCCTGCGCAAGGGGCGGGGCCAGGACGCGGCCAACCACGTCCGCGACGTCCACTGGTCCTTCAAGGTCCAGGAGGGGTTCGTCGGCAGGTACTACCCGGATATCGCCGAGCCGGCCGAGCCGTGACATCGCGGCCTTCACCAGTTGTCGGAAACCGCCGCGCCCAGGAGGTATCACCATGTTGTCCCGAATGAGCCGGGTTCCCCTCGGGCGAGCCCAGGTCATTATTGTCGCCGTCATGGGGACGGTCCTCTGCGGCGCCCTGCCCGGCGCCGCCGGCGAAGAGGCCGGAAAGGTTCCGGACCCGACGACGGTCATCTGGTCCGCCCGTCCGGCCGAGAAGTGGGAGAACGCCTTTCCCGTCGGGAACGGCCGGCTGGGGGCCATGGTCTTCGGCAAGACCGACGAAGAGCGGATCCAGCTCAACGAGGAAACCTACTGGTCGGGCGGGCCTTATTCCACGGTTGTCAAGGGCGGCTTCAAGGCCCTGCCCGAGATACGGAAGCTCGTGTTCGACGGGCAGTACAAGCTCGCCCACATCCTGTTCGGCCGGAACCTGATGGGTTACCCTGTCGAACAGCAGAAATACCAGGCCCTCGGCAACCTGGTCCTCCAGTTCCCGACGAAGGACGCGGCGACGGACTACCGCCACGAGCTCGACCTCGACACGGCCATCGACACGACCTCCTACACGCTCCAAGGCGTCCGCTACGTGCGCCAGGTCTTTGCGAGCCCCGTCGACCAGGTCATCGTCGTCCGCCTCGCGGCCGACCGGCCCGGCCGGATCTCCTTCCGGGTTCAGTTGCGGGGCGAGAGGAATGAGGCCCACTCGAACTACGCGACCGATTACATGCGGATGGACGGGTTCGGCACGGACGGCCTCGTCCTCCGGGGCAAGTCGGCCGATTACATGGGGGTTGAGGGAAAGCTCCGCTACGAGGTCCGGCTCCTGGCCGTTCCCGAGGGCGGCGACATGATCGTCGACTGGGACGAGCTCGTCGTCAGCGGCGCCGACGCCGTGACTCTCCTCGTCGCGGCGGCGACAAACTTCACGAGCTACAAGGACGTGACCGGCGACCCCGCCGCCCGCGTCGCCGCGGCCCTGAAGGCGGCGGCCGGAAAGACCTTCGATGCGCTCCGCGAGGCCCATGTCCGCGAGCATCGGAGGCTCTTCCGGCGGGTCGCGGTGAGGTTTCCGCGCACGCCGAACGCCGACTTGCCGACGGCCGAGCGGATCAAGAATTTCGACGGGACGAACGATCCGGCGCTCCCCGGGTTGGTCTTCCAGTTCGGCCGCTACCTGTTGATCTCTTCGTCGCGCCCGGGAACCCAGCCGGCCAACCTCCAGGGCATCTGGAACGATAAGATGAACCCGTCCTGGGATTCCAAGTATACGACCAACATCAACACCGAGATGAACTACTGGCCGGCCGAGGTCGGGAACCTCGGCGAGTGCGTCGAGCCGCTCGTCCGGATGATCGGCGAGCTCACGGACCAGGGCGGTCAGGTGGCCCGCGAGAACTACGGCGCCGGCGGCTGGGTCTTCCACCAGAATACCGACCTCTGGCGCGTGGCCGCGCCCATGGACGGCCCGAGCTGGGGGACGTTCACGACGGGCGGCGCCTGGTTGGCGACGCATATCTGGGAGCACTTTCTTTTCACAGGCGACACGGAGTTCCTGAGGGACTATTACCCCGTCATGAAGGGCAGCGCGGAGTTCTTCCTGGATTTCCTCGTCCCCCACCCGAAATACGGCTGGCTCGTGACCAACCCGTCGACCTCCCCGGAGAATTTTCCGGCCGTCCCCGGCCAGATCCTGTTCTTCGACGAGATCACGACCTTCAAGACGACGACGTCCATCTGCGCCGGCTCGACGATCGACATGCAGATCCTCGACGCCCTCTTCGGCCAGGTCGCCCAGGCCGCCGACATCCTCGGCGTCGATCAGGATTTCAAGAAGAGGGTCCTCGAGGCGCGCTCGAAGCTGGCCCCGATGCGGATCGGCCGCAAGGGCAACCTCCAGGAATGGCTCGAGGACTGGGACGAGACGGAAAAAAGCCACCGCCACATCTCCGGGCTTTGGGGCCTTTTCCCGGGCCGTCAGATCTCGCCCCGAAGGACGCCGGAGTTGGCCGAGGGCGCGCGGGTCGTCCTCGAACAGCGGGGACTTCCCGGCAACGGCTGGGCCTCGGCCTGGAAGGCGGCCGGCTGGGCCCGGCTCGGCGATGCCGGCAAGGCCATGGATAACTTCACCTACGCGATGCACAAGTACACGACCGACAGCCTGTTTTCGATCTGCAGCAACGCCCTCCAGGTAGACGGGGCCTTCGGTATGGCAGCGGCCGTGGCCGAGATGATCCTCCAGTCGCACGAGGACGAGCTGAATCTTCTGCCGGCCGTTCCCGCTTCCTGGAGCGAGGGGGAGGTCCGGGGCCTGCGGGCCCGGGGCGGCTTCGAAGTGAGCATTAGCTGGTCGGGCGGGCGACTGAAACAGGCGACGGTCCTCTCGACACTCGGCGGAACATGCCGGGTCCGGGCAGGCGTTCCCATCACGGTCGCTTCGGAAGGAAAGAAGGTCCGATTTTCGTCCCCGGCGAACGGGGTTATCGAGTTCAAGACCTTGGCCGGCCGGGGCTATATTTTAACGGCCCGCTGATCTATCTTTTTAGGAGGTTGGCTCCCATGAGATCACGCTTGAGAATCCTCACCCTTATCCTTTTGACTTTCGGCTTGACGACCGGCCTCGCCGTCCCCGCGGCGGCCCAGGACAAGCCCGCCGATCCCGTCCTGACTCTGGAGCGCATCTTCGCCGGCCGCGAATTCGCCGCCGAACGCTTCGGCCCGGCCCGCTGGATGCGCGACGGCGAGACCTACACGACGCTCGAGCCGAGCGTCGAGGCCAAGGCCGGCCGCGATCTCGTCCTTTATCGCGCCGAGACCGGCAAGCGCGAGGTCCTGGTCTCCGCGGCCAAGCTCATTCCGCCCGGAGCCTCCGAGCCCCTGGCGATCGAGGACTACGCCTGGTCCCCGGACGGCAAGGTCCTCATCGTCTTCACCAACTCGAAGCGGGTCTGGCGCCAGAACACGCGCGGCGATTTCTGGACCTACGACCTGGCCTCGGGCCGCCTGCGCCAGCTGGGGCAGGAGTTCGAGCCGTCGACCCTGATGTTCGCCAAGCTCTCGCCCGACGGCCGCAAGGCCGCCTATGTCGTTAAGAACAATATCCATGCGGAGGACCTGGCCACCGGCCGCGTCACCCAGCTGACCTTCGACGGGAGCGAGAACATCATCAACGGCACGTCGGACTGGGTCTACGAGGAGGAATTCGGCATCCGCGACGGATTCCGGTGGAGCCCGGACAGCGCTTCTATCGCCTTCTGGCGGTTCGACACGCGCCGGGTGCCCGTTTTTTCGATGATCAACAACACCGACTCGCTTTACCCGAAAGTCACGAGCTTCAAGCATCCTAAGCCGGGGCAGACGAACTCCGCCGTCAAGGTCGGCGTCGTCCCGGTCGCGGGCGGCTATCCCGTTTGGGTTCGTACGCCGGGCGACCCGAGCAACACCTACATCGCCCGCCTCGAGTGGGCCGGCAACTCCCGCGAGGTCGTCCTCCAGCACCTCAACCGGCTGCAGAATACGCTCACCGTCCTCATCGGCGATGCCGCCACGGGCGAGGTCCGGACGGTCTTCACCGACACGGACGAGACCTGGGTCGAGGTCATGGACGACGTCATCTGGCCGGCTGGGGGCAAAGGCCTACTCTGGCTGAGCGAACGGGACGGCTGGAGCCATGCCTATTATGTCTCCCGCGACGGAAAGGAAGTCCGGCTCCTGACCCCCGGCGACTACGACATCCTGAGCGTCAACGCCATCGACGAGAAGGCCGGCCTCCTTTATGTCACCGCTTCGCCCGAGGACGCCACCAAGCGCTTCGTCTACCGCGTCCGTCTGGACGGCAAGGGGAAACCGGAGCGGGTCGGCCCGGCCGGACAGACCGGGGTCCATCGCTATGACGTATCCCCGTCGGCCCGCTGGGCCTTCCACAGCCATTCGACGCTCGACACGCCGCCCGTGACCGAGCTCGTGCGGCTGCCCAAGGGCGATGTCGTCCGGACCCTGGCGGCCAACAAGGACCTGAAGGCGAAAGTCGAGGCTCTCTCGCGGAAAAGGGCGGAGTTCTTCAAGCTCGCGATCGGCGGCGGGGTCCAGGTCGACGGCTGGCGCATCCTGCCTCCTGACTTCGACCCGGCTAAGAAATACCCCCTCTTCGTCTACGTCTACGGCGAACCCGCCGGGCAGACCGTCCAGGACGGCTGGGGCGGCAGCGGCTACCTCTGGCACTTGATGCTGGCCCAGAAGGGCTATGTCGTGGCCAGCTTCGACAACCGCGGCACGCCGGCGCCGCGCGGCCGGGCCTGGCGCAAGAGCATCTACCGGCAGATCGGCATCCTGGCCTCGGCCGATCAGGCCGCCGCGGTCCGGGCGGCCGTTTCCGCCTGGCCCTACGTTGATGCCGAGCGTATCGGCGTCTGGGGCTGGAGCGGAGGCGGCTCGATGACCCTCAACGCCATGTTCCGCTACCCCGACCTCTACAAGACGGGCATCTCCGTGGCCTCGGTGCCCGACCAGCGGCTCTACGACACGATCTACCAGGAGCGGTACATGGGCCTGCCCGACGGCAATCCGGACGGCTACAAGAACGGCTCGCCCATAACATTCGCCAAGGACTTGAAGGGGAACCTCCTCGTCGTCCACGGCACGGGCGACGACAACGTCCACTACCAGGGTTTCGAGGCCGTCGTCAACGAACTCATCGCCAACAACAAGGTCTTTACCATGATGGCCTATCCGAACCGGTCGCACGGGATTTACGAGGGGAAGGGGACGACCCTCCACCTTTACACGATGTTCACCCGCTTCCTCAATGAAAACCTGCCGCCGGGCGGGCGGACGCGGTAGGCGGCCCCGCGGGGTGCGGGCTCAGAGCTTGTAGCCGATCTTGCGCAGGAAGTCCTTGCGCCACTGGATTCCATCCAGCCCCTCGACGCCCTTGGTCCTGACGCCGTCGACGACGCCCAGGATACCCCGGCCCTGTTCGGTCTCGGCCACGACGACCTCGGCCGGGTTGGCCGTGGCGCAAAAGATCCGGCAGACCTCGGGCACGGCCTTGACGGCGTTGAGGATATTGACCGGGAAGCCGCCGGTCATGAAGATCAAGAAGGAGTGCCCGGCGCCGATGGCCAGGGCGTTCTTCTTGGCGATCTCGACCAAGACCTCGTCGTTGCCGGAGTGGCGGACGAGGGCGAGACCCGAGGACTCGCAGAAGGCGATACCGAACCTCATGTGCGGCGCCGTGGTGACGATGGCCTCGTGGAGGTCCTCGACCGTCTTGATGAAGTGGGCCTGGCCGAGGATGAAATTCATGTCCTCGGGCTTATCGATGGGGACGACCTTGATGTCCATGGAACCCTCCTCTCGTGTTTCAGCCCTATTATAGAGCCCGGCCGCATCGACATCAACAAAACGATGATTTTACGCTTCCGGCAAACTGATGCCGGGCACGAAATATTGAATTTTTTTCGCCCCTGTGCTAAAAGGCATCTATCAATTCCATCGTGGCTATTCTTCGGCTGCCGCAAGTGAGGAGTGGACCATGAAAAAACCTGAACTCCCCTATCGCCGGCGGGAATTTCTCCGGACGGCGGGCCGGGGGATCCTCGGCGTCGGCCTCCTCGGGTCACCCGTATGGGGACGTCGGGGCGGCGCAAGTCAGCCGGGCCTGCCTTCGGCAAGGGGCGAAAGGCTTTCCATGCCGACGGAAACGCCGCCGCTCGAAACGGCTCCGCGCCTCAGCCTTGTCAGAGGGCATGACCGGCGCGAGATCGTCTATCATTCGCTGAAACTCATCGAGGACGACGTCTGGGCCGCCGTCGACCGCAAGAAACGCGTCCTTATCAAGCCCAACATGGCCGTCGATAAGAACCCCCTGGCCGTCACCCATGTCGACGCGACACGCGCCGTCCTGGATTTCCTCCGGCCCCGCTGCCGGAAGCCCATCGTCGTCGCCGAGTCGGGGGTCCTGAACACCGGCGACGGTTTCCGCAACAACGGCTATCTCGCCCTGGAGAAGGAATACAAGATCAAGGTCATCGACCTCAACGCGGATCCCGACTTCGTGCCCGGTTATGTCGTCGACACGGACCACATCCCGAGGGCCGTGAGGGTCTACTCCGTCTTCGTCGACCCCGACGTTTGCGTCATCTCGCTCGCACGGATGAAAACGCACGACACCGTGCTCGTGACGCTGACGCTCAAGAACGTCCTCATGGCCGCTCCCGTCAACGACTACCGGAAGAACGACAAGGACATCCTTCACGGCGCGGCCAAGTCGGTCGACGACATCCTGCATTACAACCTGTTCCACCTGGCCGAGCGGGGCGTCTGGCCCGACCTAGCCGTCATTGACGGCTTCGAGTCGATGGAGGGGGATGGCCCGGCCTGGGGGACGCCCCTGGCGACGCACCTGGCCCTGGCCAGCCGCGACCCGCTGGCGGCCGACGTCGTCGGCACGACGATCATGGGGTTCGATCCCGGCCGCATCCTCTACCTCAAGGCGATGGCCGAAGCCGGGATGGGGCAGGGAGACCCGGGGAAGATCCGCGTCATCGGCGCCCCGCTCGACGAGTGCCGCTTCAAATTCAAAGTCCATAAGAAAATGGCCGAGATCTATCAGATGAACTAGGGGACCGCGGCATACCGCGGTCCGGAGGAGAGACCATGAAAAAGACCATTTTGATCGTCACCGGGCTGGCCTTGGCGGCCCTGGCGCTCGCCTTCGGGCAGGTCGCGGGCAAGCTCACGACGGAGCCGGATCCGTCCTTCGCCGAGGATGCCGCCTCCAACCGCCGGCATCCGGACGTCGATACCGATGTCGGCCTCTACATCAACCATTGGCGGAATTCCCTGCCCACCGAGGGGCACGGCGGCTTCATCGAGCGGGATATCCTGACGTCCGGCGACCCGCTGCGGCCGCCGAAAAAAGGGGCCGTCCTGAAATATATCAAGGCCTATAAACGGGCCGCGCTGGAACCCCGGTGCACGACACAATCCTTCAAGAGCGACAAGGAGCAGGTGTTCCTTTGCATTTTCAGCGGCGCTGGGCGCGTCGAGGCGGGAGGACAGGCGGCCGATATCGAGGCCGGGATGGCCGTGGTCCTTCCGGCCGGACTCGCATATCGGTTCTTCAATCCAGGCGATGATGATCTGGAGCTGATCATGGTCGTCGAAGAGATCCCCGCTGGCTTCGTGCCGAACGAGCGGATGTCCGTCGGCGATTACCGCCCGACGCTCCCCGGCGTCGGGATGCACTGGGCCCACATCGGCCGCGGATTCGCGTGGGACACGCCGCCCAAGTTCGCCAACCCCATGGGCTTCGCCGCCGTCTCGATCGACAAGTTCGATATCGCCCAGCCCCATGTTCACGGTCCGGGTTGCGAGGAGATCTGGTGCCAGCTCCAGGGGACGAGCCTGCTTTTGTTCGGCAACCGTCTGCTGAGGCAGGAGCCGGGGGAGGCGTTCCTCGTTCCGCCGAACAAGAAAGTCCCGCACAGCTCGATCAATCCCAGCGACGGACCCATGCTCTGGCTTTACATGGGGAACCGCCACGACCAGGTCCGATAACCCGAGGGCCATCGCACGAGAGGAGGGAGTCATGACATCCCAGAATCAGCGTACCGCCGCCCGCCCGATCCTAGCGCTTTTCGCTGCCGGCCTTCTCTTTTTGCCCGCTGCCTGCGCCAAGAAGCCGGACTGGGCGGCGAAGAACGAGAAGCTCATCGCTGCCCAAAACTTGACCGTCCGCGCCCGCGGCGATATCCCCGCCGTCCGGCTGAAGCCGAGCCTCGCGGACGGTGTCGTGACGCCTATCGCGTCGCTCCCGGAAACCGTCCTCGCCCCGGGCGTCAAGGCGCGCCTCTACTGGGGGAAGGGCAACCTCGTCGTCTGGCTGACGTTTGACCCGGGCGCGACGATCCCCCAGGAGATCCTGCCGGCCGAGCGCATCATGGTCGTCACAAAAGGGGAGATCGGCCAGCTCCTCGGCGGAAGCTATATAACGATGCGGGCCGTCCCGCGCGAGGCGCCCGACGGCACGCACGGCGGGACCCCCAAAAACGAGTTCGTCTATCTCGAAAAAGGCGCGCCCAACGGCATCCAAGCCGGGCCCGCCGGCGCCGAGATCGTCGAGGTCTATTGGCCGCCGCGGCTCGACTACCTGGCGCGGGCAGGCGCGAAGGACGTCCCGGCGGAATTCCCCGCCCCCGCGTTTCCGATCGCTCCGACGGTCCGGCCGGGGGTCGTCGGCGATCTTCATGACGTCCAATTCACCGAGCTTCAGCCCGGCGCCAATTCCCGCCTGATCGGCGGCCGCGGCGCACAGCTGAGCTTCCTCCAAATGAGCCCGGGCATGAACTTCGCCGCTCATCTCCATCCCGAAGAGCAGCTCATGATCGTGCTCCGCGGCTCGATCGGGGAGCTCATCCTCGACGGCACGGCGGCAATGGCCAAGGGCGACCTTCTCTACCTGCCCGGGACGATGGTCCACGGCGGGAGAGTCGACGACACCGGCTGCGACGTCCTGGACGTCTTCTTCCCGCCGCGGCCGGATTACGAGGCCAAGAGAGCGAGCCGCGAGGCCGCTTTCCAGGCCATCATTCCTGCCGGCTCCAAGCTCGAGCTCCTCGTGGACGGCGCCAAAGACGGACCGGGGCTCGTCTTCACCGAGGGCCCGAAATGGCTCGACGGGAAGCTCTATTTCTCGAGCATGGCCTTCGATAAGGACTGGAACGGCGATCCGAAAAAGAGCGCGACCGTCTCAATGGACCCCGACGGGACCTACCGTTATATCCAGCGTGGCCTGCTGACCAACGGGCTGATGCCTCTCGCGAACGGCCACCTGGCTGTCTGCGATATGTTCGGACATCGCCTCATTGAGATGACGACCTCGGGCCGGGTCGTCCGCACCCTGGCCGCCCAGTACGGGGGCCGGCCCCTCGACGGGCCCAACGATATCGTCGTCGACGCGCGCGGCGGGCTCTATTTTACCGACCCGCAATTCACGCCCGAGCCCAAGAAATCCCAGCCGGGGCGGAGCGTTTATTACCTGCCGCGGCGGGGCGAGCTCAAGCGCGTCATCGAGCCGAACGTCTTCGCCATGCCCAACGGCCTGGTTCTCACCCCGGACGGGAAGACCCTTCTTGTCAACAATACCTACGACAGCGAGACGTTCTGGAACGTGGACACGGACAAGGACAATTTCGTCTGGGCGTATGACGTGAATCCCGACGGGACGCTGGCGGGGCCGCGCAAATTCTGCGAGCTCCTCCTCACGCCGGAGGTCCTCGACCGCCGCGGGCGGACGACCAGCGCCGACGGCATGACCATCGATACGCAGGGAAATCTCTACGTGGCCACCTATCTCGGGCTTCAGATCTTCAGCGCCCGCGGAGAATTCGTCGGCGTCGTGAATTCCCCCGTTTTTCCGGTCAGCTGCTCCTTCGGCGGCGACGACATGAAAACGCTCTTTCTCGCGGCTTACAACAAGATCTACAGGATCCGGACGAACGTCACGGGATTCAAATATCCTCCGCGATGAAGACGGGAGACCGGTCCGCGGCATAGAGTCCGCCAGGCGATCGGGCAAGGAGGTCGTTCATGAACCGACGAGCGCTCGCGAGGCGCGAGTTCCTGAAGTTCGGCGCCGGAGCGATGGGCGGCGCGGCCCTTGGCGGGTTTTTGGGCGCGGGGAAGACCCTGTTCGCCTCCCCGGCGGCGCGGTCCGCGGCGACCCGGCTCCCCCTGCTTTCCGGGAAGGCGGCCGGCCCCGCCCGGGTCTCCCTCGTCAAGGGGAAGAACCGCTACGACATCGTCTTCCAGTCGCTGAAGCTCATCGAGGACGAGGTCCTGAACTCGATCGGGCAGAAGCGGATCCTGATCAAGCCGAACATCGTCCTGTCCGATTGCGCCGCCTGCGTCACGAACGTCGACGCCGTCCGGGCCGTCCTGGACTTCCTCGCGCCCCACGTCAAAGACCGCATCCTCATCGGCGAGTCGGGCGTCCAAGACACCATGAAGGGGTTCCTCTACAACGGCTACGGCGGTCTCGAAAAGGACTACAATGTCAAGCTCGTGGACCTCAATCAGGACACGTTTCAGACGCGCCACGTCCTCGGCCTGGGCAACAGGCCGACGCCGATCCGGATCATCAACACCTTCTTCGACCCGAACCTCTACGTCATCTCCGTCGCCCGGATGAAGACGCACAACTACGTTTTCGTCACCCTGTCCATCAAGAACGTGATCATGGCCTCGCCGCTCAACGATGCCAAGGGAAACGACAAGGGCCTGATGCACCAGGCGCCTCCGGCCAAGAACGACCTCCTCCATTACAACATGCTCCACATCGCCCAGGAGATCTTCCCCGACCTGGCCGTTATCGACGGATTCGTAGGGATCGAGGGCAACGGGCCGGTCTGGGGCGTGCCCATCGGCTCGAAGGTGGCGCTGGCCAGCCGGGACGCCGTGGCCGCCGACATCACGGGCACGCGGGTCATGGGCTTCGACCCCCGGCAGATCAACTATCTCAAGGCCATGGCCGAGGCCGGGCTGGGCCAGGGCGAATACGATAAGATCCAGCTTCTGGGGACGCCGCTCGAACAATGCATCACCCCATACAAGCCCAACGAGAGAATGGCGGAGCTTTATAAGCTTTGAATACCGACGAGTCGCGGGGGCACGGTTTCCGGCGCTTTTATAAGAGGTACGCCTTCACCCTCTGGGTCCTCGTCGCCGTCGCCGCCTCGATGAGCTATCCAGCGGCCTTCCGCTCTTGGTTCGGAACGGACCTGAAGGTCCTGATCGTCCCGCTCATCCAGGTCATCACCTTCGGCATGGGCACGACCCTGAGCGCCAAAGATTTCCGGAACGTCCTCACGATGCCCTGGCCCGTCTTCCTCGGCATTGCCCTTCAATTCGTGATCATGCCGCTCGTCGGCTTCACGATCGCCATGACGTTCGGCTTTCCGCCCGAGGTCGCCGCCGGCGTCATCCTCATCGGCTCGGTCTCGAGTGGCGTCGCCTCGAACGTCATGACCTATCTCGCCGGCGGCAACGTGCCCCTCTCGGTGACGATCACGGCCTCGACGACCCTCCTCTCGCCGGTCGTGACGCCGTTCTGGATGAAGACCCTGGCCGGCAGGCTCGTTCCCGTGGACTTCGTGGCCATGATGCTGTCCATCTTCAACATGATCATCATCCCCATCGTCGCCGGGCTCGCCGCCAACCGCCTTCTGTACGGGACGAAAAAACGGACGAGCCCGGCGGTCATGCTCGCGATTTCCGCGCCCGTGTTCCTCGCTCTGGCCGCCGCCGCCGCGGCGACGCCCACCCGCTGGTGGGGAGGGCTCGCGGTCCTCAAGCACGGCGTCCTCCTGGGCTTCCTCCTCCTGGGCCTCACGGCGCTGGCCAAGCTCGTTATCGCCATCATGCTCAAGGGCCCGGCGAATTGGATGGATAAGACCCTGCCCGTCGTGTCCATGGCCGGAATATGTCTCATCATCGCCATCATCACCGCCCAATCCCGGGACCAGCTTCTCGTCGTGGGCCCGCTCTTGATCCTGGCGGCGATCGTTCACAACGGGACGGGCTACGGTCTGGGCTACGCGGGGGCGCGCCTGGCGCGGCTCGACGAGAGCGCTTGCCGCGCCGTGGCCATGGAGGTCGGAATGCAAAACGGGGGCATGGCTTCGGGGATCGCCATCGACGTCCTCAAGAGCACCAGCGCGGCGCTCGCCCCGGCCATCTTCGGGCCGTGGATGAACATTTCGGGGTCGCTCCTCGCCGGCTGGTGGCGGCGGCGCCCGGTCCAGCTGAAGAAATCTCTTTGACCGGAGGGTGCACAATGAAGAATGCCAAGCTCTTATCGCGGCGCTCGGCCATCGGCAGGCTGGGGATCGTCGGCGCGGCATCCACGTTAGGAACGACGCTCTTCCCGTTTGGCGCCCGGGGCGGGGCTCGCAAGGCCGGCGCCCGCAAAGCCGACGTCTTCGCCCTGGTCGGCGACCGCTGGCACAGCTTCGATTACATCCGGACGGCCTTGACCAGGACCCTGGTCAAGGAATCGGGCGTCGCCGTCACCTTCACGCCGGACGCCGGCCTGCTCACGGCAGAAACCCTCGGGGCTCATCGACTGCTGGTCATGCTCTGCGACGGCATGACGTTTCCCGGAGGATACACCTCGCCGTATCCTTTTATGGACCCGGAGAAGATGAAGTTCGTGAGCGACCCGCCGCTCCCCAAGCTCGACGAGCAGCCCGTGATGTGGATCACCCCGGAGCAGGGAAAGGCCATCCGCGGATTCGTGGATCGGGGAGGCTCGGCCTGGTTTTTTCACAATGCGAGCTACATCTCCGGAACGAACGAGGATTTCCGTCACGTGGAAGGGGCGCTGTTCACCGGCCATACGCCGTTCCGCCCTTACAAGATGAAGATCGTGAACCACGCCCACCCTATCACGCGGGGAGTGAATGATTTCGTGGTGACCGAGGAACAACACTATGTGCTCTATGACAAGGACCCCAAGGATGTCCTGGTCCGGAGCGTCAACGAGGAGGGGCTGGAGTACTCGACGGCCAAGTACGGGAACCAAGGAGCCGGCTGTGAGGCCTGCTGGGCCTACGAATACGGCCGGGGACGCGTTTGCTTCATGGCCCCGGGGCACACCATTCCCAGCTTCTGGAACCCGGAGTATGTGAAGCTCCAGAAGAACGCCCTGCGGTGGCTGTTGAGGGAGGTCTGACGGAGCCTGGAGGCGTATTCAGGGCAGAGCTGCGGGCTTGTAAACCGCTCCTGGCTGGACCGTTCTTGGGTGAAACTCCGAACGTGGAATCCGGATCCTAGGTCCGGCACCGTGAACGGGAAGGTCTGAAGATCCGGTATGTCGTTGATAAGAGAATGGTGGGCGAAGGTGGGTTAGACCACCCCAGGCTTTTTTCGCATAAAATTACCGTGATTCCAGAGAGCGCCCTGACTGACTCCGCTTGGGATTCGAGCAAGAATTGCCTGAATCTTCAATTCTCTCTAAATCAAGAATCCGTCCATGTCAAAATAAAATGATCAGAGAAGAACTGGTCTGGTGGTCACCGCCCGGAGGGAATGTCTCGGGATCCTGGGGCAAGGGTGACCTCTAACTTTAGGTTCTTTCCCTCCGGAAGAAGGACCGAACGTTCCCGGGCGTTGAATGCCGTCCAAGGCTTGCCGTTTATTTTAACCGATTCAATCTGAACCGAAGGATCCTCTATCAGAGAAACGAAATGCTTGGTGTTGGCTTTCGTCTCCCCCAAGCGAAAATACAGTTTAATCGGCTGTTTCTCCACATAGAGTTTGAGATACATGTAGTTTAAAAGGCCGTGTTCCATTTCGTGGTAGGCCGCCTTCCAGGGCACGGCTTTGTTCATCTCCACCGGCGATCCGTCAGGTGACACGGTTTGGAACACTCCGCCGTTTTTTCTGTCTATGAAATGGTCGTTCCAGAAGACCGCCATCTTCTGAAAATCGTCCAGATACTTTCGGTTCCGCGTGATGATGTAAAGGTGGAGCTGTAGGAAATCACCGTAGCATTGTATCCACCAGGATACGTTCCGTGGGCCTACCAAAGAATGCGGGGAGGCTCTTTCAATCAGGTCGTGCCATCCCCCTGAATCAGAATCCCAGGCAAAGCGTCTGACCTGGTCTCCCAAGGCGACCCCCCGCTCGCGATACATTTCTTTTCCCGTCAATTCGTAAAGGCGAAGAAAGCTGAGGGCGGCAGTGAGCTGAGCTCCAGCCGAGATAATTTCTTTGCCGTCGACAAAGGCTGGAATGTATTTCCAATCCCGGCTCTCTGCCGCTGGATAGCCGAACAGCCAACCATGGTCTCGATCCGTCATCCGCTCCATGCTGATCTCCATCAATTCCTCGGCGAATGACAGAATTTCCGGGTCACGCGTGAACATCGAAAGATTGATCAGGAGTGAGCTCGTGTAGCCATAATGCGAGTGCTTGCTTTTAGAAGGATCTTTCACGCTGAGGTCCCTGTTGAGAGCCTGAAAATATCCGCCATACTCCTTATCTTGAGCCCTATTCTTACGAAGATGAACGGACTCCAGAATAGGGGACAGCGCTCTCTCCTCTCCAGTCATAAAGTAATAAAGTGCTAACCCGACATCCGTATACAGCTGATAGGGGACTGTCTTTGTGTCGTCCTTTGGCTCCCCGCTGATTGTCAGCGAGTCGAACCATCCTCCATATTCTTTATCCCAGGCATGATTCAGGAGGAAGTCAACTCCTTGTTTGGCGGCTGTCCAATACCTCTCATCTCCAGAGAGAAGGAAGGCCGCGCAGAAGCCATAAACATCGCGGCTGATCATGGGAGGTGATTTCTCCCAGGGTGGGATGGGTTTCCATTCACGGGAAAGGGCGAGGTAAAATCCTCCGTGCTCTTTATCCTGAGCGTGCTTGTACCAGTAAGGGATGATGTCGTGGAGCGCTTGCTTTCGCCAATACTCGGCGGTGAGAACTTTTTCCCGGGTACACCCGGCCAAATAGATAACCGATGCCAACATCAGGCTGGATAATAAGACTCGTTTGGGAAGGTTCCGCTTTTTCATCTTCCGCCAACGGCTAATTTTAAGAGATGCGGCGAGAAAAATCAATTGGCACAGTTCTTCAGCATTTGGATGGCTTCGGGCCGTTTCCATTCTCCAAGCCGAGCGGCAACACCGGTTGACGTTTTCTCGCCCAGAACCGCCCGATTCAGCCGGGCCTCCCGTTCTTCTTTCCTTGCCGCTCTCCTAGAAGAATGATAGGATTAGTCAAAACAAGAAACAATGAAACGACAGGAGGACAACATGTCGAAGGTTTTGAGGTCTTGCTTCCTTCTCGCCGTGGCAGGCTGCCTGCTCCTGGCGCAGCCCTTGATGGCGGCAGACGGAATCGAAGGCAATCTTATCAATATCAAGTGGCTTGAGAAAAATCTTAAAAATGCAGATGTTTTGATACTCGACGCGTCACCCACTCAGATCTACACGGCAAAACACATTCCCGGCGCAGTCAGCGTCGACATAATGACTTGGTACGGTCTCCGGGAAAGGCCGGTCGCTGATATGGAAAAGCTCTTCCAGTCCTGGGGAATCAGTCCCGGGAAAAAGATCGTCATGTACGATCAGGGCGGCACCTTTTTGGCCACCAGGCTCTTTTATTCCCTCTATTATTACGGCTTCCCCGCAAAGGAGCTTTTAATTTTGGACGGTGGGCTTTTCAAGTGGCAGGAGGCAGGATTGCCGGTAACGAAGGATATACCACCTGTCCCGAAGAAAGGCGCTTTCACAATCAAGAAGGTTAACGAAGAGGCGAGAGCCAGGCTGCCGGAATACCTTACCGCATCCGGGGACCCGGTCAACAATGCTTTGCTTGAAGCGCTTGGGGCCGACTGGCATTTTGGGCAAGTCGCTCCCTTTCACAGGGCCGGCCATATCCCTAATGCCATCCTGCTGCCCAGCGCCGACTTTTTCAATCCGGACAGGACCTTCAAATCAGCCGATGAAATAAGGAGAATGCTGGCCTATTTGGGCATCAGGCCTGAACAGCAGATCTATACCCATTGCGGGGGCGGAGTTGCCGCTAGCGCGCCGTTTTTCGCTCTTAAGTTCATGCTGAATTACCCCAAGGTTAAGCTTTTCACGGAATCCGAGATGGGATGGCTGTCCGATGAAAGGGAACTCCCTTACTGGACATATGATGCCCCGTTCCTCATGAGGGAAACAAACTGGCTGCAGTTTTGGGGCGGCCAGATGATCAGGATGTTCGCCGGCGCGCAGGTCAGCATTGTGGATGTGCGGCCTGCGGACGCATTCAATCAGGGACATGTGCCTTTTGCGCTTAACATCCCTGCAGATGTGTTCAAAAGCAACATCACCAATCCCGACAAGCTGGCTGAAATTCTGGGTCCGGCCGGCGTCAATGCGTCTGACGAAGCGGTTGTCATTTCGGGCGCGGGGTTGACCAAAGACGCGGCCCTGGCGTTCGTTATGCTGGAGAAACTGGGACAGAAAAAAATATCTGTCTTCATGGACTCCATGGATAAATGGACAAAACTTGGTTTCGCCGTGAAAAAGGAGGCCACTGTTGTGGGCCCCAAGCAGGGCCCCCAAGACTTATCCATACCTCCCACGACTTATCCCGGGAACGTCCGCAAGGACGTGATAATTTCGGACCCGAAGAGCACCCAGGGATCTTATCCCAAGGTATTGATCGCTTCGGGCAATGATGTGCCTGCTAAAGCTCAGGACGGCAAAGTTGTTCATGTCCCATACACTGATCTCCTGAATGCCGACGGCACGCCCAAAGCCGCGAAAGATATCTGGAACATCCTGGCCAAGGCCGGGGTCCCGAGATATGCGGAGCTCGTTTGCTTCTCCGATGATCCCGGTGAAGCGGCAGTCAACTATTTTATTCTCAAGCTGATGGGCTACCCTGATATAAAGGTGTTGGTGATTTAACAGATATTGACACTCGTGTCCATATTAGCTGGTAGCGAGTGGCGTGGATGAACGACATAGGGGTTGCCAAAGCGTTCATGGAGGATTCTTATGAAAGCCAGTATCTATACAAAATATGGCCCGCCAGAAGTTCTTCAACTCAAAGAGGTAGAAAAACCAACTCCCAAAGATAACGAGGTTCTCGTAAAAATACACGCAACAACTGTCAATCGAACCGACTGCGGATTTCGAAAACCGGAATATGGTTTTATTGTCCGCTTTTTCAGTGGGCTTTTTAGACCTAAAAAAAACATATTGGGCAGTGAGTTTGCCGGGGAGATTGAAGCCATCGGCAAGGACGTCAAAACATTTAAACGGGGCGATCAGGTTTTTGGATTAAGCCCAGGCAATTTTGGAACTCACGCGGAATACGTTTGTATCCCCGAAAAAGGCTCGATCACAATTAAACCAACCCCTATGTCCTACGAAGAGGCGGCCGCCGTCTGTGACGGACTCATGCTGGCCATGACATACATCAGGAAAATCAATTTTCAGAAATCAAAAAACATCCTGATCAATGGAGCCTCGGGGTCTATTGGTTCCGCTTGTGTCCAACTAGCTAAATATTATGGCGCAAAAATTACAGCAGTATGCAATACAAAAAACATAGAATTAGTGAGATCACTTGGGGCAGAAAAAATAATAGACTATACAAAAGACGATTTTACAAGAGATGACCAACTGTATGATGTCGTTATCGATGCTGTCGGTAAAAGTTCATTCTTTCGTTGTAAAAAAATGCTAAAACCAGGTGGGGTATATTTTTCGACGGATCTTGGGTTCTTGGCGCAGAATATTTTTTTAGCCCTATGGACACCGATTTTCTGCCGTAAAAAAGCAAAGTTTCCAATCCCCAAAGATAGTAAAAAGGATATCGTATTTTTCAAAGAACTTATCGAGGCAGGAAAGTATAAAGCCGTTATTGATAGACGTTACCCCCTGGAAAAGATTATCGAGGCCACCAAGTATGTCGAAACAGGGCAAAAAACAGGAAATGTTGTAATAACAATTTTATAAAATCGTGACTTGAATGGCTTCGATTGACAGTGAGAGCAAAACAGATCTTCCTCAACATGCGATTTTCTTAGTTATCCCCCTTGAGCAATCAACCCATTCGACTCCCCGGTCTGAAGCCCGGGGTATGCTCAGGGTTAATACTGAGCGGCGCTTTTTACCCCGATTTAAAAATCGGGGTTTGGCGCCGGCGAACGTATCAAGGGGGGAGGCAAAAGAAATAGGCGTTTCGGGGAAGGGAATGGGCGATAGAGGACTTGAACCTCTGACTTCACCCGTGTGTAGGAAGCGGCGGGAAAAGCTAAGGTGTAGAAAACAATGAATATCTTCTGCAATATGCCTGTTTTTGCGAGCTCCAGGATTTCGATGGATTTCGATATCATTCTGTTTTGATATTCCTGACATATTTTGGGCACAATTTGGACACAATAGAAAGGTCGTGTTTCGCGGTTGACAGGTATCTGCCTCGGTGATAATATCCGGGCATAGGGATGGGGGATAATGGCATGGAATGCCCGAATTGTCACGCCGAGAACAAGGACGACTCGCACTTCTGCAACAACTGCGCCACGCCCTTGAACCTGGGGGGTGCCAACGGGGCCTCCATGACGAAAACCCTGGCCACCCCTCTTCCTGTCATCTCGAAAGACAGCCTCATCGCCGGGAAATACCGCATTATCGAGGAGATCGGCCGTGGCGGCATGGGGATCGTCTACAGGGCGGAGGACATCAAGCTCCATCGCACGGTGGCCTTAAAGTTCCTGCCGCCCCACCTGGCCGATTACGTCGAACTTAAGGAGCGTTTCCTCATCGAGGCCCAAGCGGCCGCGGCCCTGTCCCACCCGAACATCTGCGTCATCCACGAGGTCGGGGAGTCCGAAGAGCGGCCCTACATCGCCATGGAATACGTGGAGGGAGAAACGCTCCGGGACAGGATCAGGGAGGGGCCGGTGAAACCGGAGGACGCCCTGGGCATCGTCAGCCAGGTGGCGGCCGGTCTGAGCGAAGCCCACCAAAAGGGCATCATCCACCGGGACATCAAGAGCGCCAACGTCATGGTCACGGCCAAGCGTCAGGCCAAGGTCATGGACTTCGGGCTGGCCAAGCTCCGGGGCGGGTCGTCGCTCACCAAGAGCCAAACGACGCTGGGCACCGTAGCCTACATGTCTCCCGAACAGGCCCGTGGCGAGGAGGTCGACGATAGGACGGACCTCTGGTCGCTGGGGGTCGTCCTCTACGAGATGCTGACGGGCGAGCTGCCATTCCGGGGCGACCGAGACCTATCGGTCATCCATTCGATTATCCATGAAGAGCCGAGACCGCTCAAACAACGCAAACCTCCGGTGCCGGAGGAACTGCAGCAGGTCGTTTCTCGGGCGCTCAGAAAGAACCGCGACTCGCGCTACAGCTCGGCCGGAGACATGTTGAAAGACCTGAGGGCCTACGAGGCGGCGCTCCAGGCGGAGGCCGCGGGAGTCTTCAACCTGCGGTCGCTTATGAAGAAGCTGCGCCGTCCGGCGGTGGCCATTCCTGCGGCTTTCGCCATCCTTGCGATCGCCACCGGGGCCTTTTTCTTCTCCAAGCATCAGGGCAAAGTCCGCTGGGCCCGGCAGGTGGCCCTTCCGGCGATCGAGCGGATGATCGAGGAAAACGACGTCTGGCGGAACCTTGTTCCTCCCTATAGGCTCGCTGAGAAAGCCGAAGCCATCATCCCGCGCGACCCCAAACTGGCCGAGCTTTTCTCGAAATGCTCGCTGAACATCGACATCAGCACGGAGCCTCCCGGGGCCGGTGTCTATATGAAGGAGTACGGGACCCCCGATGCCGAGTGGTCCTATCTGGGTGTCACGCCCTTAGAGAAGCTCCGGGTTCCTATCGGGATCTTCCGCTGGAGGTTCGAAAAGGAAGGCTATGAGACTGTCCTGGCGGCTTCGTCCACGTGGAATATGGGATCTGTGGTGGGCAAACCCGGCACGGTCATTCCTTACGATCTTGTGAGAGTCCTCGATAAAACGGGAAGCATTCCACCGGGCATGGTGCGGGTCCAGGCGGCGGATACGCCGATCGGGAAATTGGACGATTACTTCATCGACAGGTACGAAGTCACCAACAAACAATACAAGGAATTCGTTGACGCCGGGGGCTACAGAAACAGGAAATACTGGAAACACGCTTTCCTCAAGGAAGGAAGAGAGCTGACCTGGGAGGAGGCGATGGGAGGGTTGGTGGATCAAACGGGCCTGCCTGGTCCGTCGACCTGGCCCGTGGGGGATTATCCCGAGGGTGAAGGCGACTATCCGGTCTCAGGCGTCAGCTGGTATGAGGCTGCGGCGTATGCTGAGTATGCCGGGAAAAGCCTGCCGACAGATTATCATTGGGCTATGGCAAGGGGCCTCTATACGCCAATGATCAGATATCCTCAATTGGGGGGGAACGCCATCATTCACGCCTTTAGTAATTACGGGCGCAAAGGCCCGGTTCCGGTGGGAAGTCTTCCGAGCGTCACGGCCTATGGGGCTTTCGACTTGCCGGGAAATGTCCGGGAATGGTGCTGGACCGAAACTCAAAAAGGAAGATTGATCAGGGGCGGCGCCTGGGATGATAACCCCTATAGTTTCGCGAATCTGGCTCAAGCCGCTCCTATGGACCGTTCCGCCAAGAACGGATTTCGATGCGCCGTCTATCCCGATCCGGAGCGGATCCCGCCGCAAGCGTTTCAAATGACGAAATCCGCTCCGCCCAGAGAATATGACAAGGAAAAGCCGGTTCCAGATGCGATCTTTCAGGTTTACAAAGAGCAATTCTCTTACGATAAAGCTGATCTGAACGCACGCCTAGAATCCAAACAAGAAAGCCCGGGAGGCTGGATTCAGGAGAAGATCACCTTTGATGCTGCCTATGGCGGAGAGCGGATCTTGGCCTATCTTTTCCTGCCCGGGAACGCTGCGCCTCCCTATCAGACCGTGATCTATTTTCCCGGCAGTGCCGTCACGAATCAAAAATCGAGCCAAAATATCGAAAGCTATTATGAATTCAGCATGTTCTTTTCTTTTCTCATCAAGAACGGACGGGCTGTTCTCTTTCCTGTTTATAAAGGGACCTTCGAGCGGGCAGACCCGGCTCTGGGGGCCATCCATTCGGGGGCTGAATCTCATGCGTACACCGAATTTCTGATCCAAATCGTCAAAGATTTCAGGAGATGCATCGACTATCTGGAAACCCGACCGGATATCGACAGCCAGAAGCTTGCCTATTACGGCATGAGCTGGGGTGGGCAGATCGGAGCGATCATCCCGGCCGTAGAAGATCGTCTCAGGGCCATTGTGTTATTGGCGGGAGGCCTCGCAACTCGAGGACTTCGGCGTCCTGAATCAGATCAGCTCAATTATGTAACCCGCGTCAGAATGCCAACGCTGATGTTGAACGGCAAGTACGATAATTCTCTTGACACAGGAGTCAAGCCTATGTTCGACCTGTTAGGGACTCCAGCAGAGACCAAGCAGTTGAAATTGTACGAAACGGACCATATCCCGCCCACAAAGGAATTCATCAAAGAAACCCTCGCCTGGCTGGACAAGTACCTAGGACCGGTGAAAAGAGAATAGCCCTAGGGGTGGCGTCCGATCGAGGCTTAAGAAGGGGGTGTGGTGGGCGACAGAGGACTTGAACCTCCGACTTCTACCGTGTGTAGGAAGCCGCGGAAAAAGCTAAGGTGTAGAAAATAATGGACTTACTCTGTAAAAGCGTGTTTTTGAGGGCTCCCGGGTTTCGATAGACTTCGATATTGTTAGATACGTTTTGATATCCCTGACATCTTTTGGGCACAATTTGGGCACAGTCAAGAAATCGTACTCCGCAATTACCGGCTACTACGG